>JBGASX010000053.1:0-37755 GCA_044229445.1 Gemmatimonadales bacterium | reverse complement strand
AAGACCTCGAGGCCGGAGTCGTCGGCGATGGTGGGGAGGCCGGTCTTCTTGAGGAAGTACTCCGCCTTCACCCGGGCGTTGGTCTCGAAGCTGTCGGAGACCTCGAGCGTCTCCTCGAAGGTCGTTTCGGGGACGCCCGCCTCATCGGGGAAGACGACCTCGTGCCCCGCGGCCTCGAGCAGCCGCCGGACCTCCTTCTGCTTGCCCGCGCTCCGGGTCGCGAAGAGGAGCTTCACCGTCCGAGGATGGCCCGCTGGGCTTCGAAGAGCTGCTGGATGCCTGACTCGGCCATGCCGACGATCCGGTCGAGATCGCCGCGGGCGAAGGTGCCCTGCTCGCCGGTGCCCTGCACCTCGACGAACTGGTCGGGGTGCACCATGACGATGTTGGCGTCGACGCCGGCCACCTTATCCTCGAGATAGGCGAGGTCGAGGCGGATCTCGCCCTCGATCTGGCCGACCGACACCGCCGCCACGAGGTTGCCGAAGGGGTTCGGAATCTTCGCGCGCTCGGCGAGCCAGGCGCAGGCGTCGGCCAGCGCCACACAGCCGCCGGTGATGCTCGCGGTGCGGGTGCCGCCATCGGCGGTGAGGACGTCGCAGTCGATCTTGATGGTCCACTCACCGAAGGCCATCGTCTTCATCGCGGCGCGGAGCGAACGGCCGATCAGCCGCTGGATCTCCTGGGTGCGGCCACCGGGGCCGCGGCGCTCGCGATCGGTCCGCTCCGAAGTGGCGCGGGGGAGCATTGCGTATTCGGCGGTGACCCAGCCCTCGCCGCTTCCCTTCTTCCAGCCGGGCGCGCCCTGCTCCACGCTGGCGGTACAGTGGACGAGGGTCCCGCCCATGCGAATCAGGCAGGAGCCTTCGGCATACGGATTCACCTTGCGCTCGAGGACGACGGGCCGAAGCTGGTCGTTGGCGCGGCCGTCAGGACGAGGCACGCAGACGCTCCACGATTGAAGTAGTTGAGTAGCCAGCCTGCAGTTCCACATGCTTCACCCGCCCGCCGCGCGCCTCGACGATATCGGCGCCCACCGTGGTGGCACGCGTGTAGTCGCCGCCCTTCACCAGCACGTCGGGTTCGACCGCGCGGATGAGCTCGAGCGGCGTGTCCTCGTCGAAGATGACCACGCAGCTCACCGCCTCGAGCGCGGCGAGCACCCGGGCGCGGGCGACGGCGGGATTGATCGGCCGCTCCGGGCCCTTGCCGAGCCGGCGGACGGAGGCATCGCTGTTGACGCCGACGATGAGGGCGTCGCCCTCGCTGCGCGCGGCCTCGAGCAGGGTGATGTGCCCCTGATGGAGGAGGTCGAAGACGCCGTTGGTGAACACCACGATCCCGGCGGTGGCTTCGCGCCAGGCCGCCGCATCGTGGCGGGAGCGGATCTTGTCGGAGGTATCGAAGGTCATGCGGGCGGCGCGAGGAGGAGCCGCCGGGGCCGCGCTTGCGCGGGGACCCGGCGAGCAATCACAGCGGCTCTTCCGTCGTCGGGGTGTAGATGAAGGTGTGCGTCAGGAGCGGGACCGTCACGGTCTCGCTGTACTGGGTCGAGATCGTGATCTTCCGCGGATTGCCGGAGCGGGTGATGACGAACTTCCTGGCTTCGGGCGGCAGGTTGAGCTCGTCGACCTTCTGCTCGAGGCGGCGGCGGATGACGGCGTCGCTCAGGGTCGGCGCGAGCCGGGCCGACACCCGCATCTCGTCGACGAGCTGGTAGTAGGTCAGCCAGGGCTTCCCGAGATGGACGCCGTAGTAGACCATGGCGATGAACAGCACCAGCGAGACGAGGCATCCCGAGGTGCTGGTTCCGCGACGCGACCGTAGCTTTGACATCACCATTGGGACTGCGCTCCATCCACGATATTCGTCACCAGCTTGCTGAGGGCGCGCCCCCGGGCCTGCGCTTCGGTGTCCCGGCCGGGCTCGTAGTCTCCCTCGATGGTCATGCCATTCCGCGCCCAGAGCGTCTTGCCGTCCCGGTTCACGATTTCGACCGAGACGGTCACCTGGACCAGGCGCTTGTTCACCGTCACCGTGCTGTTCGATCCGCCGGTGAACGCCACCGGGAGATCGGGGTCGTAGCGGCTGATGCTGCCCCGGACCACGGCATCGGCCGAGGCCTCACCTGCCTGACGAAGCCCGAGCCGGCCTTGCACCGCCGCGCGCACCGAATCCGAGACTTCCTGGGTGAGCGTCGGCTCGGCCGTGAGGTTGTCGAACGGGAGGATCGCGACCGTCTTGATCTCGGGCGGGAATCCTCCTCCCGTGAAGCCGTACAGACAGCCGGCGAGCGCAAGCGTGCTAAGGCTCGGGAGGACGAGCCCAGGTCGAAGCAGGAAAGGCCGGCGTGGGAACGTGGGCGTAGAACGTGATCTCCAGTTTGGCCGGAACACTCGGCACCGTAAGCTTGGCCTTGACGGGGTCACCCTCGGCGTTGAGCGTCACCTGGGTGCGGCCGGTCACCTTCCCCGCATGCCGGACTTCCGAATAGAAGGTGACGGGGTTTCCGGCCACCCTCACATAGTTCACCGTATCGGCCCCGCTGGCGTACTGCCAGGCGGTGCGGCCGCCGCTCTCCAGTCCCGCGAGCCGGTCTTCCGCCTCCGGCGACCGCGCCACGCCGAACATGGCCCAGAGGAGCGGGAAGCTCGGCACGAGGTCCTGCACCGAACGCTCCGGCACCACCCAGAGTGCGCTGTCCCCGATGACGAAGGCCGATCCCTTCCCGATGCCCAGCGAGCCGGCGATATCGAAGCGGAGCGTGTCAGGCAGGGCGATCCGGGCACTGCCCCGGCCGCCCTTGCTGGCCTTTTCATCTTCGTACAGCCAGGTGAACCGGTGCAGCGCCCCGCCCTTCGGCGCCGTGGCGTCCACCCAGGTCTTCACCTGCTCGGACGCCACCGTCTGCATTCCGGCGGGCGCGAGCGACGGCTGGCTCGGGGTGCATGCTGCCAACCCGAGCGCAAGATAGGCCAGCGCTACCGGTCGGTCAAGCCGAAACCATTGCAGCATCAGTAGTTATACCCGAAGAAGAGCTGGACGAAGCTGCGCCGTGTCTGGGGCGGGTTCAGGGCGTAACCCTGATAATGATTGTCGCTGAAGCGACGACCCCAGTCGAGCCGGAAGACCAGCCCCGGGAAGAGGGGCCAGCGGAAGCTCACCCCGTAGCTCCCGAGTATCGCCCGATGTTCCGCGCTGAAGAACCAAGCCTTGCCCACATCGGCGAATATGGCGCCCTGAATCTCCGGGAATCGGATCGGTCCCACCGGCGTACCGAAGGTAAAGTAATCGAGCAGCGGGATGCGGAGTTCACTATTCACCATCCAGGCCCGGGAGCCCAGGATGTAGCCGTAGTTCGGATAGCCGCGGAGGCCCACGGTGCCGCCGATGTTCACCCGCTCCGGGCGATCGCCACCGCTGTAGAAGAGGAAGCCGCGGAAGGCGAGCGCGCTCCGCCGACCGAGGCGGAGGTACTGCCGTCCGTCCACGATGGCGCTGTACGAATCGAACCGGGCGTTGCTGAAGTCGCTGCCGATGCCGCCGGTCACCGAGAGGACGTGGCCGTCGATCGGTCCCGTGGCGGTCCAGAGGGCATTGTCGTGGGTGAACGTCAGGTACTGGTTGGCGATCCACCCCACCCGCCGGGGCTGGTCCACCGGCAGGGTGAAGTCGAAGCGGTCGGAGTGCTCGAAGGTCGCCTGGCCCTCGACGCGGGTGAACTTCGAGAGCGGATAGCGCAGCAGCCCGAAGACGCCGGTCGAACTCTCCTCGTAGGCGACGTTGAAATCGCCGGCGTACTGGTTGCCCTTGAACCGGAACGCGCCGACGCCCCAGTTGAGCCGGCGGGTCTGGTTGATGTAGAGGCCGAGGATGCTGATGTTCTCGAACACCGAGCGGAACTTGCGTCCCTGGAAGGTCGAGAGATTGAAGTAGAAGAGGTTGTCGCTGAGCAGATCGCTCACGAACAGCGTCGCGCCCTGCCCCGTGCCGATGCGCGGCACGTAGGCGAACTCGCCCGCCGCGAAGTCGAGGTTGTACTTCCTCCGATACGGTCGCCCGGTCGCCTCGGCGATGCCGGGTGCCTCACTCGTCGGCCAGTCCCAGGCGCTGTGGGGCGCCGGAGGTGTCAGCGTGAAGGTCTCCTGGCGAGCCGCCGAGTCGGCGGGGTACAGGTACACCGCGAGCGAGAGGTCCTGAAAGCCCCCCACGAGCAGCGCGTCGCGATCGCCGGCGGGTGAGGCATCGAAGGCCCCCGTCCAGGCCGAGGTCTCCCGCCGTCCGGTGCCGAGCGTGTCCACCGAGAAGGCGTTGAGAACGCCGTCCCGGCTGGAGCTGAACAGGATCCGGTCGGGTGCGATCCAGCGCGGCGTCTCGTCAGCCCAGGCGCCGTTGGTGAGCTGCCGGATTTCGCGGGTGCCGAGGTCCATGGTGAAGAGATTGATCGCATCCTCGAGCCCGTCGGCGGTCCGATCGGAGGCGAACACCAGCCGGGTCCCGTCGGGGCTGACGCTGGGATCGAGATCCTGGTAGACGTCATCGGTCAGCTGCTCGAGGGCCCCGTCCGGCAGCCGGACCCGGTAGAGATCGGAGACGCCGCTCTCCGCGAGGCCGCTGAAGATCACCGAGGTGCTGTCGGGTCCCCACACGGGTGAGAGGATCGAGACGAGCGACGGGAACTGGTATCGTCCGACAACCTTGCGCCGGGCGCGATCGTAGATGACCAGTGCGTCACGCTCCTGGAACCGGGTGCTGAGCAGGAGCAGGCCCGGTCGCGAGGCGTCGATCCGGGAGTCGAAGGCGTGCAGGTTCTCGAAGGCGGTGCTCCGCCCCGCCGTGATGAGCGGGCTGGCGTGCCCTCCATCGAGGGAGCGGGCGACGACGGTGATGAAGCCATTGGCGCCGGAGGCATAGACGACGTCACCACCGGTGGTGTCGTTGGGGGAAAAGGTCGGCTTGATCGCCGCGCCCGCCAGGAACTGCGCCACCGAGGGGAGCGAGGCGTGGCCTTCCACCACCGGGTAGTAGACCCGGCGCATCGCGACCTGAAATTCCTCGTTGAGCTGCGCGAGGCTCCGCCCGTAGGTCCCCTGGATCGCATCCTCGAACGACTCGTAGCGCCACAGCTCGCGGTAGAACTCCGCGATGCGCCAGTCGCCATAGGTGTCCGCCAGCCAGCGATGGATCCGTCCGCCGAGCGGGTAGACGATGCCGCCGGTGACGTAGGAGATGTCCTGCAGCCGGGGGAGCCGACCACTCAGCACCAGGTCGCGGAGGATCATCTGGTCGCGGGCATCCTCGCCGGCGGACCAGAGCTCGGCGAGGCCCTCGGTCCACCAGAGCGGCAGCGGCATCTGGGCCGACCGGGGCGAGCGGACGTAGCGGTCGTACAGCAGGCTGATCTGGAAGACGTGGACCATCTCGTGGCGCAGCGTATGGCGGAACTCCGCCATGTTGCCACGGAACGGGAGGGTCACCCGGCGCTTGAGGAAGTCCGTGGCGCCCAGCAGGCCCTCGGGCGGGGTGAACGGCAGGATGTTGGTCTGCTCGAAGTCGCTGTGTGAGGCGTAGACGATGATCGGGACCCGCTCGGTGACGGTGTGCCCGAACTTGAGCGAAAGGACGTCGTAGGTCTCCTCGGCGTACGCCAGCGCGACCGGGGCGAGGCGCGCCTCCGCCGGGTAGTAGTAGACGTCGATCCGCGGTCCCTTCAGGACCTGCCAGTCGAGCTGGCGGTACTGGACCTTGTTCTCGTTGAGCTGGATGAACTGCGCCGCCGCGGGCGCAACGACGCGGAGAGAGAGCCCCAGCGTCAGGGCCACCGCGGCGCGGCGCCTCACCGGTGGATGGTCCGGATGAGGTCGCCCTGCGTTACGCGGAGGAGCGCGGGAATCCCGTCGTACACCTCACCGAAGATCGTGTACCCGCCGTCGAGATGGGGCTGCGGGCTCAGGGTGATGAACCACTGGCTGCCGCCGGTATCCGGCCCGGACAGCGCCATGCCGAGGATGTACGCCTTATAGCGGCGCTGGTTGATCTCGTCACGAATCGCCCCACCCGGGCCACCCCAGCCATCGCCGCGCGGATCGCCGGCCTGCGCCACGAAATTCGAGACGACGCGATGAAAGCGCTGGCCATCGAAGTAGCGCCGGTCCACCAGCGACAGGAAGTTGGCCACGGTGAGCGGGGCGTCGGGCCCGTAGAGCGAGAGTTCGATCGTGCCGAGCTGGTCGAGGTCAACCTTCACGTGGGGATAGCGCGCGTCGGTCGGCCCGACGAGGAAACGGCGCGCGATGGCGCGGTAATCCTCCATCGTGCGGTGGGTCTCGAGCGGATACGCGGCGCCCCACGCGGTGGCCGCCGCGGGCCAGTTTTCCTCGGCCCAGCGCCGGACGAGGTAGTCGCCCGGGGCGGGAATGCCGGCGAGCGCCTGACGCTCGAGCGCGTCACGGTTGTCGGGCTGAGCGTCCGCGATCGCGACGAGGCCATGGAGCGCGGAGAGGGCGGCATCGGGGAAGGAATCGCGGGTCGCCCGCCCGTAGGCGGCGACGAGCGCCGGAATATCGGCGGGGCTGGTCGCGGTCGCGACGCCATCGGCGGCGAGACTGCGCACCGCGGCGTCCCGATGGGTCAGCAGCTTCCGGCAGGTCGTGACGAAGTCTGCATCGGGAGTGGTGTGGTGCTCGCTCCAGGCCTGGAGGGCGGCGGCGATCACCCGGGAGTCGCGATCCTCGAGGAACGGTGCCAGCCGCTTCACATCGATGGTGGCCCAGCCGGTCGCGGCCGCGGCGCGGTTGCGCCAGTCGTTGTCGCCGGCCCAGGCGGAGGCCTGCGCCGCGAACGCAGTCGAGTCGAGCAGCGCCAGGCTGAGCAGCGCCTCGCGGCGGCGGGCGAACGATCCCTTGCCGCCGGCCAGGATGCGGGTCAGTTCGGGGACCGCGTCCGTCCCGCCGAGTTGCCCGAGGGTGTGGGCCGCTTCCACCTGCACGTTCAGGTTCGGATCCCCGAGAAGCGGCAGCAGTGGTGTCGCGAGGCGCGGGAGCCTGTAACTGGCGAGGGTGTGCACGGCGTTGCTGCGCACGCCCGCATCTTCATCCCGGGTCGCGCGCACGAGCAGATCCGCAACCGTCTCGCGGCTCAGGCCAGCGGAGTCCACGTAGGCCCGGGTAAGTGATCGGGCGGCGGCCGCGCGCACCGTGGGCGCGGGCCGGTCGGTGAGCGCCTCGACCAGCCGGTTCGCCGCACCGCGGCTCCGGAGCCGGCCGAGCGAGTACACCGCCGCGAAGCGGGTGTCCTCGGTCGCGGCGTGCGTCAGCCCCATGAGCTGATCCACCGGGGCGCGATCCCCGAGGCGCCACGACTCCAGCGCGGCGCGTTGCACCAGGTAGGGGAAGTCGTCCCGCTCGGCGAAGATCGAGCGATCGAGCACTGCGCCGAGGAAGCGGGCGCCCTCGGGACCACCCAGGCGCGCGGCGGCGGTGATCATCTCCATCGCCATGGGACTGGGGACCGGCGTTCCATCCCGGGCGCGCGCAATGAGGAGCGGCGCGGCGGAGGAATCGCCGATGAGGCCGAGGGCGAAAACGGTCGTCGTCTGGACGAGCGAATCGGGATCGCGGAGGAGCGGAGTCAGCAGCGGGATCGCCCCGGGATCTCTGATCCGGCCCAGCGCGATCGCCGCTTCCTTGCGGACGCTGCTATCGGGGTCGGCGAGGGCGCGGCGGAACATCGGCTCGTCGAGATGCCGCGCATCTTCCGCCGCGAGGATCTTCGCGAAGATCTCGACGGACCCCTCGTCGCCCTGGGCGCGGAGCACGCCGGGGACGAGGAGCAGCAGCAGGAGAAGCAGAGGACGGTGTCTCATGCCTGCGGCCTCCGGCTCCGGCCCCCGAGGGCGGTCACGACGGCATCCGGCATCCGGGAGAGCTGGTGCTGCTGGTCCAGGCAGATCAACGTGGTCTCCGCATCGGCGAGAAGCACTCCAGTGTCGGCGTGGGCAACGTCATACGCGAAGATCACCCGCCGCGAGGCCACATCCCTGATGCGGCTGGTGACCCGGATCAGGTCGTCGTACCGGGCCGGTTTGCGGTAGCGGATCTGCAGGTCGGTGACGACCAGCCGGACCCCCTGCTCCTCGAGCGCGCGGTAGCTGAATCCCGCCTGACGCAGGTGTTCGGTTCGGGCGATGTCGAGCCAGACGACGTACCGGGCGTGGTAGACCACCCCCATCTGGTCGGTTTCCGAGTAGTTCACTCGGAGGGTGGTGACGGCTTCGGAGACGGGCGGGTGCACAGATGTCCAGGGCGCGGGGGATCGGGGTGTTCACAACGTTCTCCGTCGGCGGGCCGAAAGTCAAAGCGGCGCGCTTGCTCCCCCCACCAGCGCGCCCTATCTTGGCCCGGTGCATTGCCAGCGTCTCGTGCTGGTCGGGGATGCCCACCTCGGCCGCGGCTCCCCAGAGGCGGAACACGCCTTTCTCGCCTTCCTCGATGCCGTCCCCACCCTGGGCGATGGCCTCGTGGTCACGGGCGATCTCTTCGAGTTCTGGTTCACCTACCATCGGACGATTCCCCGCCAGGGCACGCGGGTCATGGCGGCCCTGGCGCAGCTGCGCCGTCGGCTGCCGATCGTCATGATCGGCGGGAACCACGACCGGTGGGGCGGCACCTTCTGGCAGGAGCAGCTCGACATCGAATTCGCCCCGCACGAGGCGCGGCTCACCGTCGGTGACCGGCCCGCGCTCGCGATCCATGGCGACGGCATCACCGAAACCCACTGGACCGCGCACGTGCTGCACCAGATTCTCCGCCACGACGCGACGGTGGCCCTCTACCGCGCGGTGCATCCCGACCTCGGCATGTGGCTGGTGGACCGGCTGAGCGGCTTCCTCGGTGATCGCGAGCGCACGGTGGCGGAGGTCGACGGGTCGTCGCGGCGGCAGCAGGAGTGGGCCCGGGCGCGACTCGCCGCGGAGCCGACGCTCGGGCTCGTCATCATGGGCCACACCCACCGGGCGGCCGCGGTCAGCGTGGCCCCGGGGCAGCTCTACGTGAATCCCGGCGCCTGGTTCGACGGCTATCGCTACGCACTCGTTCACGACGGGCAGGCATCCCTGCTGCAATTCACTCCGTAAAGGCACTCATGCCCGCGCTCGCGCAGGACGATCCGATCGTTCGGGAGCTGGAAGCCGCCGTTGCCGGCCGCTACGCGCTGGAGCGCGAGCTGGGCCGGGGGGGCATGGGGGCGGTCTACCTGGGCCGCGACCTCAAGCTCGACCGGCTCGTCGCCATCAAGGTGCTGCCGCCGGAACTCGGGGTCCGTCCGGAGCTGCGCGAGCGCTTCCTGCGGGAGACTCGCACCGCGGCTTCGTTCTCCCATCCGAACATCGTTTCGGTGCACGGCGTCGAGGAGATCGGCGCCCTGCTCTTCTTCGTGATGACCTTCGTCGAAGGGGAGACGCTCTCGCAGCGGGTCCAGCGCCAGGGCCCGCTCAGCGTCGCCGACGCGACCCGGATGCTGCAGGAGGTGGCGTGGGCTCTCTCCTACGCGCATGGCCGGGGTGTGGTCCACCGGGATGTGAAGCCGGACAACATTCTCATCGAGCGCGCCACCGGACGTGCGATGGTGATGGACTTCGGCATCGCCCGCTCGGTGGCGGCCTCGGGCCTCACCCAGATGGGGGAGACGGTCGGCACGCCGCACTTCATGAGCCCCGAGCAGGCAGCTGGCGACAAGCTCGATGGCCGGAGCGACCTCTACTCGCTCGGCGTCGTGGCCTACTACGCGGTGACGGCGAAGCTGCCCTTCGATGCCCCGTCGGCCCAGGGGATCATGGTCGCCCACATCAGCCAGCCCGCACCGGCCGTCGCACGAGCCCGCCCCGATCTTCCCGCGCCGCTCGCCGCGGTGATCGACCGCTGTCTGCTCAAGGACCCGGAAGAGCGCTTCGCCACCGGGGAGGCGCTGGTCGAGTCGCTGGAGGCGATCAAGCTCCGCCGGACCGAGGTGGCTCCCTCGATCCGGATCTTCCAGCAGAAGGCGGCTTCGACCCTCTTCCTGTTTCTGCTGGCCGCGATCCTGGGGGGCCGCCTCACCAAGAGCGAGTTCGATGCCGATCAGCTCGTCAACCGGGTGTTCCTCCTCGGTATTCTGTGGGCGATGCTCGCGCAGCTGATACGGCAGGCGCGCTCGCTCCGGTTCCAGGGGTTCTCGCCGGAGGAGATCCAGGCGGGACTCGCGGCCATCGCCGATGAAGGCAACGACGAGCGGGCGCGGCTCCGGGCGAGCCCGGTCGACCGGGCCCGGCGGAAGAAGCGCTATGCCGTGGCGGCGTTCGCGCTCGCCCTCGGCTTGTACCAGCGATGGTACATAATGACCTACATGCGGACGCCGGTCGGCGACGGCATGTGGCGGGTCAGCCGGCCGGGCATGCTCATGGCCGGCGCGAGCGTGGTTCTCATCGCCATCGCGATCATCCAGGTCCTGACCGACCCGTTCCGGGAGTCGGGGATCGACTGGATCGTCCGGCTGCTCTCCCAGGGGTCGATCGGGCGCGCCTTCTTCAAGGCCGTGGGCTGGAAGGTTCGCACGACCAGCGGCGGAAGCGCCGGCACCACTCCGACCCGCCACGGCGCGCTGACGATGCTCGACACCCTTCAGGGGGACGACAAGCGGCGGCTGGGCAAGGCTCGCGTAACGCTCGAACGGCTCGAGGGGGAGGTCGAACGACTGGAACGACGTGAGAAGGAACTTGAAGGGGCCATGACCGAGGCCAAGGTCAACGCTCCAACAGTCGCGGGCGGGACCAGCGACCGGCAGCGCGCCCTCCTCGAGGATATTGAGAAGGCGCGGCGAGCCGCTGCGGAGCGACGGGTCGCCATCCTCGGCGCCATGGAGAACATCCGGCTCTCCCTGGTACGGGTGAAGAGCAAGCTGGCGACACCGGATGACACGGAACGTGAGGTCGCCGAGGCGGCGCGCCTGCTCGAGCAGCCGACCCCGTGACCGAGCCAGCCCTCTTCGCCGAGGCGACCACGCTCATCCGCGGCCAGCAGTACGATACCGCGGTCGAGAAGCTGATGGCCGGTCTCGCGGAGCTCCCCGTCGAGTACCACGCGAAGGCCTACAAGTACGCGGGGCTCGCGTTCTACTTCAACGAGAAGTGGGCCGAGGCGCTGGGGATGTTCCAGGTCGCGGCGACCGGGAGTGACGTGCCGGAGGACTGGTTCAACATCGCGATGGCGCAGGTGAAGCTCGGCTGGCCTGACGGGGCAAAGGAGACATGGAAGAAGGTCTTCGACCTGAGTTATGCACATCAGGACGCGCCCGAGACCTCGACCTTCTTCCAGAAGAAGCTGCTCTTCGCCCAGGCGCTCCAGCTGGCCGGTGCCTGCGACGAGGTGGGCCTGGACCTGGTGGAACGTCAACTCATGGGCTTCTACCTCAACTACCACATCACCGACGATCACTACTGGCTCAGCCGCGGCGTGCCCGCCTTCAGCGAAGTCATGACCACCACCCGGGACTACTACCGGGCCATGGGGAAGAGCGAGTCGGATTGGGGGGCGCTCTGCGACCGGGTGGCTGACGCCGTGGATGAGCAGGGAAAGGCGTACTGCGCGGAGCTGAAGGAGGCGGGGCTGGGCTGATTTGTCGAAGCAGGTGGGCGGACGGGGACGTCCGCCCCTACTACCCCAGCGTCACGACCTCGGCGCTGCCGAGCTTCTCGCCGATGAAGCGCGAGCCCACCTGCCGGAACCGTGGCTCGTCATCACTCACCACAAAGCGATGGATCACCCGCTGGCCGCCGGGCGCTTCGAGCTTCCGCTCGGTCAGCGTCTCGGCGACCGCACGCGCCGTCTCCTCGGCGCTGTCGATGAGCCGGACCGACGGTCCCATCACCCGGCCGAGGAGTGGCTTGAGGAGCGGGTAGTGGGTGCAGCCGAGCACCAGCACGTCCACCTTCGCCTGCTGAAGCGGCTTCAGGTACTCGCGGGCGACGAGTTCGGTGGCCGGATGATCGAACCACCCCTCCTCCGCGAGCGGGACGAAGAGGGGACAGGGCACCTGTTCCACCTGCAGGTTCGGCCGCAGCGCATGAATCGCGCGGGCGTAGGCATTGCTCGCGATGGTGCCGGCGGTGCCGATCACGCCGACCGGGCCTCCGGCGGTCGCCGCGACCGCCGCACGGGCACCCGGTTCGATCACCCCGATGACCGGGACCGGGGACTCCTCCCGGAGCACGGAGAGGGCGTGTGCCGTACTCGTGTTGCAGGCGATGACCACCAGCTTGACCCCCTGCCCGACCAGCCACTGCAGGATCTCGCGGCTGTAGCGCCGCACCGTCTCGGGGCTCTTGGGCCCGTAGGGGACGCGCGCGGTGTCGCCGAAGTAGATGGTGGACTCGCCGGGGAGCCGCTCGTAGATCGCACGGGCGACGGTCAGGCCGCCGATGCCGGAATCGAAGATGCCGATGGGGGCGGAGTTCACGGCAGCCGCAGGGGGACGCGAATGGAAGCGCCGAATCCGCCGTCAGGCATCGGCGCCGCACTGATCTCCAGGTCGTCCGGGAAATCCCAGAGATGGGAGGAGACGTACGCCTCGATGCCGGCGAAGAGGTGATTGAAGGCGAGGAGCACCAGCCAGTCCTGCCGCTCCTGGCGCTTGGCACTCACGCTCCCCGAGCCAGTGCGCCGCAGATACTGCAACTCATGATTCGTCTTGAGGGCCATGCCAAGGGTCACGCCCTCCCAGGTGACGAACAGTGCGCCGGTCAGCTTCCGGTGCAGCTTCGCCTGGCCCCAGCCAGGTACCAGAAAGGAGCGGAGCAGCGCCCCCATCGGGGAGACAGGGGCCTTGGGATAGATCGTGCTGTCGGTGCGAGCAGCCGCCGGGACCGTGTCCGTCGTGACTGCGGAATCGGCAGCTGCCGCCGGGACGGCACTCGAGTCAGGCACCTGCGCTGCCACCGGAAGCGCGGTCACGACGAGGAGAAACCCTCCCAGCAGGGCGAGCCGCCTCATCGCACGATCTCCCGCACCGCCGCCACGAATTGCCGCACATCGTCCTCCGTCGTGTCCCAGGCCGTCATCCAGCGCACTTCCGATGTCTCCGCGTTCCAGACGTAGAAGAAAGCGCGTTCCTGCAGGGCCGGAATATGCTCCGCAGGGACCCGCGCGAACACCCCATTCGCCTCGACCGGCTGGGTCAGGGTGATGCCGGGCACATTCCGGACGCCCTCGGCGAGCAGCTGGGCCATGCGGTTCGCCTGCTCGGCGTTGCGGTGCCAGAGATCGGTGCCGATCAGCGCGGTGAACTGCACCGCCAGAAACCGCATCTTGCTCGCGAGCTGCATCCCCTGCTTCCGGACGAAGGGCATCTGGGTCGTCAGCCCTTCGCGGAGGAAGACGACGGCCTCGGCCCCCATCAGCCCGTTCTTGGTGCCACCGAAGGAGAGGAGGTCGACCCCCGCGTCGGAGGTAAAGGCCCGGAACGGCAGGCCGAGACTCACGGCCGCGTTGGCGATCCTGGCGCCGTCCATATGGAGGAAGAGGCCGTGGCGGTGCGCTGTCTCGGCCAGGGCCGCCACTTCGGCCGCGGTGTAGACGGTACCGAGCTCGGTCGACTGCGAGATCGAGATGACGCTCGGCTGGACGTGATGCTGATCGCCGAGGCCGGCGAGGAGCCGGGGAATGTCGGCGGGGCGCAGCTTGCCGTCAGGGGTGGGCACCGAGACGAGCTTGCAGCCGGTGAACCGCTCCGGAGCGCCGCACTCGTCCACGTTGATATGCGCTCCATCGGCGCAGATCACGGCCTCATGCGGCCGGGTGACCGCGGCGAGTCCGAGCACATTCGCCGCCGTGCCGTTGAAGACCAGCCAGGCCTCCGTCGCCGGGCCGAAATGCTGGCGGAACAGCTCCTGGACGTCCTCGGTGTAGCGGTCGTGCCCATAGCTGCGCACGTGACCGGCCCGGTTGACGACCTCGATCGCCTGGAGGACCTCGGGGTGGATGCCGGCGTTGTTGTCGCTGGCGAAGTGGCGCCGGGCGGTCATCGGGCGATCATCACGGGCAGCGCCCGCGGCTCGATGCGAATTTCCATGGTCGTCGACACCTGGCGGAGTTCCCCGTCGAACTGCGCGTGCAGTGGACCGTTGCGGCTGGTGATCGAGAGGGAGGTGGTCCGGAAAGAGCGGACCTGCTTGAGTCCGGTGTGCTTTCCGAGCATTGCGAGCGGGAGCCGGGTGAGGATGCCCGGGATCGACATGTGCTGGATGGCGCATATGTCGAGCAGGCCATCATCCGGCTCCGCGAAGGGGGTCAGGCGGAATCCACCGCCCACGCAGGGACCGATGCCGATCTCGAGGAGCAGCAACCGGTCGGTGAAACATTGCTCGTCCGCCTTCACTTCGACCTCGAAGGGGTTGAAGCGGGAGATGACCCGGGCGACCGCCATCAGATACGCCGGGATGCCGCTCCCGTGCTTCGAGGCATTCACCACGCGCGCGACCTCGGCGTCAAAGCCGATCCCGACCGAATTGAGGAAGTACTCCCCCCAGGCTGTTCCCACGTCGAAGTGCCGGATGGTCCCTGCCGCCAGGCGCCGGACGGCATCGGTCGGGCTCCGGCCCACCGTTCCCGCCATCTTCGCGTAGTCGTTGCCGGTCCCGGCCGGGAGGATGCCGATCGGTGGGCGCTCGCGCACGGCGGCCTGGAGGAGCCCGTTGGCCGCTTCGTGCATCGTGCCGTCTCCGCCGAGGACGAGGATGCGCTCGGCGCCCTGCTCCGCGGCCTGCCGGACCATCGCCGTCGCGACTCCGGGTGCGGTGGTCTCCAGCCTCACCAGGGCACCCCAGGTCGCCCGGGCTGCCTGTTCCGCCTCGGGGGCGAGCGTCGCGGCGCGGCCACGGCCGGCGGCGGGATTCACAAGAAGAATGGTGGTCACGATGGCGGGGAATCTGGCCGGGTCGGGGTCGTGCCGCCATATGGGCCGGGCCTACGGCCAGCAGGTGGCCGGGCGGCCGGGCCTGCTGGCGGGAGCGTGTGGGAATCGAACCCACCGGAGCCACCGAAGGCGACTCCATCGCGGTTTTGAAGACCGGCCGGACCACCAGGCCCGATCCACCCCCAGGTGCCTGAGAAACTTGGCGGTCCCCCTCCGGTTCCGGCAGGCCTGACAATCCTCACCGATTCTTCATAGTGCCCCTTGCCCGGGGACTGGACTCCCACTTCAGGGGCGTTCCGGCCCTGCCGAAAAGAGGACATGGGGTGAAATGACTCGACACGCTGGAGCGGTTCATGTCTTCATTTTCCGGACTTTCCTGGCGGAGCATCCGCGGGCGCATGGTGCTGCTGATCGGACTGGCGATCGGGGCGCTGGCTGGAGTGGCCATCCTTACGCAGGTGACCCTTTCGCACCTCAAGGTGAACGGGCCGATCTACGACGACATCGTGCGCAACAAGGACCTAGTCGCGGACATCAACCCGCCTCCGGCGTACATCATCGAGACCTACTTGGTCGCACTCGAGATGGTCCGCAAGAACAGCGCAGCCGAAGTCGACGTGCTCGCGGACAAGGCCAAGGGCCTTCGGGCCGAGTATGACACGCGGCACGCCTACTGGATCAAGACGCTGCCAGACGACAGCCTGAAGACGATGCTGGTGACGAGTGCGCATGACCCCGCCTCGCAGTTTTTCGCCGCGTTCGACAACGACTTCCTGCCCGCGATGCTGGCGGGAGACAAGGCACGGGCGGAAGCGATCCTCGACCAGAAGCTCACGCCGATCTACGACTGGCACCGCGCCATCATCGATCAAGTCCGTACCGTGGCCCTCACACGGAGCGCCGCTGAGGAGAAGGCTGCGGCCGCGACGGTCCGGTCCCGAACTGCCCTCATGATGAGCTTCGCCATTCTCTCCGTGTTCGGGCTGGCGCTCATCGGCTGGAAGCTGGTTCAGGGCATTCTCCGGCCGCTCACGAGTACCGTGACCGTGCTCGAGGCGATCGCGACGGGCGATCTCACCCGGTCATCCGACCGCAGCGAACTGGCCGAGATCCGCCGCATGGGCGAGTCGCTCGACCACGCCGTCCATGGCATGCGCGAGGCGCTCGGCGCGGATCGGGTCGAGTGGGCTGCGGTGGGCCGGGAGCGTGCCGAGGTCACCCGGATCCGTCAGCTCATCGACAACGCCCCGACCAACATCATGTACGCGGACGCGGAACTGGTGCTCCAGTACCTGAATCCGGCCGCGCTCGCCAGCTTCACGCGGCTCGAGAAACACCTGCCTGTGAAGGCCACCGAGCTGGTCGGCCAGTCGCTGAGCGTCTTTCACGCGGACCCGGCGTACCAGTCGCTGCTCGCCAATCCCGATCAGGCGCCGCGCCCGGTGCGGTTCGACTGTGGCAACGAGACGATCGATTCACTCGCCTGCACCATTCGCGACGCGGCCGGGCATGCGATCGGCGTCATGATGACCTGGGAATTCGTGACCCAGAAGCTGGCCGCGGAGCGCGCGGTGAAGGACGCCCAGGAACACGAACTCCAGAATGCGGAGTCCCGGCGCAAGCTCGAGGCGGAGGCCTCGGAGCGGCGTCATCGGGAGGCGGCAGAGCGGGAAGCGGACCAGCGGGCCCGCGCCGAGGAAGAGCGCGCCCGGGCGGCGGAGCTACGCGGCAAGGTCGACGAGATTCTCGCGGTCGTCGATGCCGCCGGGAGCGGCGATCTCACCGGGACCATTCACGTGCGGGGCGAGGACGCCGTGGGGCGGCTGGGCGAAGGGTTGTCGCGCTTCTTCCAGAATCTCCGTGGCAGTATCGCGAACATCGCGCGGACGGCGGAGTCGGTTGCGGCCTCCTCGACCCAGGTGAACGCGGTCGGGCAGCGCCTCGGCAGCACCGCCACCGAGACGGCGGCGCAGGTCACCGTGGTCTCGAGCGCGGCGGAAGAGGTGTCCAACAACGTGCAGACCGTCGCCGCTGGCACCGAGGAGATGTCGGCGTCGATCCGGGAGATCGCCAAGAGCGCGGCCGACGCCGCCCGCGTCGCCAGCCAGGCGGTGACCGCCGCCGGTCGCACCAACGAGACCGTTGCCCGGCTCGGCGCCTCCAGCGCCGAGATCGGCAAGGTGATCAAGGTCATCACCTCGATCGCGGAGCAGACGAACCTGCTCGCCCTCAACGCGACGATCGAGGCGGCACGCGCCGGCGAGGCCGGCCGTGGATTCGCGGTGGTCGCGAACGAGGTGAAAGAGCTTGCGAAGGAGACCGCCCGCGCCACCGAGGAGATCGGCCAGAAGATCGAAGCGATCCAGGGCGACACCAGCGACGCGGTGAATGCGATCCGCCAGATCGGCGAGATCATCGCCGAGATCAATCAGATCCAGACCACGATCGCGGGCGCGGTGGAGGAGCAGACGGCGACGACCAACGAGATGAGCCGGAATGTCAGCGAGGCAGCCCGGGGCGCGCAGGAGATCGCCCACAACATCCAGGGAGTGGCACGGGCGGCGCAGGATACCACGGAAGGGGCCGACCAGAGTCAGCGGGCCGGCGGCGACCTGGCCAGGGCCGCCCAGGAACTGCAGGCGCTGGTGCTGCAGTTCCGGATCGGCGGAGCGGCGGCGACCCCCGGCAAACACCGGGAATCCGCCGCCGTCCGCTAGCCGTCAGAACTTCTGCTTTTCGAGATCCGCGGCGGTAAAGGGCGTCTTCCGCGCCTTGAGCAGCGTCCGGATCTTGGCGACGTCGGCCGGGGTCACCTTGGCTCCGGTGTTGCCCCAGTGGGTGCGCTCGTAGTTGATCGCCCCCGCGATCTGGGCGTCGGTGAGGCTCTCCCACGGCGCCATCGCGCTGTTGTACACCTCCCCCTTCACCTTGAACGGTCCGACCAGGCCCTTCAGCACGATCGCGATGTGCGGGCCGGGCGGGCCGTTCACGATCGGCGAGCCGGCGAGCGGCGGGAAGGTCTTCGGCAGGCCGAGGCCGGTTGGCTGGTGACAGGCCGCGCAGATCTGGTAGTCCGCCGAGTCGGTAGCGGCCGAGGTGGCCGTCGTGCTCGTGGGTGCGGGGCGATTGCCGGTGCGGAACCCGACCAGCGCCAGACCGGCGACGACGAGCAGGGAGTGCAGACGTAGGCTGGGCACTCGATTCCTCCTTGAACGGGGTTCGGGCGGTCCATCCAGGGGTGGGCCGCCCATGCGACACGACTAAAGAGTGGCGACGACCTCGATTTCGACCCGCACACCCCGCGGCAGTCCGGCCACGGCCACCGTCGACCGGGCCGGTTTGTGCTCGCCGAAGGCGTGCGCGTAGACCTCGTTCATCGCGGTGAAATCCGCCATGTCGACCAGGAAGACGGTCGTCTTCAGCACCTTCGAGAGATCCGACCCCGCGGCCTCGAGCACGGCCTTGAGGTTTGCGAGGACCCGTTCAGTCTGTTCCCGGATCCCCCCGCTCACGATTTCCATCGTGGCGGGATTGAACGCGATCTGGCCGGCGGTGTAGATGAGTCCGTTGGCGACGGTCGCCTGACTGTAGGGACCGATCGCCTTCGGGGCGTTGTCCGACGCGATGAACTGAATCGTCATTAGAAGAGTCCCTCGATGCGCCCGTCCGAATGGACCCTGATCGCCTCTGCCGAGGGGACCTTGGCCAGGCCGGGCATGGTCATGATTTCCCCGGCGAGCGCGACGACGAATCCGGCGCCCGCCGACGGGTAGACATCGCGAATGTTGATCTTGAAGCCCTTCGGGCGGCCGAGCTTGGTGGCGTCGTCGCTGAAGGAATACTGGGTCTTGGCGATGCAGACGGGGGTGGCGCCCATGCCGAGTTCCTCGCACAGGGCGATCGACTTCTCGGCCGTGGCCGAGAAGGTGACGCCGTCCGCGCCGTAGATCTGGGTGGCGATGGTCTCGATCTTCTGCTTGATCGGGAGTGCCGCATCGTAGATCGGCTTGAAGTCGGCCTTGCCCTCGTCGAGAGCGGCCAGCACCTCGCGGCCGACCTCCGCGCCGCCCTCACCGCCGCGGGCCCACACATCGGACAGCGCCGCGCGCGCGCCCCAGGTCTTCGCCGCGGCGATCACGGCGTCCTGCTCCTCCTTCGAATCCGAGAGGAACCGGTTGAGGGCGACGACGACCGGCACGCCGAACTTCTGCACGTTCTTCACGTGCGCCTCGAGGTTCACCATGCCGCGCAGGAGGGCGGCCACATCGGGCGTGCTGAGCGCATCCTTCTTGACGCCGCCGTGCATCTTGAGCGCGCGAATCGTGGCCACGACCACCGCGGCCTGCGGCTTGAGCCCGCCGAACCGGCACTTGATGTCGAAGAACTTCTCCGCGCCCAGGTCGGCGCCGAAGCCGGCCTCGGTCAGGACGATGTCCCCGAGTCCGAGCGCGAGCCGGGTGGCGACGATGGAATTGCAGCCGTGGGCGATGTTGCCGAACGGTCCGCCGTGCACCAGCGCGGGCCCGCCCTCCAGCGTCTGCACGATGTTCGGCAGGATGGCGTCCTTGAGGAGCAGGGTCATCGCGCCGCTCGCCTTGAGCTGGCCCGCCGTGACCGGCTTCTTGTCGCGGGTGAGGCCGACGATGATCCGGGAAAGCCGGGCCTCGAGGTCGGCCAGGTCGGTCGCGAGGCAGAGGATCGCCATGATCTCGCTGCCGGGGACGATCACGAATCGCTCCTCGCGGGTCGGGCCGCCGTTGAGCCCGCCGAGCCCGACGATGATCGAGCGCAGGGCGCGGTCGTTCATGTCGATGGTGCGGGGCCAGGTGATCCGCCGGCTGTCGAGGCCGAGCGCGTTGCCGTGGTGGATGTGGTTATCCAGCATCGCCGACAGCAGGTTGTGCGCCGAGGTGATGGCGTGGAAATCCCCGGTGAAGTGCAGGTTGATCTCGTCCATCGGGACCACCTGCGCGTAGCCGCCGCCCGCCGCCCCGCCCTTCACGCCGAACACCGGGCCGAGGGACGGCTCGCGGATCGCGACCACGACCTTCTTCCCCAGCTTCCGGAGCGCCTGTGCAAGGCCCACCGTCACGGTCGACTTCCCCTCGCCCGCCGGCGTCGGATTGATGCCGGTCACCAGCACCAGCCGACCCTTCGGGGTGCGGGCCTTCACGGCTTCCGCGCTGATCTTCGCCTTGTAGCGGCCGTAGGGCAGGATCTCGTCGGCGGTGAGGCCGACTTCGGCGGCGACGTCGGCGATGGGCCGCATCTTGGCGGCCTGGGCAATCTCGATATCGGATGGGACGTTGGACATGGCGGGCGGTCTTCCCCTGGGAGAAGGGTGCGGGAATGGACAACGAACGCCCCGGCTCTGGGCCAAGGGTCATCCGGCGAACAATTGTAGGACGCGTGCTGTGAACGATCCGTGAAACTGCCTGATTCAGCCGCTCACACGCGAGCCGAATACCCGGGCGGCGTTGGCACCCGTCTCGGCGAGCAGCACCTCGAGAGCTACACCCCGGACCCTGGCGATGTGTTCCGCGGTGTGCCGCACGAACGCCGGCTCGTTGCGCTTGCCGCGGCGCGGCACCGGGGCAAGGTATGGCGCATCGGTCTCGACGAGAAGACGGTCGCCGGGAATCGCGCGCACGACCTCATCGCGTCCCCAGTTCCTGAAGGTGACCATCCCGCTCAGTGACACATAATAGCCGTTCTCGAGCGCCGCTTGCAGGAGGCCGGGGCCGCTCGAGAAGGAATGCAGGATCACCCTGGCGCCGGGATGATTCCGCAGCACCGCGGCGACGTCCTCGTCCGCCTCACGCGCGTGGATGACGACCGCCTTCCCCGCCGCGGTCGCCAGTGCCAGTTGCCGGTCGAAGACCTCCTGCTGCACCGCCCGGGGCGAGTGGTCGTAGTGATAGTCGAGCCCCATCTCGCCGGCCGCCACCACCCGCGGGTCCCGGAGCGCGGCCTCGAGCCACGCCCCGGTCTCGGCGGTCCAGGTGTGGGCCTCGTGCGGGTGGACGCCGACGGTGGCGGAGAGGCGGAGGTCCCGCGAGGCAATCGTCAGGGCCCGGTCCGCGGCGGCCGGCGACTCTCCGATGACCACGATGTGCCCCAGTCCAGCCTCCCAGGCCCGTGCCAGCACCTCGTCGAGGTCGGCGGCGAACTGTTCCGAGCCAAGGTGGCAATGGGAGTCGACTAGCACGCGCTCCCCGGCGCGACAAGGGATCCCGGCGCGTGATGCGGCGGGATCCCTCGGCGATGCAATGCGGTCAGGGTGAGTCGCTCACCCACCGCGTCAGACTCCGACCGGCGTCTTGGTCGTGGCGGCGCGGGCCGCCGTCTTGACGCCGCGGGCGTCGGCGCCGGGCCACTTGTGCTCGATCCACATCAGCACCGGGGCGGCGATGTAGATGGAGGAGAAGGTGCCGGTGAAGACGCCGAAGAACATGACCAGCGCGAAGGGGCGGATGACCTCGCCGCCGAAAATCGCCAGCGCGAGCAGTGTCGACAGGGTGGTGCCGTGGGTCAGGATGCTCCGCGGCAGGGTCTCGTTCACCGAGCGGTTCAGGATGTCGGCGAAGTGGTCACGCTTGTACTTATGCAGGTTCTCGCGGACCCGGTCGAAGATGATGATCGTGTCGTTCAGCGAGTAGCCGACCATCGAGAGCACCGCGCCGACGACCACCAGGCTCACCTCGAGCCGCATGATCGCGATGAAGCCGATGGTGAGGATGATGTCGTGCGCCGTCGCGGCGATGGCGGCGAGGCCGAAGCGCCACTCGAAGCGGAACGCCAGGTAGGCGAGCACCGCGAGGAAGCTGTAGAAGATGGCGAGAAACGCCTTGGTGCGCAGTTCACCGCCGACCTTCGGGCCGACCGCGCCGGTCTGGTCCAGCACATAGGTGCCCTTGCCCAGTGCTTCATCGAGCGCGGAAGTGACCACCGCCGTCGTTGCCTGGGTGTTGTCGGCGTCGCTGCCGGCCTTGGCGGAGCGGGCCCGGATGGTGAACCCGCCCGCGGAGCCGAACGACTGGATCTCCGCGCCGTGCAGACCCTGGGCGTCGAGGGCGGAGCGGACCTTGCCGATGTCCACGCCGGGCTGGGCCTTCACCTGCACGAGGGTGCCGCCGGTGAACTCGATGCTGTAGTTCAGCCGCCAGACGACGAGCGCGAGGAGGCTGACGGCAAAGAGCGCCCCGGTCACCATGTAGGCGTACCGGCGGAAGCCGATGAAGTCGTAGTTGGCGTGCGCGAGGAAGCGGATCATCAGATGCTCAGGGTGTCCATGGCCGGCGACTTGTCCAGCCAGATCATGTAGAAGGTCCGGGTCACGAAGACCGCGGTGATCATCGAGGCGATGACGCCGATCGTCAGGGTCACGGCGAAGCCCTTCACCGGTCCGGTGCCGAACTGGAAGAGGAAGAGCGCGGTCATGACGGTGGTGACGTTCGAGTCCACGATGGCGT
This sequence comes from Gemmatimonadales bacterium, assembly GCA_044229445.1. Classification (GTDB taxonomy): domain Bacteria; phylum Gemmatimonadota; class Gemmatimonadetes; order Gemmatimonadales; family GWC2-71-9; genus JADJOM01. The sequence goes on along the minus strand of JBGASX010000053.1, from coordinate 15,340 downwards.
TCATCGCATGCTTGAAGCCCTCGTCGATCGACAGCCGCACCGTCTTGCCCAGCTCGAGCTCCTCGCGGATGCGCTCGAAGATCAGCACGTTCGCATCCACCGCGATGCCGATCGAGAGGATCAGACCGGCGAGCCCGGGCAGCGTCAGCGTCGCGCCGAACATCGACAGCACGCCGAAGGAGAACAGGATGTAGAGGGCCAGGGCCAGCACCGCCAGGGCGCCGCTCTTCCGGTAGATGCCGACCATGATCAGCACGACGAGCAGGGTCCCGACGATCCCGGCCGTGAGGCCCTGATGGATCGAGTCGGCGCCGAGGCTCGGACCGACCTGCTGCTCCTCGACGATCTTGAGCGGCACCGGCAGCGCGCCGGCGCGGAGGGTCAGCGCGAGGTCGCGCGCCTCCTGGAACGACTTGCCCGTCAGGGTGATCTGGCCCCGGCGGTCGATCCGCTCCTGGATGACCGGCGGGCGCCCCTGCACCCGGTCGTCGAGGACGATCGCCATGTAGTTGCCGACGTTCTTCGAGGTGCCCTCGCCGAAGTCGCGGGCGCCCTTCCGGTCGAGCTCGAAGGTGACGACCGGGCCGCTGGTGAGCGGATCGATCTCCTCCTTGGCGTCGACGAGGTTGGTGCCGGTGACGATCGGCCGGTCCTCGAGGACGTAGAGCGTGCGGTAGGACTTGGCGCCGACGCTGATGGGGCTCGCCGCCCAGCGGTATTCGAACCGCCGCGGGAAGAGGGCCTTCACGTCGGGGATGTTCATCAGGCTGTCCACCCGCGCCACCGCGCCCTCTTCGGCCAGGTACTCACCCGGGTAGAGCTGGGTGTTGGCCTGGGCGGAGGTGAGGATCAGGCTGGAGAGCGCGCCCCCGACGACCGGCGTGTTGGCCGTGTCCTTCTTGGCGGAGTCGGTCTTCAGGAGATCGAGGACGGCGGACCGGGCGGTATCACCCGGGACGCCGCTGGCCTTGATCCCGAGCCGCTGCAGGGCACGGTCCATCGCCGGCAGCGCCTTGTCGAGCGCGTCGGTGCGGTCCGTGATCCGGAACTCCAGGAAGGCGCTCTTCTGGACGATCCCCTTGGCGCGGCCGGGATCGGTGATCCCGGCGAGCTCCACCACGATGCGGGTGTCGCCCTGCTTCTGCACCAGCGGTTCGGTCACGCCGAACTCGTCGATGCGCTTGCGGAGCACAGTGAGGGCGAGATCGATGTCCCTGGCGGGGTCGGAGGAGACCCGCTTGGACTGATCCAGCTCGAGACCGAGATGCATGCCACCCTGCAGGTCGAGGCCCAGCTTGAGGGGGACCTGGCGCACGGTGGTATCGCGCATGATGCCGTTGGTGTTCACCCGGATCGTGGTGTCGCGCGGGATGAGCGCGACCACGCAGGTGATGGCCATGGCGGCAATGATGCCGATGCGGGTTTTGAGAGAGGTTACGACCATTCCGTTCTAGTCATGAGACGCGCGACTCGGGTCTATCAAGGGCGCATGCCGGGCGAGCGCGTCGAGCGCCGCGGCACGGTCCCGCACCAGTTGCTGTTTGAAGTCTTCGACGGACGCGAACTTCACCACATCGCGGAGCCGTTCCACCCACTCCACCCGCACCCACTGGCCATAGAGGTCGGCGTCGACCCCGAACAGATGCACTTCGATGCCTCGGCGATGCTCGCCGAACGTCGGCCGCGGTCCCTGATTCAGCATCCCGCCGGCCACACCACCGGCCCATTCGACCCGGGCGGCGTACACTCCATCGGGCGGCAGCAGCTTCCGTTCGGGAAAGTCCCCCACGTTGATCGTGGGAATCCCGATCGAACGGCCCCGGCCCTCGCCCGGCACGACCCGGCCGCTCAGCGTATACGGCCGTCCCAGCAGGCGCGCGGCGGTCCGGAGATCGCCACCGGCGACGGCGCGGCGGATCGCCGTGCTCGACACCGCATGCCCGCCCTGCTCCACCTGCCCCACCACATCCACCACGAAGCCGTCCGACGCCCCGAGCCGCCGGAGCGTCTCCACATCCCCGCTCCGTCCCCGGCCGAAGCCGTGATCGTGGCCGATCACCAGCTCCTTCATGCCGCACCGGCCAATCAGCACTTCCCGGACGAAGCGCTCCGGCGTGTACGATGCCAGACGCTTGTCGAACCGCAGGAAGACCACGTAGTCGAGCCCGGTCAGGGCCAGGACTTCGCGTCGCTCGGGGCCGCTCGTGAGGAGGGGCGGAGCCGCCTGTGGATTCACCACTTCGAGCGGATGCGGCTCGAAGGTCACCAGCACGCTCTTCCGGTCCGCGACCCGCGCCCGCTCGACGATCTCCCGCAGTACCGCCAGGTGGCCCTGGTGCACGCCGTCGAAGGTGCCGACGGTCACCACCGTGCCTTCGGGATGGTCAGGCAGAAACGGCATCAGCCCGCCGCCTCCAGCACCACCTCCGGATGGAACCAGGATTCGCGGACCCGTCCGATCGCGATGAGCCGCTCTCCACTCGCCACCGCGGCCACCGGCTGCTCCGCGGTCCCGGCCGGGGGATGGTCGGTCCGTACCGCCTGTCCGAAGCCGATCACCTTCACGTCCGCATCCGTCAGATTCACCCGCGCCATGTGCCCCAGCACGGCGAGCGGTGGCAGCACCCCGACTCCTTCCGCGAGGCGGTCGAGCGGAATCGCCTGATCCACATGCAGCGCCCCGATCGCTTCGCGCCTAAGCGCGATCAGGTGGGCACCAGTGCCGAGTCGCTCCCCGAGATCGCGGGCGATGCCGCGGAGGTAAGTCCCGGCACTCACCGTGGCCCGGAAGCGGACTTCCGGAAAGTCGTATCCGACGAGCTCCACCGCGTGCACCACGATATCCACTTCAGGGAGCGTCAGCAGTTCGCCCCGCCGCGCCTTGTCGTAGCTGCGTTCTCCGCCTACCCGTTTGGCCGAGAAGGCCGGCGGCCGCTGCCGCTGAGGCCCCAGGAACCCGGCCAGGGCCGCGTCGACCTGGGCTCGCGCCGGCGTCCCGCCGGTCCGCGCTTCGGTCGGCTCCCCCAGCAGATCGTCGGTCGTCGTCGTGACGCCGAGCTTCGCGGTGGCGAGATAGGTCTTCGCCTGCTGCTCCACGAAGCGGGCCAGCCGGGTGGCCCGCCCGACGAGGACCACCAGCAGTCCCGTCGCGAACGGATCGAGCGTTCCGGTATGTCCCACCGCCCGGGTCTTCAGTGCCCGCCGAACCCGCGCGACCACATCGTGACTGGTCGGCCCTGCCGGCTTGTCCACCAGGAGCGCGCCGTTCAGTCGCCGCGCTCCGTCCGGAGTTCGCCCAGGATCTGGTTGATCCGGGCGGCATGCTCGAGCCCGCGGTCCAGCTCAAACCGGATCTCGGGAATGATGCGGGTCGTGAGCACCTTCCCCACCCGCATCCGCAGGAAGCCCGCCGCGCTCTCCAGTCCCTTGAGGGCCTCGAGCCGCTCGGCCTCCTCGCCCATCACGCTGACCCGCACGGTCGCCACCGACAGGTCGTTGGTCACCTCGACGTGGGTCACCGTGACGAAACCGATCCGCGGGTCGCGCAATTCCGTGAGCAGCAGTTCGGCGATGACCTGCCGGACCGTCTCCGCGACCTGATCGGGGCGCCGCTTGGAGCCTTTCATACGCCGGTGACCTGGGTCTCGATGATGCGGACCCCGTCGGTGGCCTCGACGATCCGGTCCGCCTCACGCAGCGTCTCTTCCGCCACGCGATGGCTGGAGGACACGGTGGCGCAGGCGATCACCGCCTTCTGCCAGAGATCCTGATCGCCGACTTCCGCCACCGCCAGATTGAGCTTCTTCAGGCGCGCCTGGAGCGACAGCAGCACCGACCGCTTGTCCTTCAGCGACTGGCACCCTTCGAGATGGAGTTCCCAGGTCTGCACCAGCGCATGCATGGCGCTCAGCTGTCCGCCTTGCTGCCCGCCAGGGTGCGCTTGATCTCCTCGACCCGGTAGGCCTCGATCATGTCACCGACCTTGAGGTCGTTGAAGTTCTCGATGCCGATACCGCACTCCTGGCCTTCCTTCACTTCCTTCGCGTCGTCCTTGAAGCGCTTGAGGCTCGAGAGCGACCCGTCGTAGACCTGGGTGCCATCGCGCAGCACGCGCACCTTGGCGGTGCGGGTGATCGAGCCGTGCCGCACCTGGCAGCCCGCGATCGTCCCGACCTTGCTGACCTTGAAGAGCTGCAGCACCTCGGCGTCGCCCAGCACGGTTTCCTTCGATTCCGGCTTGAGCAGGCCTTCGAGGGCGTTGCGGACGTCGTCGACCGCCTCGTAGATGATGCGGTACATCCGCACATCGACGCCCTCGCGCTCCGCCGCCTGGCGGGCACCCGCGTCGGGCCGGACGTGGAAGCCGACGATGATGGCCCCGGACGCCTTGGCGAGCAGCACGTCACTCTCGCTGATGGAGCCCACGCCACGGTGCACGATGTCGACCCGGACTTCGCCGGTGGAAAGCTGGCCGAGGGCGTCGGCCAGCGCTTCCGCCGGACCGCCCTGGTCGGCCTTGATGATGATGCGGAGCGCGCCCATCTGGCCCTGGGCCAGCGCGCGCGAGATGTCCTCGAGCGAGCCGCCCCGGGCGGTGCGCCGGTTCTGCGCCTCGCGCTCGAGCCGCTGCCGCTTCTGCGCGATCTCGCGGGCCTCGACCGCATCCGCGGTGACCACGAAGTTGTCGCCCGGCGAGGGCGTACCCTCAAAGCCCAGGATCTGTACCGGCAGCGACGGGCCGACGTCCTTCACGTTCTTGCCGCGCTCGTCGTACAGTGCGCGGACGCGGCCGGAGAACTTGCCGCAGATGAAGTTGTCCCCGACGTGCAGCGTGCCCTTCTGGACCAGGATGGTCGCGACGGGACCCTTGCCCGGATCGAGGGTCGCCTCGACCACGGTGCCGCTCGCGGACCGGTCGGGGTTCGCCTTGAGGTCGAGGATTTCCGCCTGCAGGAGAATCTGCTCCAGCAGCTTGTCGACGCCAGTGCCCTTCTTGGCGGAGATCGGGGTCGACAGGACCTGACCGCCGAACTCCTCGAGCACCACGTTGTGGCTGAGCAGGTCCTGCTTCACCTTCTGCACGTTCGCGTTCGGCAGGTCGATCTTGTTGATCGCGACGATCATCGGCACGCCAGCGTTCTTGGCGTGGCTGATCGCTTCCACCGTCTGCGGCATGACGGCGTCTTCCGCCGACACGACGAGTACCACGATGTCCGTCACCTGGGCACCGCGGGCACGCATGGCCGTGAAGGCCTGGTGACCCGGGGTGTCCAGGAAGGTGATCTTCTTTCCGTTCGGCAGGGTGACGTGATAGGCGCCGATGTGCTGGGTGATGCCACCCGCCTCGCCGGCCACCACGTTCGCCTTGCGGATGTAGTCGAGGAGCGAAGTCTTGCCGTGGTCGACGTGGCCCATGATCGTGACGACCGGCGGCCGTGGGACCTGGTGCCCCTCATCGGCCTCCTCCGCCTCGACCGTGTCGGTCGGCGCGGCGTACTCCTCTTCCTTGACCGCCTGGAAGCCGAACTCGGACGCGATCAGCTCGATCTGGTCGAAGTCCAGCCGCTGGTTGACGGTGACCATCAGCCCGAGGCCCTTGAACGCGAGCTGCACGATCTGGGTCGCGGGCACCTTCATCAGGTCGGCGAGTTCGGAGACCGAGATGAACTCGTTCACCCGGATCCGGGTCTTCTCGGCTTCGCGCTCGACCTTGGCGCGCTCGAGTGCCTCACGATAGCTCGACGGATCGCGCCGCACGCCACGCTTGACCGTCCCGCGGCTCATGCCGGCGAGGGTCTTCTCGATGTTGGCGAGCACCGCATCCTGATCGACGGACGACTTCCGTCCCTTCTTCGCCTTCTTGCGCGCCGCGCCCTTCTCGGCGTCAGGACCGAAGGTCCGGGGCCGCTCGGCGGTGCTGGGACCCGGAGGCGCCCCGGTGTTCGGACCGCCCGGCCGCGGGCCACCTGGACGGCCGCCTCCCGGGCGCTCGCCTGTGCGCGGCCCACCGCCCGGACGATTGCCGGATCCCGGGGGCGAGCTCGAGCTGAAGACCGGCTTCGGACGGTTGAAGCGCTGCACTTCGCTGCCGGGCGCGACGACAGGACGGGGGATCCGGGTGGGGATCCTGGGGTTGCCTGACGGACCGAGCGGAATGTTGGGCCGGGCGGGCGCGGGCGGCGGCACGACGGGAGCGGTCGCCGCAGCCGGGGCGGCGGCACTGCCATCGCTCCGCGGCTCTTCGACGGCCGGGGCGGGCTCAGGCGGAGCCACCTCTTCCGGCGGTGCGGGCGGCAGGTCCTTGAACAGGGCGCGGGCGCGTTCCTCGAGCGAGGGGGAGAGCATCGGCTCTTCCCGCTTCTCGATGGGACGGGCCAGCTCGATCGCCTCGAGGCGGAGCGTCTCAGCCACCCGCTCGGCTTCGAGGACCGCATCGGCCTCGGCCACTTCCGCGGCCGTGCGGCGGCGCTTGATCGGCTTGCCGGCGTCGCTGACGGGTTCGGGCTCGACGGGCTTGGCCGCGGCCTTCTTCACCCGCTTCTTGGGGGCGGGTTCCTCCGCCTGTGCGGCCTTGCGCTTCTCGCGCTCCCAACGGACCCGGATGGCGGATACCTGACCATCCTCGAGCGGAGACATGTGGCTCCGCGCAAAGATGTTCATGTCCTTGAGCATGCTCATCAGCTGCTCGGCGGACACGCCGAATTCTGCCGCAAGATCGTGTACTCTGGTCTTGACCACTCACGCCTCCATTTGGGTGCCGCCCTCGGCCGCCTTTGCGAGCCCCTGAGCCAGCGCCCGGTCCAACACGCCGGCGACCATGACACCCGGTTTCCCCAGTCGTGCCCCGATCGCCTCCGCCGACGGTCCCGCGAGGAGCGGAACGCCCTTCGCCGCCGCCAGTCGTACCACCTTCTCCTGCGCGCGCGGACTCGCGTCCGACGCGACCACCACACACGCCACCTTCCCTGCCTGCAACGTCAGCCGAAGCTGATCCACGCCGATCACCACCTGCCGGGCACGATAGCCGAGCCCCAGCAGCCGGAGAATCCGCTCAGCCCTGGGCGCCGGCGTCGTCGCTGCCTTCTTCGGTGAGCTCGGTGAGGAACGCCACCAGCTGGTCGCTCCGTTCCGTGGTCATCCCCGGGATCTTCTCGATGTCCTCGCGCTCGAGATCGAGCACGTCCTTGAGCCGCTCGTAGCCGGCGCCGTTCAGGATCGCGAGCAGTTCGGGCGACAACCCCTTGAGCTCGGTCAGCGGCAGCTGCATGACAGCCTCGTCCTCGGGCGGCAGCGGGGCGAACAACGGCCCTTCGCCACCACGCTCCAGCCACTCGCGGCTCGAGTAGAGGTCGATCTTCCACCCGGTGAGGTCCGAAGCGAGCCGCACATTCTGCCCGTTGCGGCCGATGGCCAGCGAGAGCTGGTCCTCATCGACGACGGCCTGAATCGTCTTGTTGGCCGGATCGGAGAAGACCTTGGCCACGCGCGCCGGCGCCAGCGCCAGCCGGGCGAAGCGCTCCGGGTCCGGCGACCAGGGCACGATGTCGATGCGCTCGCCGCCCAGCTCGTTCACGACAGCCTGCACGCGCGAGCCCTTGAGCCCGACGCAGGCGCCCACCGGGTCGATGGCGTCGTCGCGGGAGATGACGGCGATCTTGGTCCGGCTGCCGACTTCACGCGCCCAGGCGCGGATGTCCACGATGCCCTGCTGGATCTCCGGCACCTCGAGCTTGAACAGCGCCTTCACGAAGAGCGGGTCCCCGCGGGACAGGATGAGACGCGGCCCCTTCGGGGTCTCCTCCAGCCGCTTGAGCACCGCGCGGATCGTGTCGCCCTGGTGGAACTTCTCGCGGTGGTTCTGCTCGCGATACGGAATGATCGCCTCCGCCTCGCGGAACTTGTTCAGCATGATGACCAGCTTGCCGCGCTCGATCTGCTGAACTTCCCCGGAGAGCAGTTCACCCACCTTGCTCTGGAACTCGTCGCGAATGCGGGTACGCTCGCCCTCGCGGACCCGCTGGATGATGCGCTGCTTGGCGGCCTGCACCGCGAGCCGGCCGAAGTCGGCGAAGGGCACATCCTCTTCCAGCATGTCGCCGATCTGGAAGGCCGGATCCTCGTACTGGGCCTCTTCGAGCGCGATCTGGCAGCTCAGATCCTCGACCGTCTCCACGACCTGGCGGAGGCGGACAATGCGGATGGAGCCCTTGAGTTCGTCGAATTCGAGCTCGAACCGGACGTTGGGACCGTAGCGGCGCGCGAGCGCGGCATGAATCCCGTCCCGGAGGAGGTCGAGCAATTCGGTGCGATCCAACTGTTTGGTGGTGGTGAGCTCCTTGATGGCGCTCAGCACCTCTGCGGAACCGGACATCCCTCGTCTCCTGCCCTATGGCTCGCGGCGGCCGGTGGCCGCCGGGTCATCGACCTGGAGCAGCGCTTCCTTGATATCGGCCAGCGCCACCATGGTTTCGGCTCCATCAGGGAGCCGGAGTTTGACCTGCCCGTCATCGGGCACTTCCAGAATCACCGCATGCGGGTGGCCCGCGACCGTGCGCGCCTTCAGCCGCACTACCCGCCCTACATACCGGCGCCAATGTTCGGGAAAGCGTACGGGCCGCTCGATCCCTGGCGACGACACCTCCAGCTGATAGCGATCTCCGAACCCGGCCGGCCCCTCGAACAGTGCGGCGAGGGCGCGGGTGGTGCGGGCGCAATCTTCGGTGGTGATGCCATGCCCCGGCGTGCTGTCGGGGCGATCGATCCGAACCTGGATGGCTGGGCGCTGCAGCGGACCGGACCGTTTGAATTCGACCAGCTCGAACCCAAGGTCGGTGACGTGGCGGCGGACTGCCTCAAGCAGCGTGGTGGCATCCATGTGGCACGGGCCAAAAAAAATGTGGGGGAACTCCCCCACATCGACACCCGACCGCGGCTGGAGATCCCCTTACAGCGCGGGAAGTATAGGGATGGAGCGAGGTTTCGTCCAGCCCCTCTCCAGCTAACTCCCTTGCGGGATACCGAGGTAGGCGACCATTCGGCCATCGCTGCCGGCCGAGGCCCGGTGACTGTAGAACCGCGGCCGGTCGTGGGCAGAGCACCATTGTGATGTGGAGACTTCGCCGAGGTTCAGTCGGCGCGCCTGGCCCGCGAGGACGGCGCGCAGATCCACGTGCCATGGCCCCGCGCCATCGTGGTGGATCCCGCAGCCGCTCATGACTTCAGAACCTACTTCATAACAGCTGCCACAAATGCCTACTCCACAATGCACTAGAATGTCGCTTGGCTTCGAGCCGGCAGCCTGAACCAGCGCCTCAACTCCGCGCCCGAGGATGCCCCCAGATGTCCCTCTCCAGCCACTGTGGAGAAGTGCGATCGCCCCCCGGACAGAATCCAGCAGGTAGACCGGAATGCAGTCGGCAACGGTCACGGTGAGCAGCAATCCGGAGGTGGCCGTCGCGTGACCGTCCAGCCCCTCCAGTTGCACCCAGCCCCGGCCTCCCGCGTGCCATGCGACCTCGGTCCGGTGGACCTGGTTGCCCAGGATGACCGCGGTGAACCCCGGCTCCGCCCCGCGGAAGGCCCGCCAGCGGGTCATGACCTCCCCAACGGGGGCATCGGTCCACAATCCGAGGTCGAATCCGCGGCCTGGAAGCTCTCCACGGGCCGTGATGCCCGCGACCACACCGTAGCGGGTGCGCCAGTCAGGGATCTCGTACCTTGGCACCTGGCCCGCCACGGGAGTCTCCCGGATGGCGCGCGAGTTCCGACTGCCGAGTTCCGAGGGGGAGTCGCGCTCGGAACTCGGAACCCGGAAATCGGAACTGCTATTCGAGTCGCTCAATCTGGGCCCCGAGGGACCGGAGCCGGCTGTCGATCTTCTCGTAGCCCCGCTCGATCTGCCCCACGTTGTGGATCGTGCTCTGCCCTTCGGCGGCCAGCGCGGCCAGCAGCATCGCCATGCCGGCCCGGATGTCGGGAGACTCCACGGTGCCGCCGCGGAGCTGGGAGGGCCCGGAGATGACGGCGCGGTGCGGGTCACAGAGCACGATCCGGGCGCCCATGCCGATCAGCTTGTCCACGAAGAAGAGCCGGGACTCGAACATCTTCTCGAAGATCAGCACCATCCCATCGCACTGGGTGGCGGTGACGACGGCGATCGACATGGCGTCCGCGGGAAAGGCCGGCCAGGGACCGTCCTCCAGCTTGGGGACATGGCCGCCAAGATCGGGGCGAACCCGCCGCTCCTGCCCGGCATCGACGATGAGCCGGGACCCATCGACCCGGGGCCGGACGCCCAGACGCTCGAAGCCGAGCAGGGTGCTGCGGAGATCATCGGGGCGGACGCCCTCGATGGTGAGCTGGCCATTGGTGACGGCGGCCAGTCCGATGAAGCTGGCGATCTCGATGTGGTCCGGACCGATCGCATAGCTGCAGCCGCCGAGCGGCCGGCCGCCTTCGATCGTGTAGACGTTGGTCCCGATGCCCTCGATCTGGGCGCCCATCGCGACCAGGAGCCGGGCGACGTCCTGCACGTGCGGCTCGGCGGCGGCGTTTCGCAGGACGGTCCTTCCCCGTGCGGCCACGGAGGCCATCAGGGCGTTCTCCGTGCCGGTGACGCTCGGCTCGTCGAGGAAGATCTCGGCGCCCTTGAGCGCCTTGGCTTCGATCTGATAGGTATCGCCGAGCGAGAGCGAGGCCCCGAGCTGCTCGAGCGCGAGGAAGTGGGTATCCACCCGGCGGCGGCCGATGACGTCCCCGCCGGGCGGCGGCAGCATCACCATGCCGAACCGCGCCAGGAGTGGCCCGGCGAGGAGAATGGAGGCCCGAATCCGGGCGCAGAGTTCCGGATTCAGCGTCTTGTTCTTCGCGGATCGGGCGTCGATCCGGACCGTGTTGGGCCCGGTCCACTCGACCGTGGCGCCGAGATCGGCGACCAGGGCGAGCATCGTTTCGACGTCCCGGATGCGGGGCATGTTGCCCAGTTCCACCGGACCGTCGGCGAGCAGGGTGGCGGCGATGGCCGGCAGCGCGGCGTTCTTGTTGCCCGCCGGATGCACGGTGCCGCTGAGGGCGCGTCCGCCCTGAACCACGAAGCGAGGAGGCATGGCGCGAAAGGTCGGGGCGCATGGTGCATGCGTCAAGCGGTGGTGTATCTTCCGTTCTGCTCCTAGCGAGGCCTCCGCTCATGTTCCTGCTGCAAGCGACTGTGCCATCCGGTGGCTGGGTCGGCCCGACGATCGCCATCTCGCTGGTCATCATCGCCGGATCCTTTCTGGCCATCGCGCTCGCCATGGCCCTGGCTGCCCGTCAGGCCGCGCATGAGATGCGCCAGCTCTCGCAGGTCATGGAATCGCTGCGGAGCGACATCGCACCCGCGCTGGGCGCCGTCGCCGCGGTCTCCAGCGAGGGTCAGCGGCTCGCGGGGCTCATCGGCACCGAAGCCGAGGAGATCGTGAAGTCGAGCCGGGCCCTCCGGGAAGGGCTTCAGTCCCGGCTCCAGAACCTGGAAGCGATCTACGAGGTGCTCGAGGAAGAGGTCGAAGAGACCGCACTCGATCTCGCGGTGACCCTTCGTTCGGTGCGCTCCGGAGCCGGGTGGTTCGGGCGGCTCCGCCGGCTGCTGGGGATGGGGCGCCGCCGTTGACCACTCGCCGGGCGCTGGCCGCGCTCGCGGTGCTCGTCGTCGCGGCGGTGCTCTTCCCGGATCGGCTGCATGCCTGGACACCCGGGACGCACATCTATCTCGGGGAGTCGGTGCTGGCGAATCTCGGCTCGCTCCCCGCGGCCGTCGCCGACCTGCTGCGCGCCTTTCCGTTCGACTTTCTCTACGGCAACATCGCGGCGGACAGCTCGATCGCGAAGAAATACGCCCCCGTCGGGCGGCATTGCCACGCCTGGCACGTGGGCCAGGAGATTCACGATCTCGCCCGCACGGACGCGCTCCGGGCCTTTGGCCTCGGCTACCTCTCCCATCTGGCGGCGGACGTCGTCGCGCACAACTTCTTCGTGCCGCGCCAGCTGGTCCTCACGAGCAGCACGACCGGATTCGGGCACTCCTACTGGGAGAGCCGGTTCGAGACGCCGCTCGGTGACCGATTCGCGCGGACGGCCAAGGAGGTCATCCTCCTCGATCACACCCCGGCCGACGCGCACCTCGACCAGATCATCGCGCCCACGATCTTCAGTGTGAAGACCAACCGGCGGCTGTTCCGCGGCATGGTCCACATCACCGAGCACAAGGGATGGCAGCGCGCCTTCCAGGTCGCGGAGAAGACCAGCCGCTGGGACCTGCCGACGGCCGATGTGGAAGGGCATCTCGCGCTGTCGTTCGACTACGTCATGGAGATGCTGGCACAGCCCGATTCCGAGCCGCGCCGCTACGACCCGGCGGGTGACCAGCCGCTCCGGATCGCCAAGCAGATGCGCCGGGAGGCCCTGCTCGCCGGCGGCTGGCGCGACCCGGAGCGGCTGCGCGCGGCCGCCCAGGAGCACTTCGGGCTTCCCGACCGCCGGCCCGTCTTCTGGTCGGACGCGGTCATCAAGAAGCCATGGCGGGAGTAGACCCGCTCTTCCTCGATCTGCAGGCCGCCGTCGCGGGGCGCTACTCGCTGGAGCGTGAGCTGGGCCGCGGCGGGATGGGCATCGTCTACCTCGCGCGCGACGTGAGTCTCGACCGGCCGGTCGCGATCAAGCTGCTCCCGCCGGAACTCGCCGAACGCCCCGGCCTGCGCGAGCGCTTTCTCCGCGAGGCGCGCACCGCCGCCGGGCTTTCCCATCCGAACATCGTGCCGATCCACGCCGTGGAGGAGACGGACCGGCTGGTCTGGTTCGTGATGGCATTCATTCCCGGCGAGAGTCTCGGAGAGCGGCTGCGTACGAAGGGTGCGCTGCCGCCTGCGGAGACGACACGCATCCTCCGCGACATCGCCTGGGCGCTCTCGTATGCGCACGGCCAGGGCGTGATCCACCGGGACGTGAAGCCTGACAACATCCTGCTCGAAGCGGGGGGGCGTCGCGCCCTGATCGCCGATTTCGGGATCGCGGCCCCGCTCCGCGGTGAGGAGCGGGCGCCGGGCGCCATCACCGGGACCATCGCCTATCTGAGCCCGGAGCAGGCCACCGGCGAACGCATCGATGGCCGAAGCGATCTCTACGGTCTCGGCGTCGTCGGTTACACGGCGCTCGCTTCCCGGCTGCCCTATCCCGTCACGACCCTGGCCGAACTGGTCGAGCGCCAGATCGCGGGGCCGCCCCCACCGCTCGCGAGCGTCGCACCGCACCTGCCCCGCGCGCTCGCACGAACGATCGACCGCTGCCTCGCGCCGCTTCCGAGTGCCCGGTTCCAGACGGGGGAACAGCTCGCGGAGGCGCTGGAACAGCTCGGCGGAACGTCGACCGATCTGCCCGCGCCGTTCCGGGTCTGGCTTGCGAGCGCCGAGCGGCCCCGAGGGGCGGTCACGCTCATCTCGCTCGTCTGGGGCCTTCCCGCGGGCCTCGGCCTGCTGTTCGCGGTGGCCAATGGCTCGGCGGATGCCGGGATGCTGGTGGCCTTCTCGCTGACACTCGCCGCCATCCCGTGGACGCTCTACGGCGGTTCCCGGCTGCTGCAGACGCGCCGGCTGCTCAAGGTCGGCTACGGCCAGCAGGACATCGTGCTTGCCCTGCAGCAGCATGCCGAGCGGCGCCACGAGGAGCTCACCTTTGAATACGGGTCGCAGTCGACACCCGCGGGTCGCCTGCTGCGCTCCGGCGTCGTGGTGTCCCTGATGGTGGCCGGCGGCAGCACGGTTCTCGCCCTGGCACTCATGCGGACGGGCGTGGTGGGCGGACTGCTGACGGCGGCTTCCGGCGCGGTGGTTACCGCCCTCGTGCTGCAGTGGCTGCGCCGCTTCGTCCCCGGCTCGCGGGTCGCGCCGAGGGACAGCTGGGTGGAGTTTGCGCTCAAGGTCTGGAAGAGCCGGGCCGGGAAGTGGATGACGAAGCTCGCCGGCTGGCGCCTCAAGCCACCCAGCGGGCCCGAGCAGCTTCTGCACCGGCCGACGGAGGTGGCGCTCGGCGACGCGGCCGAAGCGCTCTATCGGGCGCTCCCCGCCGCGGAGCGACGCGATCTCAAGGCGATGCCGGAACAGATCCGGGCGCTCTCCAGTCAGGCGCAGCTCATGCGCCGGAAGCTCGAGGAGCTGGACGACCTCATCGCCCAGGCGGCCCCGACGACGCTCTTCGACGGGGTGAAGCCGGCCGGGGACGGTGGTGCGAAGGAGCTGAGCGAGGCGCGCGAACTCTGGGCCGCCCGGCTCCGGGAGACGGTGACACTGCTCGAGTCACTCCGGATGGGGCTGCTGCGGTTGCACGGTGGCGGGGCGGTGCCCGAGACGCTGACCGCGGACCTCGATGCGGCCCGAGAGCTCAAGGCGCGCCTGGAGCGGCTGTTCGACGCGCAGGCGGAAACCGACCGCTGGCTCGAGGAGAAGACCCGGTGAAGTTCGCACGGCCTGCACTGCTGCTCGGGGTGCTGTTGTGCCGCGCGTCCGGGCTTGCCGCGCAGCAGGTTGCCATCGAGACCGAGCCCGCGAAGCCCGCGCGCGGCGCACTCATACGGGTGCGGGTCACGCCGACGACGCTCGAGCCATTGACCGGTCTTGCCGGCGAGGTGGCAGGAGAGCCATTGCACTTCTCCCGCACCGACCCGGTGAGCTGGGTGTCCCTGGCCGGGGTCCCGGTCGAGGGTGACGACTCACTCGCCATCATCCTCGTCCTGCTGATCGGCGATCGCCGGGACACGGTACGCACCGCCGTTGCCGTGAGCCGTGCGGAGTATCCGAGCGAACGGCTGCGCGTCGCCCCCACCATGGCGAACCCCGACAGCGCATCCCAGGCCCGGATCGCCCGCGAGATCGCGCTCGCGCGCCAGGTCAGTCGAGCGGCGCACCTCTCGCCGCGGCGCTGGAGCGAGCCCTTCGCGCTGCCACGTCCCAGCCGGATCACCAGCGGCTTCGGAACCGGGCGCATCTACAACGGGAAGCTGCTGAGCCGCCACCTCGGCACCGATTTCGCCGGCGCGGTGGGCGATCCGGTACGAGCAGTGAATGCGGGACGGGTGGCGCTGGTCGCGCCGTTCTATCTGGCGGGGAACGTCGTGTACCTCGACCACGGCGAAGGGCTCATTTCGGCGTACTTCCACCTGAGCAAGACCCTGGTGAAGCCGGGCGATGAGGTTGCGAAGGGACAGATCATCGGACTGGTGGGCCGGAGCGGACGCGTGACCGGCCCCCACCTGCATTTCGTGATGCGCTACGGCGGGACGACCATCGACCCGATGTCGGTGATGGGCCTGTTGGGG
>JBGASX010000143.1:0-5421 GCA_044229445.1 Gemmatimonadales bacterium | reverse complement strand
CTTCTCCGCTGCAAGCGTCTGCGCGTCGGCCAGAGCCTTGGTGAGCTGCTCCTTGTTCTGATTGCAGGCCATCGCGAGCACGAGCGGAACGATCCAGAGAGTACGGCGCATCCACACACCTCCGACTTGGGTCCTGAGCACGGTAACCATCATGGCACCGCACCAACGGGCGGAAGGAACAGGCCGCCCGCAAGGTGCACGAATGCTATACGGCTGGAATCTGTACGGAAGTGACCTGACTCACACGGACACATGACAGTCCTGTCATGGTTCCGTCATCGGGCACACCATTCGGAAGATGGAGGGGCCGCGTCCTGCCTGCGGGCTCAGGGGCTCTTGGCGCTGTCGGTGAGGCCGTAGCGATCGGGATTGCTGCAGACGATGGCGGCGGCGAGGATCTTGGGCACGTACTCGCGGGTCTCCTCGGGGAGCAGCTTGAGCCGGTAGAGGTGCCAGAAGTCGCGCTTCGACTTCTTGAAGCCACCGGGCGTCCGGGACACCTGGCGCAGGACGCGCCGCACCCCGTTCTCGCCCTTGTTGTAGCTCGCCATGGCGAGCATGAAGGCGTCCTCCCCGAATTCGGCGAGCAGCCCCGCGAGATACTTCGTGGCCGCCCGCGTCTGCAGCGGCACATCGATCCGCTCGTCCACGGTGCCGTCGACCCGGAGTCCCTGCGCCTGCGCGGTCGTCCGGGTCATCTGCCACATGCCCCTCGCCCCGGCACCGCTCTTCGCCAGCGGGTCGAACTGGGATTCCGTCCAGGCGACGTAGGCCATCGCCTCCGGCAGCTCGAGGGCCTTGAATTCCCGGGTGATCTGGGGCCAGTACTTCACCTTGCGGCGGTAGATGATCCGTGTCGTGGGACCGGCCTTGCGGAGCTGCTCGATGTGATAGGCGACCCGCTCCTTGAAGATCGGCGGAACGGCGTAGGTCCCCGCGTCGAACTGCTTGAGGATGTCGCGGATCTCGCGGTCCAGCTCGTCCCCGCTCTGCGCCACCTCCGCGGCCTTCTGCTGGTCCTTGCTCGCGATCTGGGACAGCGCGAGCTCCGCGCTCGCCGTCTTCTCGTTGAGCTGTCGTTCGAGCACCGCGAGCTGCGCGGTGTCGCGGGTCGCATCCATCTGGATCTGGATGGCGTGGATCTGGTCGTCGAAGTGGCTCTTGGCATCGAGCAGCTGATTGATCTGCCGCTGCTTGACGTACAGCGTGATACTGAGGCCGGCGATGATCACGGCCGCCACCCCCACGACCGCCGTCACGATCTTGACCCAGCGCTTGCGGGTCTGGGTGCGCATGAGGTCGCCGACCTCGTGCATCGTCGTGGCCATGACCTCCATCGTGCGGCGGGACTTGGTGCCGCCCGCCTTCACCCGCTCTTCCGCGACCCGCTCCGCGGCGGCGGTCACCAGCCGGATCGCGGAGGTCTCGCGGGTCTTCCCCTTGAACGCCTCCACCATCCGGGCGGCGTCCTTCGCCGCGTCGTAGTTGGCGTCGAAGACGATCGCCACCTCCGCCTCCGGGCCGCCCTCCCCGCCAAAGCGGATCCGGTCCCCGCCCCGCAGCGGCTGGCTCTGCACCCGCTCCCCGTTCACCCACACCCCGCCGACCTGCCCGAGGTCGAGCACGTGGTAGGCGTTCTCCTTCATCACCACGGCCGCGTGATAGCGCCCGACCTCGGGATCTCGCTCGAGGTCGTAGCGGACGTCGCAGTCGCCGCTCGTGCCGACACGGATCGACCGCTTGTCATACTCCGCGGACGTGCCGGCAAGGCTGCCGGTGATGTGATTGAAGCGGATCATGGGATAGTGGGCCCTGCTGGATTCGAACCAGCGACCTATGGATTATGAGTCCACTGCTCTAACCGACTGAGCTAAGGGCCCGTGAGCGAAAAAACTTCGCTTCCAGCGGGCCCCCGCACAAGGCCGAAGCGGGTCATTCTGTCCCGCGGCCCGGCACCCACCTGCCACCCTCTCCCGACGGATGGTGCTCCGTCCTCGGAGATCGCATGTTGAAGGCAACCCCAATGGGCGGCCGTCGGCAGCAGGACGCACACCTCGCCGCCGATACATTCGCCCCGGTTTTCCCCCGACACAAGGAGCGGTGCAATGCTCACTCGCCGTTCGTGGCTCGAGCTCTCCGGCAGCTGGGCGACGCTCGCGCTCGCGGGCCCTTCGGTCACCCCACCCTCCGGCGCACCCGCCGGCCCGCCTTACAGCGTCAGGGATTTCGGCGCGAAGGGCGACGGCACCACCAACGACGCGGCTGCCATCCAGGCGGCCATCGATGCCGCGGTGCGAGGCGGCACGATCGTCTTTCCCGCGGGGCGGTACGTCATCACCGCTCCACTCAAGGTGGCGGCCGGCACGGGACGGCTGACCCTTGCTGGTGAAGGCAAGGGAGCGGCGGTGATTCTCAATCGCATCGTCGGCTCCCCCGCGGACCCGGCGCTCGAGATCTCCGTGCAGGGCAGTTACATCCTGCTCGATCAGCTGACCTTCGAGGGCAACGGGCAGAAGGGGGCCGCCGGCAACGGGCATGCGATCTCCCTGGTGAACACCCACCAGGGCGAACCGTTCTACCCGTCCCAGGTCGTGCTCCGGGACGTGCTGGTGCTCTCGCATCTGGGCGAGGGGAAGGACCACACCGGCGCGGCCATTCCCGCGGCCGGCCTCTACGCCTGGAACGGCACGGTCCTCGAAGTGATCAGCTCGGCGTTCATCAGCAACGCGGTCGGGGTGCGCCTGGACACCTGGACCAAGGCCTACTTCTCGATGCTCACGGTGGACAAGTCGGATTCCAACGCGGTGTACCTCAGCCAGTCCGAGCAGGTGACCTTCTTCGGGAGCGTCCTCAACAACAGCGGCTCGGGCAAGCCCGATGATGGTCTGCTGCACGCCCGGAACTCGAAGCAGGTCGCCTTCTTCGGCTGCCGGTTCAAGAACGGCACCCCCGCCCTCGTCAATCTCGCCGGCGCGAACTACGCCAACTACGCGGTGTCCTTCTACGGCTGTCACTTCGAACAGCTGGATCCCGCGAAAGGGCACACGGCGATGAGCATCGGATCGAGCAGCGCCTGCGGCCTGGTCGTCGACGGCAGCCGCTTCGAATTCGTGAACACGATCAAGGACGCCGTCGGCATCGAGATCGTCCAGGGCGCGAGCGGACGCTCCGCGCTCGGCGTGGCGATCCGCAGCAATACCTTCCGGATCGGCGATGGCGGAACCATGGCCGCCGCGATCAGCCTGAACGTCGCCGCCAACACCGCCCGTTCGGTGATCATCGAGGGCAACGTGATCGGCTGGCCGGAACGCTCCGGCGTCGCCACCACGATCACCACGGGCATCCTGCTCTCGGGCTATGCGGACAGCTGCGTCGTGCGGAACAACAGCTTCGTCGCCGCCACCAACGTGACGATCGCCGGCGCGATCCGCCTGGGCTCGGCCAAGGTGACCAACACGATGATCGAGAACAACTCCTACGATACTGGCAGCGGCGGCGCGATCACCCAGCGGATCGACAACGCCGCGGCGACGCCCTTCTCCCTCCGGGAAGGCGGCATCAACCGCTACGCCGAGTCCGCCCAGAGCATCGCGGTGGCCCGGACCACGCCGATCGATGCCTCACGCGGCTCGCGCTTCGACCTCTCGGCGAGCGACGGTGCGCCGTTCGTGGTCGACGCCCCCACGGGCGGAACCCCGGGGCAACGGATCACGATCACGGTCCGCAACGCCTCCCAGGGACCGCTCAATGCCGCGGATCCCTTCGCGAACGCCGCCTATCGCCATGCCCCCTGGGCGCAGCCGGCGCCGGGGCACAGCCGATCGATTGACTTCCAGTTTGACGGGAAGAGCTGGACTGAGGTGGGACGGACCGGAGGCGATGTTCCGAACTGAGCGGAACGCCGGCCCTCCAATCGGCGTGCAGACCCGCGACGGGATGGGCGACTAGGCGCCCGGCACTTCCTGATTGTAGGCCTGCACCCGCTCGTACAGGGCCACGTGGCGCTCGGCCATCAGCTGACGGGTGAAGTACTTCTCCACCCGCGCGCGGCCGGCCTCCCCCATGATCTCCCGCTTGAAGGGGTCGTGGGCCAGCGTGTCGAGCGCCTCCGCGAGCGACCGCACGTCGTGCACCGGCACCTCGAGCCCGGTCTCTCCCGGCACGTTGACCTCGCGCACACCGGTCGGCACCGCGGTGGTGATGACCGGGCGCCCCGCTGCCATCGCCTCGAGCACCACGAGGCCGAACATCTCGTCCACGGTGATCGAGGGCAGGACCAGGAAATCCGCCTCCCCCATCCGCCGGGGGAGATCCTCGTCCGGATACTCGCCGAAGAAGCGCACCCGGTCCGCCAGCGCGAGCGCCTGCGTCAGCGTCTTGAGCCGCGGCCCTTCGGGCCCGCCGCCCACGATGTCGAGCCGCAGGTCCGGCACCCGCTCCAGTGCCCGGAGCAGGATGTCGAGCCCCTTGAACTTGACCAGCCGGCCGATGAAGAGCGCGCGCGGCGGCGAGTCCATCGGGCGCCGGGGGAGATCGGCCCACCGGGTCTCGTCGATGCCGAACGGAATCACCTCGGTCTTGTTCTCGAAGCCCTGCAGCTCCTGCGACAGCGCCATGTGGGCGCGACTCGGAACCACGATCGCCGCGGCGCGACGCAGCACGGCGCGCGCGAGCAGCCGGTACCCGGGCTGCTTGCCGTCCATGTGCTGCGTGACCACGAAGGGCGTGCGCCGGCTCCGGAGCAGGCTCGCCACGTCGGCCAGCGGATGTGGGTGATGGAGGTGAATGACGTCGGCTCGGCGCCGCGCGGCGGTCAGGTAGCCCGGCGCGATCTCCTCGGAGCCGAGGGCGCCGAAGGAGAAGACCCGTGTGACCGTGGATTTCTGACGCGCCCCGACCCGGCCCCCGACCCGGCTCTCGACCGCGACGACCGAGACCTCGTGGCCGAGGGCGGCAGCGCCCTCGGCGAGGTCCTGAACGACCCGTTCCATGCCGCCTGAACGAGGCCAGTAGTATTTGGCAAGATGGAGGATACGCATCGGTGTTGCCGCAACTTGGGCTGCCTCGGGGAGTGTGTCAACGGAGGGCGACGGATATATTCCCCGCGCGATGATCGCCCTCTGCTACGGTACCCGTCCCCAGGTGATCAAGGCCAGTGTCCTGCGTCACAGCCTGGCCGGCCTGGGCGGGGTGTTCGCGATCGACACCGGCCAGCACTACGACCACGCCCTGAATGCCCTGCTCTACCAGCAGCTCGGCGTTGCCGCGCCGGACCGGTTCCTCGAGGTCGGCTCGGGGAGCCACGCGGAGCAGACCGGCCTGATCCTGAGCCGTGCCGAAGCGGTGCTGCGGGAACTGAGCCCCGCCGCCGCGGTCGTCATCGGCGACACCAATTCGACCCTGGGCGTCGCGCTCGCCGCG
>JBGASX010000142.1:0-5506 GCA_044229445.1 Gemmatimonadales bacterium | reverse complement strand
GAGGTGAAGGCGGCATTCGCCGCGCTGATCAACGCGACGCCGGCCTCGGTGAGCCTGGTGCAGAGTACCAGCGTCGCGGAGAACCTGGTCGTGCAGGGACTCGGGTTGCCGGGGAGCGGGGATACGGTGGTGACCGATGCACTCCACTTCGACGGCTCGCTCGTGCTCTACGGCGAACTCGCCAGGCAGGGGCTGGGTGTCACGATCGTCCGGCCGCGGGACTGGCGGATCGAGCTGGGCGACATCGCGGCCGCGATGGGCCCGCGCACGAAGCTCGTGGCGCTGTCGCTCGTGTCGTGGTACAACGGCTTCCAGCACGATCTCGCGGCCGTCTGCGAGCTGGCGCATGCCCGCGGCGCCTACGTCTACGCCGACATCATCCAGGCGGCGGGCAACACGCCGATCGATGTGCGGGCGAGCGGGGTCGACTTCTGCGGCTGCTCCAGCTTCAAGTGGCTGATGGGCGACTTCGGGCTCGGTTTCCTCTACGTGAGAGAGGATCTGCTCGACCGCGTCGTGCATCGCACCCAGGTCGGCTATCAGCAGGCCGACACGGCAACGCATTACCTGCCATCCGATCCGCCGGCCGACCAGCCGGTCACCTGGTCGCTGCACCAGGACGCGAGTGGACACTTCGAGGTGGGCACCTACTCCCAGGCCACGGTGAACGCCCTCTCGGTGTCGATCCCGTACCTGCAGCGGATCGGCGTGGCGAACATCCAGGCACACCGCCAGCCACTCCTCCGCCGGCTGCACGAGGCGCTCCCGCGGCTCGGATGGACTTCCATCACCCCGCCGGAGAGCAGCTCCGCGCTGGTCTCGTTCACCCTGCCCGGCGCGGAGCAGCGTTTCGGGGCCCGGCTCAAGGCCGCGAAGGTGTCGGTGAGCCTCTATGGTGACCGGATGCGCGTCTCTCCATCGCTGTTCAACAGTTCCGATGATATAGAGGCCCTCATCGCCGCCCTCTCGTAGGGCGCCCGAGCGCCCGGCCGGTCACGGAGAAGGCAATCTCACCCCTCCCTCATGCTCGGCTCACGCCCTCGGGATAGGTTGAAGGGTGAGACATCGCCTTCGGTGGATCCCCGGAGAAAGGGGGGGCGGATGACCCTCAAGCACATCGCCCTGCTCGGCCCGCTCTTCCTCGTCAGTTCCTCGCCAGGCACCTGTGCCTGCAACGAAATCGTCGCACCGCCGCCGCCGGTGCAAGCCCCCTGCGCCAGCGCCACCGATTCGATTGCCTGCGCCGATTCCCTCGAGGGCGTGAGCCCCTACCAGGTCTACTGGGGGGATCTCCACGGTCATACCGCCTTCTCCGACGGCAAGGGCACCCTCGATCACTACTTCACCTATGCCCGGGACACCGCCCGGCTCGATTTCGCCGTCGTGAGCGATCATGACTACGGCGACGGCACGGCGAGGGAGCTGCCCCGGGCCGTCTGGGGACTGACCGAGGACAAGGTCGACGGGTACACCGCGGACGGCCGGTTCATCGCCATCGCCGGCTACGAGTGGACCACGAACCCGATCTTCTGGACCGCCGGCACGACGCGCTTCACGGGCCCCGTCAAGCGCTACGATCACAAGAACGTCTACTTCGCGCATCGGGTGGACTACATCTTCGGCGCGATGGATTCCGCGTATGCGAGCCCCGACCTGCTGGCGGCGGCGGTGCGGGCGGCGGGCGGACTCGTCCACAACAACCACCCCGATCCGGTGCAGTGGCCCGACGAGTTCGACTACACCGCGGCGAGTGCCAGGGTGATCGTGAATTCGGAGATCTGGCCGGATACGGTGCAGGTCGCCACTCGGCGGTTCACCGCCGGGACCGAGCAGACGCTGCGCGCCTATCTCGGCACCGGCGGCCGGACCGGCTTCGTCGGCGGCAGCGACACCCACGACGGGGCGCCCATGCCCAAGACCGCGGTGCTCGCCACCGCGCTGACCCGGCCGGCCATCTTCGATGCGCTGAGCCACCGGCGCAACTACGCGGTCTACAACGCCCGTATCGGGCTGGATGTACGGATCGACGGGCACGTCATGGGCGAGGAGATCACGATCCGCGGCGCCCCGCGCATCGCGGTGGAGGTGCAGGGGACGGACAGCATCGAGGAGGTCATCATCGTGCGCGACGGCACGGTCATCCACCGCGAGCACCCGGTTACGCGGCACGCGAAGTTCACCTACCTCGACGCGGGATTCGGGGCACGGAGCTGGTACTACGTGCGCGTCGTCCAGGCGGATGCCGACCAGTTCGGCAACCACTCGCGCGCCTGGTCGAGTCCGATCTGGGTGACCGCCGCACCGTGAGGCGGGCGCTACGGTGCCACGGTGACGTTGACCGTCGCCTCATGGTTCCCGTCGTGCGTGGTGACCGTGATGAAGATGCCGGCGCCGGCGCCCCGCGCCGTGATCAGGCCGCTCCCGTTCACCGTGACGACGGTGGTATCGGCGGACGCCCAGGTGACGGCCTTGTCGGTCGCGCTGTCAGGCATGACGATCGCCACGAGCTGGACGCTGTCCCCGATCGTCGCGAGCTGCAGCGACTGCGGGGTCAGCCTGACGCCTTCGACCGGTATCTGAGCAGGGGGAAGGTCGGTGCCGGCGGTGCCCGTCGGCGAGCGGCAGCCGATAGGGAGCGCGACGGAGAGGGCGAGAAGGGCGTGCGTGGCGTGGCGGCGCATGGTGCTGCTCCGAGAGGGGTCGGGTGAGAGCGGTGCAGTCTCGCCGCGCGGTGCCGTCGCGACAATGACTCGGCGTCCCGACTCCCTGCCCGGACGTCCGGTGATCTGGTGAGGCAGTCATGACAGTGCCACTCGATCGGTTCATTCCCCAGCCCGACATCCGCGAGCGATTTCACACCACCGTGCGGGCGCCGCGAGCTCTCGTGATGGAGGTCGCGACCGGGTTCGACATGCAGTCGATTCCCGTCGTGCACGCCATCTTCCGGCTCCGCGAGCTCTTCATGCGCGCCGGCCCGGTCGCCCCGCGGCAGCCGCAGGGGATTCTGGCCGAGACGCGGGGGATGGGATGGGGCCTGCTGCAGGAGGAACCGGGCTCGCTGATCATCTGCGGCGCATCGTGCCGGCCCTGGGAGGCGGATGTCCGGTTCACGCCGATTCCTCCCGGGGAGTTCGAGGCGCATGCGCTGCCCGACCGGGTGAAGATCGCGTGGACGCTCGAGATGGAGGAACTCGGCCCCGAGCTCACCCGCTTCTGGCACGAGACCCGGGTGGTCGCGACCGACGCCGAGGCGCGGCGGAAATTCCGCGGCTACTGGCGCTGGGCCCGCTTCGGAATCATTCTGATCCGGCTGCTGCTGCTGCCCGCCGTTCGGCGGGAGGCGGAGCGGCGGTGGCGCCAGGAGCGGGCCACCGCCTCCGCATGATCTGGCGCAAGCATGGAGTCAGCGTCCGGCATCCCTCTCCCCGGAGCCTCTCATGAGCCAGTCCCCTCCTGGCTACCTGCGGCTGGAAAATCGTCACACCGGTGAAGTCCTCGAGATGCGCCGCCGCAGGGCAGACGGCGGTCTCTTCCTCGAGCTCCGCGGCACACTTCCCCCACACGAAGAAGGGCCGCCGCTGCACATCCATTTCGACGAGGATGAGACCGGGACGGTGACCGCCGGGACGCTCTCGGCGGAAGTCGGCGGGCGCCGCGTCGACGCCGGACCTGGCGAGTCGCTCGCGCTGCCGCGCGGGGTGCCGCACCGCTGGTGGAACGAAGGCGAGGCGCCGCTCGCCTTCGAGGGGGACGTACGCCCCGTCGTCGATCTCGATCGCTATCTGCAGGCGGTCTTCGAGGTCATGAACGCCGGCCCGAGGGGCCGTCCTCCCCTCTTCTATATGGCGCATGTGGTGCTCCGGCATCGCCGCACCCAGGCCGTGCTGGTCATGCCACGCCCGCTGCAGGCGGTGGTCTTCCGCGTCGCGGTCCTCTTCGGCACGCTCTTCGGCCGCTACCGCGGCACCGACTGGCCCGGCTGCCCGGCGCGCTGCACCGGTGCTCCCGTCGCGGAGTAAACCGGACTGGCATCATTCGCGCGCCCTGCGCAGCTTACGCCGGAATCTCGCGCCCCCCGTCACCATCCATCGGCATCCATGGACCACCCGTCGCCGCCCTCCTCCGGCATTCCGCGCCGCGAGTTCCTGCAGCTCTGCGGTGTCTGTGCCGCGTCCGGCATTCTCGCGGTGCATCCGAAGCACGCCTGGGCCGCGGTCGCGCCCACGCAGGACGACTTCATCGAGCGTCTCATCGGCCGGATGACGCTCGAGGAGAAGGCCGGCCAGCTCAACCTGCTTCCCGATTCGAGCCGTCCCGACGGTGCGGCCTTCAACCCGGCGACGCTGCAGCAGACCCAGGGTGATCTGCTCCGCGCCATCCGGGCGGGGCAGGTGACCGGCCTCTTCAACGGGACCGGCGTGGCCGGCGCGCGGGCATTGCAGCGGATCGCGGTGGAGGAGTCGCGCCTCAGGATCCCGCTCATCTTCGCGGCCGACATCATCCACGGCATGCGGACCGTCTTCCCGGTCCCGGTGGCGGAGGCGGCGGCCTTCGATCCGGATCTCGCCGAACGTACCGCACGCGCCGCCGCCATCGAGGGGACCGCGTCCGGGATCCACTGGACCTTCGCGCCGATGGTGGACCTCGCCCGCGACCAGCGCTGGGGGAGAGTGGTCGAAGGCTCGGGGGAGGATCCCTATCTCGGTTCGCTGCTCGCGGCGGCACGGGTGCGCGGCTTCCAGGGTCCCGATCTCCGGCGCGATGACAGTCTGCTCAGCACCATGAAGCATTTCGCTGCCTACGGCGCCGTGAGCGGCGGCATGGAGTACAACAGCGCCGAGCTGTCGGAGGCGACGCTCCGCGAGTTGTACCTGCCGCCGTTCCGTGCCGGTGTGGACGCGGGCTCACTCTCGGTGATGTCGAGCTTCAACGACATCTCCGGCGTGCCCTCCACCGCGAATCACCATCTGCTCACCGACATCCTGCGCACCGAATGGGGCTTCAAGGGGCTGGTGGTGTCGGACTGGATGTCGGAGCAGGAACTGGTCGATCATGGCTACGCGGCGGATGACAAGGATGCCGCGCGGAAGGCGCTGCTCGCCGGCTGTGATGTGTCGATGGCGAGCGGGATCTACCTGAAGTATCTCCCCGCGCTGGTGCGGGAAGGTGCTGTCCCGATGGCGGCACTCGATCGCGCGGTGCGGCGGGTACTGCACGTCAAGCGCGCGCTGGGACTGTTCGAGAATCCCTACCGCTCGATGGACCTGGACAGGGAGAAGAGCCAGATCCGCCTGCCGGCGACCGTGGCGCTCGCGCGGGAAGCAGCGCGCCGCTCCGTCGTCCTGCTGCGGAACGACGGCGGCCTGCTCCCTCTCAGTCCGCAAGGACAGCGTATCGCGCTGATCGGCCCCTGGGGCGCGGACCATGCGAGCCTCGCCGGTCCGTGGGCGCTGTTCCCCGATCATGCCCACGAAGTGAGTCTCGCCGAGGGACTCGTGGCTGCGCT
>JBGASX010000141.1:0-5865 GCA_044229445.1 Gemmatimonadales bacterium | reverse complement strand
TGGTTTATGCGCGGACTGATGCAGCACCACCCCCTCCTCGTCTCCTCGCTGCTCGACCATGCGGCGCGGTCGCACGCCGGCGCCGAGATCGTGTCGCTCACCCCGGGGAAGCCGCCGCACCGCTCAGGCTACCGCGACATCGAGCGCCGGGCCAAGCAGCTCGCCAATGCCCTCGAGCGGCTGGGGATCCGCGAAGGCGACCGGGTCGCGAGCATGGCCTGGAACAGCTACCGTCACATGGAGCTCTTCTTCGGTGTCTCGGGGATGGGCGCGGTGCTGCACACGGTGAATCCGCGGCTCTTCCCCGAGCAGATCACCTACATGATCGGCCACGCCGCCGACCAGCATCTCTTCTTCGATGCCGCGATGGCCCCGCTGGTGGAGCAGCTCGCCCCCCACCTCCCGACTGTGAAGTCGTACATCGTGCTGGGCGACCGGAGCGAGCTGCCGAAGAACGCGATCCCCAACCTGGTCTGCTACGAAGAGCTGATCGGGGCCGAGTCAGCCGAATACGACTGGCCCCAGCTCGAGGAGCTCGCCGCGACCTCGCTCTGCTACACCTCCGGCACCACCGGCAATCCGAAGGGCGTCCTCTACACCAACCGCTCGACGGTGCTGCACGCGATGACGATCTGCCTCGCCGACGGCGTCGGGCTCTCCGCGCGCGACACCCTCTACATGGCGTCGCCGATGTTTCATGTGAACGCCTGGGGGACGCCCTACGCCTGCGCGATGGCGGGGGCGAGCGTGGTGCTGCCGGGCCCCGCCCTCGACGGCGCGAGCATCTACAACGCCATGCGCGACGAAGCGGTCACCGTGGCGCTCGCCGTCCCCACGGTCTGGATGGGGTTCCAGCAGCACGTGGCGAGCCAGAGTCTGGACACGAAGCGCGACCTCGTGCTCGAGCGGGTGCTCATCGGCGGCGCCGCCGCGCCGCGCTCGGTGGTGGAGACCTTCGAGGTGCAGTACGGGGTACGGGTGATCCACGGCTGGGGGATGACGGAGACCTCGCCGCTTGCAACGGTGGGCTCACCGCTCAGGAAGCACCGCAATCTCACGGCGGAGGAGCGGGTGACGCTCGAAGGGAAGCAGGGCCGAGTGGTGTATGGCGTCGAGATCAAGCTGGTCGGCGACCATGGCGAGACCCTCCCCAACGACGGCAAGGCCTACGGCCACCTGCTGGTGCGCGGGCACTGGATCGTGGAGAGCTACTTCGGCGGCGAGGGGGGGAAGATCCTCGACAAGGAGGGCTGGTTCGACACCGGCGACATCGCGACGATCGATCCCGACGGCTTCATGCACATCACCGACCGCGCCAAGGACCTGATCAAATCGGGCGGAGAGTGGATCTCGTCGATCGCGCTGGAGAACGCCGCGGTGGGGCATCCGGCGGTGCAGGAGGCGGCCGTGATCGCGATTCCGCACGAGAAGTGGCAGGAGCGGCCGCTCCTCGTCGTGGTTCGCCGCCCCGGGGCCGCGCTCACCGGCGAGGAGCTGCTCGGCTACCTCGCCGACAAGGTGGCGAAGTGGTGGCTGCCGGACGATGTGCAGTTCCTGGAGCAGCTCCCCCACACCGCGACCGGCAAGCTGCAGAAGATGAAGCTGAGGGAGATGTTCGGCGGGTATCGGTTCCCGAATCCGTGAGCGCGTTGAGTCCGCGGCTAAAGCCGCGACTCGGCTGATGTCACTGAAGTGACCCCGTCGCTGATCGCGTCGCTTTAGCGACATCAGCCGAGCCGTCGCTTCAGCGACGAGCCGGGGCGCTCCGGCCGCGGGTCCCTCCGTGCGCTGCAGTTCGCGTTCCGGGCCGGCTGCTCAGAACGCGACCGCTCACTGACGCGCCTCCGGGACTCCGCGGCCCGTCGCGCACTAAGCACTAGGCACTAAGCACTCGAACTAAGTACTGCGGAACTACTCGGAACTCGGAACTACCCCGCCGCCCTTTCCGCCAGCGCCAGCGCGCCGAGCGATCCCGCCCGATGTCCCAGCCCCGGCTCCACGATGTACTCGTCGATCCGCTCGAGGATCTGCGGCGAGCGGATGTAGTTGTTGAGCAGCTCGACCACTTCGCGGCGGATGAGCGGGAGGAGCCGAGGATTCGACATCACCCCGCCGCCCAGGATGATGCGCTGCGGCGAGAGGGTGCAGACGAAGCTGGTGATGGCGAGCGCCAGGTAGTGCGCCTCGAGCGCCCAGCCGGGATGATCCATCGCGAGCGATTCCGCCGGTTCCCCCCAGCGCGCCTGCATCGCCGGCCCGCTCGCGAGCCCCTCGAGGCAGTCGCCGTGAAAGGGGCACACGCCGCTGAAGGGGTCCTCGACCCGGTCGTGCGGCACCCGGATGTGTCCCATCTCGGGATGGATGAGGCCGTGCATGATCTGGCCATCCATCAGCCCGCCGCCGCCGATCCCCGTCCCCACCGTGAGATAGATGAAGGAGTGGAGCGCCCTGGCCGCGCCCCAGCGCCACTCGGCGAGCGCCGCGCCGTTCACGTCGGTGTCGAATCCGACGGGGACGTGGAGCGCCCGTTCGATCGTGCCGGCGATCGGCGTGTTGGCCCAGCCGGGCTTCGGGGTCGAGGTGATGTAGCCGTAGGTGGGCGAGTCGGTGTGCGGATCGATCGGCCCGAAGGAGGCGATCCCCACCGCGGCGAGCGGCCCCTCCCGCTTCGATTCGGTCCTGAGGAACTCGACCGCCCGCTCGATGGTCTGATCCGGCGTGGTGGTCGCGAAGCGCACCTCGACGCGGATATCGTCGGGCCCCGTCCCCACCAGGCAGACGAACTTGGTGCCGCCCGCCTCGATGGCGCCGTACAAGGGCTTCATAGTTCCGAGTTCCGAGTACCGGGTTCTTAGTGCTTAGTACTTAGTACTTAGTACTTAGTGCCGTCATTGCCAGGCGCCCCGAGCGGAGCGAGGGGGCCGAAGCAATCTGTGGTGGGGTTTTCCGCACTCGGAACTCGGTACTCGGAACTCGGAACTAGCTACTCTTTATCAGTTTCTCAAACCGCGGACTCCCGCGCAGCGGCGCGAAGTTCGGATCGATGCGGAGCCAGGCGGGCGTGATGTCGTACGGCAGCTTGACCAGCTTCTCGAGCAGGTCGATCGCCTTCTCCTGCTCGCCGCACAGCACGTAGATCCGTGCGAGGACGTGCTGGAAGTACGGGCCCGTCGTGGCATCCTGGGCCTGCACGGCGATCGCGACGCCGCGTTCCCCGTCCCGCATCGCCTCCGCCTTCTTCCCCATGTACGCCTCGGCCAGCCCCATGAAGAGCATCTGCTGCCCGTCACCGGGGGTGGCCCGGACGTGTTCGGCGAAGGCGGCGCGTGCGGAGTCGGCGTAGGCGCGAGCCTTCGCCTGGTCACCGCGGAGCCAGAGCGTCTGCGCGCGGACGATGCCCCAGACGGCGCGGTCGCCATCGAAGTCGGCCGGCGTCAGGGTGAGGAGGAGCCGCTGGTCGGCATCCTCGAGCACCCAGAACAGGTCCCAGTAGTTGGCGAAGTAGGCGACGAGCGCGCTGTGCTCGATCTCCGGCGGGGCACTGCGGATCAGCGCCCGGGCGGAATCCAGGTTGCCCTCGGTCAATTCGATCAGCACCCGGTTCTCGCGGACGCCGATGTTCGAGGGGGCCAGCTGGATGGCGCGGTCGAGCGCGACCCGGGCCTCCGCAGTGCGCCGGAGGTTGCGGAGGATCAGGCTGAGTCGGGAGGCGCCTGCGACGAACCGCGGATCGAGCTGGGCCGCCTGCCGGGCGAAGGTGAGCGCCGAATCGAGCTGTCCCGCGGACTGGGTGATCAGCGCCATCGAGCGGAGCGCATAGCTGTTGTTCGGGGCGATACGGAGCGCCGTCTCGAATTCCTTGCGGGCGCTGCGCAGGTCGTTCCGGACGTTGTTGAAATACGCGCCGAGCGCGAGGTGACCGAGGACCTGGTCGGGCGCGAGGGCGACGGCCCGGTCCGCGGCGCGGCGCGCCGCCGAATCGAGCGCCGGATCGGGTACGCCGTTGCCGTACAGGAGCGCCGTGGCGCGGGCGAGCTGGCCCCACCCCGGCGCGAAGCTCGAGTCGAGATCCACGCTCTGCTTGAAGTACGCGATCGCCTGACGGAGGCCGGGGAGATCGTTCCGGCCCTGGACCGCGAAGATCTGCATCCCCCGCAGATAGGCGTCATACGCCGGCAGGTTGGCGGTCGGCCGCTCGGCGAGCTGCCGGCTCACGCTGTCGGCCAGCGCCACATCGAGCGCGCCCGCGACCTTCTCCGCGATCTGCGCCTGCACCTGGAAGACGTTGGTGAGGGCGGCGTCGAACGCCTGCTGCCACTTCGTCACCGGCTTGCCGCCCGCGAGCGCCACCAGTTCGGGGCTCACCTGCACCTGCGAGCTGCCGTCGGGGTTCTTCGCCCAGCGCACCCGGGCCATGAGCAGGTAGTCGGCCCCCAGCTCACTCGCGATCTGACCGAGCGGCTTGTCGCTGTGCTTGTAGCCGCGCATGCTCCCGCTCGCGATCACCTCGAGGCCGGGGAGCGCCGAGAGCTTGCCCCGGATCTCGTCGGTGATGCCGTCGGCGAAGTACTCCTGGGCGCTGTCGCCCTGATTCTCGAAGGGCAGCACCGCGATCACCTTCGTGCCGGCGGCGGTGCCGCCGGTGTGCCCCCCGCGGCGGAAGGCGAAGAGCACCCCGACCCCGATCAGGAACCCGAGCACCAGGAGCGCGAGCCCGGTCGGCATCTTCCGCGCCGGCTTCGTCGTCCCTCCCGCGCTCGGCCGCGCCGCCGGGGTGCTGGGCCGTGCGGCGCTCAGATGCGTCGTCGCCCCCGGGCCGAGCGCCTTGGCGAACTCCGCCGCCGTGGCGAACCGGTCCGCCGGCACCGGTGCCAGGGCGTGGCTGATCGCCTCGCCGATCGGGCGGGGCACCGAGTTCCGCGTCACCCGGATGTCGGGCACCTCGCCCCGCATCCGCTTCGCGATGATCGCCTGCGCCGTGGGTCCCGTGAAGGGTGGCTCCCCGGCGAGCATCTCGTAGAGCACCGTGCCTAACGCGTAGATGTCGGTCCGCGCGTCGAGGGTGCTCTCGCCGGTCGACTGCTCCGGGCTCATGTAGGAGGGGGTGCCGATCGCGAGGCCGGTCTCGGTGAGCCGCTCCTCGCCGCCGAGGGCCCGCGCGATCCCGAAGTCGGCGACGAGGGTGTCGCCGTCCCTGGTGAGCAGGATGTTCTCCGGCTTGATGTCCCGGTGGATCACCCCGTGGCGGTGGGCGTAGTCGAGCGCCTTGGCGACCTCGGTGGCGATCCGGACGGCGTCCTCGACCGGAAGCTGCTTCTCCCGCGTCAGCCGGTCGCGGAGCGACTCCCCGTCCACGAAGGGCATCGTGAACCAGAGCTGGCCGGCGGCTTCGCCGCTGTCGAGGACGGTCAGGATGTGGGGGTGCTGCAGCCGGGCGGCGAGCTTCACCTCGCGCTGGAAGCGCTCCGGGCCGAGGGAGGCCGCCAGCTCCTGGTGCAGCACCTTGAGCGCGACCTCGCGGTCGTGGCGCAGGTCCTTGGCGAGGAAGACCGTGGCCATCCCCCCACGGCCGAGCTGGCGCTCGAGCGTGTAGCCGGGGAGTGCGGATTGAAGGGTCGTGCGAAGGTCGGCCAGGGCACCGGCTCGCGTCGGGGAGTTACCCGAAATTACTGGTCGCCGGGGGGAACGGCTAGTTCCGAGTTCCGAGTTCCGAGTTCCGAGTTCCGAGTACCGAGTTCCGAGTTCCGAGTACCGAGTTCCGAGTTCCGAGTTCTTAGTGCTTAGTGCTTGGTGCCTAGTGCCTGGTGTCTGGTACGCGGCCCCCAAGGCAATTACTAAGCACTAAGCACTACGCACTACGCACCC
>JBGASX010000140.1:0-5631 GCA_044229445.1 Gemmatimonadales bacterium | reverse complement strand
GTGGCGGGCGCGATCGGCGCCGGGCTTCGCGAGGCGGAGACGGAGATCGCCTGCTCGATCGACGCGGACTGCACCTACGACCCGCACACCCTGGCCGAGATGATCCCGCTCCTCGGCGAGGCGGGCGACCTGGTCACCGCCTCGCCCTATCATCCGCGCGGCACCGTCCGCAACGTTCCGGAGTGGCGGCTCGTCCTCTCGCGCACCCTGTCTCGGCTCTATCGGCTGGTGCTGCATCACAAGCTGTCGACGTACACCAGCTGTTTCCGGGTCTATCGCCGAAGCCGCGTGCTGCAGGTGCCGGTCGAGGACACCCGCTTCCTCGGGGTCGCGGAGCTGCTCGGCCGGCTCGACCTCATGGGAGGACGCATCATCGAATTCCCGGCGACGCTGCAGGTCCGGATGCTGGGGCATTCCAAGATGAAGATTCTCCGCACGATCGCGGGACACCTCCGACTCCTGGCGCGACTCGCCCGGATGCGGGCATTCGGCACCGAGCCGCTGCGGCCGGTCCAGACGCCGGTGGCCACCTCAGCAGCCCGGGGCGTCCATGCCTGATATCGGCGTCATTGGCGGTGGCGTCCTCGGCATGACGCTGGCGGCCCGGCTGCAGGCCCAGGGTCACCAGGTCACGATCATCGAGGGGGCGCCCGCACCCGGCGGTCTGGCGGCATCCCAGGAGCTCGGCGGCTTCACCTGGGACCGGTTCTATCACGTCATCCTCCTCTCGGACCGGCATCTCCGCGCCTTGCTCGACGAGCTGGGCCTCGGCGACCGGCTCACCTGGGGCACGACGAAGACCGGGTTCTATACCGACGGCACGCTGTACTCGTTCTCCACCAGCCTCGACTTCCTGCGCTTTCCGCCGCTCTCGCTGCTCGACAAGGCCCGGCTCGCCGCGA
Source organism: Gemmatimonadales bacterium (assembly GCA_044229445.1). GTDB lineage: Bacteria > Gemmatimonadota > Gemmatimonadetes > Gemmatimonadales > GWC2-71-9 > JADJOM01. Next base: position 4,729 of record JBGASX010000140.1, on the reverse strand, counting down.
CGATCCTGCACGCCTCACGCATCCGCGACGGGCGGCCGCTGGAGGCGGTGCCGGTGACCGACTGGCTGGCGACCTGGTCGGGACGGAATACGCTCGAGCGGATCTGGCTGCCGCTTCTCAAGAGCAAGCTCGGGGAGAACTACCGGATCGCGAGCGCCTCCTTCATCTGGGCGATCATCGCGCGGATGTACGCGGCGCGGCGCTCCGGACTCAAGCGCGAGCTGTTCGGCCATGTAGAGGGGGGCTACGCGGTGGTGCTGCGCCGCCTTCGCGAACGGCTCGAGTCCGACGGCGTACGCTTCGCCTGCGGGGTCCCGGCCGCCCGGGTGAGCAGCGCCGCCGACGGCGCCTCGCTGGATGGCGACGTGTGCGTGGAGCTGACCGACGGGGCGCGATTGCTCTTCGACCGCGTGGTACTGACGGTACCGTGCGGTCGGGTCGCATCACTCTGCCCCGATCTCACCGACGCGGAACGCGCCCGCCTCAGCGGCGTCACGTACCAGGGCATCGCCTGCGCCTCGGTTCTCCTCAAGCGGCCGCTGGCGGACTACTACGTCACCAACATCACGGAGTCGTGGGTGCCGTTCACCGCGGTCATCGAGATGACGGCCCTGGTGGATCGTTCGGTCTTCGGCGGCAATGCCCTCGTCTATCTGCCGCGCTATCTGACCCAGGACGACCCCTTCTGGGCCCGCTCCAACGCGGAGATCCGGGAGGAGTTCCTCGCCGCGCTGGAACGGATGTATCCCCGATTCCGCCGCGACGACGTGCTCGCCTTCGAGGTCTCGCGGGTGCGTGAAGTGCTCGCCGTCTCCACGCTGCACTACACCGAGCGGGCACTGCCGCCACTCAAGACTTCGCTCCCCGGTGTCTATCTCGTGAACTCGGCCCAGATCAGCAACGGCACGCTCAACCTCAACGAGACCGTGGCACTCGCGAACGCCAAGGCGGCCGAGCTGGCCCCGCTCGTCGCGCGTACCCGGCCGGTGGCCGAGGTCTGAGATGACCGACCCGCGACCGATGGCGAGCGTCTCGCTCGACGTGGACAATCTCTGGTCGTACATGAAGACCCATGGCGACCAGGGGTGGGAGCGCCGTCCGACGTATCTCGACCGGTTCTTCCCGCCAGTGCTCGACGCGCTCGACCAGCTCGGGCTCCGGATCACCTTCTTCTGCGTCGGCGTCGACGCGGACCGCGAGGAGAACCTCGCGCCGTTCCAGAGCCTGACCGCGCGCGGCCACGAGGTGGGCAACCACTCCTACGAGCACGAGCCCTGGCTGCATCTCTACAGCCGGGAGCAGCTGGTGGCGGAGCTCACCCGGACCGAGGAGGCGGTGGCCCGCGCCACCGGGCAGCGGCCGATCGGCTTCCGCGGGCCCGGCTACAGCTGGAGCCCGCTGCTGCTCGAACTGCTGGTGGATCGGGGCTACCTGTACGACGCCTCGACGCTGCCGACCTATCTCGGCCCGCTCGCCCGGCGCTACTACTTCATGACCGCGAAGCTCACCGAGGAGCAGCGCCGGGAGCGTGCCGGACTGTTCGGCACCTTCCGCGACGGACTCCGGCCCGTCTCGCCGTACCAGTGGCGGCTCGCGTCGGGACGGCGGCTGCTCGAACTCCCGGTCACGACGATGCCCGGGATCAAGGTGCCGTTCCATCTCAGCTACCTGCTCTATCTGAGCCGGTACTCCGAAGCGCTGATGGTGACCTACCTCCGCACCGCGCTGACGGCGTGCCGGGTGACGGGCACCGAGCCAAGCTTCCTGCTGCACCCGCTCGACCTGCTCGGCGGGGACCAGGTACATGAGCTGGCGTTCTTCCCGGGGATGGATCTGTCAGGCAGGCGGAAGATCGAACTCTTCCTCAAGGTGCTTCGCATCCTGGGCGAGCATTTCCGGCTGGTGGACATGAGCACCCACGCCCGGGCGATCCTCGCGCGGGGCGGCCTCTCCGAGCGTGCGGCCGCCAATGGCGGTTCGGCGTCGGCGCCGGCCGCTCCCCCGCGTCAGCTTCGGGCTGACGGCTGAACGGAGCGACGCGAGCATGTGCGGCATCGCCGGAGAGATCCGATTCGACGGGCAGGCGGCCCGGCCCGAGGCCGCCAGGCGGATGGCCGACGTCATCCGCCATCGCGGCCCCGACGACGCGGGGGAGTTCGCCGCGGGGCCGGTGGCGTTCGCGCACCGGCGACTTTCGATCATCGACCTCGCGACCGGGCACCAGCCGATGGCCACGGAGCGCTCGGTCATCGTCTTCAATGGCGAGATCTACAACTACGTCGAACTGCGGAATGAGCTCCGCGCCCGCGGCCACAGCTTCGAGACGGCCTCGGATACCGAGGTGATTCTCCGGCTGTACGAGGAGTACGGCCCCGACAGCATCACCCGCCTCAACGGGATGTTCGCGCTGGCGCTGTACGACCGCCAGCACGATCAGGTCCTGCTCGCCCGGGACCACTTCGGAGTGAAGCCGCTCTACCTCCACGCGACGCCGGAGCGGCTGCTGTTCGCCTCGGAGATCAAGGCGCTGCTCGCCGTGCCGGGCGTGGACTCCGCCGCGGACCTCGAAGGCGTGCAGGAGTACCTCACCTTCCAGTACGTCCTCGGCGCGCGCACCATGTTCCACGGCATCACCAAGGTGCTGCCGGGCGAGTATCACCTGCTCGGACTGTCGAGCGGGGCGCACCGCGCGGTCCGCTACTGGGAGCCGCGCTTCCGGACCGACCATGCGCACACCGAGCGCTACTTCATCGAGCAGATCCAGTGGCTCGTTGCCGATGCGGTCCGGCTGCAGATGCGCTCCGATGTCCCGGTCGGCACCTATCTGAGCGGCGGCCTCGACTCGAGCCTGGTCACCGCGATTGCGGCACGAACCGGCTCGGGGGCGCTGCAGACCTTCACCGGCCGCTTCGACGAGGGTGCCGAGTTCGACGAGACGGGCTATGCGCGGCTGGTGGCGGAGTCGTGCGGCGCCTCGATGCAGGTCGTCACGCCGACCGAGGCCGACTTCGTCGACCTGCTGCCCAGGCTCGTCTACCACATGGACGAACCGGTGGCCGGCCCGGGTCTCTTTCCGCAGTACATGGTGTCGCGCGAGGCGGCGCGCCACGTGAAGGTGATGCTCGGTGGTCAGGGGGGCGACGAGATCTTCGGCGGCTATGCGCGTTACCTCGTCGCCTACTTCGAGCAGGCGATCAAGGGGGCCATTGAGGAGACCAGCGAGGACGCCGAGCACATCGTGACCCTGGCGTCGATCATCCCCAACCTGCCCGCGCTGCGTCAGTACGTGCCGATGATGCAGCAGTTCTGGCGCGCCGGCCTGTTCGAGGACATGGACCGCCGCTATTTCCGGCTGGTGGACCGGAGCGGGGGCGCGCTGTCGCTCCTTTCGAGCGAGTTCCGGAATACCTATCCCCAGGAGGCGATCTTCGCGCGCTTTCAGGAGGTCTTCAATCATCCGGACACCACCTCGTACTACAACAAGATGACCCACTACGACCTGGTCACGAACCTCCCCGCGCTGCTGCAGGTGGAGGACCGGGTCACGATGGCCTCTTCGCTCGAATCGCGGGTCCCGCTGCTCGATCACCGGCTGGCGGACCTCGTCGCCACCATGCCGCCCGGGATGAAGTTCAAGGGGGGCGAGCTCAAGTACGCGCTCAAGCGCGCGCTCGGGACACTGCTGCCGGAACCGGTGCTCTCCCGCAAGGACAAGATGGGCTTTCCGGTACCACTCCATCTGTGGGCACGCGGCCGCTCGCGCGACTTCTTCGCCGACGTACTGCTGTCGCAGCGCTGCCGGGAACGCGGGCTGTTCGATGCGACCGAAGTGGAGAAGCTGATGGCCTACGAGGGCGCCTTCGGGCGGCGCCTCTGGGGCCTGCTCAACCTGGAACTCTGGTTTCGCACCTTCATCGACGGATCGTCGGACTGACGCCGACGGAACCATCCGCCATCGCAGGAGTCGAAGAGATGCCGCTCACGTTCGTCGCAGGCCGAGTCAGCCACTGGCAGGTGCGGAAGATCGCCGTCGTCGGGCCCGGGATCGTCGGGATGCCCATGGCGGCGCTGCTGGCGCAGGCCCGGATCCGGATCGGGCAGGACGAACCGGCCAGGGTGCTCGTGGTGCAGCGCAACTCCGCCACCTCGGGCTGGAAGGTCGGCGCCATCAACCAGGGGCGCTCCACGATCGGCGGCATCGAACCGGACCTCGACCGCATCGTCAGCGAGACCGTCCACGCCGGACTGCTTTCCGCGAGCCATCACTATCGGGACCTGGCGGACGCCGACGTCATCCTCATCGCGACCCAGACCGACAAGCGCGGTCACGCGCCCGACTACGAGCCGCTGTTCGAGGCGCTCACCGGCATCGAGCAGGCACTCTCCGACCGGCCTGACGGCAACGTCCCGCTCATCATCTTCGAATCCACCCTCGCCCCGTCGTCGATGGCGACCGTAGTGCGCGAGCACTTCGCCCGCGCCGGCCTCCGCGAGGGCGAGCAGGTCCTCCTCGGCAACAGCCCGAACCGGGTGATGCCGGGGCGACTGGTCGAGCGGGTCGCCGCCTCCGACAAGGTGGTCGCGGGCCTGCACCCCGACACGCCGGCACTGATCCAGCGGCTGTACTCCAGCATCGTGACCCAGGGCACCCTGCACCCGACCAACAGCATGACGGCCGAGGTGGTGAAGACGCTCGAGAACGCCTATCGCGATGTGCGCATCGCCTTCG
>JBGASX010000052.1:0-39041 GCA_044229445.1 Gemmatimonadales bacterium | reverse complement strand
AGTTCGGCCGCACCGATGCCGAACTCGCGCTCTCGGTCACCGTGACGCTGGCGTTCCGCCCGGTGGGCGCGCTGATCTTCGGGCTGATGGCCGACCGCTATGGCCGGCGCATCCCGCTGATGGTCAATCTCATCTTCTATGCGTTCATCGAGGTGCTGTCTGGGCTCGCGCCGAGCTATGGAACCTTCCTGGTGCTCAGGGCGCTGTTCGGCATCGGCATGGGAGGCGAGTGGGGAGTCGGCGCCTCCCTGGTGATGGAGAAGGTCCCGCCGAGGCTGCGCGGCCTCTTTTCCGGACTGCTCCAGCAGGGCTATGCCGTCGGCTATCTGCTCGCGGCGCTGTGCTACCTGATCGTCTTTCCGCGGTGGGGCTGGCGACCGATGTTCTTCATCGGCGGGCTGCCCGCGCTGCTCGCCATCTACGTCCGCTTCAAGGTGCCCGAGTCGGAGGTATGGCAGCGTACCCGGCACAAGGACTGGTCCCAGCTCGGCCGGGGGATTCTCTCGCACTGGCGAATCTTCCTGTATCTCTGGGCGCTGATGACGATGATGAACTTCGTCTCCCACGGCACCCAGGACCTCTATCCGACCTTCCTCCAGCGCGACTGGGGCTTCACGCCGCAGCGCCGCGCCGTGCTGACCGCGGTCTCGATGGTGGGCGCCGTACTGGGCGGGGTGCTGTTCGGGATGTACTCGGACCGGATCGGCCGCCGTCGGGCGATGGTCACCGCCCTGGTCGGCGCGCTGGTGATGATCCCGGCGTGGGCCTTTGCCCCGTCACTGCCGGTGCTGTTCGTCGGCGCCTTTCTGATGCAGTTCATGGTGCAGGGCGCCTGGGGGGTGATCCCGGCGCACATCACCGAGCTGGCCCCCGACGCGGTGCGCGGATTCCTGCCCGGATTTGCCTATCAATGCGGCGTGCTGGTGGCGGGGAGTGTCGTGTACATCGAGGCGGTCTTCGCGGCGCGGTTCAGCTACACCTGGGCCATGGCCTGCACAGCGGCGACGGTCTTCCTCGGCGGGGCGGTCATCGCGGCGCTCGGGCCCGAGAAGCGGGGCGTCGTCTACGGGGGAGAGTAGAGGGTTCGGGGTTCGGGGTTCCGGGTTCCGGGTTCCGGGTTCCGAGTTCCGAGTTCCGAGTTCCGAGTTCCGAGTACTTAGTACTTAGTACTTAGTACGTAGTACGTAGAGCATGGTTCTCGACGCGAGCCCTGCGCGGGTCCCGGGAGGCGCGTGGCCTCGCAGCCGCGGAATCCTCTGTCGCACCGCGAGGCCGAGCGCCGGGAGGGATCGCGCAGGGCGAGCGCCCGCCAGTTCAGCTCTCCGTTGTCGAAACGGTCGCTGACGGTTCCTTCCCCCACGTCTGAATGAAGTTCAGCACGATCGCCTCGTCGCGGCGGATCTGGGCCGACGGGTGATCGCGGGATGGTGTCGGCGGCTCGGGCGGAATCGGTGGCACCTGGCCCTGCAGGTAGGCCTCGATGATCACCGGATGCACGTAGTACTTGCGGCAGACCGCGCGGGTGTTCCCCAGCCGCTTGGCCACCTGATCCACCGCCGCCACGATGTTCGCCTTGGCCTGCTTGTCGTTCGGTGCCGGGCCCAGCTTGCAGAGCGCGTTGGCCGCGAGCATCGTCCCTGCCCAGGTGCGGAAGTCCTTCGCCGTGACCTCCCGCCCGCTGATCGTCCGCAGGTATTCGTTGATGTCTCCCGAGTCGACCGACTGCCGCTTCCCATCCTCATCCAGATACTGGAACAGCTCCTCGCCCGGGAGCGACTGGCAGTGCTGCACGATGCGGGCGATGCGGCGATCGGTGACCGAGAGCGCGTGCTTCACGCCGCTCTTGCCACGGAACTCGAAATCCATCCGCGACCCGGAGACCGTCAGGTGCCGGCGCCGCATCGTGGTGAGCCCGTAGGAGCGGTTGTCCCGGGCGTATTCGTCGTTGCCGACGCGGATGAAGGTGCGCTCGAGCAGCCACACGACGGTGGCGAGCAGCTTGGGGCGGGGAAGCCCGGTCAGCGCGAGATCGTGCTCGAGGTGTTCGCGGATGCCGGGCAGCAACTCGCTGAACTCGAGCATGCGGCCGAACTTGGTCTCGTCCCGGACGGCGCGATAGCGGGGGTGATAGCGATATTGCTTGCGTCCCTTGGCATCGCGGGCGGTGACCTGGATGTGGCCCTCGGGGTAGGGACAGATCCACACCTCGGTCCAGGCCGGCGGGATCACCAGACCGCGAATCCGCTTGAGCGTCGCCGGGTCCTTGACCCGGGAGCCGTCGGGGCGGAGGTAGGACACGCCCCGGCCGACGCGTTTGCGCCGGATCCCCGGCATCGAGTCGGTGACGTACCGGAGTCCCGCCGCAACGGCGGACTCCCGGTGCTCATCGACAGGAGGGGCTTGGGTGAGGTCGGTCCCTTCCGGAACCGTGCCGCTCATCGGGGGAGCGGGGCTTTTCGCGGTCGTTGCCACGGGTGGATGATGCCGCCTAAATGAAGGGGGGTCAACCTTGATCGGTCGCTCCGGGCCCCCGTGGCGGGCCTGGCTCAGGGTCGATTCCCCCGGTTTTACCAGTTCGTTGCACTACCGAGACCGGATCCGGGGCCTCGGGCGGGTAACGTCGTGCACCCGAGCCATGGGGGCCGGGTTCAACGGATAGAGGAGTCAGTCAATGGGTCTCGTGACACGGGCGGTAATGCCCCTTGGTCTGGTAATGGCTGGTGCTGCGGCGACCTGGCAGCTGCAGCAGGAGCCACCGGTGATCGCGAAAGTCTTGCCGAGGACCGTCCTGGCGACCGTCAAGGGAGTGGAGGTCTTCGATGCCGGGTACGGTTCCGGGATCGCCGCGGATCCGACCGCTCCGGGCTTCTTCTACCTGCTCGCCGACCGCGGCCCGAACTACGATGACGGCAAGGACACCAAGGCCTTCGTGCAGCCGGGCTTCGTCCCGCGGATCGGTCGCTTCAAGCTCGAGAACGGCGTCCTCACGCAGGTCGCCAAGATCGAAATGTCCAACAAGGAGAAGAAGCCGCTCTCGGGGATCCCGCCCCTCATCGGGCTCGGCGGTACCGGCGAGACCGCGCTCGGCACCGACGGCAAGATGCTGCGCTCTGACGCCGAAGGGATCGATCCGGAGGGCGTCGTGGCACTCAAGGATGGCGGCTTCTGGATCTCCGAGGAGTACGGCCCGAGCCTGCTCCATCTCGACAAGAGTGGCCGCACGCTCGAGCGCTACAGCCCCTTCACCGGCGGCTCCTCCGCACTTCCGCAGGTGCTTCAGAAGCGCCGGGCCAACCGTGGCATCGAGGGGCTGACGCTTCTGCCTGACCGCAAGACCCTCGTGGCCATCTTCGAGGGCCCGCTCGACAATCCGAAGGATCTCGGCCGGAAGTCGACCATCACCCGACTGCTCCGCTACGATACCAGAACGGGGCAGAGCAGCCAGTTCGTCTATCTCCAGGATGCGGCCGACAACCGCAACAGTGATATCGTCGCCATCGACAAGGACCATTTCCTGGTGATTGAGCGGGACGGGAACATGCCGGGCGATTCGGCCAAGCCCGCCGTGACCAAGCGGGTCTACAAGATCGACCTGACCGGCGCCACCGACGTCTCCGATCCCGCCAACGGTCCCGACGGAATGCTGTTCGGCGGCAAGACGCTCGAATCGATCGCTCCCGCTGAGCTCCAGGCGGCGGGCATCGTGCCGGTGAAAAAGGAACTGCTCGTGGATCTCCTCGCCCTCGGCTACCCCCACGACAAGCCGGAGGGAATCACCATCGTGGACAACAGCACCATCGGGATCTCCAACGACGACGATTTCGGGGTGATTGAGGGGCCGGCTCCGAAGCTGCTGCCCAAGCTGGGTGCCACGGATGACAACGAGGTCTACTTCATCAAGCTGACCGCCCCGCTGCGCTGACCCGGCGCGGTTCAGGTAGAAGTACACCATTCCTTCATGTGATCTTCACGGTCCGGGCGATAGCCTTGGACCGTGAAGATTCTTATCGTCGAAGATGACCGGAAGGTCGCCGGGTTTCTCGAGCAGGGCTTCCGCGAGGAGCAGTTCGAGGTCGCGGTCGCGCGCGATGGTGAGGACGCCCTCGAGCAGGCACTCACCGGCCGGTTCGACCTCATTCTCCTCGATTATATGCTGCCCAAGCGGAGCGGGCCGGAGGTCGCGGCCGAGCTCCGGAGCCAGGGCCACACGCTTCCGATCCTCATGCTCACGGCGCGCGACGATGCCCACGACATCCGGACCGCCCTGGGAGCCGGCGTCGACGCCTATGTGACCAAGCCGTTCCGGTTCGACGATCTGCTGCAGCGAGTCGAATCGATGCTGCCCCGGAGTTCTCACCCGGCCTGAGCACCGGCGTCTCGCCCGACACTGCCCCCTCGAAGTTCCGAGCCCGAATGCGCTCGCTCCAACGCACGCTCACGATGCGCTACGCCGCCACCATGCTGGCGGCGCTCCTGTTCATCGGGCTCTGGGCCTATCTCGGCGTACGCACGACGCTCGAGAACGAGCTCGATCGCGCGCTGGGCGAAGCGGCCGCCATCATGTCCGATGTGGTCGCGAGCGGCGAACCGCTGACCGCCCACGTCGGTGCGAGCGACCTGAGCGGCACCGTGACCGAAGGCATCCGTCTGGTCGTCACGCGTGACTCCGCGGGGAATATCCTCAAGGGCAACTCCCGGCTGGCGGCCACCCTCCCGCTCGACAGCTCGGCCATGATCATCGCCCGCGCCGGGCAACCGGGCTGGGCGACCACGAGCATGGGAGGGCGGACCTTCCGTTCCATCTACGTCCCCGGGCCGACCCCGGGTCGGGGCCCGGCCGGCGATGTCGCCGTACTGCAGGTGGCGGCACTGGTCACGCCGGTGTTCTACGCCACGCGGACCATCCTGATTCGAATCCTGGCCACGGTCCTTCTCGGGACGCTGGTCACCGGTGTCGGGGCGGCCTGGCTCGCCCGGTCCTCGCTCGAGCCCGTCGCCGAGATCGCCGCGCAGGCCCAGAGCATCCATGCGCGCGGCGGGCCGCAGCAGATCACCGTGCATGCCGACGTCATCGAACTCCGGTCGCTGGTCGAGGTGCTGAACGCCATGCTCGCCCGGCTGGAGCGCTCCCTCAGCGTCCAGCGGCGGATCATCCGCGATGTCGGCCACGAGTTGCGCACCCCGATCTCCGCGATGCGAGGGGAACTCGAGGTCGCGCTCCATCGCGAGCGCCGTCCGGAGGAGTACCGGGTGCTGCTCGGGAGTGTGCTCGAGGAGGTCGAGCGGCTGGGGCAGATGGGGGACCAGCTCATCTTCCTCACCCGCTTCGAGGCGGGAGAGGCGGAGCTCCGGCCTGAACGTGTCGACCTGGCGCGACTGGCGGCAGACGCCGTGCGGCAGGTCGCCCGCCGTCTGGCCGGGTGTACCATCGAGATCGGCGAAGCGCCGGAGGGCCTCTATTGCGACGCCGATCCGCGGCTCCTTTCGCTGGCCGTCGAGCAGCTCCTCGACAACATCGCCCGCCATACACCCCCCGGCACTCGGGGACAGGTCGAGCTGGCCCGCGCCGGGGATCGGGTGACGCTCTCGGTCGAGGACAGCGGCCCCGGCGTGCCCGAGGCCCTGCTGCCGCAGCTCTTCTCGCCCTTCTTCCTTGCGGACGAGTCGCGGACGCGCCATCGGGCGGGAGGGGTCGGGCTCGGGCTCTCCGTCGTCAATGCGATCATCGGTCTCCATGGCGGGGAGGTCTTCGGCTCGCGGAGCCGACTCGGCGGCCTCAAGGTCCTCGTCTCTCTCCCAGCCTCCTCCCCCCAAACCGCGCCGGGACAGATGATGAGGGGTCCTTCATAAACGAGTCACCGCTGATTCACCCGCGCGGGGTGAGGATTGAGGCATGACGCGCTCACTCGACCCGACGCTCTCCCCCAGGTCCATCGCCGTTGTCGGGGCCTCGCGCTCGCCGACCACCATCGGCCATCAGATCCTCGCCAATCTCGTGAACTACGGCTTCACCGGCACCGTCTACCCGGTGAATCCCAGCGCCGCTTCCATCCACTCCATCAAGGCCTGGCCGAGTGTCACTGCGATTCCCGATGCGGTGGACATGGCGGTCGTCTGCGTGCCCAAGGCCCACGTCGCGAGTGTCGCGGAGGAGTGCGGCCGGAAGGGGGTGCGCGGCCTCGTCGTGATCAGCGCGGGCTTCCGGGAGGTGGGTGGCGAAGGCGTGGAACGGGAGCGCGACCTGGTCGAGATCTGCCGCCGTCACGGGATGCGGCTCGTCGGCCCCAACTGCATGGGGGTCCTCAACGCCGATCCCGCGATCTCGATGAATGCCACCTTTGCGCCGAGCATGCCGCCGTTCGGCCGGGCGGGCTTCGTGAGTCAGTCGGGGGCGATGGGGCTGTCGGTGCTCGACTACGCGCAGGAGTACGGCATCGGCATCGCGCAGTTCGTGTCGATGGGGAACAAACCGGATGTGAGCGGCACCGATCTCCTGCTGCACTGGGAAGATGATCCGGGCATCGAGGTCATCCTGATGTACGTGGAGAATTTCGGGCACCCGCGCCGGTTCCTCGAAGTCGCCTCGCGGGTGACCCGGAAGAAGCCGATCATCGTGGTGAAGTCGGGCCGCTCCCGCGTCGGGGCGCGGGCCGCCTCGTCCCATACCGGGGCGCTGGCGGCGAGCGACATCGCCGTCGAGGCATTGCTCGCGCAGGCGGGCGTGCTGCGCGCCGGATCGGTGGAAGAACTCTTCGACCTGGCGATGTCGTTCAACGGCCAGCCGCTCCCCCGCGGGCGCCGGGTTGCCGTCGTCACCAATTCCGGCGGCCCCGGCATTCTCGCCGCCGACGCGCTCGAAGCCAACAACCTCAACGTCGCCGATCTTGATGCGACGACCGTCGCGCGGCTGAAGCCGCTCTTCCCCGAAGAGGCCTCGCTGCGCAATCCGCTCGACATGATCGCGTCCGCCACCCCGCCCGGCTATCGCGCCGCGCTGGGCGCGCTGCTCGACGATCCGGGGATCGATGCGGTAATGTCGATCTTCGTGCCGCCGATGGGGGTCCGTCAGGCGGACGTGGCCGAGGCGATCGTCGCGGCCAAGGCGGGCGGGCCCGACAAGCCGCTGATTGCCGTGCTGATGGGCCGGCAGGGGCTGCCGCAGGGGAGAGCGGAGCTCCACGCCGACAACATCCCGGCCTACATCTTTCCTGAATCGGCGGCGCGGGCCCTCGCGGCGATGTGCCGCTACCGCGAGTGGCGGGAGCGCCCGCTGCCGGTGGCGGAGGAGTTGCCGGCGAACCAGTCGGGCGCCGCCGCGATTCTGCTCAAGGCCCGCAGCGAAGGGCGCCCCCGTCTCGACGAGATCGAATCGCTGCAACTGCTCCAGGCGTACGGGATTCCCACGGCAAGTGCCTCGCTTGCAACCAGCGCCGCCGCCGCCGTCGCGGCGGCCGAGCAGATGGGATTCCCCGTCGTGATGAAGATCGTGGCACCGGCCATCATTCATAAGACCGACGTCGGCGGGGTGCAGGTCGACCTCGGCAGTGCGGATGAAGTGCGTACCGCCTATGAGGAGATCATGGCCGGCGCGCGACGCGCGCAGCCCGACGCACCGATCACCGGTGTGCTGGTGCAGCAGATGGTGAAGGGCGGGCGCGAGATGATCGTGGGCATGTCACGCGATCCTGCTCGGCCCGATGCTGATGTTCGGGCTGGGGGCACTCGTCGAGGTGCTGCACGACGTGGTCTTCCGCCTGCCGATAACGCGCCTGGATGCCGCGGACATGGTCCGCGGCATCCGCGGGTTCCGGCTGCTTACCGGAGTGCGCGGTGCACCGCCGATCTCGGCGCGCTGGAGGATGTGCTGCTTCGCGTCTCCCGGCTCGCCACCGATTTCCCCGACATTGCCGAACTCGATCTCAATCCCGTGCTGGCTTTCGCCGATGGCGTCCGCGCCGTCGACGCCCGGGTCATGCTCGCTCCCCCAGGCGACTGACCCCGATCTCTCACCCGAGTCCATCCCATGTCTGAACAGCGCCCCGCGATGGAGTACCTCCACGATCCCCGCCTGAACAAGGGCACCAGCTTCACGGACGCCGAGCGGGACCGCCTCGGGTTGCGCGGCCTGCTGCCGCCGCGGGTGACCACGCAGGACGAGCAGCAGGCGCGGATCATCGAGAACTTCCTGCTCAAGCCGAGTCCCATCGAGCAGTACATCTACCTGATCAGCCTGCAGGACCGGAACGAGCATCTCTTCTACCGCACCGTGATGTCACACGTGGAGGAGATGCTGCCGGTCCTCTACACCCCGACGGTGGGTGAGGCGTGCGTCCGCTTCGGCCACATCTTCCGCCGGCCCCGCGGCCTGTACGTGACCGCGAAGGACCGCGGCCGGGTGCGCGAGGTGCTCCGCAACTGGCCCGAGCATGAGGTCCGCATGATCGTGGTCACCGATGGCGAGCGGATTCTCGGCCTCGGCGATCTCGGCGCCAACGGGATGGGGATTCCGATCGGCAAGCTCTCGCTCTATACCGCCTGCGCCGGGGTCGATCCCTCCATGTGTCTGCCGCTGACGATCGATGTCGGCACCAACCGGGAGGAGATCCGCAACGACCCGCTCTACCTGGGCCTGCAGCAGCCGCGGCTCCGCGGCGAGGAGTATGCGGCGCTGCTGGAGGAGTTCGTCATGGCGGTCCAGGAGGTCTTCCCGTCGGCGGTGATCCAGTTCGAGGACTTCGCCACGGACAATGCGATCCACCTGCTCGCCCGCTATCGCGACCGGGTCTGCTGCTTCAACGACGACATCCAGGGCACCGCGGCGGTCACACTGGCCGGGCTGCTCTCGGCGGCCCGCATCACCGGTCAGCCGCTGCTGGAGCAGAAGGTGCTCTTCCTGGGCGCCGGCTCCGCTGCCACCGGGATTGCCGACCTGATCGTGTCCGCGCTGGTGCGTGAGGGAATGCCCGAGGCGACGGCCCGGCAGCGCTGCTGGTTCATCGACAGCAAGGGACTGGTCGTGGCCGGCCGAGCGAACCTTGCCGACTACAAGCTCCCCTACGCCCATCCGCATGCCGAGGCGGCCGGATTGCTCGAGGCGGTCGAGGCGCTCAAGCCGACCGCGATCGTGGGAGTGTCGGCGATGGGGAATTCGTTCACCGAGCCGGCGGTGCGCGCGATGGCGCGGATCAACAAGCGGCCGATCATCTTCCCGCTCTCCAACCCGACCAGCAAGTCGGAGTGCACCGCCGAACAAGCCTACGCCTGGACCGAGGGCCGGGCAGTCTTCGCGAGCGGCAGTCCCTTCCCGACGGTGCGCATGAACGGCAAGACCTTCCTGCCGCGGCAGGGGAACAACGCCTACATCTTCCCGGGCGTCGGGCTCGGCGTGATCGTGTCGAAGTCGACCCGGGTCACCGACACCATGTTCTACGCGGCGGCCCGCTCGCTGGCGCACCAGGTGACGCAGGAGTCACTCGATGCCGGGTCGCTCTTCCCGCCGCTGTCGGATATCCGGAAGGTGTCGGTGGAGATCGCCACGGCGGTGGCGGAGGTGGCGTACGAGGAGGGGCTGGCCAAGGCACCGCGCCCGGCCGATCTCCGCGAGGCGGTGCGGAAGCAGATGTACGACGCGACCTATCCGGTGTACGCGTCGTAACGCGGGCCTCGGTGCCCGGGCTGCGTCACGGCAGACGCAGTTCGGAATCCCCGGCGAAGCAGTGCAGTCCCTCCGGCGCGACGACCAGCGAGATCTGGTCGCCGCGCCGAACCGTTGTCCCCCCATCGACCCGCGCGATCAGCATGGTTCCGCCGGCGTCCACGGTGAGCATCGTCTCGCTGCCGAGTGGCTCGACCTCCTCGATGCGGGCGGTGAAGGCGCCCGCTCCTGCCGGACTCGGATGCAGCGCCTCCGGCCGGAGGCCGAGGATCACCGAGGCGCCGGCCTGCTGCGGGACGGGCAGGGTGAAGCCGCCGGTCTTCGCGGTGAATGTCCCGGCGGCGATCGTGCCGGGGACGAGATTCATCGGCGGGCTGCCGACGAAGGTCGCGACGAAGGTGTTCGCCGGCGCGCGATAGATGCCGAGCGGCGTGTCCACCTGTTGCACGTGCCCATCTTTCATCACGACGATCCGGTCGCCCAGGGTCATCGCCTCGACCTGGTCGTGGGTGACGTAGATCGTCGTGGTGCCGAGGCGCCGGCGGAGTGCCGCAATCTCGCGCCGCATCTGCACCCGGAGCTTGGCGTCGAGGTTGGAGAGCGGCTCGTCGAAGAGAAAGACCTTCGGCTGCCTGACGATGGCGCGCCCGAGCGCCACCCGCTGGCGCTGGCCCCCGGAGAGCTGCCGCGGCTTCCGCTCGAGCAGCTCGCCGAGACCGAGCAGCTCCGCCGCCTGGCGGACCCGGGTCTCGATCTCGGCGGCGGGCAGTTTCCGCAGCTTGAGCGCGAAGGCGAGGTTCTCGTAGACCGACATGTGGGGATAGAGCGCGTAGTTCTGGAAGACCATCGCGATGTCCCGCTCGCTTGCCGGCACGTCGTTGACCACCCGGTCGCCGATGCGCAGTGTGCCCTTCGAGATCGTTTCCAGCCCGGCGATCATCCGGAGCGTCGTGCTCTTGCCGCACCCCGACGGGCCCACCAGGACCAGGAACTCGCCATCCTCGATGGTCAGATCGACGCCGTGGACCGCGGCGTGAACCTTTCCGCGCTCCTCGTATATCTTTGTCAGCCCTTCGAGGATCACCCTGGCCATCTGCGTGCCTTCTGAGAATGTCTGAATCGAACCACTTTCCCCACGGCTTCCTCTGGGGTGCCGCCACATCCGCCTACCAGATCGAAGGCTCCCCGCTCGCTGATGGCGCCGGTGCGAGCATCTGGCACCGCTTCTCCCATACGCCGGGCATGGTGACCAACGACGACAACGCGGACGTGGCCTGCGACCACTACCGCCGCTTCGAGGACGATGTCCGGCTGATGCGCGACCTCGGACTCACCAGCTACCGCTACAGCATCTCCTGGGGCCGGGTCATGCCCTCCGGCCGCGGCGCCGTGAATCCGAAGGGACTCGCCTTCTACGACCGGCTCACCGACACCCTGGTGAGGCACGGGATCCAGCCCAACATCACCCTCTACCACTGGGACCTGCCCGCGGCCCTCGACGACGAGGGAGGCTGGCTCAACCGCGACATCGCCGGCTGGTTTGCCGACTACGTCACCGTGATGGTCCGCGCCCTGGGCGACCGCGCCGCGATGTGGGCGACGCTCAATGAGCCCTGGGTCGTCACCGACGGCGGCTACCTCTACGGGACGCTCGCGCCTGGGCACAAGAGCGTCGCCGAGACGCCGGTCGCGAGCCACAACCTGCTCCGCGCGCACGGGATGGGCATGCAGGCGATCCGCGCCGAAGGGGGCCGGAATCCCGGGCTAGTGGTGAATCTCGAGCCGAAATACCCTGCGACCGATCGCCCCGAGGACCTGGCCGCCACCCGCCGCGCCGACGCGTACATGAACCGGCAGTATCTCGATCCGGTCTTCTTCGGGAGCTATCCCGACGAACTGCGCGAGATCTATGGCGCCGACTGGCCCGAATTCCCCGAGGAGGATTTCGCCCTCATCCGCCAGCCGCTCGACTTCCTCGGCATCAACTACTACACCCGCGCCGTCACCTGCGATGCCCCCACCGAACTGCCGGTGCGTGCGGGCAGGGTGCGCCAGCCGCAGCACATCTACACTGCTACCGACTGGGAGGTCTATCCCCAGGCGCTCACCGACGTGCTCCTCTGGGTCCACCAGCGCTACGGCCCGGTGCCGCTCTACATCACAGAGAACGGTGCCGCCTTTCCCGATCCGCCGACGGCCGATGGTCCGGTGCTCTCCGACCCGCTCCGCACCGACTACTACCGCGAACATCTGCGCGCCGCACATCGCGCCATCGCGGCCGGCGTCGATCTGCGAGGCTACTTCGCCTGGTCGCTGCTCGACAACTTCGAGTGGAGCCACGGCTTCTCGAAGCGGTTCGGGCTCTATCACGTCGACTACTCCACCCAGCAGCGGACCCGGAAGGCGAGCGCCGAGCTCTACGCCGAGGTCATCCGCACCAACGGTGCGTCGCTACTCTAGGCGCCGCGGGGTGTAGACCGGGCCGACGTCGGGCCCGAGCCGCACCTCCACCAGGTGCTTCTGTCCGTCCCGAACGAGTGGGACCACCACGGCGCGCCCTTCGATCGCGAGCGGCGCGCCGTCGTGCGTCGCGACGGTGTGCTCCGCGCGGCCGCGGGTCACCGTGATCTCGTAGCTCGTGGTGTCGTTCGGCATCCGGTAGCGCACGCTGTAGCCCGGCCACGCCTTCGGAATGCTGGGCGACAGCAGCAGCGACTCGCCGCCGGTCACCGTGACGCCGAGGATCGATTCCAGAGCGACCCGGAACATCCAGCCCGCGGATCCGGTGTACCAGGTCCAGCCACCGCGCCCGAGATGCGGCTCGACGCCGTAGACATCGGCCGCGACGACGTACGGCTCCACCTGGTAGCGACCAACCTCCGCCTGGGTGCGTCCGTGGCTCACCGGACTCAGCATCTCGAGCAGCGCTGCCGCCCGCTCACCGCGTCCCGCCTCCGCCAGCGCCCGCACCGCCCAGAGCGCGCCGTGGGTGTACTGGCCGCCATTCTCCCGCACGCCGGGGAGATAGCCCTTGATGTAGCCGGGATCGTTCGGGGTCTTGTCGAAGGCGGGCGTGAGGAGCCGGATGATGCCGTCCTCCTCGCTCACCAGATACCGTTCCAGGGCGTCGAGCGCCTGACCGGCCCGCTCTGCGGGCGCGGCACCGGAGAGGACCGCCCAGGCCTGGGCGATCGCATCGATGCGGCATTCATCGCTCTGCTTCGAGCCGAGTGGTGCCCCGTTGTCGTAGTAGGCCCGGCGATACCACTCGCCATCCCACCCGCCGGCGTTGAGCGCGGTGCCCAGCTCCCGCTGCCAGTCGCGATAGCGGGACGCGCGGTTGCTGTCCTCACGAAGGTCGCAGAGGGGCAGGAAGCCGTCGAGGATGTGATAGAGGAAGAAGCCGAGCCACACGCTCTCGCCCCGGCCCTCCCGCCCGACCCGGTTCATTCCGTCATTCCAGTCGCCGGTGCCCATCAGCGGCAGGCCATGCGCGCCCTTCGTGAGTGAGCGATCGAGCACGCGGCAGCAGTGCTCGTAGAGATCCGCTGACTGGCCCGAGTCCTTCGGGATCAGGAACTCCTCGTCCTCGCCCGGGGCGAGCTGGTGCGCGGTGAGGAAGCGTGCCGGCTCGCCGAGGACTGCGAGATCGCCGGTGTGACGGATGTAGCCCGCGGTGATGTACGGGAGCCAGAGCAGGTCGTCGGCGAAGCGGGTGCGGATGCCCTTGCTGAGCGGCGGATGCCACCAATGGAGGACATCGCCCTCGACGAACTGATGCGCCGCGTGCAGCAGGATCTGCTGGCGGGTAATGTCGGGATCGAGGTAGATGAGCGCCGCGGCATCCTGCAGCTGGTCGCGGAAGCCGAAGGCGCCGCCGGACTGGTAGAACGCCGAGCGGCCCCACATGCGGCAGCTGAGGTTCTGATAGGCGAGCCAGCCGTTGACCATCAGGTCGATGGCCGGGGACGGGGTCTGGACCTGGATCCGGCCCAGCGTCTCGCGCCAGAAGGCGACGATCCCGTCGAGAGCCGCGGCGGTAGTCGCGCTGCTCTGGTAGCGGCGGATGATGATCCGTGCCGCCTCCCGGTTCGGCGCCTCACCGAGGAGAAAGAGGAACTCCGCCGATTCGCCGGGGGCGAGGGTGAGCGGCACGCGGAAGGCGGCGCAGGGATCGAGTCCCGCTCCTGCGCGGCCGTCGAGCGGCTCGCCGCTGACGATCGCCGCTGGCCGTGCGGTGCTGCCGAGCTGGCCGAGGAAGGTCCGCCGGTCGGCGCTCGACTCCGTGGCCACCGACCCATCGGGTCCCACCAGCGCGGCAAAGGCGACGCGGCTGCTGAACTCGACATTGTGCGGGTTCACCGCGAGGATGGCGGCGGTGGCCTGATCGCGCTCCGTCGTCACGAACCGCGTGGTCTCGCTCGGCACGACGCCGAGTACCCATTCGCAGTAGGCAAAGGCGGAGAGCCGGCGCGCCCGCGCACTCCGATTGATGACCTGGACGCGGACCAGCTTCACCCCGTCGTGCCGCGGCACGAAGGCGACCACCTCCTGGCCGAGCTGCTGGCTCTCATGCCTTGTACGAGTGTAGCCGAAGCCGTGACGCACCTCGTAGCCGCCCGCGCCCGGCACCGGGCCGGGCAGTGGCGACCAGTAGAGCCCCGACTCCTCATCGCGGAGATAGATCGCTTCGCCGGGCGGATCGGTGATCGGATCGTTGGACCAGGGCGTGAGCCGGTTCTCCCGGCTGTTCACGCTCCAGGTGTATCCCCCGCCGCCGTCGGTCGTGAGAAAGCCGAGCTCCTCGTTGGCGATCACGTTGCTCCACGCGAGCGGCGGGCGGCGCAGCTCGCCCCGCTCCCGGGGAAGGCGGATCACATACTCGGTGCCGTCGGGCGAGAATCCGCCGAAGCCGTTGTCGAACTGCAGCGCTTCGGTCTTGTCGAGCGGTGTGTCCCCGCGCTCGTCGTGCACCGGGTGGAACTTCGCCGCCGGAATCTCGCCGACGAAGTTGCGCACTTCCGGCGGCGTGCCGAGCATCGTGAAGCGCGCCGCGCGATCCACCAACTCGAGCAGCTCCGCGGGAATCTCGGAGCTGCGCCGCACCACGGTGCGGCCGGCGATCAGCGTGGCGGGAAGCCCGCCGCGGAGCTCCTCGCTGTCGAGGTCATCCACGATCAGCAGATCCACCGGGAATCCGGCGCTCCGCCAGTAGCTCGCAACCCGCGCGAGCTGCAGCACGGCGTGCGCGGTGGGTGGCGCACCCACACGCGCCACGACGAGCGGCACCCCGCCGGCCAGCCCGAGTGCCCGCGCATCACCCGTCACCAGGGTGCTCGCCTCGGGAAGCACGGCGCCGGGACTCGAGAGGGGAGCGCCATACGCCAGCGCGCCGTTGAGGAGCGGGAGCCGCTCGCGCCAGTCCCGCGGCACGCCGGCCTGCTTGAGGCGCGCGAGGTCCCGCTGTTGCGCGGAACGGAAGATCTCCGTCGTACGCGCCGCGTAGCCGGTCGTCAGGCAGCCGACGACCTTCTCCCGGTCGAGGCCGGCGGCGAGGATCGCGATCAGCCGCACGCTCGCGCCTGCGGCGAGCGTCACCGTTCGCCGCATCGCGAGGACCGGGTCGAGCACATTGCCGGTCGTCCCCGAGAGCGTGGCGCCCGCGTCGAGCGCCGCGGGCCGTCCGAGCGTCCGGCCCCGCCCGATGAACCTGGCGCGGTCGGTTTCGATCGCGGGGGTGTCGTCCTCCAGCGAGCGATCGACGAGGAGGCGGTGCCCCATGTATACCGGCTGCTCGTCGGGGCTCCGCGGGCGGCGCCGTGCGAGCAGCGCCTCGTGGCCGTCGAGGTATTCGGTCTGCACGAACAGCTTGGAGAACGCCGGGTGCGCGGCGTCGGCGGCCGGCGGGTTCAGGGCGACTTCAGCGTAGCTGGTGACGTCGAGACGGCGCGGTTTCCGGCTCCGGTTGGTGAGCGTGAGCAGGCGGATCTCGGCGTCGGCATCGGGATCCACACAGACGTCGAGCGTCGTGACGATCCCGTCGTCCTCGCGCACGATCTCGGCCCGTCCCGGCCCCGACCGGGTACGGTAGCGGTCAGGGGCACGCTCCACCGGCTGCCGTCCCGCGCCCCAGAGGTGACCCCGGTCGAGGTCGCGGATATAGAGGAAGAACCCGTCGGCATCCCGGGTACGGTCGCCCGACCAGCGGGTGAGCGCGAGGGCATCGAGCGACGAGGCGCCGGCACCCGCGCCGGTGAGCAGCACTCGGTAACGGCCATTCGACAGAAGCTGCGCGTACGGTCCCACGAGAGCGGTTCCTCCAGAGGCAGAACGACAGGCGGCTCGCGCCCGTCAGTATTCGAACGAAACGTCCGCCGGCAGACTCCGCACGACCACTCGGCCCTCGGGGTCGAGTGGAGCGGGTGCGCCGTTCAGAGTCGCGTGGAGCACGGGGGCGAGCGCGGGGGAAGATACCCGCACGCCGCCGGCCGGGACGTGCACACCCTCGGCGAGCTCCACCCGCACGATGCCCGATTCCCGCCGCATGGTGTAACTGAGCGGTCCCCACCAGGTGTGGAGCGATCGCACGCCGACGCCGGGTCCGTCGAGCCACGCATCGCTGACGCCGGCACCGACGACGAGCGTGCTGTCTTCCTCCCGCTCGTAGGCGAACAGATCCGCGGCGGAGCGGAGGAAGTCGGAGCCGACCCAGGTGTGCGGCGAGTCGCCGATGAACTTCGGGGCCCGCCGGTCGTGCCACACGATCTCCGGCCACTGGTTCCACTCCGGTGGCTCCTGGTCGGCCAGGAACATGTCCATCAGCTGGAGCGCGCGATCCTTCCAGCCGAGCCGCAGGACGGAGCCCACGGTGCGCAGTTCATAGGGGGTGTAGGCATCCCACTGTGCCGACGGCTCGAGCCGCTGCTGCGTGTTGCGCCAGTAGCGCTCGAAGGTCTCCCGCAGCGCGGCCCGGGGCAGCGTCGCCTCTTCCCCGACCGGGGCAACCGCGATGGTGGTCGAGGTCGCGTCGAAGTCGCCGAGATCGGCGGCGCCGGGGATGTAGTCGATGTGATGGCCCGCCATGACCCGGTCGAGTGAGGCGAGGATGTCGTGGCGGAACGCGTCGCGGAGATCACCGAGCCGCTTCGCGTCCGAGACGTGACCGAGGATCGCCGCCATCTCCGCCGCGTCCTTGAGCCCGCGCAGCGCGAAGAAATCGTCCCAGTACGAGTGCATCGGCTTGGCCGAATAGCCCTCGTGGCTGATCGAAGGCGGCAAGAGGCCGAGGAAGTCGCGCTTGTCGCCGCTCTGATATTCCGGCGTGAGACGGGTCTGGCGCAGCGAGTCGATGTGCGCCGCGGCGAGCTGCACATGCGGCCACATCTGCTCGAGCAGCGGCCGGTCGCCGGTCTGCCGGTAGTACTCCATCACCAGGTAGATGAACTCGCCGTGGCTGTCGTGCTCGGGCACCGGATCGGCGCCCCGGGCGTCGACGCAGCAGGGCACCTTGCCGCTGGTGTACTGATACGGCGCGAACCAGGTGATGAAGTCGCGCACCTCCTCGGCGTGGCCGAAGCGGAGCAGGGCGGTCGAGGTGAGCGACCCGTCGCGGATCCAGGAGCGCTCGTAGGAGCGCGAGCCCGGCTGGATCGCCGCGCCGTCCCGGTTCACCAGGATCCAGGCCAGCGTGCTCTTGATGGTGCGTGCCAGATGCGCCCCCGACGCCGGGAGCGTGATGTCGGTCTGATCGAGCTTCTCGTGCCAGCCACCGGCCACCTCCGCCATCGCTTCCGCGACCAGGGAGGTCGGCGCAGGGGCGAGGTTGGCGCCGCTGCCGGGGTGGAGCGGAATCTCGATGGCCACTTCCGCCGAATCGCCGGCGGCGATCGTGAGCGGCCATCCCAGCGCCGCGGACGCCGAACCGAAGGGGTCGCGCACCGCGGTGGCGAGCGGCAGGCGCCCCTCGCGCAGATGGCCAACGATCTCCCCGCCGTCGAAGCTGCTGGCGCCAACCCTGCGCGGGGGCGTGAACGGGAGCACCCGCCGGGTGCCATTCACAACCAGCGCCTTGCCGGTCCAGCGCAGCGAATCGATGGGCGCGGCCCCACCCTGGGTATTCAGGAACTGCCAGGGGGGATTCACCTGGAAGGGACGGGCCGCGAGGTACAGGATCGGCCGCCTGGTGCCGCGACCGGCGTTGGCGATGCGATATCGCACGACTACCGAGGAGGCCAATGCCGGGCCGATCGCAAAGGCGGTGATCCGGAGAGTGAGATCGCCGGCGGTCCAGGTGACGGTCGGCATCGGAAGCACGCCGTCCTCGAGCGACACCCGACGCGTCACATCGTGCCAGCCGATGAGTCCGCCGTCATAGAGGAACGGCTCGATGGAGAAGTCGCCCTTGCCGGCCTCGACCGCGCCATCCTCGTTGATGAGTGCCTCTTCGGGGGCCGCATCCACGCCGACGACGGTCCAGTAGGAGCGGACACCGCTGTAGTAGCGCGGCAGCGTGCCGGGGACCGCGTCCTTCGCGATCGCCGAGAAGAACGCGTTCTTCGAGGCGCCGAAGGCGAGCGGCTGCACCGTGAGTTCGGTGAGTCCGACTCCGGATGCCCCGGCTGCGGCGATCAGCCTGAGCCGGAGGTAGCGGGATTCGCTGTCCGGCAGGTACAGGTCGTCCCGGCCACCATCCGAGCCGCGCACTCGGCGCACCACGTGCCACTCGCGCCGGTCGTCGGAGAGCAGGAGGTCGTAGTCCCGAGCCGCGCGGCCCCGCTCCCAGAAGAGGGTGAGGCCGCCGAACTCGCGCGGGCGCTGGAAGTCCACCGTCAGCGAGGCCGGCGCCGTGCCGCTCCGCCAGGCCGTGAGTGTATCACCGTCGAGCGCCGCCGCGGCCGGATGCTGTGCGAGGCTCGCAGTCGCTGCCGCGATCGGCGTGCGGTCGTAGGGACCGAGGTCGGGGAGCGGGGTGAGTGTGAGGTCGTCGAACCAGACGCTGCCCCGGCCGCCCCCCTTGCCGGCGGTGATCACCAGTTCGAGCGATGCCGCCTGATGCAGTTCCCCGCCGCCCAGCGGTCCCCACGCGAAACTGATCTGACGACGCCGGACCGTCACCTTCTGCCAGCGTCCATTGAAGCTTCGGTCGCGCTCCGAGTACCACCAGACGTTCTCGCCGGAGGCGTCAATCAGCTTGAACTCGAGCGTGTTGGGCGCCGAGGCGCCCCGCATCCAGAAGGAGAAGGCGTAGTTGGCGGGAAGCGGGATCGGCAGCATGCGCCGCGCGATCGCGTAGCCGCCGCCACCGTTGAAGTCGAAGTCCATCCGAAGCGCCCGCCCGGTATGCCCGCGGTCGCCGTGGAGCGTGGCACTGACGCCGTCGGCGGGATGGGCGCTCCAGGCCTCGGGCTGCTCGAAGCCGTCGAGCAGCCGGGGCGCGAGCGTGTCGCCCTGCGCACCAGCCAGCAGTGCAACGAGCAGCAGCGACGCGATCATCCCTTCACACTCCCCGCCATGATGCCCTGGATGTAGTAGCGCTGCAGGAAGAGGAACGCGAGGAAGACCGGCAGCACGGTCACGACCGCGCCCCCCATCATCAGCTCGACGTCCTGCACATGCTCCCCCGCGAGATTGGCGAGCGCGACCGGCAGGGTGTAATGCGCGTCGTCGCTCAGGACGATGAGCGGCCACATGAAGTCGTTCCACGCGCTCAGGAAGGTGAACACGCCGAGCGTGGCCAGCACCGGGGCGAGCGAGGGGAAGACGATCGAGCGGAAGATGCGGAACTCGCTCGCGCCGTCGAGTCGCGCGGCGTCGAGCAGGTCGTCGGGAATCGAGAGGGCGTACTGCCTGACGAGAAAGATGCCGTAGATCGGCGCGAGGACCGGCACCATCGCGCCGAAGAGGGTGTTGATGAGCCCCATCTCGCGGAGCAGGATGAACATCGGCAGCATCGCCACTTGGCCCGGGATCACCATCCCGGCGAGCAGGCCGCGGAAGACCGGCTCGCGGCCCCGGAAGCGGAGCTTCGCAAAGGCGTAGCCGGCCATCCCCGTGATCACGATCGCGAGGAGTGTCCCGCCTACCGCGATGAAGAGGCTGTTGAGGAAGTACCGGCCCAGGCTGAGCGAGGTGAACAGCGCCCGGTAGTGCTCCAGCGTCGGATGGCTCGGCAGGAGCGGCGGAGGCGAGGTGTTGGCCTCGCCCGGCCGCATGAACGACGCGGAGATCATCCACAGGAGCGGTGCTGCCGCGAGCAGCGCCGCGACGGCGAGCAGGGCGTGGAGCCCGATCGACTGCAGCCGGCGCTTCATCCTTCCGCGACCTTTCGGAGCCGGAGCTGCAGCAGCGTGCCGATCAGCGTCAGGATGAAGAGCACCACCGCGATCGCCGCCGAGAAGCCCAGTCGCCACCAGCGGAACCCCTCCTCGTACATGAAGAGCACCAGCGTCTCGGTCGCCTTGAGCGGACCGCCCTGGGTCATCACGTACGGTTCGCTGAAGATCTGGAACGAGGCGATCATCGTCACGACGCCGACGAAGATGAAGGTCGGGCCCAGCATCGGGAGGGTGATGTGCCGGAACCGGTGCCAGGCCCCCGCGCCGTCGAGCGAGGCCGCCTCATACAGTTCCTCGGGGATCGCCTGCAGCCCCGCGAGGAAGACCAGCATGTTGTAGCCGAAGTTCTTCCAGACGGAGAGCAGGATGATCGCCGGCATCGCCCAGTGGGGATTGCCGAGCCAGTCGATCGGGCCGATGCCGAGGTGCGAGAGTCCCGCGTTCACCAGGCCGTACTGCGGGTGGTAGATGTAGCGCCAGACGATCGCCACCGCGACCAGCGTCGTCACCCAGGGCGCGAAGAAGGCGCTCCGGAAGAGCGGCTTGAGCCGGAGCATCTTCGCATTGACGAGGACGGCGGCCGCGAGCGAGGCCGCGGCCGACAGCGGCCCGCCGACCACCACGAAGTAGGTGGTGTTCCGGAGCGCGGTCCAGAAGAGCGGCGTGGAGAGCAGGTCGTGGTAGTTCTTGAACCCCACGAAGCGGGTGCTGCCGAGATCGCCGATCGAGTAGAGGTCGAAATCGGTGAAGGAGAGCAGGAAGGCGCCACAGACCGGGATCGCGAAGAAGACCCCGATCAGGAGCAGGGCCGGTGTGACGAAGGCCCAGCCGGCCCGCGACTCCGCCCCCGTTCCGCCCGGTGTCACGGTGTCCCATTGCGCTCGCGCGCGAGCAGGAAGCGGCGTCGTTCGAGGAGCCGGTCGACGTCGGCATCGAGGGCGGCGAGCGCCGCCGCCGGCTTCGTGCCGCCGCGTACCGCCGCCTCGGTGTGATCCATGATCTTCGTCGTCACCTGCTCCCACTCCGGCACCATCGGCGTCGGCACCGCGCGGAGCAGCTGGATGCGGAAGGCGTCCGCTTCACGGTCGGCGGCGAGCGCCGAGTCGGCCCAGGCCTCGCGCCGGGCGGGCAGGTCGCCGGTGAGCCGGTAGAACGCCGCCTGCTGCTCGGGCCGGCTGAGATACTCGACCAGCTGGGTGGCGAGCTCGCGGTGCTTCGACGCGCGGAAGACGACCAGACTCGAGCCCCCCGCCAGCGACACGCCTGACTCGGCGCCGGTCGGGCCGGGCAGGGGAGCGGTGCCCCAGCTGTCCTGCAGCTCGGCCGGGAGCCGGCGACGGAACTCGCCGAGATTCCACGGCCCGCTGATGTACATCGAGAAGTAGCCGCGCCCGAACTCCTGGTAGAGGTTCGCGATCTCGGTGTTGCTCACCGGCGGGGCGAGCTGGTCGTGGTAGAGGGAGAGCAGGAAGTCGAAGGCGCGGGTGAAGGCCGGCTGCGCGAATGCCCCGTGGCCGGTCGTGTCGATGAGCGGCGAGCCCTGCTGCAGCCCGAGGATCGCCTGGGGCGGCCACTCGTTGGTCGGCAGGAAGATCGCGTAGCGATCCTTCCCCACCGTCCGCTTGATGGCGAGCATCGCGTCGCGCCAGCCGGCCCACGTCTCCGGCATCTTCGCGTAGCCGGCCTGGGCGAGGATGTCCTTCCGGTAGAAGAGCACCCGCGTGTCCACGTACCAGGGCAGGCCGTAGAGCGTGTCGTGAATGACGTTCGTGGCGACGATCCCGGGGAAGTAGCTGCTGTCCGCGAGCGGCGTCGTGATCGGCGCGAGCGCACCGAGGGCCACCATCTCCGGGATCCAGGTGTTCCCCATCTGCGCCACGTCAGGCGTCGAGCGTCCCACGATTGCGGTGAGGAGCTTCTCGTGCGCCGCCGACCAGGGAATCTGCTGCACCCGGACGTGGATGCCGGGGTGCTCCCGCTCGAAGCCGCGCGCCAGCTCCTGGACGACCTCGCCCTCGCGGCCGAAGGCCCAGAAGCGGATGGTGTTGGGATCGGAGCGGGGGGTGCACCCGAGCAGTAGCAGCGCGGCGAGCACCCTCACCCCCCATCCCCCTCTCCACTTGCGTGGAGAGGGGGTGCCTTGACCAGACGTTCCCCCTCCGCGCGAACGCGGGGAGGGGAACGGGGAGGGGTGCCTCACGGAGCCTGATCCAGCCAGCCGCCGGAGAATCCGGCCCGACGCAGGCCGCGAATGATGTAGGGGCTCTTCCGCATGTACTTCCAGACCAGGTCCGACCGGTAGTTCGCGAGCATCGCGAGGATCGGGCCCTGATCGAGTCCGAGGTAATCGGTGTCGAACCATCCCTCGCCGGACACGATCCGGCCCTGGCTCACCGTGACGGGGAACTGGAAGCTGGGATTGAAGGCGTCGACGAAACCGTACTGGCCGAAGACCCAGTCCCCGTAGCGCTCCCGCATGCCGAGCAGCGCCGGGATCACCACCTCGGGGGCGAAGGGGATCGAGCCGGCCGCTGCGGTCGGCGCGATGGTGCCGTCATCCCGCACCTCCGTGAAGGAGGCGCCACGGGCCGCATAGGTAAAGAAGCGCCGCGCGGTGCCCTTGTAGTTGAGCGTCACGTCGGCGGGCCCGTCCGAGGCGGAGAGGCCCCAGGTGGTCGCGCCATAGCCGGCCCAACCCGCCGGATTGTCCATCGCGTAGCTCCGCTGGGCGAGCGTGGCCCGGCGCGAGTTCTCGAAGTAGTCGATGCCGCGGGCGCGGGTGTAGGGATCCTGCACGCCGCGGAAGTCGACCCAGACCTGGGTGTAGTGATGCCAGAACAGCGGGGCGCCCCCGATGTGCGCCTGGTGGTAATAGCTGCCCCACTGGTAGGTGCTCGACCAGGCCGACCAGGCGGTCGAGTCGAGCGGCGCGGTGGGGGAGCCTAACGCGAGGATGTAGACCAGCATCGCCTCGTTGAAGCCGCGCCAGTCGAGCGGCTGCCAGCCGTCCTCCGGCTTCCAGCCCATGTTGACGAGCGGCGGCGTCCGCTGGGCCCACTGCCAGTCCACCCGGCGGTAGAGCGAGTCGGCGTAGGCGCGGATCGCGGATTCGGTCGGATCGGTGCCGTCGAAGTACTGCTGGCAGAACAGCACGCCGCCCAGCAGGAGGGAGGTGTCCACCGTCGACAGCTCCACGTCCCGGAAGCGGGCCCCGCCCTGCGGTTCGAGAAAGTGGTAGAAGAATCCCTTGTAGCCGCTCATCCCGGTGGCCGCGGCGCCCTGCGGCGCCTGCCAGAACCAGCGGAGGGTCGTGAGGGTCCGGTCGGCCGCTTCGCCGCGGGTGACGTAGCCCCGTTCGACGCCGATGGGATAGGCCGTCAGCGCGAAGCCGACGGCGGCGATGCTGGAGAAGCTCTGCGTGGGCCAGCGGTCCGGCGTGAGGCCGGTGGCCGGATCGGTGCGCTCCCAGAAGAAGCTGAACGTGCGCTGCTCGAGCGTATCGAGGAACGCCTGGGTGCGCGGGGAGGTGATCGGTTCGGTGGCTGGAGCGGGCCCCATCCCGGTGCAGGCGAGGAGGCCCAGGAGCAGCAGGCTGGCGGGAGCGGGGAGCCGGGTCAGGAGTGCACGCATCGTCGTTCCGCCCCCGTCAGGGGGAATGCACCGTGAGGCATCCGGTGTGGATGCCCCACGGCTCAGGGGTCAACTAGAAGTTGTACTCGGCACCGAGCTGGAACCGGCGCGGATCGCTGACTGCGCAGAACGCCTTGCCCTGGTTCGGTGACTGGAAGCCCGTGTCGTAGCAGCCGAAGTTCCGGTAATTGAACGCGTTGTAGATATCCATCGTCACGCCGAGCTGGGTGCCGGCGAAACTCGGGAAGTCCTTCCGGAGACGGAGATCGACCATCCGGTAGGCCCACGCGCCCGGGATGATGAAGTCGTACTTCTTCGGGGTGAAGCCGCCGTTGACGTAGGTGCTCGGGCCGCAGAAGCGGGCCGGGCAGCCGACGTCGAGCCGGGCGCCACTGCCGAGGGTGACCAGGCCGCTGAACTGGATGCCGAAGGCATACGGCAGATCCATGATCCAGTTGGCCACGACCCGGTGCCGCTCGTCATTGCCGCCGTTGTCGGCGTGCTTCGGGATCCCCTTGGCGTTCGGGAATGCGCCGGGGAACGAGCTGCTCAGGTCGTTCAGGTTGTCCACGCCGGCGATGGACCGCTTGGCGTAGGTGTACAGCAGGCCCGCGCCCCAGCCGAACTTCGAGCTGGCGCTGCGGCGGTACGGGCGGTCGAGCTGGAATGACAGCGCGTCATACCAGGTCTTTCCGTCGTTCGTCGAGGCGATGAAGTTGTTGAAGCCGTGGGCCCCGATGTTGAAGCTGGTGCAGCAGGAGCCGTTCGGGTTGAGCCCGATGTTCGCCCAGGTGTAGGTGAACTGGTCGGTGCCGCGCTGGCCCTGATAGGTCACCGTGCCGGCGAAGCTGCCGAAAGTGCGGCGGATGCCGAGACTCCACTGCTTCGACTTCGGCAGCTTGGTCTTGTTGTCGATGAGGAAGGCTTCGGGCTGGCCCGAGGTCTTCACCAGCGCGTTCAGCACGGTGGTGTCGGCGGTGAGGTAGCTGTTGTTCCACGCCACCTGACCGGGCTTCGGCGCCTGGCCCGGCGCGGCGAAGCGGATCTGGTAGGTCGGGTGGGTCAGCTTCTGGATCTCGTCCACCGAGAAGTCGAAGATCGACCGGTCGTAATAGATGCCGAAGCCGCCGAAGATCGTCGTCTTGTTCTGGTTGTCGAGCGCGTAGGAGAACCCGATCCGCGGCTGGAAGGCGCCGGTGAAGGGCTTCCGGTTGCTGCCGGTGCTGATGTAGCGGCTGAGATCCAGCGGCGACGGCAGCGAGTCGTTGTACCGGGTCAGCGTGTCGACGACGTTCTGCGGGGTCTTGTACTTGGTGTTGAACATGTTGGACTCGTAGTCCCAGCGCAGGCCCAGATTCAGGGTCAGGCGCGGCGTCGGAGTCCAGTCATCCTGCAGGTAGGCGCCGATCTGGGTGTTGTTCACGTTCAGGCCCGGGACGCCGGTGCCGTAGGTCAGCTGGTAGGGCGTCTGGAAGTTGAACGCGAGCTGGGTCGGATCGGTGGTCCAGCCGTAGTTGGTCGAGTCGACGTACTGCGAGTACTCGAACTTCGGGGTCTCGTCGTTCCGCTTGATCACGTCGTACTTCACGAAGTCCACCACCGCGCCGACCTTGAAGACGTGCTGGCCGGCCATCTGGAAGCCGGAGTAGGTCAGGTCGTTGCGGAAGCCGAGCCGCTTCTGGGTGAAGTCCTGGATGCTCAGGTTGCTGCCGATCCGCGCATCCTGGCCGGGGTAGTGGAACACCCGCGACGGGAGGCCCGGGGTGTCCGGGGTCGGGTTGCGGCGGAAGCGCGAATAGCTGACCGCCGCCTCGTTGAGCCACGGACCCTTGAAGTAGTTGTACTTGAGGTTCGCGACGCTGGTGATGTTGCGGAAGTTCGTCGCCGACTGCAGCGAGGTGGTGCCGCCGAAGTCGCGGACGTCCGTCTCGTGCCGGTTGTTGAAGCTGAACTCGGCCGAGGAGTTCTGGTTCACCGCGTAGCTCAGTTTGCCGAAGAGCAGGGTCTCGCGGAACGGCGACTGCTTGGAGCCGTTGTAGCCGGTGAGGTTCACCGTGTCGAGCGCGGCGATGCCGGTCGGCGGGGTGAAGTTCACGGTCGCGGTGCGGTTCTGGTAGTTGCCCTCGTACGACCCGAAGAAGTGCAGCTTGTTCTTGATGATCGGGCCGCCGGCGCTCAGGCCGAGGATCGAGCGGCTGTAGTCGGCCTTCTTCACCTTGTTCGCGATGTCGAAGGTGTCCCGCGCCACGAGCCCCTTGTCCTGGTAGCCGAAGAAGGCGTTGCCGGACCAGATGTTGCCGCCCGACTTGGTGGTCGAGGTGATGACCGCGCTCGACGCCTTCTGGTATTCCGCCTTGAAGTTCTGGCTGATGACGCGGTACTCCTGCACCGCATTCCGCGGGAAGGGGTTGCCGCGGCTGGCGTCCTGCCCCGCGATGCCGCCCGCGGTCAGGTCATTCTTGAGACTCACGCCGTCCACGAAGATGTTCACCGAGTTGGCGCTCTGGCCGCCCGCGGTGATGTTCTTCGAGGTGCCGTTGATCCGGTCCTCCGCCACGCTCACGCCAGGCGACAGCGCCGCGAGGTCGAGGAAGTTCCGGCTTGGCGTCGGCAGCTTCTCGATCTGCTCCGAGGTGATGTTGGTCGCGACTTCCGAGGTCCGGGTCTCGATGGTCGGTACCTGCGCCGTCACCGTGAGTTCCGCGACTTCGACCGCCCGCTCCTCGAGCTTGAAGTCCTGCACCAGCGTCGCGCCGACCTGCACCACGACGGTGCGCGCCTGCGCCCCGCTGCCGATGCGCCGCACCGTCAGCTGGTAGGTCGACGGCACCATGCCCGCGAGGGTGTAGGCGCCGTCCGCACGGCTGGCCGTCGAACGCTCGACGCCGCTGGACAGGTTCTTCGCGACGATCTCCGCGCCGCTGAGACCCTTGCCGTCGGCACCGGTGATGGTGCCGCGGATGGTTCCGGTACTCGTCTGGGCGGTGGCGCTACCCGCCGTGAGGAGGACGAGCCCGAGTACCGCGAGCGCCCCTCCCAGCCATCGCACAACGTTTTTGATGCGCATACCGACTTCCTCCAGGGGTGGTGTAGATGCGGAGGCTTACGGCCTCCGGGCGCCGCAGGAACGCCGCACGATGAGGGTCGTGGGAAGCGTCTCACGACGGAGTTGGCGGTCCGGCGGCTCGCCCAGTGAGGACAAGAGCCAGGCCGTAGCGCGCTCGCCCAGCGCGCTGATATCGACATGCACGGAGGTGAGCGCCGGCTCGACGTACCGTGCCATCGGGATGTCGTCAAACCCGGTGACGGCGATGTCCACCGGGACCTGAAGCCCTGCCTCGCGAAAGGCGCTGAGCGCGCCGATCGCCATGCCATCGTTGGCCGCGAAGACCGCCGTCGGCCGGAGCCCGTTGCCGAGAATCAGCTGCGCCGCCGCGTGCCCCGCCGCCTCGCTGAAGTCGCCCGGCAGCTCGAGCCCGGGCGCGACATCCAGCCCGAGTTCCCTGACCGCCGCCCGGTATCCCCGCAGCCGCTCCGCGGCGTCGAAGTTCCGTTCCTCTCCGCGGATGATCGCGATCCGGCGGTGCCCCAGCCCGGCCAGGTGCCGCACCATCGCATGGGCGCCTTCGAAATTCGCGATCCCCAGGCTGTCATACGCCGCATCGCTCGGCGGACAGTTGAGCAGCACCACGGGGAAGTGCTCCGGCAGGCTCCGTCGCGACGCGATCGCATCGAGCGCCGGCGACATGACGATCAGCCCATCGACCCGCCCCCGCATGGACCGGAGGGCACTCTCGAGATCATCCCGCGCACTCGAGACCAGCAGGTGGTACCCCTCCCGCTGGGCCGCCTGGTCGATGCCGCGGATGACTTCCGAGAAGAACTCCCCGTAGATGTCCGGCAACAGCACCCCGATGGTGTGGGTGCGGTTGGTGATCAGGCTGCGCGCGGCGCCATGCGGGCTGTAGCCGAGGTCCAGCGCGATCTGCTGAACCCGGTCACGGGTGCCATCACGAACCAGGTCGCTGCCGTTGAGTACCCGCGACACGGTGGCCACGGAGACCCCAGCGATCCGGGCCACATCCTTGATGGTCACCATCAGTGAAGGCTCACGGGCGTCGGATCGCCCGGACGCACTGGTGGCGGCCGGGAAATCGGGAAAAGCCAATTTTGGTCTAGATCCGACGATCATGTCGGACTTGAGGGGCATGTAAACGTTTACATTTCCCACGAATTTGTCAATAACGTGTCACAAGGACGCTCCCGCCATCCCTCGTTGGAGCTAGATTGGCCCCTCCTTCTTCCGGACCACCCTCGATGCGCCCGGTCTCGATCCTCACCACCCTTCTCGCCTTTGGCCTTCCCACCGCCCTCCACGCCCAGGTCGAGCCACCCCGGCACGTGATCCTCGTGACCCTCGACGGCGTCCGACCCACCGACTTCTTCGGCGGCATGGATACCGTGGTGAGCGCCAGCGACTCCCTGAGCGGGGTGGCCAACCGCGAGCAGTTCACCCAGCGATACTGGCGGGCCACGCCCGAGGAGCGGCGCCGTGCCGTGATGCCGTTCTTCTGGGATTCGCTCGCGCCGCGCGGCATGGTCTTCGGCAATGCGGCGCGCGGGAGTCGAGCCACCATCACCAACACCCACGGCTTCTCGGCTCCCGGGTACCAGGAGATCCTCACCGGCCACGCACAGTCCGATGTGAAGAGCAATGACCGGATCCGCTATGGCCATGAGACGGTGCTCGAGTATGTCCGTCGCCGTCTCGGGCTCCGGCAGGATCAGGTCGCCCTGTTCGGGAGCTGGGAGAATTTCCGGGAGTACGCCGCGAGCAGGGAGGGGGCCGTCTTCGTGAACGCCGGAGACGACTCCATTCCCGCGGCGCTTGCCACGCCCGAGATGCGCCGCCTCGCGGTGCTGCAGGGGCGGGCCCAGGCGCTCTGGGAGGGGGCGCGACTCGATGCCTTCACCGGCGCGATGGCGATAGCCTGGCTCCGGCGCTACCAGCCGCGCCTACTCTATATAGCAATGGACGACACCGACGACCTCGCCCACTCGCGCCGCTACGATCGGGTACTGGATGCGCTGCACGGCCTCGACGGATTTCTCCGGGAGCTCTGGCAGGCGGCGGAGTCACTGCCGGAATACCGCGGGCGAACGACGCTCATCGTGACCACCGATCACGGCCGCGGGCTCACCCCGGCGAACTGGACCGATCACGGCGAGGACGTGCCCGGCTCGGAGCAGATCTGGCTGGCGGTCATCGGTCCCGCGACGCCCGATCGGGGCGAAGTCCCCACCACGGATGAGGTCCATCAGGCCAACGTCGCCGGGACCCTGCTCGCCTGCCTGGGGCTCGAGGTGCGGGAGTGGAACGCGACCGCGGCCGACGGACTGCCGGGGGTGTGCAGCCCGGCGCGCTGAACGTCACCTGCACGTCACCGCCGCCCGGCTTGTATCTTGGGAGCGGGCCGCCCCCTCCGCTGTTTCATCCGCGATCGCGCGCCACGCTGGAGCGACGATGACCGCTCAGAGGCCAGGACCGATCCCCCTGCTGCTCGGAGCGGTGCTCCTCGTTTCGGGCTGCCATTCGGCGCCGCCGACGGTGCGCATCGCGCTTGCCGTCTCCCTCAATGATGCCGGCGTGCTGCCCATGCGGCTCGGCGCCGAACTCGCCGCCAGGCAGATCAACGACTCCGGAGGGATCGACGGGCGTCGTCTCGAACTGCTGGTGGAGAACGATTTCGGCGATCCCGACTCCTCGGTCGCGCTCGCCACCCGGCTCTACGACTCGGACGTCTCGGCCGTGATCGGCGGCGCCTATTCCGGGGTCACGCTCGCGGCGGCGCCGGTCTACAACGGCGGCCGCCGGCCCGTCGTCCAGCTCTCGCCGTCCGCCTCCTCACCCCTGATCTCCGCTGCGGGCGACTTCACCTTCCGCCTCTGCCCGAGCGACCTCGCCTACGGCGCGGCCCTCGCCCACTTCGCGCGCGATCGCGGGCTCAACCGTGCTGCCGTGCTTTATATCAATGACGAGTACGGCCGCGGCGTCCGCCGTACCTTCGCCAGCGAATACGTGCGCCTCGGCGGTGAACTGATCGAGGTGGATCCCTTCCTCCCGGGCAAGGCCGACATCGGCGCCTACCTGGTGCGGCTCGCCCGGCAGCGCCGGGTGGACCTGCTCGTCCTCGCGGCCAACCAGGACGAGGGCCTCGCCGTGCTGCGGCAGCTGAGTGCTGCGGGGAACCGCATCCCCGTGGTCGCGGCCGACGGGATGGTCGGCGCGGAGCGGGTCGCCCCGGCACTGATGGAGGGGGTCTACGTCTCCTCGGCCTACATCGAAGCCGACCCGCGCGAGGAGAATCGCCGCTTCGTGGCCGCCTACAAGAAGGCCTATCCCGATGCCGGCCTCCCCGACCAGGGGGCGGCCAGCAGCTACGATGCGGTCCGGCTGCTGGCCGGCGCCGCGCGGGGGGCCGAGGACCGGCGCCAGCTCCGCGACCGGCTGGCCGGGGTGGGCGTGGCCCAGGGCCCCTTCGAGGGGGTAGTGGGCCGGCTGGGCTTTGATTCGCTGGGTGATGTGCCGACACTGGCGGTACGGGTCGGCGTCGTCCGGCGGGGGGAGCTGGTCCTGGCCGATCAGGAGGTCGGCCGGCCCTAAGTCCCCAGTTTGACACCGGTTGGGCAGGTCGCTAGCTTCGGTGCTTCCGATGGAAGCCGTCTTTTCTGCGACCATCGACCAGAAGCAGTCCCAGGGGTCTGGCTCTGGCCTTGATCCCTGTTTTAGTGTCGGTGGCTACGGGCATCCCGAACTCCGACTACACGTTCATCAGGACATCAAGGAGTTGGGCATGGCTCGCACGACCGGGACCGTGAAGTGGTTCAACGACAGCAAGGGCTTCGGCTTCATCACCCCGAATGATGGACAGAAGGATTGCTTCGTCCACCACTCGGCGATCGTCGGCAGCGGCTTCAAGTCGCTCCGTGAGGGCGAAGTGGTCGAGTTCGACGTGGTGCAGGGTCCGAAGGGTCCGGCGGCAGAGAAGGTCACCCGCATGCAGAAGTAGGCGACAGACTCATGGAAATCGTTCTCGGTGAAGATGACCGCCTCGACTGGGCCCTGAAGGCCTTTCGGCGGAAGCTGGCGAAGTCGGGCATCCTGCGTGAGGTCCGCCGCCGTCGTTATTACGTGAAGCCGAGCGTCGCCAAGGCGCTCAAGCAGGCCGAGGCGAAGCGCCGTCGGCGCCGGAAGGCGAGCCGCGGAGACCGCTGAGCTGGCGCGGTTCCGGACGGAATCCCGAGGGGCGGAGAGGCGCTTGGCGCTGCTCCGCCCCTCCTCTTTTGACAGCCTTTCCCCAGTCGTTATCTTCCCGCCGCCAGTCCGCGCCCCCGTGCGCAACCATTCATCCTGAGGGCTTCCCCGGTGACCTCCCCAGCAGCGACGAGCGGCCAGCTCGAATCCATCGACGCGCTCTTCAACCGCGATGTCTTCACGCGGGCCGTGATGCGCCAGCGGCTCCCGAAGGACGTCTTCAAGCGCCTGATCCGGACCATCGATCTCGGCGAAGCGCTCGATCATTCCGTCGCCGATGTGGTGGCGGCCGCCATGAAGGACTGGGCGATCGAGAACGGCGCGACGCACTACACCCACTGGTTCCAGCCGCTCACCGGCTCCACGGCCGAGAAGCACGATTCGCTGATCGCGCCGGACGGCATGGGCGGGGTGATCTTCAATTTCTCCGGCTCCGAGCTGATCCAGAGCGAGCCTGACGCCTCGAGCTTCCCGTCGGGCGGACTCCGCGCGACCTTCGAGGCCCGCGGCTACACCGCCTGGGACGTGACCAGCCCGGCCTTCCTGATCCGCGGCTCCAACAACGTCACCCTCGTCATCCCCACCGCTTTCGTCAGCTGGACCGGCGAGGCGCTCGATACCAAGATCCCGCTGCTCCGCTCGATGGAGGCGCTCTCCCACCAGGCGATGCGCATCCTCAAGATCTTCGGCACCGACAAGGGCGTGACCCGCGTCTTCACGACGGTCGGTCCGGAGCAGGAGTACTTCCTCGTCGATCGGGAGCTCTATTTCAAGCGCTCCGACCTGGTGATCGCGGAGCGCTCGCTCTTCGGCGCCAAGCCGCCCAAGGGCCAGCAGCTCGAGGACCACTACTTCGGCACCATCCCCGCCCGGGTCCTGGCCTTCATGGCCGAATCGGAGCGGGAGCTCTATGCCCTGGGCGTGCCGGTGAAGACCCGGCACAATGAAGTCGCGCCCGGGCAGTACGAGATCGCGCCGCTGTTCGAGATGAGCCAGCTCGCGAGCGACCACCAGATGCTCACGATGGAGACCCTCAAGCGGGTGGCCATTCGGCACGGCCTGGTCGCCCTGCTGCACGAGAAGCCCTTCGCCGGCGTGAACGGCTCGGGCAAGCACAACAACTGGTCGATGTCCACCGACGCGGGCCACAACCTGCTCGATCCCCAGGACGAGACCCACACCAACATGCAGTTCCTGGTCTTCCTCTGCGCCGTCATCCGCGCGGTGGACGTCCACGCCGATCTGCTCCGTGCCTCCATCGCCGCCGCCGGCAACGACCACCGGCTCGGCGCCAACGAGGCGCCGCCGGCGATCATCTCGATCTTCCTCGGCGACATGCTGCAGGACATCCTCGACCAGGTCGAGAAGGGCCAGCTCAAGCGGACCCTCAAGGGCGGCACCATCGATCTCGGCGCCCGCACCCTGCCGATGCTGCCGCGGCACAGCGGCGACCGCAACCGGACCTCGCCGTTCGCCTTCACGGGCAACAAGTTCGAGTTCCGCGCCGTCGGCTCCAGCCAGTCGATCGCCTGGCCGAACACGGTGCTCAACACCATCGCGGCCGAGTCGCTCGATTACGTCGCCACCGAGCTGGAGCGGGCGGTCGGCAAGAATCCGTCGCCGGCCAAGGTGCAGGCGAGCGCCATGGCGCTGCTCAAGAAGCTGGTGAAGCAGCACAAGCGGGTCATCTTCAACGGCGACGGCTACTCGAACGAGTGGCACGAGGAGGCCGACACGCGCGGCCTGCCGCACCTCCGCGACACCGTCGATGCGCTCGGCGCCCTCAAGGCCCGCAAGAACGTCGACCTGTTCAAGAAGTACGGCGTGCTGAACAAGTCCGAATTCGACTCGCGCACCGCGATCTCGTACGAGAAGTACATCAAGCAGCTCACGATCGAGGCCGAGACGATGATCACCATCGGCCGCACCCAGATCCTGCCGGCCGCGCTGCAGAACCAGTCGCGGATCGCGGGCGCGGTGGCGACCACCGAGGCCGCCGGCGTGAAGTGCAACGACACCCTGGCCGCCCTCGGCGAGTTCGTGAACCTGGTCTCCCGGTTCCGCGAAGCGCTCGGCACGCTCGAGAAGGTCGTCGCCCACCACGACGAAGACCCGGTGAAGCACGCCTCCTGGATCCGGGACAAGGTCAAGCCGGCGATGTCGGATCTGCGCACCTACGCCGATGCGATCGAGACCCAGGTCGCGGCCGACCTCTGGCCGCTGCCGACCTACCGCGAGCTGCTGTTCCTCAAGTAGTCCGCGCGATTCCGCGGTAGCAGCGAAGAACGGGCGACCAGTCACTGGTCGCCCGTTCTGCTAGGCGGGAGGCTGGGCCGCCGTCTGAGTGAAGCTGCTGGGTGGCAGCGGGGGGATGTCGTCGGAGTCGCCGCCCATCGGCAGGTCGGCGAGCGCGTCGCGGACCGCCTTGAGCAGTTCGCGGGTCGCGAAGGGTTTCGGCAGGAAGCCGACGTCGGGGCCGAGGGCGGCGCGGTCGCTCAGCGCCTGGTCGGCATAGCCCGACATGTAGATCACCTTGATGCCCGGATGCACGGCGCGGATCCGCTGGACCAGTTCGCGCCCCGAGACGTGCGGCATGATCACGTCGGTGAGGACGAGGTGGAGCGTGACGGGGTTCCGGGCCAGGAGGTCGAGCGCGACCTGGCCGTTCTCCGCCGAGAGGACCTCGTAGCCGTGACGCAGCAGCACCTTGCGCACCAGTTCGCGCACGTTGCGCTCGTCCTCGACCAGGAGCACCGTGCCGGTGCCGCTCGAGGCGATCGGGACGCCGCGCGCCGGGATCAGCGGCGTCGGCTGCTCGACGCCGGCCCGCGGCAGGTAGACCCGGAAGACGCTGCCCTGGCCCGGCTCGCTGTAGACCGCGACGTAGCCGCCGCTCTGCTTCACGATGCCGTACACCGTCGAGAGGCCGAGCCCGGTGCCCTTGCCCATCTCCTTGGTGGTGAAGAATGGCTCGAAGATCCGGCGCTGGGTGTCGCGGTCCATGCCGACACCGGTGTCGCTCACCGCGAGCATCACGTAGGAGCCCGGGCGGGAGCCCTCGTGCAGCCGGGCGAATTCGTGGTCGAGATCGGCGTTGCCGATCTCGAGCGTGATGGTGCCGTGGCCCTCGATCGCGTCGCGGGCGTTGACCACGAGGTTGAGCAGGATCTGCTCCACCTGCACCGGGTCCGCCAGCGCGAGGCCGACGCCGGTCCGCGCGTTCGCCACCAGGTGGACGTTCTCGCCGATCAGCCGCCGGAGCATCCCCGCCATGTCCGCGACGACGGCGTTCAGGTCGATCGGCCGCGGCTGCATCATCTGCCGCCGGCTGAAGGCGAGGAGCTGCCGTGTCAGGCGCGAGGCCCGCTCGCTCGCCTTGTGCACCTCCTGGAGATCGGCCCGCCGCGCATCGTCCTCCGGCATCTCGTCGATGACCAGGGCCGTGTAGTTGCTGATGACGGTCAGCAGGTTGTTGAAGTCGTGGGCGACGCCGCCGGCCAGCCGTCCCACCGCCTCCATCTTCTGGGCCTGAAAGAGCTGCTCCTGGCTCTTGCGAAGCGCTTCCTCCGCCAGCTTCAGCTCCGAGATGTGACTCAGGGTGTGGAAGACCCCCGCGACACCGAGGAATTCCAGCAGGCTCCGGAGCAGATTGGCCGCGAGGTGCGGCATCACCTCCGGCATCGGCGCGGCGACGGCGCCCGGCAGCAGGCTGACGTGCGTGATCAGGCCGAGCGCGCCGAGATGGGCCGTCGCGAGCAGGAGCGCGGCGACCAGGTGCAGGACCGCGGCCCCCGCCGTCTGGAATCGCGGCATGCGGAGGTTTCGGCCCACCCGGCCGAGCCACGGGAGCAGGCTCAGCCAGAGAGCCCACCGCCCGGCCTCCTCGATGTAGAGCCGGGGCAGTGAGAGGGTGGCGTGCGCGGCCTTCGCCGCCAGGAACCGTTCCAGCGTGAAGAGGGCCGCGAGCACCACGACGGTGGCGCCCAGGAGGGCGACTCGGCGACCCCGGGAGCTGGCGGGAAACGGCTGAAAGGCCATGTCCGTAATGTCGGCGCCTGGAACGAGTTGCTTGAATGCCCGGGTCCCGATTCAGGGGGGGATGAGCAAGCCAACGGCCCTCATTCAGCCTTCCTTCACGCTACGCCTGCAAAGTTGCAGCACATCGATTGAGGAGTGCCCCATGCGACGCGCCCTATGCTGGACGATACTGGTTCCGTTCGTCGCCGCCTGCGGCGGGTCGCCGGCACAGCCCATTCCGGTTCGTGGCGATCCGGCCGAAATCGCGCTGATCGCCGGCGAGTGGGACGGCACCTACGAGTCGGACGATGGAGTCCGGCGCGGCTCGATCGACTTCCATCTCCAGGCGCAGCACGACACCGCCTTCGGCGAGGCGGTGATGATTCCGCAGGGGTGGGATCGTCCGGTGCAGGCGCGGGACGGCCGTCCGGGCGAGGTCCCCAACGCGGGGATCCCCAAGCCGCTGGTGATCAAGTTCGTGCGGGTGGAGAACGGCGAGGTCTCGGGCGAGGTGGAGAGCTACTACGATCCGATGTGCGACTGCCGCAAGGTCACGATCTTCCGCGGCACGCTCAAGGGCAACACGCTGAAGGGGAAGTACCGCGCCTATCGCCAGCAGGGCGGTCCCCCCGACTCCGGGGAGTGGCGCGTCGACCGGAAGCCCGCGAAGCCCTGAACCTCGGGGCCCGCGGGATCAGTCGGTGCCGGGAAAGATCGCCTCGATCGCCGAGGCGGCGGTGACCAGCTCCTTCGCCGCGCCGGTGTACGGGAGCAGCTCCGCAAGCGACCCCTTGGCCAGCTTGAGCTTGCCCGTCATGATCGCCAGCAGCGGCGCCGTCCTGCCGGTAAGCACCAGCCGCCATGCCGACGCGGAGCCAGCGAGCACGTAGCGCGCGCTGGTCTCGTCCTCGAGCTGGGCGGCGCGGGCAGCGCGACAGTCCCCGTGCCAGAGGTCGAGGTAGACCCGGCGTTCCTCGCCGGGCACCGTGTCCGGCGTCATCAGGAGGACGAGGGCGCCCTCCCACGTCGCGGCCGCGGCGCGATAGGCGCTGCTCTTGTTGATGACGTCCGCGCAGGCGGTCGCCCAATCGTCGGAGAAGACGGGAAACGGCATCGGAGAGGAAAGTGAGGGGAGTGAGGACCCGGTGCGGAAGGGTAGCCACTCCCCATCGTGATCGGAACTGCCCGGCGGCGGTGCTCAGTTCAGCGGCACTGACTGTATTCCTTGCCGCCGGTGGTAATGATCGGATAGCCGTTCGAATTGCGGGTGATCTGCATCGGCACCGGCTGCATCCCCTGGCCGAGATCGACGTAGAGCTGGCCGCCCTGTACCATCCACCGCGCCTGCTGGCCCCCCTGGCTCTGGCTGTAGTAGCTCCCCGAGGCCCCCCCACCAAGGTCGACGTTGCTGCCGCCGTTCTGGTTGGTCGTGCCCCCCTCGTAGTTGGTCCCGATCATCAGGATGCCATTCGCGAGGAAGACATTGCGGCTGGTGCTGGTGGAGCCGCTGGTCTGACTGTACGAGAAGCTGCACCAGGCCGAGCTCAGCAGAAAGTTGCGGAGCTGCTGATCCTGCGGATTCCCCGCCGCCTGGGGTGGCTGGGCCGGCGCCGTGGCCTGGGCGCGGGGCGCGGCCTGCGGCGCACGCGGGGTTGCCGGAGTGCGTGGCGCGGGCGCCGGTGGCTGAGCGGGTGTGCCACGCTGCGGCTGGGCGGGCGCCGCCATCGCGGTGCCGGAACGGGTGAAGACGATCTCCCGCGCCTTCTCGAGGTCGGGCTGCCCGTTGGCGCCGACATCCGCGACGATCAGGTGCAGCTCGGTGCCGTCGAGGCTTGCCTCGAACCAGGCTGTGTTCCCGCCGCCGGCGACCTGGCCCACCAGCTCGGGCCCCTGCAACTGGCCGCTCAGCTGGAAGCTCGCGCCGTTGCCGCTCATGGTGCCGGCGGCCTTGCCCCCCGCGTCCTGCCGGAGCGTGAGGGTGATGGTGCCGCCGTTGGGCGCCTGCAGCAGATAGGTGCCGCTGTAGTTCTGGGCCGCGGCGGGCGCGACGACGGACAGGGTCAGCAGCAGGGCGCTGCCGGCGATGAGGCGACGCATGGAGACTCGGGGCTGGGGTGTCCCTGCTATATCGGCCGGAAGGGGACGGGAGTCAATCGGGGGCCCCGCCGGATTCCGGTGAGGCCCCCGACGCCTGACTCATGAAGCGCCGTTCACGAGGCGATCGCGGGCCATTGCTGGGTCACGCAGTGGAAGGAGCCGAGTCCCCACACCAGATCTCTCGAGTCCACCGGGATCACGCGCCGCGTCGGGAAACACTTCTGCAGCGTCGCGCGCGCAATCTCGTCGGTCGGCGGGTGATAGGCGGGCAGCAGCACGACCCCGTTGGCGATGTAGAAGTTGGCGTAGCTCGCCGGGAGCCGCTGGTCACCGATGTGCATCGCCGGTGGCATCGGCAGGGTGACGACCCGGAGCGGGCGGCCGTCCTGGTCCGCCATGCGGCGCAGCCGCTCGAGGTTTTCCTTGAGCGGGTGATAGTTGGGGTCGCGGGGATCGTCCTCGACCACGGTCACGACGCTGTGCTCGTCGACGAAGCGGGTCAGGTCATCCACGTGCCCGTCGGTGTCGTCCCCCTCGATGCCATCGCCGAGCCAGAGGATGTTCGTGACGCCGAGATAGTCCTTGAGGTACTGCTCGATCTGCGCCTTCGAGAGCGACGGATTGCGGTTCGGGTTGAGCAGGCAGCTTTCGGTCGTGAGGAGCGTGCCCTTGCCGTTCACGTCGATGCTGCCGCCCTCCATGACGATCCCCGGATGGAAGACGCGCAGCTTGAACTTCGCGGCGATCCGGGTGGGGATGACGTCGTCCTTGTCGAATGGCGGATACTTGCCGCCCCACGCGTTGTAGCCCCAGTCCACGATCGCCTGCTCGCGGCGGCCGCTCGCGGTCTCCCGCTCGACGAAGACCGGGCCATGATCGCGGCACCAGGCATCGTTGGTGGGATTCTGGTGCAGGAAGACCCGCGTCAACGGCACGCCCGCCGCCTCGAGCCGGGCCCGGACG
This sequence comes from Gemmatimonadales bacterium, assembly GCA_044229445.1. GTDB lineage: Bacteria > Gemmatimonadota > Gemmatimonadetes > Gemmatimonadales > GWC2-71-9 > JADJOM01. The sequence continues at coordinate 1,030 of JBGASX010000052.1, read as the reverse complement.
TCCGCCGCCATCTCGGGGCTCACGACGTTGATGTGCACCTCCTCGTGCGGCACGAGCTGGCGCACGATCTCCACGAACGCACCGGGCACCGGCGCGAAGCGCTCGGGCCAGGACTCCTCGCGATGCGGCCAGCTCAGCCAGGTGCCGCGATGCGGCGCCCACTCGGCCGGCATGCGGAAGCCGAGTGAGGCGGGAGTGGGATCAGCCATCAGTCGATGTAGCGCTTCGTGAGGTCGCCGTAGCTGTCCACCCGGCGGTCGCGCAGGAAGGGCCAGTGGGTGCGGGAGAAGTCCACCCGCTTCGTGTCGATCGGCACGAGCAGGGTCTCTTCGCCGGTGCCGGCCTTCGCGAGGATCTCGCCGTTGGGGGCGCAGACGAAGCTGCCGCCCCAGAACTCGATGCCCTGATTCGGGCCGCTCTCGACGCCGACCCGGTTCACCGCCGCGACGAAGACGCCGTTGGCGATCGCGTGGCTCCGCTGGATCGTCTCCCACGACGCCTGCTGTGCCGCACCGTACTCCGCCTTCTCCGGCACCAGCCAGCCGATCGCCGTCGGATAGAAGAGGATCTGCGCCCCGGTGAGCGCGGTCAGCCGCGCCGCCTCCGGATACCACTGATCCCAGCAGATCAGCACGCCGGCCTTGGCGAACTTCGTGTCCCAGGAGCGGTAGCCGAGGTCGCCGGGCGTGAAGTAGAACTTCTCGTAGTAATTCGGGTCGTCCGGGATGTGCATCTTCCGGTACTTCCCGAGGTACTTCCCGTCGGCGTCGAGGATGGCGGTGGTGTTGTGGTACAGCCCCTCGGCCCGCTTCTCGAAGAGGGAGGCGATGATCACCACGCCGAGTTCGCCGGCGAGCTTCGCCAGCCGGTCGGTGCTCGGCCCCGGCATCGGCTCGGCCAGCTTGAAGAAGTCGTGGTCCTCGGTCTGGCAGAAGTACGGGCTCCGGAACAGCTCCGGCAGGCAGATCACCTGCGCCCCGCGCTTCGCGGCGTCGCGAATCCGCTCCACGGCGCGGGTGAAGTTGTCCTC
>JBGASX010000051.1:0-39913 GCA_044229445.1 Gemmatimonadales bacterium | reverse complement strand
TCGCTCGCGGCGGGAATGTCGCGGGCGATGAACGGGTTGGAGGTGTCCACCATCGGCACCCGCTGGAAGTTGACGTGGGTGTGCGCGAACTGCGGGCAGATGTAATGCACGTAGTCCGGCATCCGGCGGAGAATGGTATCGGTCACCGCTTCCGCCGTGTAGCCGCGCACATGCTTGTCCCGGTAGATCTTCTGGATCCACTCGAGGTTGATCACCGGCACCACGCCGATCAGCAGGTCGGGGTAGCGCGCGATGTTCACCTCCTCGGTGATCACCGCGCCGTGCAGTCCCTCGTAGAACAGGAGGTCGGTCCCATCCCCGAGGTCTTCCCACGGGGTGAAGGTCCCGGGCTCCTGGCCGTACGGCTTCGCCTCTCCCGGATCATGCAGGTACTTCCGGCTGCGGCCGCGCCCGGTCTCGGCGTAGGAACGGAACAGCGCCTCGAGCTCGGGGAAGAGATTGTTCGACGGCCCGAAGTGGCTGAAGTGCTTGTTCCCGGCCTTTTCCGCCTCCGCCTGGCGAAGCCGCATCTCGGCGCGGTCGTAGCGATGGAAGCTGTCGCCCTCGACGATCGCCGCGGTGAGTTGCTCGCGCCGGAAGATGTTCTCGAAGGTGCGCGTCACCGAGGTGGTGCCCGCGCCGGAGGAGCCGGTGATGGCGATGATGGGATGGCGTTCCGACATGACCTGGAGTCTCGTGAGTCGGTGGTGGATCTAGTCGCGGAAGAGGCTGCGTTCCCCGAAGAGCGGGGCGCCGCTGTCGCGCACGGCGGGATCGTGATGGTAGCGCTCGATCCGCTCGACCTCGTTGCGCGAACCGAAGACCAGCCCGATCCGCTGGTGCAGCGAGGTCGGGGTGATGCCGAGTACCGACTGCCGCCCCGTGCTGGCACGCCCGCCGGCCTGCTCCATGATGAACCCGACCGGATTGGCTTCGTAGAGCAGCCGCAGCCGCCCGGAGCGCGCCGGGTCCTTGGTGTCGCGCGGATACATGAAGACCCCGCCCCGCATCAGGATGCGGTGCGCCTCGGCCACCATGGAGGCGATCCAGCGGGTGTTGAAGTCCTTGCCGCGCGGACCCGTCTTCCCCGCGAGGCATTCGTCGACGTAGCGCTTGATGGGGGGCTCCCAGAAGCGGCTGTTCGAGGTGTTGATCGCGAATTCGTGGGTGTCCGGCGGCACCGCGATGCTGGGGTGCGTCAGCACGAACTCGCCGAGATTCGGATTCAGGGTGAAGCCGGCGACGCCGTTGCCGACGGTGAGCACCAGCATCGTCGTCGGCCCGTAGATCGCGTAGCCGGCGGCGACCTGGTCGACCCCGGGCTGCAGGAAGTCGGCCTCGGTGACGTCGCGCCCGGAGTCGATTACCTCCTGCGGCGCGCGCAGGATCGAGAAGATGCTCCCGACCGAGACGTTGACGTCGAGGTTGCTCGAGCCATCGAGGGGATCGAACACCAGGAGATACTTGCCCCGCGGGTACTGCGCCGGGATTTGGCGCGGATCCTCCATCTCCTCGGAGGCCATGCCCGCGAGGTGCCCGTTCCATTCGTTCATGCGGGTGAAGATCTCGTTGCTGACGACATCGAGCTTCTTCTGCACCTCGCCCTGCACGTTCATCTCGCCGGCGGTGGCCGGGACTCCCGGCGCGAGCGTGTCCGCCAGGTCCTCGAACGCCACGATCCGCGCGATCGCCTTGCAGGCGAGCGAGACGTCCAGGATGAGGGCGTTCAGGTCGCCGCTCGCCGACGGGAATCGGCGGCGCTCCTCGATCAGGTAGCGGGTCAGCGTCCAGCGGCGTGACAGGGGCATGGCGGTCTCCGGTCTCCTGCGGTGTCAGGCACCCTGGCCGCCGAACAGGCGGCTCGCGCGGATGTCCGACGGTTCGATGGTCGTCAGATCCTCCCGGGTGAGCTCGCGCTCCGGGTGCGCGAAGAGCCGGCTCGCCTGGCGCAGGCGGATCCGGTCCAGCGCATTGCGCACGCTCCGGGCATTGGCGAAGTGCGGCCTGGCGAGCCGAAGCGAGAGATACTCGCCGAATGTCTCGCGGGCCTCGGGGCCGAAGCGGTAGCTCATCCCCTCGATCATCCGGTCGCCGATCCGGAGCAGCTCGTCATGGCTGTAGTCCGGGAAGTCGAGATGGTGCGCGATCCGCGAACTCATCCCCGGATTGGACTTGAAGAAGGTGTCCATCCGATCCTTGTACCCGGCGAAGATCACCACCAGGTCATCCCGCTGGTTCTCCATCACCTGCAGCAGGATCTCGATCGCTTCCTGGCCGTAGTCGCGCTCGTTCTCGGGACGGTAGAGGTAGTACGCCTCGTCGATGAAGAGCACGCCGCCCATCGCCTTCTTGAGCACCTCGTTGGTCTTCGGCGCCGTGTGGCCGATGTACTGCCCGACCAGGTCCTCGCGGGTCACCGCTACCAGGTGCCCCTTCCGCACGTACCCGAGCCGGTGGAGGATCTCGGCCATCCGCATCGCGACCGTCGTCTTCCCCGTCCCGGGGTTGCCGGTGAAGCTCATGTGCAGCGACGGCGTCTCGGCGGCGAGGCCGAAGTTGAGCCGCAGCTTGTCGATGACCAGCAGCGCCGCGATGTCGCGCAGCCGTTGCTTGATCGGCACCAGGCCGATCAGGTCGCGGTCGAGCTCGGTGAACACCGACTCGACCTGGCTCTGTGCCAGCACCTCCGCCACCGTACGCGCCAGGGGCGCGCTGTCGGCGGCCGGCTGTGGCGCCGGCGGTGCCGCGGGCGTCGAACCCGGGATGGAATAGAGCGGACGATTCATGCCGGCCTCGCGTGCGTCCCCGTGCCGGGCTCAGCTCTCACGATACCGCTCGCCCTCGGGCGCATCGGCGGCGTAGCCCCGGGTCGTGTACTGCAGCGAACGCCCCTTGATCTCGTGGCGCTCGAGCTGGAAGCCGGGCTCGTGCTTCGGCCGGTTGACGATGAAGCTCATCGCGATCGACTCGAAGCCCCGCGTGGAATCGAACGCCATCATCCGGATGTAGTGATTCGGGAAGGTCTTGCGACAGGCGTTCAGCTCCAGCAGCACACCCGCCGCGTCCTTGAGGTCGAACATCGGATTCCCGAACATCTCCCAGTAGGTGTTCCGGGGATGCGGATCATCGGTGTACTCGACGCTCCAGGCGTACCCCTTCCGGAGTCCATACTCGACCTGCAGCGCGATCTCGGCGTCGGTCAGGTCCGGCAGGAAGCTGAACTGCCCCTGCGTGATGCGACCGGTCGGATTGGTCATCATGATTGGGTTCTCCTCGGCTCACGCCGATGCGGTCGGCGTGGTGGCGTAGTCGCTGGTGTCGGTCGAGGTGTAGTTGAAGGTCACCTCGCCCCAGGTGTCGAGCGCCTGCTTGAGCGGTGTGCAGTGGCGAGCCGCCTGCACCAGGATGTCGGGACCTTCCTGCAGAATATTGCGGCCTTCATTGCGGGCCTTCACCATCACCTCGAGCGCGACCCGGTTGGCCACGGCGCCGGCCTGGATCCCCGAGGGATGGCCGATCGTGCCGCCGCCGAACTGCATCACCACGTCGTCGCCGAAGAGATCGAGCAGCTGGTGCATCTGGCCCGCGTGAATGCCGCCGGAGGCGACCGGCATGACCTTCTTGAGGTCGGCCCAGTCCTGATCGAAGAAGAGGCCGCGCGGCAGGTCCTGCTTGGTGTAGGAGTCGCGGCAGACGTTGTAGTACCCCTGCACCGTCATCGGGTCGCCCTCGAGCTTGCCGACCGCGGTGCCGGTGTGCAGGTGATCGCACCCGGCGAGGCGGAGCCACTTCGCGATGACGCGGAAGCTGACGCCATGATTCTTCTGCCGGGTGTAGGTGCCGTGACCGGCCCGGTGCATGTGCATCAGCATGTCGTTCTTGCGGCACCAGTTGGCCATCGACTGGATCGCCGTCCACCCGATGACGAGGTCGACCATGACGATGACGGAGCCGAGTTCCTTGGCGAATTCGGCACGCTCGTACATGTCCTCCATCGTCGCGGCGGTGATGTTGAGGTAGGAGCCCTTCACCTCGCCGGTGGCCGCGCTGGCCTTGTTCACCGCGTCCATGACATAGAGGAAGCGGTCGCGCCAGTGCATGAAGGGCTGCGAGTTGATGTTCTCGTCATCCTTCATGAAGTCGAGGCCGCCCTTGAGGCCTTCGTACACGACCCGGCCGTAATTGCGGCCCGAGAGGCCCAGCTTCGGCTTGGTGGTGGCCCCCAGCAGCGGACGGCCGAACTTGTCGAGGCGCTCGCGCTCGACCACGAGGCCGGTCGGCGGGCCCTTGAAGGTCTTCACATAGGCGACCGGGATCCGGATGTCCTCGAGCCGCGCCGCCTTGAGCGGCTTGAAGGAGAAGACGTTGCCGATCAGGCTCGCCGTCATGTTCGCGATCGATCCCTCCTCGAACAGGATCAGGTCGTACGCCACCCAGGCGAAGAACTGGCCCGGGATGCCCGGCACCGGCTCCACCCGGAAGGCCTTGGCGCGATAGCTGTCGCACGCCGTCAGCCGGTCGGTCCAGACCACGGTCCAGGTGGCCGTGCTGGATTCGCCCGCAACGGCAGCCGCGGCCTCCACCGGATCGACCCCATCCTGCGGGGTGATGCGGAAGAGACAGATCGTGTCGGTCTCGGTCGGCTTGTAATCGGGGACCCAGTACCCCATCTGGCGGTACTTCAGCACGCCTGCGGCGTACCGCTTCTTGGAGTCCTTGGTGATATCAGTGGCATCGGCGAGGATGCGGGGATCGGTGGTGTTGGTCACGGCGGCTCCTTCACATGCGATGGATCGCGATTTGACGGCGGCGTGACAACATTGTACGTTCCGGCCGAGATAAGCGAAAGTCACACTTTCTGGCTGAATAGATAAGCACTAGCTGATCAATGAACGTCTCATTCCGGCAACTGCAGGTCTTCGTCGAAGTGGCGCAGCAGCGCAGCATGGTCCGCGCGGCGGCCACGCTGCACGTCACCCCGCCAGCGGTCTCGATGCAGATCAAGGAGCTGGAGTCCCAGGTGGGCCTGCCCCTCTTCGAACGGGAGGGGCGCAAAGTCCGCCCCTCGGCCAGTGGCGAGTATTTCCTTGGCTATGCCCGGAAGATGCTCGCCGCCCTCAAGGAGACCGAAGATGCGATGGCGCGCTTCAAGCGCCTCGAGCATGGCCTGCTGACCATCGGCATCGTGAGTACCGCCAAGTATTTCGTGCCCCGGCTCCTGGCGAAGTTCCGCGCCGCCCACCCGGGCGTGGAGCTCCGGCTCCGGGTGGCGGGAAACCGGGAGCGGCTGGTGGACCTGCTGCAGGCCGGCGAGGCAGACCTCTCGATCTCGGGCCGGCCACCCAGAACCCTCGCAACTCGCGCCGAGGTCTTCGCCGCCCACCCCTTCGTCTTCGTCTGCCCACCGGGACACCCTCTGCTGGGCCGGGGTCCGCTGCAGGTCAGTGCGCTGGCGGGCTACCCCTTCATCGTCCGGGAGGCGGGTTCAGGCACCCGGGCCGCGATGGAGCAGTACTTCGCCGAGCATCGCTTCGAGCCGCACATCACGATGGACACGTCCAGCAACGAGACGATCAAGCAGGCGGTCATGGCGGGGATGGGCCTCTCCTTCCTGTCGCGGCACACGATCGGGCTGGAGGTGAAGAGCGGCCTCCTGGGGGTGCTGGACGTCGAGGACACGCCGGTCATGCGGACCTGGAACATCGTGAGCCTGCAGTCGAAGCTGCTCTCCCCGACCGCGGAAGCCTTCCGCGAATTCATCCTCAAGCACGGGGAGGCGCAGCTGCTCGGCAGCGAGGAGGGAGTGACGGCGCCCGGCACGACGATCGGACCGGACCCGGAGCTCCCCGAGGTGCCTGACGAAGGCTGAGCGTCCCGCGTTCCTTGTGCACCTCCCGACAATCCGAAGCCCCGCCGGGCGTGATGCCCGGCGGGGCTTCGTCGCTCGGGGACCGTCACCCTTCGCCGTAGTGTGTCCGGGCGCACTCAGGGCAGAAGCTGTGACTGAACCGCGCCTGGCTGTGCTGGGTCACGTAGGCCTCGATCCGCTCCCAGTACCCCTGGTCATTGCGGATCTTCTTGCAGAAGGAACAGATCGGCAGCAGTCCGCTCAGGGTCTGCACATTCGCGAGCGCATCCTGGAGACTGGATACCAGCGTCTGGTTCTGTTGCAGCGACGCATGCAGCTGCTCCAGCGCCTGCTGGCGCGCGGTCCGCTGGGCCTCCTGGGCGCGGTACATCCGCCGGGAGGCGAGCGCGAGCAGCCAGCTGACACTGAAGGCCACCACGCCGACGTGGATCCAGCCGAGCAATTCACCGGGGCGCGCCGCGTCCAGCACCAGCATGGCCCAGGTGCCGGCGAGGAGGAGCGCCGCACTGGCGAGCGCGACGGCCATGAGCTCCACCAGGACCATCGGAAGAATCATCACCAGCACGTAGGAGAACGGAAACAGCGGTGAACTCGAGCGACCGGTGACGGCGAGCAGCGCCAGATACAGCGCCACGGTCCCCATCGCACCCAGGATGCTCATCATGCGGATCGTTCCGGTCCCTCCCCAGCGGAGCGCGGCCGCCTCGAGCATGAGCAGGATGCCCCACGTCAGCCGGATGCCGAGGGCCGGCCAGTTGGGGCCATGCGCCTGCAGCAGGTCCACGCCGTGCGCAAGAAGGACGAGCACGCCCGCCGCGACCATGAAGATCGCCTTCTCGCGGTACACGCTCGGTCGCCGCTGCTCGGGGAGCGGGATGGTGGTCGCTGTCACAGGGCCTCGCAGGGTCGCTGGGGAGTCGGGCGCGGACCGATTCATGGTCCGGACCCGAGGCCTAGATGCACCCTGCGACGGGCGCTGTCAAGAATTCTCCTCCGGCATGAGAGCCCGCGCCCTGTTCGTGATGAACCCGCACGGCCAGTTCACGATCGTTTCACGCGGGTGTCGCCATGTTATGGGTGCCGGACATGATCACGAGCACGGGAGGGCGCAGAGTCGATTCATGAGAGAGGTCGTTGCCATGAAACCCTATGTCGGATCCATCGAGAGAGCGACAATCCAGAATCACAACTTCCGCCGGGTCATCTTCACCGGCGCCCACGAGCAGCTGGTGCTGATGTGCCTCAAGCCCGGGGAAGAACTCGGCAACGAGGTCCACGCGAGCGTTGACCAGTTCTTCCGCATCGAGGCGGGCGAGGCGATGTTCGTGTTCGGGGGGAAGGAGCGCCACCAGGTCGGAGCCGGGGAAGCCGTCGTGGTGCCGGCCGGCACCCTCCACAACGTCGTCAACACCTCGCTGACCAAGCCGCTGCAGCTCTACACCATCTACTCCCCACCGCAGCATCCCGCCGGGACGGTGCAGAAGACCAAGCCCGAGGAATCCGCGGTTCATCACTAGCCACCGGACGTTCAAGCGCCCCGCCGTCAGCGATGACGGCGGGGCGCTCGGCTGCCCGGAAGAAGCCCGCGATTCGCCGGCGACGCTCAGCCGGTGCCTGACAACGAGACCAGCTCCGGCTCGCTATCCTGGCTCTTGAGGTAGGCCAGCGGATCGTGCGTCATCCCGCCCTCGGGAATGTACTGCGCCAGCGAGCCCAGCTCGGCGACGAGCCGGTCGGTATAGAAAGCCGGCACCTGCTCGGTCTCACCCTGCAGGAAGGCCATCATGCTCGGATCGGTATCGAGGCGGGCACGGAGCTCGGTGTGATACTTGAGCCGCCCGAACCCCTCGGTCGAGATCGCCCGCACCACGTTCAGCCACCGGGGGATCGAGAGCCGGTTGGCGGCAAACCGGAGACCGATGCGCTTCCACGAGAACGAGTAGGCGGTCAGGTCGACCAGGCTGTCGTAGAACGGGCGCCACTCGTAGTGCAGCGGTCGCACGTTCATGGCGCGATTGTTGTCCAGGGTACCAAACGGGAAGTTGAGAATCCGCCCGTTCCGTTGATAGGTGAGGTTGAGCGGGGCGGCACGTCCGAAGGCCGACAGGAGCGAATAGGCGGGAAAGGCGCCCGGGGTCAGCTCCAGGAACTTCTTGGTCAGCTCGAACGGCTCCTCGCCCTGATCGGTGTCCATGCCGAGCACGAAGTTGGTCTGCACGTAGGGAATGTGACGCATGATCAGGTTCACGTGATCCGACACCTGCCGGACCTTGTCCATGCCCTTCTGACGCGTCTTCGCCTTGTTCCCCATGTCGTACCACGACTCGATGCCGGGCAGAATCGCCTGGAAGCCGTTGCCAGCCAGACGCTCGAGGTGCGGTTCGGACATCAGCGAGAGACTGCTCTCGGCGACATGGCGCATCGTGCCCTTCGGCACCACCCGCTCGATGGCGTCCATGTAATCATCGAAGCGCACGCCGAAGTTCGGGTCGTGCCAGCCGACGATGGGGTCTTTCTTCTTCGTCAGCAGGAAGCGGAGGTCTTCGGACATCCGCTCGAAGCCGAGCGGCTGGTAGTCGACGGTGGAATCGATGCAGAAGCTGCAGGTATAGGGGCAGCCCAGGCTCCCGAGCATCGGGATCAGCTGGAACCAGGGCGCCTTTTTCATGTTGGCTTCGACGTACTTCCAGCGCTCCTCGAGAGAGGGCAGTTCGAGCGGATGTTTCGCCGCCGCGGTCGAGAGCCCCATCGGACGGTGCGTCTCGTCGTCCTCGAGGACGTCGGAGATCGTCGTCCGATCGGTGAACCCGAGCACATGGTCGAAGAAGCGCTGGGCGTCCTCGGGGTAGCAGCGGGCATGCGGCCCGCCGAGGACCGTGATGGCGCCGCGCACGCGGAAGAGGTTGCTGAGCGCGTAGGCGAGATGCGCCGCCGTCGTGAAGGCCGCGACGAACAGGTAATCCAGGTCGTCGGGGAATTCCTTCGTCAGGTCCTCGACGCCGGTATAGCAGACGAGATGGACCTGGTGGCCCATCTGTTCGCACCAGACCGCGATGGCCTGCGGCATGACGCCCGCGAAGTTGGCATTCATGATCCGGGTATAGAGACCCGGCTTGGTCGTGTTCTCGACGATGTCGATGATGCCAATGCGGAGTCGCCGGTTGTTCCGGGACTGCCGGGACGAAGCCATGAGATTGTCGGGTGAGGGAGGCCAAGCTCGGAGGGCTGTACTAAGGATAGGCCCATGTACCTCCACCCACCAGAGTCGGGGACGGACAGCTTGTCACCAGCGGTCTCGTGAACACCCTGAACCGCCGGCACGGCGTATCGATTCGAAGCAGCGGGGGAACCGCCCCATCCTCCGGCATAGACCCCTTTCCAACCCAAAGATCGATTGAGAGGAAGCGCTCGACGCCCTACAGTTTGCCCTGTCGATGCTGCGCGCGTGACGCCTCATCCGAGGCGCTCCACTGCACCGCCGCGTCGGCAGCGCGAGCGATCGTCTCGCGGCAACACTTTGAGCGAAGTGAAGGGGGAGTCCCGCCGGCCCGGCGGTTCCGAGCGAAACGAGCCGGGAGACTCCCCACTTCGCGTCTACCGGGGTCTCCATGGTGCTTCTCAAGTGGCTGGTCGCCGGCCTGACAACTCTCCGTCTCCCCGCCATGCGTCGCTCACAGTCACTGTCCCCCACCGACCCTGCTTCGCTCCCCGGCGAACGCACCCCTCCGCGCCCGCTCGCCAGCCTCGAACCGATGCCTCCCCTCAGCTTTGCCGGCGCCCTCCTGACCGGTCTCGGCGCAATCCTCCTGCTGCACGGCGGAGCCCTGGTCTTCCGGCACCGGGAACTCTTCGATGCCGAGCGCAAACCGATCCCGGCGAAGTGGGAGGCCATGGTCCGCGGTCTTGGCGGGCTCGCCATCACCGCCGGGCTGGCGCTCGCCGGCTTCATCAGCCGACGCGAAGAGGCGTAGGGCCCGCCGTTCGATCTACATCCCTTTCCAGCCGCATGATTGATTGTGGCCGTACCCACCGGCCGCGACATTCATCGAACAACGGCTTGACCGCTCTGCAGTTTCTCTTGCGAAGGAATCCTCCATGCGCACTTCCCTCATCGCCGGCCTCGTCATCCTGGCCCTCGGCGCATTCGTGCTCCTGCGCGGTGCCAGCTTCACCTCCAGGAAGGACGTCCTCAAGGTCGGTGACGTGAAAGTCTCCGCGGACGAGCGCCAGTCCGTTCCCCCGTGGGTCGGGTGGGCAGCCGTGGTGGCTGGGGTCGTGATCATCGGAGCCGGCGCGCGGCAGCGGGCCTGAGAGTGCCATGCGAAGGTTGGGATGACGGAAGGAGGATCATATCGAAACCATGACCCGGAAAGCGCTGCTGGCCGCGTTCGTGGCGGTCACCCTGACACTGATCTACCTCGGCAGCAACACGATCGCCGCGGGCGTCTCGCACAGCGGCGTTCCGGGCACTGAGGCGGTCGTCGACATGATGTCCTGGCTCGTCCCCAACGCGCTGGTGCTCGGCGTCGCGATCATGCTGGGATGGGCACTCTTCGGCAAGCGGAGCTGAGACACGACCGCCGCCGGCGCAACGCCGGCGGCGGCTCTGCAGCAGCACACACCCGACTCAAGGCACGGTCCAGGTCGTTCCCGAGGCGAGCAGCTTCTCCAGCTGCCCCGCCCCATGCTTGGCGCGCGCGCTTGCGGCCAGCTCGGCGGTCCGCTCCTCATAGGTGGGAACCCGCACCGAGCGGAAGATGCCGATCGGGAGCGGGAAGTGCGGCGGCCCGAGTTCCGACAGGAGATAGGCCAGACCGGCATCCTCGATGCGCGGATCGTGGACATGGCAGTCGGCCTCGAGGAAGTCGGTCGGGCCGAGCTGAATGACTTCCGGTGTCGCTCCCACGAAGCGGATGCCCCGGTCCTGGTTCTTGCCGAAGATCAGCGGCTTCCCGCGCTCCAGCATCACCCGATGATCCGCCCTGCTGCCACGATCGGTGATCAGGTCGAACGCCCCGTCGTTGAAGGTCACGCAGTTCTGATACACCTCGACGAACGCCGTCCCCCTGTGCTCGGCGGCCGCCCGCAACACCCCCGCGAGGTGGTCGAGCTCGACATCCACGGTTCTCGCGACGAACGTCGCCCCCGAGGCGATGGCCAGGGAGACCGGGTTGAAGGGCCGGTCCACCGATCCGAGGGGAGTCGTCTTGGTGTGCGCCCCCAGCAGCGAGGTCGGCGAGAACTGCCCCTTGGTCAGGCCATAGATCTGGTTGTTGAGCAGCAGCACCTTGAGATCGACGTTGCGGCGCATCAGGTGGATGAAGTGATTCCCGCCGATGGCCAATGCATCTCCGTCGCCCGTCACCATCCACACCGAGAGATCCGGCCGCGCGAGCTTGAGGCCAGTCGCGAGCGCCGGCGCGCGGCCGTGAATCGTGTGCATGCCGTAGGTGTCGACGTAATACGGGAAGCGGCTGGAGCAGCCGATCCCCGAAATGAAGACGAAATTCTCCTTCCGGATGCCGAGCGTCGGGAGCAGCTTCTGCACCTGGGCGAGGATCGCGTAGTCGCCGCAACCCGGGCACCAGCGGACCTCCTGGTCGGTGACGAAGTCCTTCCGCGTCAGCTGGACCGGCGCATCCACGATGTGGCTCATGGGAGCATCTCCCGGATTCGATCCAGGATCTCGCTGGAGACGAACGGCCGCCCCTGCACCTTGCTGAGTGATACGATCGGGAGCAGGTAGCGCTCACGGAGCAGCTTCGAGAGCTGGCCCATGTTGAGTTCGGGGACCAGCACCTGGCGGAATCGCTTGAGCACATCGCCGAGGTCGGCCGGCAGCGGATTGAGATACCGCAGATGCACGTGCCCGACCGAGATCCCCTCGGCCTGGGCCCGCTCGACGGCCTGGGCGATCGCGCCCCACGTGCTTCCCCACCCCACCAGCAGCAGCTCCCCCGACGCGGGACCATGCACCTCGGTCAGCGGGATGTCCCGCACGATGCCCGCCACTTTCGCCGCGCGAGTCTCCACCATCCGCTGATGATTCTTCGGATCACCGGAGAGATCGCCGGTCAGGGCATCCTTCTCGAGACCGCCGATGCGATGTTCCATGCCCGGGGTGCCGGGCCGGACCCACGCCCGCGCAAGATGATCGTTCCGTGCGTACGGCTGATAGCCTTCGGCCTCGGTGCGGAAGCCGGCCTTGATCGGCGGCAGCTGATCGACCGCGGGGACCCGCCACCGCTCGGAACTGTTTCCCATCCCGCCATCCGTAAGCAGGATCACCGGCGTCATGTACGTCACGGCGATGCGAACTGCCTCGATCGCGCAGTCGAAGCAGTCGGCAGGCGAGCGGGCCGCGATCACCGGAATCGGACTCTCCCCATGCCGCCCGTAGATCGCCTGCATCAGATCGGACTGCTCGATCTTGGTGGGGAGTCCGGTCGAGGGACCGCCCCGCTGCACGTTCACCACGACCAGCGGAAGCTCGGTCATGACCGCGAGGCCGAGGGCCTCGGTCTTGAGGGACATGCCAGGCCCCGACGTCGTCGTGAGCCCGATCGCACCACCATACGACGCACCGATCGCCGAACAGATGGCCGCGATCTCGTCCTCGGCCTGGAAGGTGGTGACGTTGAAGTGGCGGAGCGCGGCGATCGTGTGGAGGATGTCGGAGGCCGGCGTGATCGGATAGGAACCCAGGAAGAGCGGCAGCCCGGAGAGTTCGGAGGCGGCCACGAACCCGATCGCGGTGGCGATGTTGCCGGTCACGCTGCGGTAGAGTCCCGGCGAGCTTGGCGCCGCGCGCACGTGATAGAGCACCGGGAAGGTGTCGGTCTCGTCGCCGAAAGCGTATCCCGCCTTCAGGGCAAGGATGTTCGCAGTCGCGAAGGTCGGCTCCTTGCTGAAGCGGCGCTCGATGTCCGCGATCTCCGGCTCCAGCGGGCGGTGGTACAGCCACAGCATGAGGCCGAGGGCGAAGTAGTTCTTGCAGCGATCCGCCTCCTTGCGGGAGAGCTCCGTCTCCGCGACGGCACGGGCGGTGAACTCGCTGATGTTGAGCGCGTACAGGCGGTAGTGCGTGAGGCTGTCATCGGTGATCGGGTTCTCGGCGTAGCCGGCCTTGGCCAGGTTGGCCTCGGTGAACGCTCCCGTGTTGACGATGACCATCCCGCCATGCTTGACGTCCCCGATGTTGATCTTGAGCGCGGCGGGGTTCATCGCCACGAGCACATCGGGCGCATCCCCGGAGGTGAAGACCTCGTGCGAGGAGTACTTGATCTGGTAGCCGGAGACGCCGAAGAGGGTCCCGATCGGGGCGCGGATCTCGGAGGGATAGTCGGGACGGGTGGCGAAATCGGTGCCGGCGCCGGCGACCGACTTGGAGAACTCATCGCCCGCGAGCTGCATCCCGTCGCCGGAGTCGCCGGCGAAGCGGATGACCACGCTCTCGAGCTCCTCGATGCCATGATGCGGATGGGGGGCGCCCGGTGCGGCGGAATCGCCGACCGGAGGGGCGACGCTCGAACTCACGCTGGCCTCCTTGGAGAACCGGGCCGTGGACCGGGCCCGGTTGCTCCAAGCTATGGCCTGGGATATGGAAACCCGCGAAGGTTGTCCGAGGACTTCCCCACGATTGGCTCACACATCCTTCATCCTGCGAACACCCGTCGGCCTACTGGACCGCGCGACGCGCGACTTCGGCCTTGTAGGCCTCGCTGGCGTAGATCGCGACTTCCACCCGGCGGTTCTTGGCACGGCCGAGTTCGGTGTCGTTGGTGGCGACGGGATCGGATTCACCCATGCCCCGGGTGCCGATCCGGGAGCGCACCACGCCCTGCGCGGCGAGATAGTCCGCCGCGGCCTTGGCCCGGCGCTCCGACAGGCTCTGGTTGTAGCTGGCGCTGCCCACCTGGTCGGTGTGTCCGACGATGAGCAGGTTGGTGCCGGGATACTTGTCGAGGCTCTGGGCGAGCGCGCGCAGGTTCGACCCGGCGGTGGACTTGATCACGTCGGAGTCGAAGTCGTACAGCAGCCCGGACGCGAACGTCACGGTGATGCCCTCACCGACCCGCTCGACGGTAGCACCCGGGATGTTCTGCTTCAGCTCCTTCGCCTGCTTGTCCATCTCGTGCCCGATGATCGCGCCGCCGGCGCCGCCCACCGCGGCGCCGATGATCACGCCGGCCGCGGTCGAACCGGCCGCATGGCCCACGATCCCGCCCACCACGGCGCCGCCAGCGCCGCCGACGATGGCGCCCGTGCCGGAATGGGTGGCGCAGCCGCCGAGTGCAAGGGCGAGGCCGGTGGCGAGCAGGGCAGACTCGCGAATGATGCGCAGTGACATGATGGGGTCTCCGGGTTCAGTATCCAGTATGAGGCACGGCCTGCCTCACCACCAGGAATCTACCGTGACGATCGCCTGACGATCAGGCCCGGCGCCGATATCGTTTGATGTAGTCCCTGCGAGCGAGGCAAGGCGATCGCTCAGGCCAGATTCATCCGGGCCAGCAGGGCCTGGAAGCGGGGATGCTCGCGGAGGGTGATGAACAGGAACGACCCCTTGATGCCGTAGACGCTGCCGGCCCGCTCCTGGAAGGCACGCTCGAGGCAGTCCATCGCGCGATCCGCCTCGCCGAGTCCGGTGTAGACGTAGGCCATGTGGTACGGCGAGATGTAGCGTGTGGCGGACAGCCGCTCCAGCTCCCGCAGGACGTCGCGCGCCTGGTCCGGCTTGCCGAACATCCCGTACGCCTGACCGAGCTGGGCCAGGAAGAGGGTATTGCCCCGCTCGGTGCGCACCGCCATCTCGAGATTGGCGAGGCCTTCCTCGACCTGGCCGAGCATCAGGTGGGCCCAGCCGAGGGTGGAGCGTGCGCGCGGATAATCCGGCTCGATCGACGCGACCCGCTTGGCCTCGACCAGCGCCTCCTGGTACCGGCCGGCGCGGATCAGGGTCGTCCCGAGATCGGCCCGGTGCATCAGGGGGTCGAGTTCCTGGGCCCGCGACACGTGGGCCAGCGCCTCGTCATACCGTTCGAGCGCCCCGCAGAGCCAGCCATAGTGATCGTAGATGTCCGCCGAGCCCGGGCGGAGCTCGAGCGCGCGCCGGAACTCCGCCTCGGCGCCGACCCAGTCGAAGTCGTGCACGAACTTGAGCAGACCCAGCACGGCGTGTGCCTCGCCGAGTTCGTTGTCCAGCGCGAGGGCCCGGGTGACGGCCTGTTTCGCCTCGTGATAGGCGAGGTCGGGCCGGATGCTCGTGCCGCCCTGCCCCGCCGCCACCTCCGCATAGGCCAGCGCCAGACCGGTGTGGGCGAGCGCGAAATCGGGATCGGCCGCGGTCGCCTGCCGGAAGAAGGCGATCCCCTTCTCGATGCTGTCTCCCGCGTAGCGGCTGTAGCTGAAGCGGCCCTGCAGGTAGAGCTGGTAGGCGTGCAGGTTCGTCGTCGGTTCCCGGCGGATCCGCGCCCGTTCCTGCGGGAGCAGTTCGGCCTCGAGTGCGGCGGCGATCTGCAGCGCGACGTCGGTCTGGATGGCGAAGATGTCGGTGAGCTGCCGATCGTAGGTCTCGCCCCAGAGGTGGCGGTCGGTCTCAGCATCGATGAGCTGGGCGACGATCCGCACCCGGTCGCCGGCGCGGCGCACGCTGCCGTCAAGCAGCGTTGCGACGCCGAGCGTGGCCCCGATCTCCCGCAGCCCGCGCTCCCGGCTCCGGAAGGGCATGACTGATCCGCGCGAGATCACCTTGAGGGAGCGGATCTTCGAGAGCTGCGCGATCACGTCTTCCGTGACCCCGTCGGTGAAGAATTCGTTCTCCGGATCGGGGCTGAAGTTGAGGAAAGGAAGCACCGCGACCGACGGCGACTTCGGGCGGACTTCGGCCGGCCGGGTGAAGGCTTCGACGAAGGCGCCACAGCTCGGGAAACGATCCGCGGGCTCGCGCGCGAGGGCCTTGAGCAGCGCCTGCTCCACGGCCGGCGTGACGGTGGGCCGGAGCCGGCGCACCGAAGGCGCGTCGTCCACGAATCGCTTCGAGATCACCGCCTGCGCGCTCGAACCGGTGAAGGGCGGCTCCCCGCCCAGCATCTCATGCAGCACGCAGGCGAGACTGTAGAGGTCACTCCGCGCATCCAGATCGCGCTCGGCGGAGGCCTGCTCTGGACTCATGTATTCCGGGGTCCCGACGGCCAGCCCGTGCGTTGTCAGGCGGTCTCCGGGCGCGCTTCCGGCGGCCAGCGCGATCCCGAAGTCCGCGACGAGGGCCACGCCCTCGTGGAGGAGGATGTTCTCCGGCTTGATGTCCCGGTGGATCAGGTGGCGTGCGTGGGCGTAGTCGAGGGCCGAGGCGACCTGGCGCGTGATGGTGAGGGCCTCCTCGACGGGAAGCTGCTTCTCGCGGTGCAGCCGCTCGCGGAGCGACGCGTCGCGGACGTAGGGCATGACGTAGTAGAGGAGTCCGTCACCTTCCCCCGACTCGTAGAGGGCCAGGATGTGGGGGTGACTGAGCTGAGCGGCGACGGCGATCTCCCGCGCGAAGCGGTCCGGCCCGAGCAGCGCGGCGAGTTCGGGCCGGAGCACCTTGACCGCCACCTGGCGGTGATGCCGCAGGTCGGCCGCGAGATAGACCGTCGCCATCCCCCCCTGCGCAAGCTCCCGCTCGATCGCATAGCGGCCGGCGAGCGCGCGGTTCAGGCGAAGGATCTGGTCGGGTGGCATCGGGATCGTCGTGGAGGTCTGCTCACCGAGGGGAGGTGCCGGTCGAGTGGAAGAATCTACTCGATCCGCGGAGTGGCGACACCGCGGCCACCGCGCGCCATGGGGAGCTGCTTGACAGACCTTCGCCCGCGCCGTACTGTGCAGGCGCTTCCACACACCAGGTTAGTGGAGAGAGCCATGGCCCGCGCCCCGATCGACCTCATGCACGGCACCCTCGACGTGCTGGTGCTCAAGACCCTCTCGTGGCAGCCGGCACACGGCTACGGCATCTCGCGCGCGATCGAGCAGCGCACCGGTGGGGTCTTCGAGATCGAGGACGCCGCGCTCTACAAGGCGCTGCACCGGCTGGAGGCGAGTGGCGCCATCGAGGCCGAGTGGGGTGTGTCCGAGAACAACCGGCGGGCGAAGTTCTACCGGCTCACCCCCTTCGGCCGGAAGGAACTCCGGGCCGAGACCACCACCTGGCACGCCTATGCCAGCGCGGTGACCAGCGTGCTGGGCACCGCCTGATGCCGACCGAGTCGACGCGCCCCTCCGGCTCCGGCCGCCCCTTCCGGCTCCCCTGGCGGAATGCCTCCGAGATCGACGCCGAGCTGGAGGAGGAACTCCAGTTCCATCTCGACCAGCGGATCGCCGAGCTCACCGCGTCCGGCATGGCGCCGGACGCCGCACGCGACGAGGCGCTCCGCCGTTTCGGGAACCTCGACGAGGCCCGCGCCTACTGCCGCGCCCAGGACCGCGGCCGGGCCGAGACCGTGCGCCGCCGGGACTGGCTCGCCGGCTGGGGTCAGGACCTCGGCATCGCCGCGCGCCAGCTTCGCCGTGCCCCGGGCTTCACACTGGTCGCCGTGCTCACGCTCGCGCTGGGCATCGGCGCCAACACCGCGATCTTCAGCGTGGTGCATCGACTCCTGCTCGATCCCCTTCCCTACGCAGGCGGCGATCGGCTCGTCGCCCTCATGGAGGTGGTCGGTGACGCGCAGATCCAGATCTCGCCGTGGACCGAAACCGTCACGGCCTGGAAGGCGGGCACACGTACCCTCGAAGGGATCGACCAGTTCGGCGAACGGGAAGTCACGCTGAGCGACGGCGCGAGCTCCGAGCTGCTGGATGCCGGGACGATCACCGCAACCCTGCCCAGCTTCCTGGGCGTCTCTCCGGCACTCGGCCGTGGTTTTCTGCCCGAGGAGACCCGCCCCGGCGGCCCCGCCGTCGCGATGCTGAGCTACGGCCTCTGGCAGCGGCGGTTCGGGGGCCGCTCCGACGTCCTCGGATCCACCATCACGCTCGATGGCACCCCACGCACGATCGTCGGTGTGATTCCACGGGACTTCGCCCTGCCCTTCATGGGGGGCGCGGGCACCCACCAGATCTGGATCCCGCTCCTTCCGGACGGGGAGGGAGGACACACCCAGGCGATCGGCCGACTTCGCCCCGGCGTGACGCCGGCCACCGCAACGGCGGAACTGACCGCGATCACGAAGAGTCTTTCGGAGCGCGACTCGACCCGCTCCGGCTTCACCGCCCGCGCGCTCACGCCGAAGGACCTGATGGCGGACAGCCTGCGCAAGACGCTGCTCCTGCTCTTCGTGGTCGTCGGCGTGGTGCTGCTGATTGCCTGTGCCAACGTGGCGAATCTGCTGCTCGCCCGCGCCTCGGCGCGGCATCGCGAACTGGCCATCCGCGCCGCGCTCGGGGCCGGCCGGGCGCGCCTCGTCCGCCAGTTGTTGACCGAAAGCGTCGCGCTCGCGCTCCTCGGTGGCGTGGCCGGCCTGTTCTTCGCCTGGGGCGGGCTGCATCTCCTGCTGGCGCTGCGTCCCGAGAGCCTGAGCGAGCTGGACGAAGTCCGGCTCGAACCGATTGCGCTCACGTGGAGCTTCGCGCTTTCACTGGTCACGGGTCTCGCATTCGGGCTGGCTCCGGCACTCTTCGCGACCGACCGGACGCTCACCGACGCGCTCAAGAGCACGCCCGGTGGGGCGGGCGGCCAGCGCAGCTCCCGCCGCTGGCGCGGCGTGCTGGTGGCCGCGGAGGTCGCGCTCTCGGTGATCCTGCTCGTGGGAGCCGGGCTGCTCATCCGCACCATCATCCGGATGCAGGGCACCGATCCGGGCTTCGCACCGCACAACCTTGCGGTGGTATCGCTCTCGGAAGTGCCGGGCGTGTCGCTGAGTGCCGCGGAGCGGGAGGCGATCACGCGAACCCTGCTGGGGCAGATCCAGGCGCTGCCAGGCGTGATCGCGGCGGAACGAGCCGAAAACGCCCCGCCGCAGGGCGGTGCGGCGTTCGGGCACCTCGAGGTCGAAGGGCGGGCGCTCGGCAAGGACGACCAGGCGACGCTCTTCGGGATGGTCGGCGTGGCGCCCGGCTATTTCCGGGTATTGGGCCAGCCCATCCTGCAGGGGACGACGTTCGGGCCGGACTCCAGCGGCAACACGATGATCATCAATGCCACGATGGCGGCGCGCTACTGGCCGGGGACCAGCGCCGTCGGCAAGCGCTTCCGTCTGGACCCGACATCGCCGTGGATCACGGTCGGCGGCGTGGCGGCCGACGTCCGCCTGCCGGCGCGCCGGCTCGACATCGACAACCTCAAGCTGTACGTCCGCTTCTCGACGACCTACGGGGTAGGACTGCTCGTGGTACGCACCGCCGGCGATCCGGCCGCCGTCCTCGGCGCGATCCGGCGCACCGTCGAGAACAGCAGCTCGCGCATCCGGTTGCGGCGGATCGACACGATGGACGAACGGATGATCGCGGTCCTCGCCGCCCCACGCTTCAGCATGTCGCTCTTCGTCGCCTTCGCGGCGCTGGCGCTGGTGCTCGCGACGATCGGCCTGTACGGGGTGATCAGCTATTCGGTGGGGCAGCGCACCCGGGAGATCGGCGTGCGCATCGCGCTCGGGGCGGATGCGGGGTCAGTGGTCGGGCTGGTGGTGCGCCAGGGACTGGGGCTGACGATCGCCGGCGTGGTGATCGGCCTCGGCGTCGCGGCGCTCGGCACCCGCGCCATGGAAAGCATGCTCTTCGAAGTCGACCGCCTCGATCCCCTCACCTTCGGCGCAGTCGCGTTGCTGCTCTTCGCCGTCACCCTCTTCGCCTCGTATGTCCCGGCACGTCGCGCGGCCGCGGTCGACCCGGTGGTGGCCCTGCGCAGCGAGTAGCCGCGCCACCCCCAACTCACCCATCCCAGTTCAGATACACCACCCGGCCCCGCCCCGTCGCGCCGAAGAACAGTTCGGACAGCTGCCGGTCCGCCGGCCAGACCCGCTCGCCGCACTCGACGAAGTCGTTCTCGACGGGATCGATGACGGTGATTTCGACCAAGCCGTCCTGCACCAGCCGGGTCAGTGCGACCTGCACCTCGATTGGCTGCAGGGTCCGGCCATATTCGGCGAACCAGCTGAAGTCGGATTCGTTCAGGTACCGGAGGATGTCCTCGTAGAGGTCGGCGTCATGCAGGATGGCGTCGAGGACGTGGTAGTCGAGCGCGGAGAGCGGCATACACTGGAGAATAGGACGCTGGAGCGGATTTGTCAGGACCGCCGTGCCGACGACGGCGGCCCGCCCCTGCCCGTCTTCCCTGATGCGCCATCGCCCACCCAGCGCACCCCGAATCCGGCATCCTGGCGCAGCCGGTCGGAAAGCTGTCCCAGATGATGCTGGATGTGGCGCAGGCTGACCAGCTGATGCTCGTACTTGGACATCTGGTAGCGCGGAAAGCCGCTGTGGGGTGCGGCGAGATCGAGGCGATCCACCAGCCCGTCAACCCGGCCGTCGAGATCGTCCAGATAGGCAATCACCTCTAGTGGCGTGAACGGTTCGAGCGTGATGAGGATCTCGTCGGGTCCCACGAACCGGTGATGCTCGTGGCGATGCAGCGCCCACGGCGTGAATTCGGCCTCGCTCGGCCGGAGGTAGAGATCGGCGTAGTACAGCGTGTGATAGGCAATCTGCCAGCTCGGCCGGACATAGCGCGGATCGCTCCAGAGGTGCCCGGGACAGTTGTCGATCGCCTCCTGCAGCATCGTGAGGCAGGCATGGTACTGACTCTTGAGCACGGCATGGAGCGTCATGGTCATGACTCGGCGCTGGCAGGAAGGCGAACCGCGACACCGGGCGTCCGGCGCGGAGTCAAGCTACGACATCCGGCGTCATGATAGGAGTGCAATGGCCGCCGAATGACGAGGCCTGCCGCCGGGATTGCCTCAGGCAACCGAGCCAATCATCGTCCGCCGCGATGCACCGCCCTTCGGCATCCCTCGATGAAGCTCGCACCGCCCACCGTGCAACCCGCATCAGTCTCGACCCCGTTGTCGATCGCCCACGCATACCCTTCCGCGAGCGAGTCGCGCGCCGTGGGCGGCGCTGCGATCGGCTCGCCCTGTTGGGTGGTTTCCCTCCGACCGGCGTTCTTCACCCGGTAGCCGAGCGCGAGGAGTGCCGGCGCGACGAGGCCGAGGGCCACCGCGGCCACGACCGGCGAGCGCCGGGCGCGCCAGCTGCCGAGCAGCAATGCCAGCGTCAGCACCACGCAGAGCGCACCAACGTACCAGGCCACCGTGGCGATGATGGCAGAGCCGACCGTGGAGCCAGGGACAGGCCTGAGGTCGAAATGCAGCACGACGTACCAGGCACCAGCGATCAGGAACGGAGCGGGCAGGAGCGCCCAGCGGTCGTGCCGCGCACCCAATCGCCAGGCGCCAAAGCAGAGCGCGGCGTTGGCGAGCAGGAAGAGTGTGAAGTAGAGCATTCGCTCAGTCAGGCGACGGAGCGGCCGGAGCCACTTGCCCGGCGCCAGAGGTGTCGAGCCAGCCAGCCGGACCCGATTGCGATCAGGGGAAACACCACGGCACCGACGTACGCCCCACCGCCACCGGCGCGCAGATGCTGGAGACCGCGCGTCACGACGAGCAGGCGCGCGGTGTAGAAGACGAAGAAGGCAGAGATGAGCGCCAGGGTCAGGGCAACGAGTCGCATTGGCCGATGCTCCCGAACATCAGGAAAGGCTTTCGCGCTCGAGGTGCCGGAGCGTCCGGCGGACACTCAGCACCGCCCTGAGCGTCACGGCCGCGATGAAGAGCGGGGGAAGCAAGGCACGCCAGCCACTCAGCTGGAGGCGATTCGCGAAGAGCGGAGCGAGCCAGACTCCCGCGAACACGCCGGCGACCCAGACCACGATCAGGGCCGGGACCAGCGGGGCGAAGCGAAGCCGGCGGGGTTCCGTCATCTGTGCCTGGGAGCGGGGTGCCGGAGGGCTCAGGGCGCCCAGCGAGCGGCGTGACGGAAGAAGCCGCAGGAGTGTGCTTCGGGGCCACGATTGCCGAGCACATCCGGGACCAGCCCATCCACCTCGGCGCGTTCGGCGGATGTCCTGGCATCGCGATAGCGGCGCTGGCACTCGCGGGTGGCCGGAGCCTGATAGGCGCTGAGCATCAGCCACCCGGCGACGCCTGCCATCGCGAGCAGCATCACGACCCGGAGCCCTCGCGGCGCGGGAGCGGGATACATCGCGACTTCAAGGCTCATGGAATCCACCTCCATTGCACGGCGGAAATCACGTCACCCGGCCAGCCTGCGGCCTGTCCCAACATAGCCCGCCAAACTTGGCTCGGCCATACACTCGGGACCGTCGGATGGCACCGTTGCGTTACGATGCGGCGCGACCAGCCGCCGCCGAGGCGGTGAGATCCCGCTCGAACGGCCCCCGGAGCAGCAGCCATCCGTAGACCAGGGCGAAGGCGAGCATGAGAGCTTCGAAGATCCACAGCGCCGCAGGCTGCGCACCTTGGGTGAGGACCTTGAGCAATGAACTCGCTCCGACGAAGTAGCAGACGGCGTTGGCACCGACCACCGCCCGGGCATAAATGCCGCCGAGCAGCACGCTGCGGTTGATCCAGTTCATCCAGGCCAGGCCGAGCCAGGCGGCGCCGAGGAGCTGGGCGAGCCAGAGTCCGGAAGCCGGGAATCCCGGAAGGAGCGTCGAGAGGACGAGGTCGGGCGCGAAGAGCATCGCGAGCCCGCCAAGCGCAAAGAAGCCGGCGCTCGAGCGGGAGGTCAGGCTGGAAATCACGAGGGTTCCGGAAGCGGGAGGGTGGAGTGAGGGCGGAGCGTTCTCCCCCTCATCGCTCGCCGTCGGGGTGGCAGGCCATATCGACGACGACGGTACTCGCGAGAATGAGGACGGCGTCCTCCCCGTCGGCAATGTCCACGCCGTACGAGTCGGTCCACGAGAACCACTGCTTCGAGACCGTCGCGACTGTCCTCCCACCACGGCTCACCTGGTACTCATGATCGGTGAAGTCCCCCTCGGCGGTCAGGTCGTTGGGCCCCGGCACATCGATGGTGAAGACGCAGTGGAAGAGGGTGAAGATCTGCTTCTTCACGACCGCGGCGAGCTGCCCATCGCGGTACAACTCGTAGGTCGGCCCCCAGGCCAGCAGCTTCTGCCTGATGAAGGCCAGCTCGTTCCCCTGCATGTCCTGAAAGGAGAGCTGGTTCCCAAGGCTGATCGCCTTGCCATCCACGAAGAAGGCGTCGCGGCCCTCGGCGGTCTTGATGGTGAAGTCGTCACCCCACGAGAACAGCTTCTGCCGCATCTGGTAGCGCATCGATCGTCCGGAATCAGAGGGTGACAGTCATACTGGCCGCAGACCGGGAAGTTTCACGCGGGGGGTGGGGGACGATGCGACTTGCCGGACGGGCGGGCATCGGGGTCCACCCCGAATCGTTGACCGACTCGACCGCGAACCCGGCGACCACCCGCGACGGGCGCACTGAATTTCAGTTCGGGGAGGTGACGGAGCAGCTGGGCGGTCCAGAGACTGTCGGTCTCCTGAAATGCCACGACTCCGCACGGGTCCAGACTGCCGTCGGCGTTGAGCCAGAAGGAGAGCACCACGCTCGCCTTGCGTGGCCAGCCCTCGAGATGGTTCAAGAACCGCCTCTCGGAGGCCGGATCGGTGCGAAGCCCCCGATCGGGCAGGGCGGGTTGCGTCACGGTCGTGGTATCAGCGGGACAGCTCGCCCCCGGGATCTGGGTGTGCCGTGGAAGCTGGGCTGAGAGCGGGGCGGCAGGAAGCACGCCGCAGGCGATCCCCAGTGCGAACAGCAGTGACGCCGGGCCCGGCGGCCGTTGCGGTCCACTCACAGAGAGCACTCAGGGCACCGGGCGCGGGTTCGCGAACGAAGCCAGGTAGCCGCAGGTGGGACAGCGCTCGGAGCTGACGAAGATCTCGGGACCGAGCGGCTCGCGAAGCCCACCGAACCAGGACTCGACGGCGGGTTCAGGGATCCAGATGGGCCGGGTGTTCGATCCGGAGATGCGATCGACGACGACACCGGCGGCCAGTGGCACGTGGCAGAAGGGACAGGTGTGGGACATGCGGGCACTCACCTTCGCGCTCAGGACAACGGGGACGGCGGCCGGCGATCCGCGACCAGCAAGTTGCTCGCCGAGCATCAGATGGAAAGCTATCCCGCCTCCCCGTTCACGGCACCTTCAAGGTCACTTCATGGCGGTCGGACGACGTTCCATTCACCCCCCGCCGCCTCGGTGGCGCGAGGGTAACGCCCGATGCTGACGGCGCCACCCTTTCTGCGATTGCCGCGGTGAGTCACGATGCATGAGATGAGCATCGCCCTCGAAGTTGCGCGGCTGGTGGAGGAACAACTCGCCGAGAATCCGGGCCGGCTCCTGCGGGTGGGAATCCAGGTCGGCGACGATGCCGGGGTCGAGCCCGACAGTCTCGCCTTCTGCCTCGAGTCGGTGCTCGCCGAGCCGCCCTTCTCCGGCGCCGTGGCCGTGCTGGACCGCGTCAGCGGCGATGTCCTGCGACTCGATTTCCTGGAGGTGGACGATGGCAGTCCGGACGATTGAAATCCGCGAGCGGCTGATGGCCCGGAACGACGAACTCGCGGCCACCGTCCGCGAACGGCTCCGGGCGGCCGGCATCGTGTCGTTCAACCTCGTCTCCTCCCCCGGCTCCGGAAAGACCAGTCTGCTCGAACGCACGCTCGACGTCCTCGGCGAGGAGCTCGACATCGCCGTGGTGACCGGCGACGTGCAGACCCAGAACGACGCCGACCGCCTCGCCCGTCGCACCAGCCGCCTGGTGCAGGCCGTGGTGACCGGTGGTGGCTGCCACCTCGATGCGAGCCAGGTGAGCGCGGCGCTCGATGCGATCGATCTCTCCGCCACCCGACTCCTCTTCATCGAGAACGTCGGCAACCTCGTCTGTCCCGCGAGCTGGGATCTCGGCGAGGCGGCGAAGATCGTGGTCCTCTCGGTGACCGAGGGCGAGGACAAGCCGCTCAAGTACCCCAAGATGTTCCGGATGGCGAAGGTGGTCCTGCTGAACAAGGTGGATCTGCTGCCGCACCTCGACTTCGACGTCGAGCAGGCGATGGCCTACGCGCTGCAGGTGAACCCCGACCTGAAGTTCTACCTCACGTCGGCGCGTACCGGCCAGGGGCTGGACGAGTGGTTCAGCTTCCTCCGTCACCAGGTCCGAAGCCCCGCCCAGGTATGACCACCGCGAAGCGCGAGGTCCCGGGCGCCTGCCGAGTCACGGTGCGCGGCGTGGTGCAGGGCGTCGGCTTCCGCCCCTTCGTCCATCGGCTGGCGCTCCGTCACCATCTGGCCGGCTGGGTGCGCAACGCCTCCGGCGAGGTGCAGGTCGCCCTCGAAGGCGACCTGGGCGAGATCGACGAATTTCTCGCCGAGCTCCGCCTCGAGGCCCCCCCACTCTCACAAATCGACGAAGTCGGTGTCGAGGCGACCGCGCCCGAGGGCCTCGCCGACTTCGTGATCCACACGAGCGCGCTTGAGCCGGGCCGTCGCCTGCCGGTGCCACCTGACGTGGCGATCTGTCCCACCTGCGAACGGGAACTCCGCGATCCCGAGAACCGGCGTTACCGCTACCCGTTCATCACCTGCACCGACTGCGGTCCGCGCTACACGGTGATCGAGCAGCTGCCGTACGACCGCGAGCGCACCACGATGCGGAGCTTCGCGCAGTGTCCCGCCTGCGCGGCCGAGTATCACTCGCCGGGTGACCGACGCTACCACTCGGAGACCAACAGCTGTCCCGACTGCGGCCCCTCGCTCTGGCTCGAAGCGGGCGCCGAGGGACGCCGCACCGCGGTGGAGCATGACGCGATCCGGCAGTCGGCCGCCCTGCTGCTGCGTGAGGGAGTCCTCGCCCTGCGCGGGTTCGGCGGCTATCACCTCGCCGCCGACGCCACCTCCGAGGTCGCCATCGCGGAACTTCGCCGCCGGAAGCGCCGTGACGCGAAGCCGTTCGCGATCATGGTCGCGTCACTCGCCGAGGCACGACGCATCGTGCAGATCGGCGAGGCCGACGCGGCGCTGCTCACCTGCCGGGAGCGGCCGGTGGTGCTGCTCGAGGCCGTGCCGCACAACGGTATTGCGCCGAATGTCGCGCCGGGCCTGCGCACGCTCGGGGTGATGCTGCCCTCGACCCCGCTGCATCTGCTGCTGCTCGATGCCGTCGCCCGTCCCCTGGTGATGACCAGCGGCAACCTGAGCGATGAGCCGATCGCCATCGGCAACACCGAGGCCCGGCGGCGACTCGGCGTGATCGCCGACGCCTTCCTCATGCACGACCGGGACATCCTCTCCCGCACCGACGACTCGGTGCTGCGGCCCGCTCCGGGCGGGCCGATCGTGCTGCGCCGCGCACGCGGCTACGCGCCACTGCCGCTCACCCTGCCGGTCGAGACGCCGGTGTCACTCCTCGCCGTCGGGCCGCACCTCAAGAACACCTTCACGGTGGCCCATGGCGGCACGGCGTGGGTGAGTCCGCACATCGGCGACCTGGACGACCTCGAAGGGCTCGAGCATTTCCGCCACACACTCACCGTCTACCGTCGGCTCTTCCGCGTCGATCCGCATGCCGTCGCCCACGATCTGCATCCGGGCTACCTCTCGACCCGGCTGGCCCAGGAGATGGCCCTCCCGGCGACGATCGCGGTGCAGCATCACCATGCCCACATCGCGGCGGTGATGGCGGAGCATGGCGTGACCGCGCCGGTGATCGGGGTCGCCTACGACGGCACCGGCTACGGCACCGATGGCACGATCTGGGGCGCGGAGATCCTCCGAGCCGACCTCACCGGCTTCACCCGGCTCGCGCACCTCCTCCCCGCCCCGCTCCCCGGCGGCGATCTCGCGGCGCGGCAGCCATGGCGCAGCCTGCTCGGCTACCTCTCGCTGGGGGACGCCACCGATCCAGCCTTCGAGCAGTGCTTCCGCGGGATTCCGCCGGCGGAACTCGGCCTCGCGCGCCGCCAGGTCGAGGCGCGGCTCAACTCGCCGCTGGCCTCGTCGATGGGGCGGCTCTTCGACGCCGCCGCCGCGGTGCTGGGTGTGAGGCAGGTGTCCGCCTACGAAGGGCAGGCCGCCATCGAGCTCGAAGGGCTGGCCGGCAATCGAACCGCCTCCGAATTCCACTGCCCGATCCTGCACCAGGATGGCGAGCCCTGGCAGTTCGACCCGCTCCCGCTGCTCGGCTGGCTGGCACGGCGGCGCGAGCAGCGCGCCGACATCCGCGACCTCGCGGCCGACTTCCACGAGAGCATCGCCCGGCTCACCCAGCTGCTGGTGCACCGGGCGGCTGAGGCGACCGGCATCACCACCGTGGTGCTCGGCGGCGGCGTGTTCCAGAACGCCCGGCTCCTGACCAGCCTCCGCTGGCGTCTGGAGCACGACAAGCTCCGGGTCCTGACGCCACGCCGGCTTTCGCCCAACGACGGCGCCGTCAGTTATGGCCAGGCTGCGATCGCCGCGGCCCGGCTCGCGCTGGGCCTGACCGACTGACTCCCCCCTCAGGAGCCCACCATGTGTCTCGGAATCCCAGGCCGCATCCTCGATACCCGCGATGATCGCGGGCTCCTCATGGGCACGGTGGACTTCGGCGGCGTCAAGCGCGAAGTCTGCCTCGCCTACGTCGAGGACGACGCGGCGCCAGGCGACTACGTGATCGTCCATGCCGGATTCGCCATCACCCGGGTGGATGAGGAGGAGGCACGTCGCACCTTCGAGGCGCTCCGCGAAATGAGCCAGCTCGAGGAGCTGGCATGAAATACCTGAGCGAGTACCGCGATGGCGATGTCGCCCAGAAGCTGATCGCGCGGATCCGGCAGACCGCCACCCGGCGATGGACCCTGATGGAGGTCTGCGGCGGTCAGACGCACACGATCGTCAGGCAGGGCCTCGAAGAGCTGCTCGGTGGCGCAATCGAGATGATCCACGGCCCCGGCTGCCCGGTCTGCGTGACTCCACTCGAGCAGATCGACAAGGCGCTGACCCTCGCCGCGCGCCCCGACGTCATCTTCACCTCCTTCGGTGACATGCTGCGGGTTCCCGGCTCCGACTGCGACCTGCTGCAGGTCCGCGCCCGGGGCGGCCAGGTGCGGGTGGTCTACTCGCCGCTCGATGCCCTGGAACTCGCCATCCGGACACCGGACAAGCAGGTGGTGTTCTTCGCCGTCGGGTTCGAGACGACCGCACCGGCCAACGCGATGGCGGTGTGGCGGGCAAAGGAGCTCGGCGTCAGGAACTTCAGCGTCCTTGTTTCCCATGTGACGGTACCACCAGCGATGACGGCGATCCTCGAGGCTCCCGACAACCGGGTGCAGGGATTCCTCGCCGCGGGGCACGTCTGCTCGGTGATGGGGTGGACGGAGTACGAGCCGATCGCCGAGCGCTATCGGGTGCCGATCGTGGTCACCGGCTTCGAGCCGCTCGACCTGCTCGAGGGGATGCTGCTCGCGGTCCGGCAGCTCGAGGAGGGCCGCCATGAGGTGGAGAATCAGTACGCCCGCTCGGTACGGCGCGAGGGGACGCTGCCGGCGCAGGCGCTGATCCGCCGCATCTTCCGGCTCAGCGACCGGCAGTGGCGCGGGATCGGCTCGATCCCGATGAGCGGGCTCACGCTCCGCGAGGAATACGCCGACTTCGACGCCGAGGTCCGATTCGGCCTCGAGTCGATCAGCGTCAAGGAGCCGGCGGAGTGCCGCGCAGGGGATGTGCTTCGCGGCAATCTCAAGCCGAGAGAGTGCCCGGCGTTCGGCACCCGATGCACGCCGGAGCACCCGCTCGGCGCGCCGATGGTGTCCTCCGAAGGCGCCTGCGCCGCCTACTACAACTACGCCCGCTTCCGCACGCCGGCGGCGCAGGAGGGATGATCCGATGACCGCCGTCCGCTACAGCGCTCCCGCCTGCCCCACCCCGCTCAGCGACACCGAACGGGTCCAGCTCGGGCACGGCTCCGGGGGGAAGATGAGCGCCGCCCTGCTCCGCGACCGGTTCCTTCCCCACCTCGGCAATCCGATCCTCGGCGAACTCGGCGACGGCGCCGTCGTCGCGCTGGGCGGTGCACAGATCGTCGTTTCGACCGACACCTTCGTCGTCAGCCCGCTGGAGTTCCCCGGGGGCAACATCGGGTCGCTCGCGGTCCATGGCACGCTCAACGACGTCGCAATGATGGGGGCGACCCCGGCCTATCTGACCGCCGGGTTCGTACTGGAGGAAGGACTGTCGCTGGAGGTGCTGGACCGCGTGGTGCGGACCATGGCGGAGGCCGCGCGCGCCGCCGGTGTTCCGCTGATCACCGGCGATACCAAGGTGGTGGAGCGAGGCAAGGCGGACGGACTCTACATCAATACGACCGGGTTCGGGCTGCTCGATCCGGCGTTCCGTCCGGGCCCGCGCCGCGCCCGGCCCGGCGACGTCATCCTGGTGAGCGCGCCGATCGGCCGCCACGGGATGGCGATCATGGCCGTGCGTGAAGGCCTCGCCTTCGAGACCGACATCGTGAGCGACAGCGCGAACCTCACGCCGCTCATGACCATCCTCCGCGACAGCGCGGGCGAGGCGGTGCGGGTCCTGCGCGATCCGACGCGCGGCGGCCTCGCGAGCGCGCTCAACGAGATCGCGCAGGCGTCGAGCGTCGGCATGGTGGTGGAGGAGTCGGCGCTGCCGGTACCGGCGGATGTGGCGGCGGCCTGCGAGATGCTCGGGCTCGATCCGCTCTACGTCGCCAATGAAGGGGTGCTGGTCGCCCTCGTCGGCCCGGACCGGGCGGAGGAGGCTCTCGCCGCGCTGCGCGCCCACCCGCTCGGCCGGGATGCGGCGGTCATCGGCCATGTGGTGGACAGCAATCCCGGCTACGTGGTGATGCGGACGCTGGTCGGAGGCAATCGCATCGTCGACATGCTCCCGGGCGACCAGCTCCCGCGCATCTGCTAGGCGCTTAAGCTCCCTCCGGCGAGCGCCTGCCATACCGGGAGCCATCCCCCCACACCTCCGGCGTCAGTGCATAGACGTAACTCTCGGCCCCGCTCGCGTCGAACCGCGAGCCATCCCGGACGGCGCCGAGCTTGAGCACCGCCTGCTGCGAGCGCAGGTTTCCGGAGGCCACCACGAAGCGCACCCGCTGCACGAAGCGGAAGGCGTGGTTCACCATCAGCTGCTTCAGTTCCTGATTGAACGTCCCGCCCCAGCAGGCCCGCGCCAGGAACGTCCAGCCGATCTCCACCTCGCTCCGCCCGGCGTCGTACCCGTGGTAGCGCGACGACCCCAGCACCTCCTCAGTGCCCGCGGCGGTAACGAGAAGCGCACCGCGCGAGGCCATCGCTTCGCGGAAGAAATGCCGGAATCCCTCGGGGGTCGAGCGGGTCTTGTCGGGATGCTGCTCCCAGATGTACGGGTCCGACGCGACGGCGAAGAGCGCCGGGAAATCGGTCTCACGGAGCGGACGCAGATCGATCAGCTCGCCATGCAGCGTCGGCTGCGCATCGAACGGCTGGGCATCCCGTCCACCACGCTGTGCGGAACCGGTCAGTGGCTTGCGCGGTGTTCTCATAGGAAAGTCTTGAGCCAGGCGAGCGACAGCGCCCAGGCTTCCTCCGCCGGCGCCGGGCGAAAGACCGCCGGGCGCGTGAAATTGAGAAAGGCGTGACCCGCACCGGGAAAGACGTGGAACTCGTGCCGTTTACCCAGTCGCGTCAGCTCCGCGTCGATCTTCGCGACATCCTCGACCGTGGGATTGGTGTCTTCGGCGCCGAAGAGACCGAGCATCGGGGCGGTGATCCTCGCGGCCTGGCTGAACGGGGCCGGGACACCATCCCTCGACACCAGGATATTGCCACCGTGAAAGACCACGGCAGCGCGGAGGGCGGGATCGTTGGCGGCGCAGAGAAAGGCGAGCCGCCCTCCCATGCAGAACCCCATCACGCCGATTCGCGTGGGATCCACGCCGGGCAGTGCCTCGAGACGTTTCCGCGCGGCGGCAAGATCGGCGAGCGCTTCGGAGTCCCGGATCCTGGTCCAGGGCTCCGGGAGTGCCTCGGCCTGCCGGTGATAGAAGTCGGGCGCGATCGCCGCGACCCCGGCCCTCGCCAGGCGCTCGGCAATGT
This sequence comes from Gemmatimonadales bacterium, assembly GCA_044229445.1. Lineage (GTDB taxonomy): Bacteria > Gemmatimonadota > Gemmatimonadetes > Gemmatimonadales > GWC2-71-9 > JADJOM01. The sequence continues at coordinate 8,880 of JBGASX010000051.1, read as the reverse complement.
CCTGGATGAATTCGTCGATGCCGGGCCCGTGCATGCAGAGCAGGATGCCGGGCGCCAGATCCGCCGCTGGCGTGGCCACGAAGGCGCGCATGCGCGCGGTGCCGACCGGCACCTCCAGCCATCGTCCCATCGCGGCAGCGCAGCTAGTGCGGGGTCACCGGCCGAAGCGATTCGGCGCGCACCGGCGGCAGCAGATCCTGTCGTTCACCGAGGCGCCTGGCGAGTTGCGCCTGGCCGTCGGCGAGCTGTTCGGTCTGCGTGGCCACCTGCTCCAGCAGTGCCCGGAGTTCCTCGTAGCGGTCCGCATCCGTGGACTGCGCCGAGCGCGGCGATGGCGATGGCAAGCGCGGCTGCTGGTGGCATGGCTGGCACCTCGAGGGGAAGAGTGTCCCGCTTTCGAAGGCTAGGATAGCCCGGCAGCGGGGAACCTGCAAGCAATCCCTGCCCGGTGATACGGCACAACGTAGAGCAACAGTTTCGTCATCTGCCACCGAGACCGCCGCGCTTCCCTTCCGGCACCACGAATCGACCTGCGAACGTCGGATGTCACCAGGCGGCAGCGCATCTCCACCGGAGCACTGGCGCTACGCGGCGACGCCAGCGCGCTGGTACGCGGCAAGCACCTCCGCGCTGAAGCAGGCGAAGATCACCCTGGTGAGGCTCCCGGGTTGCTCGAGTGCCGCGCGAACCGCCGCGACGGCGACCTGTGTCGCCGGCTCGAGCGGGTAGCCATAGATCCCGGTGCTGATGGCGGGGAAGGCGATGCTCGCAAGCCCGCTCGCCTTCGCGAGTGTCAATGACGCGCGATACGCCGACGCCAGCAGGTCCGCCTCACCCTGCCCGCCACCGTACCAGACCGGGCCGACGGCGTGGATGACGTAGCGGGCCGGGAGCCGGAAGCCGGGCGTCATTCTCGCCTCGCCGGTCGGGCACGGTGCCGCCTTGCGGCACGCCGCGGAGAGCTCGGGCCCAGCCGCCGCGTGGATCGCGCCGCAGACACCACCACCGGCAAGCAGCTCGGAGTTGGCGGCGTTCACGATCGCGTCCACCTCGAGGGTGGTGATGTCGGCCAGTTGCGCCTGGAGGAGAGGAGGCATGGACACGTTATACTGTTGAGGAAGCGCTGCGCACGACCCTCGATCCGACGCACCATCCGGAGACATCATGCACCCGAGATATCTGATGCTGACCGCGCTGGCCGGACTGTCCGCAGGCCAATGCAGCCGGGCGACGCGGTGGCCTCAGGCGGTCGATGGGGCCGGGAGGGTCACCAGCGGCCGGCCGATCGCGGTGATGCTCACCAGCTACAGCACGACGCTCCGCGCCAACGGCACCGATCACACCCGCCTCCGCCTGGCGCTCATCGACAGCCTGAGCCGGGAGCTCGGCAACGCCACCGATTCGATCCGGGTCTACCTCACCGGCGAGGGCTCCCTGACCGGAACCGACGGCACCCGCCTCACCCTCATCGCGGACACCAGCGGCCACCGCTACGCGGTCGTGTCACTCGAGCACGGGGTGCGGACGCTTGGCTTCACCGCCGGGACGTCCCCCGGCACGGTGAAGATCGAAGCCCGTTCGGGATCGCTCTTCCCTGGTGGGCATGAGATCCACCTCATTCCCGCCGACGTGAAGCTGATGACGCCGACGGCGGCGCAGCTTCCGCGCACCACCAAACCCATCGGCCGCTCGATCGGCGCCGACATCTCGTTCCTGCCGCAGATCGAGAGTGGCGCCGGGCGCTTCGCGCAAGCCAGGCAGGTATTCAGGGAGAACGGCGCCACGGTCGATGCCATCGCCCTCCTCAAGCGCCACGGCTTCAACCTCATCCGCCTCAGAATCTTCGTCAATCCGGAGAACCCGGACGGGTACTCCCCGGGGACCGCCTTCTGCGGGCTCGACTCGACGCTCAGCATGGCCCGGCGCATCAAGGCGGCGGGGATGGGATTCCTGCTCGACTTCCACTACAGCGACAACTGGGCCGACCCCCAGCAGCAGCGCAAGCCGCGCGCCTGGGAAGGACTCGGCTCTGCCGAACTCCGGGACACCGTGACCCAGTACACCGCGCGGGTGCTCCGCGCACTGGAGCAGCAGGGCACCCTGCCTGACATGGTCCAGATCGGCAACGAGATCAACCATGGGCTGCTCTGGCCCGACGGCCACATCGGCAACCTGGATCAGCTCGCGGGATTGCTCCAGGCTGGTGTCGCCGGCACCGAGGCGGTCGATCCGAAGATCCCGGTCATGATGCACATCGCCCTCGGCGGGCAGAACGACGAGGCCTGCTTCTGGCTCGACAACATGCTCGCGCGCGGCGTACGGTTCGACATCATCGGACTCTCCTACTATCCCCGCTGGCACGGCACCCTCGGCGACCTCGCGGGCAACCTGCAGGATCTCGTCGCCCGCTATCACAAGCCGGTGAACGTGGTGGAGTATTCCGACTTCAAGCGCCCGGTGCACGACATCGTCTTCGCCCTCCCCGATCAGATGGGCAAGGGCGCGGCGATCTGGGAGCCGCTCAACTGGCGGAGTGGGTTGTTCGACCGGGAGGGGAATGCCACCAGCCTCTTCACCGTCTACGATTCGCTGAGCGCGGAGTATCTCGCCGCGCCCGCCCGCTAACGGCTACTTCTTCCGCTTCATCGCCTCCTCGTGGAGGGCGATCCGCCGCTCGACCGTGGTTGAGGCCACGATCTCCCCGATCACGTCGAGCGGCAACTCCTCGAGCGTCCGGAAACGGAGGCACCCCTTCCCCATGTCCGGCTTCCGCCCGTCAGCCTTGTAGGCAGCAGTGAGTTTCCCCATCAGCGCCTTGTCCTGCGAGGTGCAGCTCAGGTAGAGGGCGTAGTTGTTCTTCTGGGCGGCAAGCGCCAGGTACATGAGCGGCTGCTTGTTGTAGGTGTCGGGGTAACGGCTGAGCGGGATCTGATATGCCAGCATCCCGTAGTTCATCGCCTCCTCGTACCCCTTGGGAAGCCGCTTGCGGATGATCGACCGCACCGCGGTGATCACCTTGCGCCGATCGGCCGGGAGGCTCGCGATATAGGCAGCGGGAGTCGTTTCCTTGCTCGAAACCATGGGAGCGTCCTGTGGCGAGTGGTCGCCTGGTGAATGTGGGCTGGGCGCGCTGGGAATTAACCTCGGCCGGTCACTTCCGCCAGAATATCCGGCGAGACGGCGCTGGCGTCAGCCGTTGAAGGCAGGGTCGCGGAAGCTGAAGACGTAGAGTCCCGACCCCGTGGGCACGCCGAGGGAGAGCGCCTCGAGCCGCTCGTCGCCGCGGATGAACGTCGCATGTTTCGACCCCGGCGGGATGGCGGGAGCATCCCGGACCTTGAGACTCCACCCCTCGTCCTCCGCCGCGATGCAGAATCGGGTGAACAGGGCATCGACCTCGCGCTGACGCTCAGGATCCGCCGTCATCAGCCGAGTCCACAACTCCGCCGGACCGAGTTCCGCGGGCGTCGCTCCCTGCTGCCTCGACACCGACTCGCTCCCCCAGACGCAAAGCGTCGTCGTGCTGCTCGCGCCATACTGTGCGCCGACGCCGGCGAGAAAGGGGAGCGCCTCGGGGAAATCCGCCGGCCGACTGCTGGCCGGCGGCATCGAGTGCATGCGGTCGACATCGGGTGGAATCAGGCCTGGTGGGAACATCGAGCCCTCGAGAGTCGGTGCCTCGCCCGCGCTCCAGCGGGAGGCACGCACGGGGAGTGACGCGGCCCGACCAAGTTAGGAAATCGCCGCGGGCTCTGCCAGATGTGGCGTCGTCAGCGGTTGGTCCGTGCCTCCAGCTCGGCCGGGTAGCGTGCGCCGTGCACGGGGATGGCCGCCGCGGCCGTCCCGATCTCCCGCAGGTCGTCGGCGGTCAGCTCGAGGTCGACGGCAACGTTGTTCTCCTCGAGGCGATGCAGCTTGGTGGTCCCAGGGATCGGCACGATCCACGGCTTCTGGGCCAGCAACCACGCAAGGGCGATCTGGGCCGACGTCGCTCCCTTCCGCGCCGCGATTGTGGCGAGCAGCTCGACCAGCGTCTGGTTCGCCTTGCGGTTCTCGGCGGTGAAGCGCGGGAGGATGTTCCGGAAGTCCGAGGGATCGAAGCTCGTCGTCTCGTCGATCTTCCCGGTCAGGAATCCCCGGCCGAGCGGACTGAATGGCACGAAGCCGATCCCGAGTTCCTCCAGGGTCGGCATCACGTCCTGCTCGGGGCGCCGCCACCAGAGCGAGTATTCGCTCTGCAGCGCCGTGACCGGCTGCACCGCGTGCGCGCGGCGGATCGTCTCCGCCCCCGCTTCCGACAGGCCGAAGTGCTTCACCTTCCCTTCCCGGATCAGCTCCTTCACCGTGCCCGCGACCTCCTCGATAGGCACGTCGGCATCGACCCGGTGCTGGTAGAAGAGATCGATCGCCTCGATGCGGAGCCGCCGGAGCGACGCCTCCGCGACCTCCCGGATGTGCGCCGGCCGGCTGTCCTGCCCGATCTGCTCCCCCTTCGGCCCGATCCTGAATCCGAACTTGGTGGCGATCACCACCTTGCCGCGGTACGGCGCGAGCGCCTCACCCACCAGTTCCTCGTTGACGAACGGGCCGTAGACCTCGGCCGTGTCGAAGAAGGTGATCCCGCGCTCGACCGCCGCGCGAAGCAGCGCGATCATCTCCTGCCGGTCGCCCGCGGGGCCGTAGCCGAAGCTCATCCCCATGCATCCGAGGCCGAGTGCCGAGACCTTGAGGCCGCTCCGGCCGAGTGTGCGTGTCTGCATATCCATCGCTCTCCATCTGGTTAGTCGCCCCGCCTCACCCATCGAGACAACGATCCGAACCTAACCGGCGTTGGCCGCATCTCCGCTGCCGGCCGCGGGTGAATCTGGCGGAGGGGTGGCGTCGGCGTGGTGGGGAGCCGCGAGCGCCTTGCTCCGGTGCAGCAGCGCCATCACCGCCCCGAGCGGCAGCGAGAACGACACCAGCCACGGCCCGACGAAACCGGGGCGGAAATAGCCGGCACCCAGCAATTGGACGCGGAGCAGCGTCGAGCTCACCTCTCCGGTCGACCAGTTCATCGTGAACTGACCGATCCCGAGCAGGGCCAGCAGGGCCCACCGGAAACGCTTCGGCATCGGACTCAACAGCATGACGAGGGAGGTGCCCAGGCAGATCGCGAGCGAGACGACGGCGAGCACGAGCACCAGATAGTGGCGCCAGTCCTGGCCCGACACTCTGAAGGCGTTCGCGTCGGAGAGCGAGACCGACTCGCGCTCGAACTGCACTCCCGACACCACCAGTCCTGCCTGACGCCGGACGACGGGGACCGTGACGAGCGCCCAGCCATCGCCGTGCATCTCATAGGTGATCGTGGCGCTGAATTCGTCCGGTGACTGGTACACGTTCGAGCCCACCAGCGCGATCGAGTCCCGGTGGAAGTGCATCAGCGTGTCGCGCAGGATCCGGATGTTCTCCCACGCCGTCGAGGTCGTGAGCGAGGGGTCGAGCGCGGTGGCGAGCGCCGCCGAGTCACCGGATTCGATCAGGCCCACAACCCTGCGGGCCAGGGCGTCGGACTCCGGATCCGGCTTGGCGAGGACGCAACCGAGTGAAAGGGCGAGCAACGGCGTGCAGAACCAGTGAAGCCTGGTCAATGCGCCTCCGATCGTTCGACAGGGCACGGCAAGGTGGCCGAGTCAGGCATTGCGGCGCGCCGGCGCACGGTCCACCCGCACAATCAGATCCGCAGTCGGTGACGACCCGGGCGGTGTGGCCTTCATCTCCGCCCCAGCCTCCGACAGCCGAAGTGCTTCGCCGTTCGCGATCAGGCCGCGACGGCGATCGGTGCAAGCTGCGATCGGTTAGCCGCGAGCGCCATACCCGCGCGCCACCGCGGCCGCGACGAAGACCATGGCGACCAGGACGGCGGCCTGCATCCGGCTGATGCGGGCGAAGCCGGGGGCGGCGCTCAGGTCCGGCGTGGTTCCCCTGGCGAGCGCCAGCCGCCATCGGATCAGGCCGATCATCGGGACCATCTCCAGCAGGAAGACCAGCCCGAAGAGCCCCATCTTGAGCCAGAAGAGATGATTCGCCAGGTAGTAGGAGGTCGGCTTCTCGAGACCCGTCAGCAGGCGAGGGAGACCGGAGCCGAGCCAGAGCAGCGCCGCGACCCCCCACCAGTTGTCGGCCTGCAGCGCGCGCCGCAGTGCGGCCGGATCGGGGATCGCCGCGAGACTCCGGCCACGGGCCCAGACCGCGCCGAGCCCGATTCCGAACGCGAGCAGATGGACGGAGGCGGCAAGCAAGCGAATCATCTTACGGCTCCCCCTTGAGCGTGATCTCCGCCCCGTCCGGCAGATCGTGGAGCTGCCGCGCCAGGTCCGCCAGGAAGATCAGCCGCTCCGTCGAGGGCACGGCTTTCAGTGAGACCCCCTGCTCCGAGGCCGCGAGGATGAATGGCGGGTAGACGCTCAGGAGCTGGCCCGGCTCGAGCTTCTGTCCCGCCTCGAGAAAGGCGACGAGCGGCTCGAGGTTGAGGGTGGCGATCCCGTCGTCGCGCACCGATTCGAGGAATGGGATCAGCCCGACGTCGAGCGATCCCACATCGCCGGTCTCCGACGCCATTCGGTGGACGACGCCGTCGCGGAGCAGGAACTGATCACCGCAGGCCTCTTCGGCGAACGGAATGTCGTCCGGCCTCACCTCGGGGAAGAGCCGGAAGAGTGCCAGCGGGCCCTCCATCGCGGCGCGGAGCGAGTGCCATTCGGGAGCAGTGCAGGCGCCGCGGAGATGGAATCCCCCCGAGAGCGCGATCAGCCCGTTCCGTTCGGAGAGGAGCGCACGAAGCTCGACCGGCAGCCGGCCGAGCAGCTCTGCGTCATCCATTGGCGGGCCGGAATAAATGAGGTGGGGGAAATCCATGCGTGCGCGCCCTGTCCGCCGTGAACCGGTGAAGATGGGGACTCCCAGGGGTAGCCCCCACCGCGGCGCCAGAGGAGCTCCGCGCGATCCGGTACGAGCATCGAATCTATCAGGCGCCGGGCCGTCGCGCGTCAGCGTATCACGATGTTGCCCTGCGCATGCGGGGTGATCTGCGCCTTCACCTGCAGTTCCGAAGCGCCGCTGCTCAGCCGCTCACCGTAGATGATCATCAGTTCCCGGCGATTGCTGGCGTCAGGAAGGTGGAAAAGGCGCAGCGTGACGAAGGTCCCGTCGAGCTTGAATCCCTTTGCAAGCAGGAAATTCGCGGCCGCCTTCGAGTCCGAACCGGGACGATCGTCCATCGTGAAGTAGTGCTCGCTGGTGCGGATGTCCCCCATGAAGGGGAGCCGCCCGAGCTGCACCGGCTTCTGGACGAAGCCGGAGTAATCGTAGGTGTGGGTGTTGTCAGGGTAGTAGTGCTCGAACTGGAGCCAGTAGAAGCGGCGGATGGAGTGATCCGGCGCGGCATCGATGAAGAAGTGCTGCTCGGCCCCGGCGACCTTGAAGATGTCGATCGTCAGGCCGCCGGCATAGCGAAAGGCGCTGTCGACCACGAAAGTGGCGGCGGGATCCGCCTTCGAGATCAGGGTATCACCACGGACGTCACGGAGGGGGGCATTCTGGCCCGCGAGCGGTGTCGCGAGGACCAGCAGGGCGCCGATGATACGAAGCTGCATGGCGGACTCAGCCAGGTGGGAGGTGCCTCTCGTACGACCCGAGTCGGGGGCCGGTTTCGATCGGGCGCGGTCCACGAGGGACCGCCGAGTCACATCGTCCGCAGCTGGTCCAGTAAGGCGGCGGCGCGCGGGTCCCGCCGCAATCTGTCGAAACGCGCACTCAGCGGAAACTGCACCACCCAGACATCATGCCCGTCGATCGCGGCACGGAGCATGGCGACCGCCGCCTCCTGATCACCGAGCTCCATGAGCGCGGCGGCCATGATCCCGGTCGGGGGAATCCGTCCTTCCGAGGCGCGCCGCAGCGCGTCGATGACCGCGCGCGCCTCCGTGCGCTGACCCGCGAGCGCATAGGCGTAGGCGAGCTGGCCCGGCGAGCCCTCGGGAGAGAGGGCGATCTCCCGCTTCACCAGTGCGATCGCCTGCGCCGTCTTGCCGAGGCCCAGCAGGGCGTAGCCGCGCCACGACCAGGCCAGCATGAAGGTCGAATCCAGCGCCATCGTCTCCGCGGCCACGGAATCCGCCTCGGCGAAGCGCTGCTCCGTCACCAGCACCTGCGCCTCCCAGATCCTGGCGATCATCGAGGCAGGCTCGAGCGCGCGCCCCCGCGCCACCCGTTCATGCGCGGCCTTGAAATCGCCAAGCCGGTTGGCGAGCAGACCGTACCACCCCCACGCCGTGGCCACTGTCGAGTCGAGCGCGACGGCCCGGCGGAAGCTCGCGTCGGCTTTCCGGAGGTCGCCTAACAGCGAGTACGCGTAGCCGAGGGCGGTGTAGGACTCGGGAATGGTCGAGTCCATGGCGATGGCCCGGTTGGCCGCCGCGACGGCGCTGGCCAGGATGGGCGGGCTGCTGTCCTGCACGTAGGCCGGCAGGACGGCGAGCGCCATGGCGAGCGAGGCCTGCGCACGGGCATAGGCGGGATCACGGGCCGAGGCGCGCTGAAAGAGCGCGATGGCCTGCTGCAGCGCCGCTGCGCCGCGGCGGTTGAACAGGACCATCCCCTGCAACACGAGTTCGTGCGCCACGGGATCGGCGGTCTCGTCGCGTGCCGCCGGCGCCCGGGTCGCGGGCCCGAGCGAACCCAGCAGCGTCGTCGCCACGGTGCGGGCGATCTCGTCCTGCACGGCGAAGACGTTGGCGAGCGGGCGGTCGTACTTCTCGGTCCAGCGCACCGCACCGTCCCTCGCCGAGACCAGGGTCACCGTGATCCGCACCTGGCCGTCGGCTCGCTGCACGGAGC
>JBGASX010000050.1:0-40098 GCA_044229445.1 Gemmatimonadales bacterium | reverse complement strand
TGCGCGGCGTAATGAACAGGTAGAGTTCCGTGTCGCTGTCATTCCGGCTCGTCGACCCGAACAGGCCACCGATGAGGGGAAGACCAGAGAGGATCGGCACGCCGGAGCGGCTCCGGTCCCGCTGCTGATCCTTGAGCCCACCCAGCATGATCGTCTGCCCATCACGTACGAAGACCTGGGTCGTGGCCTCGCGGGTGGAAATGACGGGCGCGTCGAAGGCGACTTCGTTCGTGGCGGCGTTGATCTCCTGCTGGATCGACAGCGAGACGTACCCGTCCTGATTGATCGTGGGACGCACCCGAAGCTTGGTCCCCACGTCGCGGTACTGGACCACCCGGTCCTGATTGTTGTTGTCGGTGGGGAGCAGCCGGCTTACCTGCACGAAGGGGCGCTGGCTGCCGACCAGGAAGCTGGCTTCGGTGTTGTTGGAGGCGAGCAGGACCGGTCGGGAGATGATCCGGACATCTCCCCGGCTCTCCGACGCGCTCAGGGTCGCGTCGATGTCCGCGCGACCGACATTGAGGAGGCGAAGCACGAGGTCCCCTGGGCCCGCCCCCTTCGTCTCACCGCCGATCGTGCCGTTGGCGTCTCCCTTGAGGTGTTGGGGTGGCAGGAAGAAGCTGGTGCCGATCGAGAAGTCCCGGTTCCGGCGGGCCTCGACGATGAGCACCTCGATCAGGACCTGAAGCGGACGGAGATCCAGTTCATCGACCGCCGCAGCCAGGATGTCGTGGTCGTGTGGCGTGGAACGAATGAGAAGTGCATTCGTCAGTTCATCGGGCACGATGACGACCCGCCCCGACAGCGCCGCAATGCCAGGCGGCCCTGTCGCGGGGGCACCCGGCACCGGCGCACCCGACGGCGGGACGTTCTGCCGCCGTAGCTCATCGGAGAGCGTACCATTGGCGAAGCCACTACGACCGGAGAACTCTCCTCCTGCCCCGAAGAGCAGGTTGATCGTGCCCGCCACATCGGCCGCTCGAGCATGGCGCAAACGGATAACGAACAGGCGAACACCCGTATCGCTCGCCGGAGACGACGGGACCTGCGCTGGCTCGGCAGGCCGCGGGCCGATGCGGATGAACGCGGAGTCCTCCGTGAAGAGCAGGCTCTGCGACTCCAGGAGCCCGCGCAACAAGGCTGCGACCTGACTCCGCGGCACAGGCGATGGGGTATTCAGCGTCACCCGGTTGCCCGGGACCCCGGAGACCATCAGCGGCTTGGGCAGATAGGTGCCCAGCGCCTGAACAACCGCACGGAGGTCCGCCTCCACGAAGTGCACGCTGACGCTGTCGTGCCGCTCCTCCACTCGGCCACCCTCCTGCGCAGCCAGAACCAGCGGCACCAGCAGGAGCCCAAGCGCCTCCATCACCGTGCGCCTTCCCGCCTTCCCGCCCTTCCGCCGTCCCGTCTTTCCGCCCTCCCGCCTCATGGCCATGGCTGCCTCATCGTGAGTGTCCAACTGGTATCCATGCCCGTGAGTGTGACCCGATCCCGCAACACCTGCACAACTCGAAGCCCACCGGCCGTATCGCCGGCACTCATGACGACCGCCCCTTCATGCCCGGGAATCCCCTCCATCAGCGCGCTTGGCCGCTCTCCCCACAGCAATCCGGTGAGCACGGGATGCGGCCGCGGGACCGCGGCGACGGGTGCGATTTGCGCCACCCCGAACCGCACCGACGGCGCCCGGTGCCACAGCCGGAACGGCGTTCGATCGCCCGCGAGCCGCATCAGTTCTGCGCTCCGATCGGTCGTGGCGGCAGGAGCGGCTCCCACGGACGATCCGGACCGAGCTTCCTGCCCCGGCGGCTCCCGAAGGGTTAGGCCCGCAGAGACGGGGGCGAGTATGGCGAGCACAAGGAGTCCTGCCGTCGAGAGGCGCTGGATCATGAGCCGGCCGCCGGTCCCAGGTACCAGCCGGAGACCGTGAGCTCCACGCGGAGTTGCTCTGCCTGAGCACCCGCTGCGTACGGGTCCGCCGGCACCACGACGATGTGATCGGCACGGATTCCCACCGGATCTTTCCCCACCGCGACCAGGAGTTCCGCCAATCCCCGGAAGTCTGTGTTGACCACCGCCGAGGCTGTGAGGCGATGCAGCGAGCCGGCCGTCGTGCTATCAGGAACACGCTCCAGTGACACGAGTTGAGCGTGGTGCCTGAGGCCCAGCATGGTGAGTTGTCCCGAGAGATCGCTGAGCGCTGCAGGTGCGGTCGGCCCGGTCAAGAGTTGTGGTGCGAGCGCGATGACCATGTGTGTCAGGGTTCGCGCAGAGTCTTCCATGCCTGGCAATCCTTGTATCGCGGCATTGGTCTCCGCCAGCAAGGTTCGCCGCTCCTGGAGGCGTGCACGTGATGAGTTGATCCGATGCACTACTTCGGGCACCACCTTGAGCGCCAGGAAGGCCACCAGTACGAGGCCACCGCCGACTTGCAGGGCCAGACGATCACGGGCGTTCATGGCGGCGGCTCCTTCCCAAGACGGATCGAGAACCCCTCCCATGCCACGCCGCCTGTCGAGTCCCGCCCACCGCTTTCCACCAGGCGTGCGTCGTGCAGTGTCGGCACGGACTGCAGGCGCTCCCCGACCCTGTGCGCCGCGATCGCACGGCCGTCGAGGCCTCCATTCCCCGACAGATCGAGCTCGAGCTTGGTGAGCAGCATCGAATCGGGAAGTGCCGCGACGACCGCATCCAGGCCCGTGACGAGAGCGGTCTGCTCCCGCCTGAGCGCCGCGACCGAATCCACCATCGCGGAGGCACTGTCCATCGCGCGTCGAGCGGTCGCGAGCGCCAGCCGCGGTTCGTTGAGGCGGCCAAGCTCACGCTCCACCTTCAGTGTCTGCCAAGAGATCCACGCCATGACTGCAACAGCGGTTAGAAGCCAGAGGGCCAGCGTCCCGGCAGCGACACGACCGACGCGTCCCCACTCTTGCCGAGCACGGCGTTCCCGCTCCTCCACCGGGAGCAGGGATACGCGGGGCCCCGTTTCAGGCGTCACAATGTCCTTCAGGCTAGCGCCACTCTGCCGGGCGCCCAGCAGAATGGCCTCGGCGAGGGTGGATTCGACGGCGAAGGCGCGCACCGTGCGACCATCAGCGCCATGGCCATCGGTCTGCGCGACCGCCGTAATCAGTGGGTGCCCATTCAGTCGAAAGAACCGCGAAGCGCCGCGAGCGATGAGTCGCTCGAGTGCCCGTCCCCGCACCGGGGGCAGATCGACGAGATCCCGCAGCTGGACCAGAGGAGAATCCAGGACGACCAACACCTCCGCGGGTCGATCATTCCCCTGGGAATGCCGGGCGATGGCCTCGCTGAGATCCGACTCCGTGGCGTACGGCAGCTCGTCGGTCCAGCGTCCGTCGCCGGCACGAGGCGCGCGCCCGACCGTGCCCGCCCCAACATGGAGCTCCACCCGGGCGCTCACCGGGCCTCCCGTCGCACGATCGCCAGGCGGTCTGCCAGGGGAATCAGCGTCACCGCCACCCGCGCAACCGGCGCAGCAGCTCCTCCATGCCCTTCGAGGTGAAGTACGACTTCCGTGGGCGCCCACTCCGTCGCCGCCACAAATGACGGGTAGTCGGCCATCACTGAGACTCGTGCGGCCGGGGGCAGAACGCTGAGTAGTTGATCAGCGTCCTGAAATCGCCGACCCGCTCGGCGCGCACCGAGCACGGCGAGCGCACCGGTCCGGTCCATGCCCGGTAAGACGGAAAGCACCTCCAGCGGTGCCCGATTGGGATCGATGCGACCGGAACCCCGCACGGTGAACACCGCCTCGAGCCACTCGAGACGAGTAGTGTCTGCACCAAGGGCTCTCTCCATTACCAGGGGGTCCGGCCACGGGCGACCAGCGAGAATCCGCCGCACCAGCAGAGTGTCCCGGACCAGGGCAAAAAGCATTGTGGGCGAGGCACGATTGAGATGTACTCTCGTGTCGGGAAGTTCAATCGACCCACGACACCAGATCGGCGCGCCCAGGTCCATGCTGTCGATGGCGAGCTGGTCGAGCGGCCCAGCCATTGCGCCTGGCTTCACATAGCGCGCCCGCAGGATGGCCAGACAGGACTCCGCGGCCCACCGGCCTCGTGTGAGCGCGAGCCGGTTGAGTGAGGCGCGTTCCCCGGAACGGAGCGCCGCCAGCGTGACCCCGGCCACGCCCATCAGCGCAACCAGCAGCCACAGCACCGCGAGCAAGGCCACGCCGCGACGATTCATCCCCGTTCCCCGATGAGCACCAGCAGGGTGTCGGTCCACTCGACGTTATTGGCCCGGTGCCCGATACGGAGCCGGACTGCAACCGGTGCGGAGAGCGGGGAAATCCAGGTAGCGACCCACTTGGTCTGTGCACCCGGCTCAAGCAGGTAGTCGAACTGCGCACCGACGACTGAGTCGGCGAGAGTGATCGGCGTCCTTCCCTCAGAACGGGCCTCGAGCACTCCTCCCGCGGCCCCGAGTTCAAGCGGAACCCGCTCCAGCCACCCCGAGGGCGTGAGCTGCCAGCTCTGGAACCGCACGCGGTTGGGCAGCCCCTCAAACCCGCCAGCCGAATCGGCGACGTCGAGATTGCCAAAGGCGAGGGTCAGCCACCGAATGCCATTCTGCTCTCGGTCCAGCCCCTCCCGACTCTGCCGAAGCGCGCGCATCGCATCGGCGGCCTCCCCGAAGATCCGGTGCGCCATCAGCAACACCATGGCACTGAGCGCCACGGCGACCATCACCTCAATCAGGGTGAATCCACGCCGACTCATGGGCGAAGCTCAGGTTGCCGGTAGACCACCGTGACGAGCAACTCGCGTTCGGGCCGATCGAGACCACTGACCGCGATCCGAAACAGTGCCGCCTCCGGTCGCTCGATCCGCACGAGGTACGCTCCGATGGGATGCGCCCCGATGCGTTGCGTCAACTCGTTCCGCGTGAGTAGCGACAGCGCGATAAGGAGCCGATCGGCGCTTTGCAGCGCCCGTTCCTCCCGCCGGGTCGCCGCTTCGGCGCCACCCGCTTCTCGCAAGACGCCCACGAGGCTGAGTCCCGCCGTTCCCAGAATCATGAGCGCCACCAGGACTTCAAGGAGCGCAATGCCGCGTTCACTTCGCATGGCGCCACGCTCCGGTCAGAGGATCAACGGGCCCACCGAGCACACGCCCATCAGGCAAGAAGCGCACGTGTACCGTGTCGAACACGGCCACGACGTCTAGCCCCGTTTGGATCGCCCGGGCCCGCGCTTGTCGCGCGCGCTCGAGCTCTGCCGCCATCGGCGAGGGACGCAGGGCTGGCAAGGCAAGGAGGCTTAGTCCGGACATGAGCCCGAGTAGCACCAGGACGACCAGGAGTTCGATGAGCGTTACACCAGACTTCTCGCCGTTCCGCTCTCCCTCCCGCATGCCTCCCCGCCCTCCCCTCACCCGCCCGGCCTCAGGCTGTAGACCGCCTGCAGGAGCGCAGCGGCGACGAACGCTACGAGCCCCCCGAAGAGCAGCACTAGCGCTGGCTCCAGCATCATCACCAGGGTCCGAAGACGCGATTCCGCTGCGCGCTCGGCGACCGTGGCGGCACGCAGTGTCATCGCGCCAAGGCGCCCGCTGGATTCTCCCACCGCAATGAGCTGGAGTGTTATGTCGGTCAGCGCCTGCTCTGCGGTCAACGAGCGCGCTACTGGTTCTCCTTCCGCGATCCGGCGCCGGGCGCGGAGGATGCGCGCTCCTATGGCCTCGTCCGCCGCGGCGCCCTGGGCCGTGTCGATTGCGGAGAGGATAGGCACCCCCGCCGTCAGCATCCCTCCAAGCGCCCGGCTGAAACGCGCCGAGGCGAAGTCATGCCGGAGCGGACCGATCAAGGGCAACCGCTGCAACGCGCGATGAAGAACGGCGCGGCCCTCCACGGAGTGCCCCCAGGCACTCAGCAATCCGACCGCGGCCAGCAGGCCGAACAACATCACCCCGCCGTACCGGCTTACAAGATCCGATAGCGACAGCAGGAGGCGCGTCGCCGGCGGTAGCGCCTGATCCACCTCCGCGAGCAGTTTGGCGAAGCGAGGAAGCACGACCGTGACGATGACCAGGATGGAGATGCTCCCGGCCACGAGAAGAATCAGTGGATAGGCGAGTGCCTGACGGATCCGTGCCAGCAGTTCGGCCTCCTGCTCCAGCTGCATTGCAGCCTGCTCGAGCGCCGCGTCGAGGCGTCCTCCGCGCTCCCCCGCCTCGATGAGACTCAGCGTCACCCGGGGCACCTGCCCTTCCGCGTTTCGGAGCGCCGCACTCAGACTCATCCCTTCGCGGAGCTGACGGCGGGCCTCCTCAAGCATCTCCCGCAAGTGGGGTGAGCGTGCGAGTGGCGCCGTGGAACCCAAGGCGCGTTCCAATGGCAGTCCCGCCTCCACGAGGGTGCTGAGACTGCGGAAGATCGTCGCCAGCTCTCCTCGGCTCGGTCCCCGCCGGAGCCTCCACCCGGGCGCTTCCGGTTCCGCCTCAAGCGGCGCCAATCCACGTGCGATAAGGAGTGCATCTGCCGCGGCGGGATCGCTGGCTGCGATCACCCCTCGGAGCACTCGCCCATCCAAGGCGGCGGCGCGATAGCGATACCGAGTCACCGGTGCGTTTCCCAGGAGGTGAGGTCCTCATCCTCATCGCTCCCTCCCGGCTTTCCGTCGCGGCCGTAGCTCAGCAGGTCGTAGCTTCCGGGATTCACGCGTCCGGGACTCTCGTAGTGATACGCGTTGCCCCACGGATCGAGCGGGATGCCCTGCTTGAGATACGGCCCGCGCCAGCCTCGCGCGGCGGGACTGCCGCTGGGGAGATGCACCAAGGCGTCGAGCCCCTGGGCCGTTGAGGGGTAGTAGTCGTTGTGCAGGAAGTACGTGTCGAGCGCCAACCCAAAGGTCTCGATCTGCGCGCGTGCTGCCGCCACCTTCGCATCCCCCACATTCCGGAACACCATCGGCGAGACCAGCCCCGCCAGGATCGCGATGACGGTGATCACCACCAGCAGTTCGATGAGGGTGAAGCCGGAAGGGCGGACGGGAGGGAAGGCGGAAGGGCGGAAGGGCGGAAAGGCGGAAAGGCGGAAAGGCGGAATGAACGCCATCGCGCCATCCCGGCCTCCCGCCTGCCCGTTGACGCTCCGTTGATTCCCCAAACGCAGCTTCATGTCATGCACCCCTTTGAGCGATTCGATGCGTGGACGGCATGTCACCGGTTCACGCTGGCCATCTATTCTGCCACCAGGAGTTGGCCCACCGAGGAACGGTACGGATTGACCTCTCAGCTGCGGCGGGCCGCGGTCTCGGCAGAGGTCAACATCGCGGAAGGCTCCGCGAAGCGCGGTCAGCGCGAGTTTCGGCGCTACCTGGACATTTCACTTGGATCGCTTTCCGAGGCAGCCTGCCTGCTTCGCATTGCTACCGACATCGGGTACCTGGACGAGCGCGACGTGGCCGCCCTCCACGAACTGCGGAACAACGCCGGCCGGTTGACTTGGGGTCTGTATCGCTCTCTCTCCCACCCTACCGCCTGACCGCCTGACCGCCTGACCGCCCTCCCGCCTACTCCCCCGCCACCCTCAGCACCTCCTCCACCGTCGTAATCCCCGCCCGGACCTTGCGCCAGCCGTCGGCCTTCAAGGTCGTCATACCCTGTGACAATGCCAGCGCCCGGAGCGTGGCGTAGTCCGCTCCGTGGCTAAGCAACTGCTTGACCTCGTCCGTGACCTCGAGGAGTTCGAAGATCCCGGTCCTCCCGCGGTACCCCGTCTGCCGGCAGGCCGAACAGCCCGCACCGCGCTCGAGGATCACCTCACCGACAGGTTGGTGTGCTAGCAGAGCCACGACTGCAGGGTCAGGTCGGTATCGCTCCCGGCAATCCGAACAGAGGCGGCGGACGAGTCGCTGCGCCAGGACCCCTTCCACCGTTGCCGCCACCATGTATGGCTCCACCCGGAGATCGGTGAGCCGCGCGATGGCCGACACCGCGTCGTTCGTGTGTAGTGTGGAGAAGACGAGGTGACCCGTCATCGCCGCTTGGACGGCGATGCCACCGGTCTCCGCGTCACGCATTTCGCCTACCATGAGCACATCGGGGTCCTGCCGAAGAATGCTGCGGAGCGCGGCGGCGAAGGTGACGCCGGCCTTGGTGTGGACGGGAACCTGGGTGACCCCGTTGAGGTGATACTCCACGGGGTCCTCCACCGTGATGATCTTCTCGGTGGCCGGATTGCGGAGGCCGAGTGCAGCGTAGAGCGTGGTGGTTTTACCGGAACCGGTAGGGCCGGTCGCGAGCACGATGCCGTGCGCGCGACTCGCGAGGCGCCGAAACACCTCCAGCGTCTCCGGTGCCATCCCCAGGTCGTCGAGGCTCACCGGCTGGCCACCGCGATCGAGCAGTCGCAGCACGACCGACTCCCCGTACAGCGTCGGAACTGTGGATATTCGGAGATCGAGTTCCCGGGATTCCAGACGAACCCGGATGCGCCCGTCCTGTGGCGCGCGCCGTTCGGCGATGTCGAGCTCGGCGAGCAGCTTGATGCGGGAGACCACGGCGGCCTGAAGCCCCCGCGGCGGGCTCGGCAGTTCGGTGAGGACCCCGTCGATCCGGAGCCGCGCCCGGAGCCCGTCGCGTGTCGCCTCCAGATGGATGTCGCTCGCGCGAGCGTCGTGGGCCTCGCGGATCAATAGATTGACGAATCGGACGACCGGGGCCTGGTTCGCCAGATGTCTGACGTCCGCCAGTTGTTCATCGCCGAGATCGACCGTCCCGCCGAGTGAAGCGTCCAGATCCCGGACCAGCTCGACCATCGACTCGGTCGCAGCAAAGGTGAGGCGAATAGCCTCCTCCAGCTCCGGTGGCTCCACGGCAACGAGCTCGACCTCGGCCCCGTAACTGTCCCGGAGATCCTCGAGTGCGCTCGGATTGGGCGTGCCGGCGATGGCGACGCGCAGGCGCCCGTCCAGAAACTCCAGCGGGAGCATCCGGTAATATTCGAGGTACTCCCGCCGGAACGCTTCGGCGATGGGGAGCTGCGACTGGAGTGCGATGGTGACCACCAGAATGAGCGGGCACCATCACTCAGGCAGGCGTCATGCCAGCGCGCTGTCGGCTCCTGGCGTTGTGGGCGCTGCACTTACGCCACTTGCGGAGCCGTCTCGATGCTCGATTGCACGGGGTTTCCCGCGCAGTCTCGGTGAAACCGCGCAGATGTGCCCCGGCTCCTCGAGCTGGCGCCCTACCTTCGCGAGCAACCGATCGAACGCCGAGCGGTGCATGTGCAGCCGTCGCGCCGCCTCCGACTTGTTGCCCCCCGCCTCACGAAGCGCGCATCCGACCTGCTGCATGAGAATCTGGAACTCGACTATCGTGGGATCTCGCGCGGGGGCGGTGAGCAGGTATCCGGGCAAATCCTCCAGCAGGACCGGTCGTCCATGGACGAAGCGGATCGCGATCTCGCGGCACACGTTCCGCAGTTCCCGGAGGTTGCCAGGCCAGTCGTAAGTAAGGAAGAGACTGATGACGTCAAATGAGAACTCGCCCGAGGCCTGCTTGCCCAGCACGTCGGCGTCTTCGCGGATGAACTGCTGTGACAGCGAGAGGAGCGCACCACGGTATTCGACCAGCGCAGGCATCCGGATCTCCACGCCGCTGATCCGGTCGAGCAGGTCGGCGCGGAACTGCCCACGCCGCACCAGCTCCCTCAGATCCGAGTTGGTCGCGTAGATGTAGCGGACTTCTACCTGTCTCGAGCGGGCGTCCCGCACCCGGCGGACATCGTGCCGCTCAACTTGTCCCACCAGCAGGGACTGGAGGGCGTGACTGGCGGCCTCGATCTCGTCGAGAAAGAGGGTGCCTTGGTGGGCGAGTTCCAGCATGCCCCCACTGTCACTGCGCGCGTCGGTGAAGGCGCCACGCGCGTGCCCCAGTAACTCTCCCTGCAGCAGGCTCTCCGGAATCGAAGGAGCCTGGCCCGGGACAAACTGTCCCGAGAGCCCGGATCGACGGTGGATGTACGCGGCCAGCAGCGTTTTGCCGCTCCCCCTTGGCCCGACCAGAAGCAGCGGCCACGGCGTCGGGGCCACAGTCTCCACCCGGGTCATCACATCCTTCCACGCCGGCTGATCGCCGAAATACAAGTCGGTGATGGGCATGACCTGGTCCGATGGATTGTAGAAGTAGAGGAGTGGGACAAGCTACGGGCGGGGCGTGACAGCGCCGGTACTTGGAGGGCGCCGAAGCCGTGTGGCAGCGGCCGACCTCGTCAACCAAGATACGAGCGAGCGTCAAACGAGCGTCAAATCGCGGATAGTGGAATACGGCTGGCGGGCGGGTCCGGGCCGAGTGGAGCGCCTTGGGAAGCAAAGGGGACTGCGGGCCCTGATACGCCAGCCGAAACGCGGGGGGCGCTGGCTGGCTGGCTGACGGTTCGCTTGAGCGGCTGAGGCCGTCCCACCGCCATAACGTCTGGTCCTGGGACTTCGTGATGGACCGGTCGGATGATTGCCGGCCGCTCAAGGTTCTGGTCGTACTCGACGAGTGGAGCCGCGAGTGCGTGGCGATTCACGTGGCGCGGCCCATCCGCGCCACCGATGTGCTTGGGGTGTTTGCCGATCTCATGCCGGTGCACGGCGCGCCGAAGCATATTCGCTCGGACGACGGGCCGGAGATGGTCGCGGAGACGCTCCCGGGCTGGCTGGGGCACGTGGGCGCGGGCACGCTGCACATCAGCCCGGGGAGTCAGTGCAAGAGCGATTACGGCGAATCGCTCCATGGCAAGCTGCACGACGAGCTGCTCAACCGGGAGCGCTTCGCCACGCGGTATAAGGCGCTGGTACTGGTCGAACGGTGGCGGGGGCCATACACTCGCGCACGGCCCTACAGCGCCCTGGGCTATCGCCCGCCTGCCCCGGAATTCATCATGCCACGGCCTCCCGAACCGGACCGGATGTCGCCGCTCCCCATGGCCTAGACCGACTTCAAACCAGACGAGGCGAAACAATCCGGCACGACCTCGAGAGCTCAATGAACGGCCTCCCAGGATACGTGCAAGTCGCAGCCACTCACTAGATCGCAGATTGGTCTTCGAGCTGAACCAACCCCAAGCCGATCATCATGTGGCTTTGAAAGTCAAGTCGACAAATACTTTACCGACAGATGGCAGGTCAGATCAGTGCTGCTTGCTGCCGCGATTCCACTGATTAAGGATCGACACCTGCGGCGTGCCAGCCCAAGGAGAGAGCGCATATGATTGTGGCTGCCACCGACAGCCGGAACATTGCACTCAGTATCACCCGCACTTGATTTGGCCAGTCATCGGAGGACGCGGCGAGGGCCAGCACCCCAAAGACTGAGGCGCTCAGGAAGGCCGCGATGAGTGCCATTTGCAGCCGCCTCACTTTCAAGAGTTCGGGACTAGTCGCACCAGCGGCGAGCAACCGGCGCCTGCGGTCGACTCGCCAGACCGCCCAAACTCCGAGCAATGCCAATGCGAGCTTCAAGGTTATCTCGATCGCAGGGATCTCCACTTGGTCCCCCTCTACCCAGATTGCTTGCTTGTTGCAGCCTGCGGCGGAATACTAACGATTGTTGCAGGCATCCAAAGCCCTATCAAGGAAGAACTGAGTCATTCCGTACGGGTTCAGGCTCTCAGGCCAGTTCCCACCACTCGCTTGGGACTGCATGTACTGGGAACTCACGAAGGCACCACCCCCCGCGCCGATATCGGCAATCCCCATTGCCTTAAGTCCACCTACTTTCGCAAGAACCCGCTTGGCTTGATTCTTACCAAAGGCAGCAAACCCTTTGTCGGCACCAGCGAGCGTCACCGCCCCCTCTGCGACCCCTGCAGTGGCTAGTCGGATTGCTCCGCGACCGGCCACACCCAGTCCGACTAATCCTGCTGTTTCGATTCCCGCGGACAGGCCCGTCATGAACGAGTTTACATAGCAATCGATGGCGACTTTCTTCGCCTCTTCCAACCTCAGCGGAGAGGGACCTACACAGTTAGGATGTTGCAGAATCTCACAGTCCGGCTTCGGCCCGCGCGGCTCTGGTGGCGGCGTACAGCTAATCGTACACGCTGGAGGATCAACGGGATAGAAGTCGCCCGGGCCTTCCGGGGGCACATATGTGCCATCACCTCCGCTGCCAACTGGGCCTCCCCCGGAGCCACACATGCCGTTGGTCCCACCGAAAGCCCACGGCGACCAGGAGGTGGCCTGTCCGTACTGATTCACGTATCTCGCCGTCGTGAAGTACCCAATACACTCCAAGCCGCTGGGGTCGCGACTTTCGAGCACAGCACCACCGACATAGGCATATAGATTCGACCCTCCAGCATAGCCAATCTGATCCTCCTGTGTGAACCTCCGCTGACCCGGGTCGTAATAGCGAGCTCGATTGAAATACATGCCGGTCTCGGCGTCGTATTCCCGGCCAGTCCAGCCATAGCGGAGCGTTGGAGCAGGAAGCGCCACCGAACCACTCGCGTCCTGACTCAGAAGCTGGCCACTCGGTAGAAATCGCTGGTTCATTACCCAGACGCCATCCCTCCGCACGAGCCCGCGCACGCTGTGCAACTGGTCCTGCACGACCTGGTAGTCCGTGCCGGTCGAGTCCCGCACGCCGATCAGGTCATCGACGTCGGCGCCCCACGTGTACTGCATCTTAATGCTGGCACCTGAGCTGTCGGTCTCGAATGTGACCGCGTCCCCCGTATAGGTCATTCGAATGTACCCGGGCGTTCCTCCACTCTGCCCGTTGTAGACGCGCTTCACGATGCGCCGACCGAAAACGTCATAGCCATACCGCGCGGTCAGAACCGGCGAAAACCCGTTGCCCTTGCTGTACCGTACCGTCACCAGCCGATTGAGCGCATCGTAGGCAAGGGTCCATGACCTCGTGTTGCCTGCGAGGGTTACAGCGGCCTGTATCTGGTTCCCAGCCGCGTCGTAACTGTAGGTCCAGTTGCCCGTCACCGGATCGGTCCGGGAAATCAGCCGCCCCTTCTTCATCCCATACGTCTCCGCCCCACCCACCGTCAGCACGTTGCCGGCACCATCAAACGACACCGAGTCGCCGATCAGCGACCAGATCGAGCCGGGCGGCGTCTTCCGCGACTCCCGCCACGACACCAGCCGTTCCCAGCCGTCGTAGGTGAGCGAATCCACCGTGCTGTCGACTTGGGCCGCCAGACCATGGCGTTCGGTCCAGGTCGGTCCCAGCGCCTTGGTGCCTTGGCTCGGCTCGTCCGGCGCCCCCTCCGGATCATACACGCCCGGATACCAGTCGCTCACCCCGCTCACCAGGTGCTCCAGCCGCGCCAGCCCGCTCGCCCCGGTGAAGCTCAGCGAGCGGGTCTGGGTGGGGCCGGAGCTCTGGGTGAACGCCGACGCCAGCCGACCCTGACCATCGAAATTGTAACTCGCCGAATCCGCCCGCGGCGTCACCACCCGGGAAACCAGGCCGCGCTGGCCGTCATAGCGCACCAGCCAGGTCCCCATAGTATCGACCGCGGTGCTGTCCCGCTCGTACTGGTCGTAGGTGTACGATTTCCAGCGTGTCACGGTCCCGGTGTAGCTCGTGTCCGCGAGCAGGCGCCCCCGGGCATCGTAGCCATAGCGCACCTCACCGTTCACGCCGCCGATCGAGTCCACCGCCCCGCTGTAGTAGAGCCTGGTGAGCTGGTCGAGCGGCCCACCATACACGCGATTGAGCGTCCCCACCCCCGGAATCACCGTCGCGGTGGGGCGGTTCCGGCTATCGTACTGCGTGGTGATCACATCCCCTCGGCGCGTAATCGTCTTGAGCAGATTGCCGGCGAGGTCGTACACCATTGAGTCACGTGGTGCCGCCACCAGACTGTCGGGCGGCCTGCGGACCAGGAGTCGCCCAAGCCGGTCGTAGAGATAGAGGACCGCTCGCGCGGTGTCGTTGCTAACCAGCCGCAGCGAATCCCGCCCTGCCCGGTCGAATCGGAATCCCACCTTCCGCGTGTGCGCCGGATTGGTCCCGTAGGCCGGGGCCGAGCTGCAGGGATCGGCGCATTCATCGGTGCGGAAGAGTGCTGTAGAGTCGGCCTGGTTGGTGACTCGGTAATACGGAATCGACTTCCGCCACTGCCACTGGAGCGCCGCCCCCGAGGCCACCCGTACCCGGATCTTCTGATAGCTGGCTGAGGCTCGACCGTAGCTGTCGTACGTGACGGAATCCACCAGCGTCGGTGTGGCAACCGGGGTCAGCTTGGTCGCCGTCCGCTGTTTCCAGGTCGCATCGTAGGTAAAGACCTGCTTGACCGTGGTGCTGGGCGGCAGGATCGAGTCGATCCGGCCATCGGTCTTGAGCCAAAACTTCGTCACGTAGCCGGCCGCATCGCGCGTCTCGATCACGTTGCCGTGGGCGTCATAGGTGGTACTGTCGATTTGCCCTCGGCTGTCGATGCGCTTTACCACCCGGTGATTGCCGTCGTACACCAGGCTGTCTAGCCGGAGCACGCCCTTGCCATTCTCCACCCGGTTGATCCACTGCCGCGCCAGGCGCTGCTGCGCGTCGTAGCCCAGGTAGGTGCGAGTGGTGTCAGTGGTGTTGCCGCCGGCCTTGCCGCTGGTCCAGAGCACCCGCCCATCCCCCGCCGCCCGACTCCGGCTCAGCACGCCGATCGCATCCCAGGTCAGCGCCGCCTGGCCCCAGCGATTGAGCCAGCTCCGGGTCCAGTTGGTGAGTGGATCCTTCATCTCCACGTAGGCACCTGCCGAATCAGTCCCCATCAGGGCGCCGAAGCCCCGCGACTCGAGTGCGGTGTAGTTGATGATCGGCTTGGCCGTATCGCCTATGGCAGTGGGCACCCCCGGAAGCTTCACCTGCACTGGACGGCGCTTGAAGGTCGAGTCGTAGACCAGAATGGTGGTGTCTGTCAGGACGCCGAGCCGGCTGGCGAGCACCACGGTGTTGGTGCCAGGATAGCTCTGATAGGCATAGCGTGTGGTGAGGGGCGTCGCGGTCGGGGAAGCAAGCGAGTCGTAGATCAAGCGGTTTGAGGCATCGATCGAGTCTTTCGTGACCCGGCTCGCCGCATCCGTAATACTGCTCAGCCGCCCGGCCGAGTTGTACGCAAAGGTCAGGGTATGCGCGGTGGGGTCCCGGAGCACCTTGAGCGTATCGAGGTTCCCACCGCCGTAGACCAGGGAGTCGAGGTTGCCGTTCCGGTCCTGGGCCGCCCGGACGCGACCGCTCGCGTCGAAGCGCACGACAGCACTGTCTCCACGCGCTCGAAGGTCCCAGCCGCTCGCCGTCTTGGTAAGACCCGTGAAACTTCCGATCGGTGGTAGGTAGAGACTGTCGCCGTTACCGCGAAAGATGGTCGCCGTCCCGGTCGGACCGACCAGCACCCGGTCGCTTCCGGCCGCCACCAGCTTGAGTAGCGCGGACGGCCACCAGCCCGAGCCGTACATCGTCGCGCGCCGGTCCACGACCACCGTCTCGATCGAATCGACGCTGGTCCGCACCGATGCCCCCTTGGTGACCGCCACCTCCACCTTGAGCCACTTGCGGGTCGGCGTCGGGAATGCGGTGGCCGAGAAGTCACCCTGGAGCACCACCCGACAGCGCGCCGCACCACCCGTCGCGCAGCTGGGTGTGGTCACTTTGAGACTGTCGAGCTTGGTCGCGCCATCGAACAGTCGCGCCACAATCTGGTCCGGCGACGGGGAGCCACGGAGTTCGAGCGTCACGGGCACCAAGACGCGCGGATAGGACTGCCGAGTCGAATAGACCAGCCCGGCACTCCGCGGTGCCCCCATCGCAAAGTAGGGGATGCTGGAGAAGCCGGTCTCCACCTCGGCACCACTGACCGAGATTCCCGGCCCGAACGGCGCCGAAAAGCTGCCATTCGACACCACTGGCGGCGTGCCGAGCCAGCTGAGCGCGGCGGTGCTGTCGTTCGGCAGCACGGCGTAACGGGTCACCGTGGAGCAGAACGCATGGGTATCGCACGCCCGGACCGTGATGAGCGCCGAGTCCGCCCCTGCCCCGTTGAGCCCGAGCGCCGAATCCACCTCCCACTCCACCAGCCCGCGATTCCCCCGCGCCACGGTGAGGGAGTCCCCGCGCCACTTCGTCACGGTATCGGTCCGCCACACGAGCGCCGTCTTGGTGGTATCGATCGGGTAGCTGCCCTTGAGGATTGTGGCGCGGAGCGTCGGTGTGCGGTTGTTCACCACCGCGCGACTCCCTGAGGTCAGCCGCGGCACCACGAGGGTGAGCGTCGGCGGAGCGACCACCGTTATGCTGTAACTCCCGATGTCGCCCGACGTCCCACTGGCCGTGAGGGTCAGGGTCCCGGCGCCGGCCGTCCCCGTCGAGAAGGTCGCCTGGACAGTGATGAAGTCGCCATTGGGATCGAGCGAATAGGAGGTGACGTCGATATTGGTGCAGGTCACTTGGCCGGTGGCCGAGCAGGAGAGCGTGCCGCTCCGGATCGACGTGGTGTTGGTGTTCGTCACTGTGAAGCTGACGACCTGCCCCGTGAGATTGCTGAGCCGGTCGAGCGGGCTGGCGTCGGGCGTGACTTCGATGCCGCCGCCGGTGCAGCCGCTCTGGCACGGAGGCGGTGGCCCCTGTCCGCGCAGCGCCGATGGCATAGCGAGCGCGAACAGGACCGGCACGACCACGGCAAGGACAGGGATACGGGCAAGCAGACGGGCGAGGGACCGAGGCACGGGCGGCTCCAGGAAGTCGGGTCGCCTCGTCCTATTACAAGCATCGTGCCCCGCGCCGCTGCGCCCCACATGTTGATTTTCAACAACTTACGGCGGAGTCATCCGGCGATCCGTCCCACCGTCTCACACCGTCTCAGAGACGTCTCAGGACACCGTGAGACGGGGAGCTGCCCCGCCAGGCGCATCACCGCTTGCCGGAGCGGGGTCTCATCGGCCCGGGAGTCGGCACGTGACGCACGGTCGAGTTTCCGATACCCAGCGCAACGCAGACGCTATCCTCCCAGCGACTGATCCGGCTCCGTCCAAGCGCGACTGTCTCCTGCCGTCGTCATCGGATCAACCGCTTGCCTCGGCGACGTCGTTGAGGATGCGACTTCTCGAGAGTGAACTTGGTAGCCACCCACTGGATGAATGCTTCTGAGATACGGCGTCACTTGCCGATGGGCCAGGTCCTCCAGGGTGCGGGTGGAAACTGCCCCACAACACCTGGACCGGGAATGGCAGGTCGGGTCACCTCAGCTAAGTACACCTGAATCCACCGCATTGCTTCGCCAAGCATTCCTCGATAGATCCCTGGCAACTTGAACCTTCACGGCGGACACGGCTCGTGCGGGATCGCGTTGCGTACCCACGCCAGTAGGGCGCCATCGCTGGAGTACCGGAAGACAAAGACAAGGAAATCGAATCCGCCATCCAAGGCACTGGCCGCAGAAACCGCTGTCACCTTCGCGATAGTCTCACCGTCGACAGTGATCACGGTATCCTGATTCTCTCCCAACAGGTCTGCGGTGCACTCGAGCCCTGACGGAGTGCCGTGAGCAAGTACGCCGACTGAGCGGAAATTGACTCCGCCGTTTGGATCCGCAAGCCGGGCGAGGTATTGTGAACGGGTCGCCGTGCCCTGGGTGCCTGCCTCCATCGGCCCTAGTAAGCTGTTCGCCAAGGTGAGATCGACCTCTTCGAAGCCCCCGAGCCGGATGAGCCCCCCAGCGAACTGACCAACTAGGAGTGAACCGGGGTGACTAGTGTTGACCGGCATCACCCGCACAACCCTTAGGCGCCCGGAAGACAAAGCGGTCTCCGTGAGCGCTAGGTCATCGAGCGAAACGGGCAATCGCACGATAGACGAAGTGGGCAGCATTGAGCTGTAGCGGGCCTCATATTGGCGTCGTGCCAGATCTCGAATCTCGAAGTCGGGCATCTGCGCATTCACCGGCGCTGGCCCAAGCAAGGCGCAGACCATAGCCGCCAGACACAATGCCATCATCTGACGATGCACAGCATGAGAGGCGCGTGAAGCGCACCGAGAGAGAGCGATCACCATTCTAGTGGACCCGATGCTGGATAGGGTGCGTGTGACACTCGCTGGTGATAGTAACCTTCATACCATTGGCGCGCCCGATTCTCAAGAGCCACCGACGCGGCGTCTGAGTTCCCACTGAATCTTCGAGTTGACAAGTAGTCGATATAGTCCCCGATGATGTGACCCATCTCATGGGCGAACGCCACCGCTCCGTCGATTGGAAGGCCGCCAACGTAGTCCTTCGATTCGCCACGCCACTTGTCAGGGTTGAATATTGTTTGGAAGTTATTCGGGTGGTTCCTGTCTTCGAACGTACTTCCACCATACCTCCATGTCCCCGAGTACTGGCGTTCCCAGTTGACACCAAGCGAATTCAACACCTCGCCGGCTTCCCTGCACACGGGGTTCTCATCGCACTGCCGCTTGTACTTGGCATCGAGATTCTGCTGCCACGTTTGCCGTGCCTGCTTCTCGAACCATTCCTCTACTTTTCGGCTCAGTCGATCACGCGCATCCTCGCAGAACACCATGCACGTGCCACTCCCAAAGTCCTCCGGCCTCGGCACCAACGTCGGCTCGTGCCCCATGAATACTGGAGCCTCTCCGAATCGCCCACTCGGATCTCTGCTGACCAGAGGCGTACCGCCGACGTAGGAGTAGATGTTCGCGCCACCCGCGTACCCGATTGGATCCTCCTGCACAAACCGCCTCTGGCCCGGATCATAGTATCGCGTTCGATGGAAATACCATCCCGTCTCAGCATCGTATTCCCGCCCAGTCCAGCGGTAGCGGAGATTCACCCCTGAGCCGAGTGTTGTCGCGTTGTTGCCGTAGGGACCATATGCGTAGCTCACGACCCAGGTCCCGTCCCGTTTGATGAGCTGGTGGACGCTGCCGAGCTTGTCCGTAGCCACATAGTAGTGATCGGTGAGGCTCGCGCTGGCCTGGAACGCGATTAGGTTGTCGGCGCCGGGGCCCCAGACGTAGCGAGTACCGATGGTACTCCCCAGCGAGTCTGCCTCGAACGCGACCTGGTCGCCGTGGTAGACAAACCGTGTCAGGTTGAGCGTACCGCCGGTCGCTGCACGATACACCCTCTTGGTGATCCGGCGGCCGATTACATCATAGGCGTAGCGGGCAACCAGGCTGTCCGCGGGCCAGCTGGCAGCCCTGTAGCGGACTGACCAGAGCCGGTTGAGCGCGTCGTAGCCGTATGTGAGAGTGGCACTGGTTGTGCCGGAGTCCACGGCCTGGATGAGGTTACCAGCCGCGTCATAGGTATAGACCCAGGCGCGGTTTGCGCCATTCGAGCGGCGAAGGAGCCGATTGGTGGTCGCGTTGAACTTCTCGCCGCCGACGCCCGCGGCAGTCACAGTACTCAGGTTGCCTGCCCCGTCGTAGCTGTAGGTCTCATCAATTCCGCCCGCCAGGCTTCCCGCCCCGGACCACGACGCAACACGTTCCCAGCCGTCATAGACAAGGTCGAGTGGCTTCAAGGTGTCAGTCGCACCTAGGGCCCCACGCAGCTGGCTCCAGACCGGTTGCAGCGCCGGGAGCGCATTATTCTGAGTGCCTTGATCGTCCTTCCCCGCCAGCCAGGCGGAAGGGAGGTTGACTGTGGCAGTCCGTTGCAAAGGGGTACCATCAAGCGTGTAGCTCATCACCGTGGATATACGGGGCACTTGACTTCGAACCGATTGGGATGAGAGTCGGCTCTGGTGATCGTAGGTGAGGACCAGCGTGTCTCCGACCGGGGTCGCTAGGGTGTCGGCAATTCCGCGCGTGGTCTCATACCTGGTCCGCCAACTCCCCAGTGCGTCGGTCATGAGGCTGTCCCGCTCATACCGGTCGGTCGCGTAGCTGGTCACCTGCGCCTGGCCACCCGCCCAGGTGGTATCCGTCTTGAGTCGGCCACGCCTGTCGTACACCAGGCTCACATCGGGCCGCGTATCGCCGATGGAGTCCACCAGCCCCGTGATCCAGACGCGGCTCAATTGGTCGAGCGGGCCGGCATAGGCCTTCCGAAGTGTGCCGACCGTCGGGATCACCTGCAGCGTATCCCGGCCACGGCTGTCGTAGTCGGCCGTGATCAGGTGCCCGCGCCTGGTCCAGCTCTTCTTCAGATTCCCCGCGACGTCATAGGCGAACGAGTCCACCTCGCTGACCCCGACGCCATAGGGATAGGCCTGCGTGACCCGGCCGAGCCGGTCACGGACCGTCAGCATCGGAATCCCGCGGTCATTGATCCTGAGCGAGTCCCGCCCCGCCCGGTCATACACGAACCTCACCCGCTGCACCAGCACCGAATCGGTGTCGAGATTCAACGGCCAGGTCGGCGTTCCGCAGGGGGTGTCACAACTCACCGTGTGAATCACCCGGGTGGAGTCGACCAGGTTCGACCCTCCATTGTAGAAGGTCTGGGTCCGCCGCCACTGCACCTTGCTCGGCGTGATCGGGACCTTGCGATCCACCTGATACACCCGGCCGTAGCCATCGAACTGAAGATTCCGTTCAATGGTATCACGACTAGGCGTGATGGTCTGAGTGAGAATCATGGCGGTCCCGCCGTACTTGAGCAGCGTCGCCGCGGCATCGCCTGGAGCGCGGGTCGAATCCACCATCCCGTCCGTCCGGTACCAGACCAGCGTCGTGTCCGGGCCCGGTACATTCGGCTGGATGGACCGTATCGCGTTTCCGTGAGTGTCGTAGTCGGTCTTCCGGACCTGCCCACGGGCATCGATGCGCTGGATGACGCGATGGTTGGCGTCGTAGACCAGGCTGTCCACACGGAGAACCCCGCCCTCCCCCGCCGGCCGCACGATGTACTGCTTCACCACCCGCCACAGATTGTCATACGCGATCCAGGTGCGCGTCGAATCCGCCACCTTGCCCTCGCTCCAGCGCACGAAGCCGTCCCCATTCTGGCTGCTCCGGCCCAGCCTCCCAAGGCTGTCCCAGGTGAGCCTCGCCTGGCCCCAGCGGTTCGGCCATGAGCGGACCCAGTTGTTGCGCGGGTCACGGAGCTCGACATAGGCCCCGCTGCTATCGAGCGGGACGAGCGCCCCGATCCCCCGCGTCTCCACCGCGACATAGGAGATCGTGGGAGTGACGCTGCTCCCGGTTTCATCCCGTACCCGGGGCAGGGTGACCTGGACGGGTCGGTTCTTCTTCGCGGCATCGTAGGTCACCACGGTCGTGTCACCGAGCACCCCGATCCGTTTCTGAAGCAGCACGGTGCCCGTCCCCGTCCCTGCGGCCTGATAGGCGAAGGT
Source organism: Gemmatimonadales bacterium (assembly GCA_044229445.1). Taxonomy (GTDB): domain Bacteria; phylum Gemmatimonadota; class Gemmatimonadetes; order Gemmatimonadales; family GWC2-71-9; genus JADJOM01. Next base: position 18,824 of record JBGASX010000050.1, on the reverse strand, counting down.
CGTCGTATAGTTGCCACTATTGCCGTATGCAGGGGTGAACGCCGTCAGCAATCCCCCACTCACGGTCGCGGACGCGGTGTGCCCTCCGTTGGGCGCGACCGACGAGAGCCTTCCGCTGGTATAGTTCAATGTGATGTCGAAGCCGACGGGGTCGCGCACCTTGTAAAGCGTATCGGTGTTTCCTTTATATATGAGCGAGTCGCGATTGCCATTCTGGTCGACAGCCGCTCCGAGTCGACCCAGGGTATCGAATCGCACCTCGGCACTGTCTCCTCGCGCCCGCAACGACCACCCGGTCGCCGTCTTCGTCAGGTAGACGAAGCTTCCGGGTGGCGGGATGTAGAGACTGTCGCCGTTGCCCCGGTACACCGTTGCCGCCCCGGAAGCACCCACCAGGACCCGGTCGTTCCCCGCCGCCACCAGCTTCGACGCCACACTCGGCCACCATCCCGACCCGTACATCGTCGTCCGCCGGTCCACCACCACCGCCTCGACCGAATCGAGCGAACTCTTCCACGCTCCGTTCGCTTTGACGTCCGCCTGCACACGGAGCCACTTCCGAGTCGGCGTGGGGAAGGTGAAGCTCGAGAAATCGCCCTGCAGCACCACCCGGCACCGCCTGCTCGCCCCCGTCGCACAGGTGGGAGAGGAGGCCTTGAGGCTGTCGATCTTGGTCGAGGCGTCATACAGCCACACCACCAGCGAGTCCGGGTTGCCGACCGCCGGGGCGCGGAACTCCAGGTCCACCGGGACAATCGCCCGCGGGTAGGACTGCCGGGTCGAGTACACCAGACTCAGGCTCCGCGCCGCGTTCATCGAGATGTACGGAACCGTCGAGACGCCGCTCTCCAGCTCCGCCCCCGACACCGCGAGGCCCGGCCCGAACGGCGCGGCGAACCCGCTGCCCAGTGTGCCCACCGGCGTGCCGGTGAGTCCGAGCACCGGGAAGCTGTCGTTGGGGAGCACCGCCCAGCGGGTGACGGTGGTGCAGAGCGAGGCCACGGAGCATGCGGTCACGGTGATGAGCGCGGAGTCGCCGGCCGTGGTGTTGAGGCCACGCACCGAATCCACCGCCCACTCCACCACCCCGCGGTTCCACCGCGCGACGGTGAGCGAGTCGCTGCGCCACCTGGTCACCGTGTCGTTCCCCCAGGTCAGCACGGTCTTTGTACTATCGATGGCCGAATTCTGCGGCGTGATGAGCGCGCGGAGGATCGGCATCCGGTTGTGCACCACCGCACGCGAACTCGGACCGGTACTGTTCGGCGTGAGCGTGATCGAAGGAGGGCCGTACACCGTGACACCGAGCGTACCGGTGGCGGAGCCGAGATCACCCCATGTCGCCCTGAGGTAGGCCTGGCCGATCCCCGGTTGGCTTACATAATAGGAAAGGGTCACCGAGAACGAGGCGTTCGGCGCCAGGCTCGCCCGGCTCGAAGGGCTCGCCGAGCCGCAGCTCACCGGCGCCAGGTAGTCGCACGCCAGCGTGATGCCGGTGATCGTGGTCGAACCGCAGTTGGTGACCGTGAAACTCTGATTGTAGGGACCGGAGTTCTGGACCTTGGTCACGCCGGCCGGTGTCGTCGTGATATCCAGACCGCCGCAGGCGCTCATCGGGGAGATCTGTCCCGCGGCGGGGGTTGCGGCGCCGCACAGCGCGGCAAGTGTGAGGGTCAGCGCGATCCAGCGGACAGGCAGACGCACGGCGAGCTCCGGGAGATCGGGTCGCCTCGTCCGAATACAAGCGCCGTGCCGCGTGCCCACAGACTCTCCGCATTGAGGCGCAACGACTTACGCCGTGCCTGCTGCGGATTCCGTCTCACCGTCTCACTCCGTCTCAGAGACGTCTCAGGACGGCTGGGACGAAGGAGAGACTACTTCCGGAGGTCGCTTCGGCTTCCCAACGGGCTCCTCACTCCCCTGTCTGGTCAGCACGCTGACCCTATCGGCGTTTTTCTGCTGCAACGCGAGGCTGCCACCTTAGATACCATGGCCATATGCGCCATCGCCTCTACGTGCACCTCACCTGGACCACCCGCGACCGCGAGCCGCTCTTAACCGCCGGGCTCGCCTGCTCTCTCTCTCGCTATCTCCCCGCTGCGGCAAGCAAAGAGAAGGCGACACTGCTTGCCCTTGGCATGGTCGCGACGCATGTGCATCTCCTGCTCCGCCTCGATCCTGCGGCCGACATGGCCCGCCTGGTACAGCGACTCAAAGGCGGAAGCGCCTTCCTCGCGACGCGCGAAGGCCACGCCGAGCCGAGCCGCCCCCTGCGTTGGGCCAGGGGGTACAGCGTCGAATCGGTGAGTCCCCGGGCAGTACCTGACGTTGTACGCTATCTCGAGCGCCAACCCCAGCGACATCCGACGCAGGCGATTCCGGGCTGGCCGTCCGAGCAATTGCAATCCATCCGCAACCCACCAGAGTCAGGCTCACCCTAAGATGGCATCAGCGACAGGCTCATCCCACCCCGCACCGAGCTCGCGGCTGAAGCCGCGGCGACCGAGCGCCAAATGGGAGCGCGCCAGCGCGACCCGGCGCGAGGAAGTCCTTTAGGGCTCGGCTCTGGTCAGTAAACTGACCTAGATCACTTTTTCCTTGATTTCATCGCGAAGCACAGACACCCTGCCGCCCACCAGAGTCAGGCTCCCCCTGAGGTCGCTTCAGCGACAGGGCCGAGCCGTCGCTTTAGCGACAGGCTCCTCACCTCAGCGCCGGGCCGACGCTTCAGCGACAGGCTCGTTCACCCGAAAGCACCCTCTCCGACCAACTCATTTCATCCCCTGCATGCATCGGGAGGTTCCCGACGCACATTGGCACCCTCCCGACGCAAATCGACACCTCCCCCGCGTGCGCCGACACCTCCCCCGCGTGCACCGACACCTCCCCCGCGTGCATCGGGCCCTCCCCCGCGTGCGCCGACACCTCCCCGCGCGCACCGACACTTCCCCCGCGTGCACCGACACCTCCCCGCGCGCACCGACACCTCCCCGCGCGCACCGACACTTCCCCCGTGTGCACCGACACCTCCCTCGCGTGCACCGACACCTCCCCCGCGTGCACCGACACCTCACCCGCGCGCACCGACACCTCCCCCGCGTGCACCGACACCTCCCCCGCGCGCATCAACACCTCCCCGCCGTGCATCGGGCCTTCCCCCCGCTGCATCGGGCTCTCCCCAGCCTACATCGGTACCTCCCCGGCGTGCATCGGGTCCGCCCCGCTGTGCATCGATACCTCCCCCGCGCACATCGACACCTCCCGCGTGTGCATCGAGGCCTCCCTCTCGTGCATCGAGGCCTCCCTTTCGTGCATCGGGTCCTCCCCGGTGTGCATCGACGCCTTTCCGTTGCGCATCGACACCTCCCCCGCGCACATGGGCCTCATCCGGAATGTCGTGCCGTCCTCACGCCGCGGCGCCGCACACACCACTGTCCTCGATCGAGGACACTCGGTGGACACTCGGAGGACACTCGGAGGACACTGCACAGATCCTGCATTCGCGCGCAGTAGGCCGACGCAGCGCTTCGCACCGACCGTGCACAGTTAGGCAACTTCCCGCCTGACTTGCGTTTGCACGCGCACACAGATTCTGCGCGCATGATCTTCGCGCGCCGCATCGCCACCGAATTTTCGCGTGGCACCGAGCTTGCCATCACCCCCTCCGTCGAGCGTTGTCGGGACAGTTCGATGCCTCACCCAATCCGATCGCAGCACGGAGCGGTGCCCCGGCCACCGACTCCACGTCATCTGTTAGCAAGGATGGGAAGTATGCTCGCGTATCTCTGGCGACAGCTGACCATGGTCCGCAACGCACGGGACTACGGCCAGGCCAACCCCGACCCCAGCGCGGGATTCGCCGCCGCGCAGGCTCGCCTCGACGAGGGGATCGTCCGCGCCGACACCCTGGTCGCTCAACAGCGCACCGGTCTCAATGCCGTGCGGACCGCCAACAAGAGGAAGCAGAAGGCGATCGCGGTATTGATGCACCCGATCCTCGACCACCTGGTGCAGGTGGCGGTGCTCGCATCAAAGGAAGTGCCGGATCTGGCGCGTACCTTCCAGCTCCCCCGGAACGACGGCACCTACAGCGCCTTCCGGAACGCCGCCGGATCCATGGCGACCGAAGCACGAGCCCACCAGGAGCTCCTGGTGCGCTACGGTCTCGCCGAATCGCTGCTCGTGAGCCTCGAACAGGCCCTCGTGCAGCTCGATGAAGCCACCGTGCAGGCGGCGGCCGCGCGCCGGGATCATGTCGGCGCCACCGCGCAGCTCAAACTGGTGGTGCAGGAGATGGTGCAGGTAGTGAATGTGATGGATGGACTCAACCGCTTTCGCTTCGCCGAGGACGCCGAGAAGCTCGCGGCGTGGGTGAGTGCCAGCAACGTGGCCCAGCCGGCTCGGAAAAAGGCGGAGGACCCGACGCCGGACACCACGGGAACCACACCGCCCGCCGGCGAGACCAATCATCCGGCGGCGTGAGATGGCGGCAACAAAAGGGCGGGACGACGGATGCCGGCTGGCCGAATCGGCAGCAACCCCATGGCATCACATCCTCCCGCCCAGGCCCCTCTTCCCTCCGCCTTTCCGCCTTCCCGCCTTTCCGCTTCAAGTCACGCCGGCGCGTCTCCGGGCCGGTCGCCGTCGGGGCGGCGCATCCCGCGCATCCGCTTCTCGGCGTCGTGCCGGCGCTCATCGCGCCAGTCGTGATACGCCTTGACCTGGGTCTTGTCGAGGACATCCGCCTCGAGCGCCCGGTCGAACTGCTGTTGCCGGTCCGCCAGCCCCTGCATCAGGTCGCGCATCCCTTCCATGCCGCCACGAGGCGGCCGATCCTCGCCGCCATTCTCTCGCGCGGCGCGGCGCGCCTCACGCATCGCCAGGATGCTGTCGCGCTGCGGCTTGGTCGAACTCATCAGGTTCTGATACATCGTGGTGTAGCGCTCCAGTTTGGCGCCGCTCAGGCCGACCAGCTTCGCCATCGAGTCGGGCGCGGGCGGTCCATCGACCACGACCGGATCCATCATCGGGGGACGACCGCCGCCGGGACGCATCCCGCGGGATTCGCCGCCGGGGGGCGGGCCCTGCTGGGCCTGCAGTGAAAGGGAGCCGGCCAGCAGCATGGTGCAGGTCGCGAGCACGGTCGGCGCGAGCCGGGGGGAGAGACGCCAGGGATTCATGTGTACCTCGGGTTCGGGTTCCCCCGATATACTTGGCGAGCGGTGATCCCGTTGGTCGCCTCCGTTTCAAACGTTTCGCCGGCACGGGGCGTATCACTTGGCAGCCCCGGAAGCACCTCGGCACCACAGGATCATGACCGCAGCCAGACGACTCGTGACCAGATTCCGCCCCGACAGGGGAGATGAGCAGGAACCACCGGAGGCTGCCGCCGTCGCCCATGACGGGCAGGCTGGCACCCCCGAGGGGGAGACGGCGCTGATCCGCCGGGTGCAGCTCGGGGACCGCGAAGCCTTCGGCCTCCTGGTGCGGCAGCACCTGCCGCGCGCCTATGCGGTGGCCTATCGGGTGGTGCAGAATCGTGAAGACGCGGAAGACATGGTCCAGGAAGGTTTCGTGGCGGCGCTCAAGAATATCGACCGCTTCGAGCTGGGCCGGCCCTTCGCCCCGTGGCTGCACCGGATCATCATCAATCGGAGTCTGAGCGCACGGCGAAGCCGTGCCTATCAACTGACCGACGAACTGCCGGAGCAGCAGGAGTCCCCCGGGGATTCCCCGCTCACCCTCACCCTCCGCGGCGAGGTGATGGACCGCTTCCGGGCGTCGCTGGCCGATCTCCCGGAGCGGCAGCGGATCGTGATCGAACTGCATGAAGTCGACGGGTTCTCCGCGGAGGAGATCGGCGACCAGCTCGGGATCGCCGCGGGGACGGTGCGCTGGTACATCCATCAGGCGAGGAAAGTGCTGCGGAGCGCCCTGGCGCCATTCGGCGGCACGACCGGGAGAACCCATGACGATGCGTGAGCGGAGCGAGCGCGAGGACGCCGAGGTGCAGGCCCACCTCAGGGAGGCGGCTCCGCTGCCATCCTATGCTCCCGCGGACTGGGAGCGGCTGGCCGGACGAGTGCTTCTCGCGGCGGAGCCGGTCTTCGAGGCCAGAACCCACCGCCCCACCTGGGGCGACGATATGGTGCGCCTCTCGCGCTTCGTGATCCCGATGGCGCTCGCCGCTGGGCTGGCAGCACTCCTCCTCCTCAATCGGATCGAGGCCAGTGCAAGCCAGGACGCGGCACCGGCGACCGCCTTCCTCTCGGCGATGGCCGGCGAGACCACCCCCGAGACGGTGCTCGACCTTACTCTGGGCCAGAGCAGTCAGGGGCTGCTGCTGGCGGATGGGAGATAAGATGGCAGACGGCACTCTGAGCACCGGCGCGGCACCAGGGCGATCCCCCTCTCGCGGGCTGATCACGCTGATGTTCGCGGCACTCTTCGTGACCGGGCTCCTTGGAGGCGTGGCACTCGACCGGCTGGTCATTCACCACCGCCACGGTCCCTTTGCCGGGATGGGCCCGGGCACCGAGATGCGGGATCCTGCGCGCCGAGCCGAGTTCCAGAAGCGGCTGGCGGACCGGATGACCAGCGAACTCGGGCTCAGCGCGGCGCAGCGCGCCCAGCTCGAGGCGATGCTGCCCCGGCACGAGGCGGCGTTCGACTCGCTTCGGACCGACATGGACCACCGGCTCAGGACGCTGATGGACACCTCGGCGGTCGAGATCGAAGGGATCCTCACGCCGGAGCAGAAGGCGAAGTGGGCGGAAATCCGTCGGCATCCGACCGGCCCGGGAGCCCCGCCACCGCCCTGAATCCTCCCCGGGCGGGGTTTCGTACTGCAACACGTGGCAGTAGTCCCTTTCCCTGCTGAGGTCCCGATGTTCGGCTGGCTCTATCTCGCCGTGACGGCAGTGGCGTTCGTCGCCGGCTTCACCATCGCCCGGAACTTCGTCCGGCTCAAGCTCCGCTTCGTGGACGCAGTCCGTTCTCCCGCGGCGCCCTGGATCGCCGGGCTCGGCGCCATGCTGGTCGCGTGGCCAGCGGCGGCGCTCCCGCTCATCACCACGACGACCACCACGTTGTTCGGGATCGCGGCCGGTCTGGGGACGGCCAGCGGGGTCAAGGCACTCAAGCGAGGCGACGGGTAGTTATTTTCCCGGCATGCCGACTCTCTCCTGCGCCCGCTGCGGCCAGACCCGCGATGCCATGCCCTTCCGCCCCTTCCAGAACGAGCTGGGGCTCCGCGTCTACGAACAGATCTGCGGCGTCTGCTGGGCCGACTGGCTCAAGACCCAGCAGCAGCTGATCAATCACTACAGTCTGCAGGTGCGGGAGCCGCAGGCGAAGGAGTTTCTCTTCAAGCAGATGGAGCAGTTTCTCTTTACTCCGCAGTGATCGGAACCCGGAACTCGGAACTCGGAACCCGGAACTCACCAGCTGTACCCCAGCCTGAAATCGGCGTCGACCGCCGGCCCCCCGGGCCGGAGATCCTCCGTCATCCCGAAGCGGAACTCCCGCCCGCTCTTCGAGCGGATGATCCAGCCGAAGTCGAGCGTCATCTCCATCCGGTCGAGCTGTCCCGCCAGCGCCTGCGACGAGTAGTAGGGGCTGTGCAGGTAGAGATTGCCGAAGCTCCAGAGGTTGCCCACCGTCCGCCAGCGGAATCCCGAGGTCGCCATCGCGAAGAGCTTGTCCTGGACCGGACTCATCGGCCCGTGGCTCGGGGTGTAGCCGATGTTCGCGGAGCCTTCGTAGATGAGCCGCGGCGTGAGCGGCACACGCAGGGTGTTGAGCAGGCTGACCGAGAGGGTGCCGCGGTCATAGCCGGCACCGGCGGTGCTCGTCGGCAGGGTGAGCGAGAGCACGCTCTGGGCGCGGTCGTTGTGCCGCCGGCCGATCCCGATCCGGACATCGCCGAGATAGGCGCCGTGCGCCCCGAAGCGTAGCTGCCGGTTGTCGGGGAACTTGTACTGATAGGCGAAGCTGTTCTTCGGGCGGTCGTCCCGCTCCGGATAGCGGATGCCGAAGAGGCCGTGGTACCAGTTGAGGAACCCGTCCATGAATCCGGCGTAACTCCCGCCGAACCACGCCTCCGCCGTCACGAACTTCCTCCCACCGATATCGCGGGTCGCGTTCAGGTTGACGCGCAGCGCCTCGGCGTCGAAGAGATAGGCGGTGTCGGCGATGGAGTAGCGGAAGTTGAGCTCCGCCAGGCTGCCGTAGTCCACGCCGAGTGAGAACCGCCAGCGCGGGGCCGGCGCGACGTAGGGCTGGAAGTAGAGCCCGCTCCGCGATTCGGCCGCCGGATTGATCGGGTGCAGCAGGGGGAGCGACTGGGCCCGGACGGGGCGACTCGCCACTGCCGCAGTGACGGCGAGGGCCACGAGGACTCTACTCCGCATCCAGAAACCTCCACATGTACCATGCAGCGTGACTGCGCCAGGGGCGGAACTGCTCTCCCACCTTCGCGATGGCCTTCGGGGTCCGGGCGCCGTAGAGCGCGGCGACGGCCCGCTGCACTCCGCCGTCACCGACGGGCCAGACGTCCGGGCGGTTGAGCGAGAACATCAGGAACATCTCGGCCGTCCACACCCCGACCCCCTTCACCGCCGTGAGCCGTTCCACGATCGCCTCGTCGGAGAGCCGGGAGAGGCCACGGAGCCCGCCGTCGGCGGCGAATCGGGCCAGCTCGCGGACGTAGAGCGCCTTCGCCCGCGAGAGTCCGGCGCGGCGCAGCCGCCGCGGGGCGGCCTCGGCGAGCGCCGAGGGGCGGATCGGCACCAGGCTCCTGAGCTTCGCCATGATGCTCGCGGCCGCCTTGCCCGAGATCTGCTGCGAGACGATCGCATCGACGAGCGAGGGAAAGGGCGCGCGCGGCTGGAAATCGGGGGGCTCGTGGCGGGCCACCAGGTCGGCCATGATGGGGCAGGAGCGCAGGATCTCGGTCATGAAGATCCCAATGTAACCGGCAGGGCCGCTTGACAGAGCCGGGGGGCTCGGCGTAGCGTACCAGCCATGCAGAACACGGCGCGATTCGGCTTCTTCTTCTTTACCAGCACAGGCGGCGCGTTGCCGTCCGGTGCGGGGAAGCGATAGCGCTCACCCGATACCAGACGCCTGACGCCCCGCCGGAACCGCCGGCGGGGCGTCTTTGTTTTTCACCATTCGGAGCATGTCATGCGCGTTGCGATCCAGGGAACCCGTGGTGCCTTCAGTGAAGCCGCCGCCCGCCAGCAGTGGCCCGACATGGAAACGATCTCCTGCCGCGAAGTGGGTGACGTCGTCGCCGCGGTACGGGAGGGCCGGGCCGATGCCGGCTGCCTCGCGATCGAGAACTCCCTGGTCGGATCGGTGACGCCGACCTACGATCTGCTCCAGGAGGCGTTCGGCGAGGGCGATCTCCATCTCAGCCGCGAGATCCTGCTTCCGGTGCATCACAGCATCATGGGCGTCCCCGGCGCCAAGCTCGAACAGATCACTCGCGTCCTCTCCCATCCGGTCGCACTCGGCCAGTGCCGAGTCTGGCTGGCGCGGCATCTCCCCAACGTGACGCTGGTGAGCGCCTGGGACACCGCCGGCAGCGCGGAGATCGTGGCGCGGGAGAAGGACCCGACCCAGGCGGCGATCTGCGGGCGCCAGGCGGCCGATGCCTACGGGCTCCAGCTCTTCGACGAGCGGATCGAGGACGACCCCACCAACCAGACCCGCTTCCTCACCTTCACCCGCGAACCGGCCCCCGAGGCCGACCCCGCAGTGCCACACAAGACCTCGCTCATCGTCTGGACCGATCACCGGCCCGGCATGCTCGCCGCAGTGCTGCAGGCCTTCGCGGGCCGGGGCGTCAACCTGACCAGCCTGCAGTCGCGGCCGGAGCGTTCGGCGCCGTGGACCTACCGGTTCTACTTCGACGTCGATGGCGGCCGCAGCGAGCCGCGGCTGGCGGAGGCGCTCGAGGCGATCGAGGCGCTGGCCTCGAGGATCGTGGTCCTCGGGAGCTACAGCAGCTGGCAGGGAGAGGGGGCGATGCCGGTCGCCTCGCTGCCGAACATGCCGCACCTCCGGCCCAAGCCGGACCTGCCGCTGTTCGACCGGCGGCAGCATCCGGAGGGGACCGTCGTGAAGGTCGGCAATGTCGAGTTCGGCGGCGACCGGGTCGTGCTCATCGCCGGCCCCTGCTCGGTCGAATCGGAGCAGATGATCATCGAGACCGCGGAAGGGATCGCGGCGGCCGGCGCGGACATGCTGCGGGGCGGTGCCTTCAAGCCGCGGACCTCGCCGTACGACTTCCAGGGACTCGGCGTGAAGGGCCTCAAGTTCCTGGCCGAGGCGCGGGAGCGCTCCGGGCTGCCGATCGTGACCGAGGTGATGAGCTGGGAGGAAGTACCGCTGGTGGCGCGCTACGCCGACATGCTGCAGATCGGTGCGCGCAACATGCAGAACTTCGCCCTGCTCCGCGCGGCGGGGCGGAGCGGCAAGCCGATCCTGCTCAAGCGCGGGGGCGGCGCCACGATCGAGGAGTGGCTGCATGCGGCCGAGTACGTCCTCTCCCATGGCAATCCGAACGTCGTGATGTGCGAGCGCGGCATCCGCACCTTCGAGCGGGCCACCCGGCACACCCTCGACCTCAACGCCGTCGCGATCGTCCGCGAGCGCACCCATCTCCCGGTCATCGCCGACCCGAGCCACGCCGCCGGCATGCGCAACATCGTCCCCGCCCTCACCCTCGCCGCACTCGCCGCCGGCGCGCAGGGCGCGATCATCGAGGTGCACCCCGACCCGGACCATGCGCTCAGCGATGGCGCGCAGAGTCTCGACATCCCCGGCTTCGCGCGGCTCGCGGCACAGATCCGGGCGGGCGAGGCCGCGGTGGCGCCGTGATCTCGGCGCCGCACCTGCTGGTGTTCGACGGCTTCGCCGACTGGGAGGCCGCCTATGTGACGGCCGAACTCCGGCGCTCCGGCAAGCTTCAGGTGGTGACGGTGGGCTTCTCCGGGGAACCGGTGATCTCGATGGGCGGGCTCTGCGTGCTGCCGGATGGGGATCTCGCCGAGCTCGATCCCGAGGAGATCCGGCTGCTCATCCTGCCGGGTGGGGAGCGGTGGGAGAAGCAGCCGGACGACGAGACGCTGGTGAAGCTGCTCCGTCATCTGGCGACGGCCCGTACCCCCATCGCCGCGATCTGTGGCGCGACGCTCGTGCTCGCCCGGGCCGGTCTCCTGCAGGGCCGGAAGCACACCAGCAATGGCCTCGCCTATCTGAAGGCGCAGGTCCAGGGCTACGGCGCCGAGTCCGATTACGTCGACGTGCTGGCGGCACGGGATCGCGGTGTGATCACCGCGAGCGGGCTGGGTGCGCTCGAGTTCGCGCACGAGATCTTCGCCGAGCTGGGGGTGTTCTCCAGCGAGGAGCGGGCGATCTGGTACCGGGCCTTCAAGGAGGGGCGGCTCCCGAAGTAGCGGGGGATCCAGCGTGAAGCCGGGGTGAATCCCCCTTCATTCCGGCGCTCGCCCCTTGCGGCAAGCGATCCGGCGTCCGATGCTCATCCTCATGAATTCTCCCCATGAGAGTGAGGTCGTCCCGCACCTCCCCGCGGGCACCGAGTATCCGCTCAGCGCCTGGTTCCTCGGGCCGAGGGCGGAGAACGCGACGGTCTGGTCGGAGCTCTTCGACCACATCTTCCAGGACTACGTCCACTGGCGCCGGAACTACTTCCCGACCGATCCGTGGATCGTCGGGCGGCTCCGGCGGCGGAGCCCGGAGCACGAGTCGTGGCTCGACCTGCTCACGGGGCATCTCGACGCCATCCTGAGCGAACTCAAGTTCCACTTCCCGCTGCACTCGCCCCGCTACAACGCGCACATGGTGTCGGAGCAGAGCCTCCCCGCCGTGCTCGGCTACTTCGCGGGGCTCCTGTACAATCCCAACAACGTCACCGGCGAAGTCGCCCCGATCACCGTCGCCCTGGAACTCGAAGTCGGGCGCATGATCTCCGCGATGCTCGGTTACAACCCGAAGCGGGCGTGGGCGCACATCTGCTCGGGAGGCACGCTCGCCACGCTGGAGGCGCTCTGGGTCGCGCGCGCGGTGCAGTTCGCGCCGTTCATCGCGCGGGAGTTCTGCCGCGCGGAACAGCTCGCGTTCCGGATTCACACCGCCAACGGCACCGAGGCGGAGCTGCGCAGCGTCGATGACCGAACGCTGATCGCGCTCAAGCCGGCGGAGGCGAGCACGGTGCTCCGCCGGCTCGCCTATCATCTCGAGACCGAACGCCAGCTCACCACGACCGAGGCGCTGGAGCGGGTGAACCAGGCGGTCGCGGCGAGCCCATTCAACGTGGCGCGCCGCGGGCTCGGCCCCATCCTCGGCAGGATCGGGCTCCGGCCGGTGGTACTCGCCTCGGCGGCGGCGCACTACTCGATCGCCAAGGCCTGCAACGTGCTCGGCTACGGCGAGGATGCGGCGCGGCTCGTCCCGGTGAACGAGCGCTTCCAGATGGATGTGGAGGTGCTCCGGGAGACGATCCAGGGGCTCGCGCCCGACGAATACGTCGCGGCGGTGATCGGCATCGTGGGGACCACGGAAGAGGGGGCAGTCGACCCGATCCACCGGATCCGCTTCCTGCGCGACGAGTGCGAGCAGCAGGGCAATCGCTCGTTCTGGATCCACGTCGATGCCGCGTGGGGCGGCTATCTCCGCACCCTGTTCAACGGGCTCGCGGTGCACCACGTCCCCCACGGCGCGGGGCTCGAGGCGGTCTGCGACGAGTATGTCCGCGCGCTCGATGTCCACGAGCGGTTCGAGCTGGACGTCGGACTCGCCCATCCCGATGTGCGGACGCTCGAGGTCCGCTGGGGCGACCGGGAGACCTACGCCGCCTTCCTCGCCATGGCGGACGGCGACTCGACCACCGTCGATCCGCACAAGATGGGGTACATCCCCTATCCCGCCGGCGTGGTCGCCTTCCGCAACGGCAGCGTGACGGAGTTTGTGACCCAGCGGGCGCAGTATCTCTCCGACGATGAATCGGGGATCGGCTCGTTCGACGACCCGGCCTCGGTCACCGCCTTCGGGCCGCACATCCTCGAGGGTTCGAAGCCCGGCGCGGCGGCACTCGCCTGCTGGCTGGCGCACCGCACCATTCCGCTCACGGTGGATGGCCACGGCAAGGTGGTGCGGGTCACCCTGCTCAGCGCCAGACGGCTCGCGCGGCTTCTCACCTATCACCACCAGCTCTTCGAGCGGTTCGAGCGCGAGCGGGTCGGCGAGCCGCCGCTACCCGCGCCGTTCACCTTCTTCACCATCACCGAGCCGGAGACCAACCTGGTCTGCTTCGTGGCGCGGCCGATGACCTGGGACGACGGCGCCATGGTGCCGGCGACGGTCTCGCTCGCGGAGATCAACCGCCTCAACGAGCGGGTCTACAGCGCGGCCAGCATCCCCGGCGCGCGCTCGCCGCACCGGCTCTCGGCGGCGCAGCCGTTCTTCGTGTCACGCACCCGCTTCGAGGAGCGGCAGTACCGGGGGGCCACGCTCAGCCGGCTGCTCCATCGGCTGCAGATTTCGGAGGAGGCGTACGCGAAGGAGGGGCTGTTCGTGCTGCGGTCCACGGTGATGAATCCGTGGCATTCGGAGGCCCAGAAGGCGGGGATGGACTATCTCTACGAGTTCGTGCGGTTCCTGCACCGGGTGACGGCGGAGAGCCTCACCGCCCAGGCGGGTCGCGCCTAGTCGCGGCCCGCGCTGGCGATGGTGCCGGTGATGGTTTCCTTCCGCTTCATCCGCATGATCGAGAAGCGGACCTGCTCGCCCCCTTCGTAGCTCCGCAGGATCCTGAGCAGGTGGCCCGGGCCCTCCGGGATGCGGCCATCCACCGCCAGCACGACGTCGCCGGCCTTGAGCCCGAGCCGCGACTCCTCGGGTACGCTGATCACGAGCACCCCACCCGCCACGCCGAAGTAGCGGCCGAGATCCCGGTTCACCGGCGCGAGCTCGAGATCCTCGAGCGGCGTGCCGACCGCGAACATCATCGGCGGCATCCGCCGGAACTGCTCTCCGCGGACACCGGCAGAATCGGTCTCGATGCGGAAGGTCATCCGGCCGCGGGGACCGTCCGGTCTCATGACGGGCGCCTCGGTCATCTCCGGTTCGTTGTCGGGGATGAGCCACGATCCCTCGGGCTGACTGAAGACCCAGACCGGCTCGTCGCCGGCGACCACACTCGCGTTGCGGCGATCCTTCCCGCGGCGGTACTCGATCGCGACGGTATCCCCCGGACTGAGCGCCGCGGCCAGCATCGCGAGCGCGACGCCGGAGCGGGACTGATCCGAGCCGGTGCGCACGGTCTGCTCCACGAGCGCGGTGCCGTTGAAGCGGGTGATGATGTCGCCCGAGCGAAGTCCCGCCTTGGCGGCGGGGGAGTTCGGCGTCACCGCCTGGATCAGCGCGCCGATCGAATCGGTCTCGCGCGCGCGCATGTTGATCGTGATGCCGACGCGGGCGCGGCGCGAGGTGAGGATCTGCACCCGGCCCTCGGTCATGACGCCGGGCGGCACCTGACGGGGCACGCGCTGCAGCACGGCGCTGTCCGGCCGGATGAGCCGGGAGTCCTGCGCGGCCAGACTGGTCCCGAGCAGGAGCGGGAAGGCGGCGAGTGCGAGGCGGGGTGTCACGGCAGGTACCCTAGAATCCGACCTGGCTCGCCCGAGTCAGGTGGACGTCGACCAGCGCATTGAGGAGACCGACCCGCTGGCGCCAGAGCCGGAGCATCTCGGCTTCGCTCCTCCGGTTCTCCTGCAGCTGGGCCAGCTGAAGCTGCTGGTCCACCTGGGCGATCCGGTCCTCGAGCTGCCCCGCGACGCCGGCGGTGAGGCCGTCGGTCACGCGGTGATCCGGGTTGTAGGACTGGATGAGCTGCTCCAGCTGGCTCGAGCGAGTCATGACGGAATCGATGGCGAGCTGGGCGTGATCCTGATGCTGAGCCCGGCTCCGCAACGTGACAACGAGGGCGATCGACGCGGCGGCTGCGAGCCCGGCGACCGCCGACCAGCGAATGCGCCGGCGGCGGCGTTCGGCCGCGAGCTTCTGCTGCAGCATCGGCCACTGGTCACGGGCGGGGCGAAGCGACGGGAGGGCCTTGAGACGGGCGCTGCGCTGATCGAGGCGGGCCGCCTCTGCCTGACAGAGTGGGCAGGTCTCGAGATGGGCCCGGGCCGCGGATAGCCCCGGCTCCAATCCCGGCTCCCGGAGCGCGACGAGCTGGTCGATGGCGAGGTGGGTCATCCGAGCGCGACCTCCTCGCCCAGCCACCGCCGCAGCCTGATGTGCGCGCGGGAGAGCTGGGACTTGGAGAAGCTCACCGTCTTCCCCATCATCCCCGCGATCTCCTCGTGGGTGTACCCCTCGACATCGTGCAGCCAGACCACTGCGCGGCTCACCTCGGGCAGCCGCTCCAGCGCGGCCTCGAGGTCCATGCGGAGCCCGTTGTCCTGGCGGATCCCGGGACGGTGGAACTCCTCGTCCAGCTCATCGGTGTCGCGGTACTTGTTCCGGCGGAGCCGCATGAGCGCCTTGCTCGCGGCGATGGTGCGGACCCAGCCCCAGAGACTGCCGTCCCCCCGGTACTGCCCGATGCTGCGGCAGACCTCGAAGAAGGTCTCCTGCATCACGTCCTCGGCGTCCTCGACCGTGCGGCAGATCCGGCGGGCGAGGTTATAGACCGGGACTTCGTAGCTCCGGTAGAGCTGCTCGAATGCCTCGAGCTCCCCGGCGCGGGCGCGGGCGAGGACCTGGTCGGCTTCGGTGAGCACAAGGGCGTTGGTCATGACAGGGGAAAGATGCAGGGACGGGGCCGATCGTTGCAGGTGGGGGCCCGAGGAGCCCAGTCCCCCTGGCGATGCCGGCGGGGTGCCGGCCAGAAGAAATGCCGCAAGCCCTTAAGAACAAAGAGCTTGCGGCATCATTACTTCCGGGGTGCGCTCAACAGCCGGTGGCGGCCTTGAGCACGTTCAGGCGGCCGGCGCCGTAGATCCGGGTCGGACCCACCACATCGACGCCCTTGAGCAGGCAGGCCGTCACCCCGGCGACGGTCATCGCCGGATGGGCCGACCGCACCACGGCAGCCGCGCCGGAAACGTGCGGAGCGGCTTCGCTGGTGCCGGCCGCGAGCAGGTAGCTGCGCGAGCCGCAGGCGAAGGGGAGGACGAGCTGGTATTCGCTGCAGGCGCTCAGCACGAGGTCGAACTGATTGCCGCCGGGAAGCTGGTCGCCGCCGGGCGCCACCAGCTTGATGCCGGTCCGGCCGCCGTAGTTCGAGTAGCTGGCGAGGTTGTCGAAGTTCTGCTGCTGGTAGGGCGCCGTGGCGCCGACGCTGATCACACCCTTGATCTGGGCCGGGACGGACATGAAGTTCGCCGGATCGTCGTCGAGATCGATGCCGGAATTGCCGGAGGAGGCGACGACGACGGTGCCCCGCTTGTTGGCCACCGCGACCGCGCTCTCGAGCGCCGCGACCAGGCCGTTCGCGCCGGGCAGGTTCTTATCGAGGTAGGCGCCGAGACTCATGTTGATGACGTTCGCGTGCACCACTTCGGAGGCCCAGAGGATGCCCGCGATGACGTCGGCGAAGCTGCCGCTGCCGAGCACGTTGAGCACCTTGCCGGCGCAGAGCTTGGCATCGGGAGCGACCGACGCCATGCCGAAGCCGTTGCTGGTGATGTAGCCGGCGCTCGCGGTGCCGTGGGAGTTGTAGTCGATCGGATCGAGGTCCCCAACGAACAGCGGCGAGCTGATGAAGGAGGCGATCTTGGTCAGGTCGACCTTGCCGGCCATGTCGAGGTGGTCAGGGTCGATGCCGGTGTCGAGGACGCAGACCACCTGCCCGGCGCCGCCCGGCGTGGCGCTCCAGGCCTGATTCGCGGCCACCTGGCGGATGTTCCACTGGAAGCGGAAGAAGCCGGCGCCGCTCTGGTCGGTGCCGTTGGGCGTGACGATCGGGTCGCTCAGGTCCTGCAGCGACGGCGCGGTCGGCGGCGCGATGTACTGCAGGTCGAGGTCCTGCTGCATCCCCGCGATGCCCACCGTCTTCCCCAGCGTGGCGGCGCCGCTCGCGCCGATCCCGCTCACGACCGCCAGCTTGATCGACGGATGGCGCCGGTCGACGGTGCCGCCGAGCGACTGCACCGCAGCCGCGAAGGCGGCCGGTTCGGTGGTCTTGAAGGTGACAAGGTACCGGTCGGGACGGGTCGAGGGTGCCGTCACCGCGAGCGCCGGACGCACCGCGGCCCGCGTGGGACCGGTGGGCTGTTCGTCGGCGCACCCGGCGAGGATCCCGGTAAGCACAATGCCAAGACCGCCCAGCAGGTGGGCGGAGCGAATTCGCTGCATGCGAACCTCCGAAGAGTACGAAGTTGTTTTGCGGGACGAGCGAAGTTGGGAGCGCACGGTCGCGCCGTCAAGCCTCGATTCTCACCGCGACGCCTGACTGTTGCGGCCCAGCCACTCACCGCGATAAAGAGAGGCACGGGCGCCACACGATGTGTCTCCCGCATACCACGAATGGTGACGCCGAGGTGCTAGATTGAAACCATGACTGCCATCCCCTCGCCGGTCACTGCACCACACGAGTGGCTGCACCACCTCGAAGACGAAGCAGACGCCGCCTATCTTTACCGAGCCCTCGCTTCCCTCGAGCGGGATCCCGGGCGGGCCGCGCTCTACCTGCGGCTTGCCGGCGTGGAAGACCGGCACGTCGAACTCTGGCAGCGGCTCCTCCGGGACAGCGGCCATCCCGTGCCGGTGCTCCGTCCCTCCCGACGCGCGCGCACGATGGCCTGGCTGGCGCGGCGCTTCGGCCCCGGCTTCCTGGCTCCAATGCTGCTCGAGGAGGAGGGGCGCGAGGTCAAGGGCTACCTGATGATGTATCGTCAGGCGCCCGACGGCGCGGCCGGGGCCGCGGCGCTCACGCTCGCGAAGGAATCTGCGCAGCACGCCGAGTCGCTGGCGGGGCTGGTGGGGACGGATGGGGAGCCGTGGCACAAGACCGGGGCGGGCGGGTTGCTCCGCAACCTGGTCTACGGCTTCAACGATGGGCTGACCGCCAACTTCGGACTGGTGGCGGGGGTACTCGGCGCGCAGGGGCAGCTCAACCTCGCCGAGCACATGATCGTCGCGACCGGAGTCGCCGGCATGGTGGCGGATGCGCTGTCGATGGGCGCCTCCGGCTATCTCGCCGCCAAGAGTGAGCGCGAGGTCAACGAGCACGAGATCGCGATGGAGCGCGAGGAGATCCGGCTCATGCCCGATCTCGAGCGGGAAGAGCTCGCGCTGATCTATCAGGCCAAGGGGATGTCCGCCGCGCAGGCGGAGGAACTCGCCGCGCGGATCATGCAGGACCCGGAGCGGGCGCTGGGCGAGAAGGTGCGCGAGGAGCTCAAGATCGGGGAGCCAAGCGCGACCCCGTTCCGCGAGGCCTGGATCACCGGGACCGCCACGGCGGTCGGCGCCTTCATCCCGGTCGCACCCTTTCTGCTCGCGTCGGGACGGTGGGCGATCTGGACCAGCTTCGCCATCTCGATGCTCGCGCACTTCGGCGTCGGCGCGGCGCGCAGCTTCTTCACCGGCCGCAGCGTCTTCCGGAGCGGCATGGACATGTTCGTCGTGGGGCTGGGTGTGGCGGCGGCGGGGTATCTGGCGGGGGAGTGGATTACCAGGCTTTTGTGAGGGGCTGGCACCCCTCCCCGGGCCCCTCCCCACATCGTGGGGAGGGGGCACGCAGGGAAGGTGATGGTGCGGAGTGGCCGGCATCGTTCCCCTCCCCG
>JBGASX010000049.1:0-40626 GCA_044229445.1 Gemmatimonadales bacterium | reverse complement strand
ACCGACGCGACTTTCGACGACCTCGCCTGCACTACGTGGTGGACGACGCCAAGGCGAGCTACCAAGCGCCGCGGGCCGCAAGTACGACTTCATCTTCCGAGCCGTCCAACCCGTGGGTGAGCGGGGTCTCCGGACTGTTCACCGTCGAGTTCTACGACCGGGTGAACCAGTATCTCAAGCCTGATGGGGTCTTCGCCCGGTGGATCCACATCTACGACATCAACGACCAGCTGGTGATGACGGTGCTGGCGGCGCTGCACCAGAAGTTCGACCACTACGAGGTATACATGCCGGCCGCCTCGACATGCTGGTCATCGCCAGCAACGGCCCCGCCGGTGTCGCCCTGACTGGAGCGTCCTCGGGCTTCCTGGAGATCGCGCGACTTCGCCACCAGATCCTTCACCGCCGAGGCGATGAATGCGACCTGGCTCGGCAACCAGGCGCCTCGGTCCGCTCGCCGGGCGGTTCCGCGCCCCAACCGACTTCTATCCGCACCTCGACAACGGGGCGGAGCGCACCCGCTACATGGGCCAGCAGGCCTCCGGATTCTTCGAGCTTTCGTAATGAGCGCTTGGACGTGACCGCGCCGTTCATCGGGCGCCGGATTGGCCCCGCGAGCTTCGCCCCCCGGCCCCGACCCGCGTCTCTACGACCTGGCCCTGGGCGCCGCGCTGCGCGACCGCCGACGAGCCGGGCGACACCCATTCCGGATGACGACCGGCAGCAGCGCGCATGTATCGGGACCGTGCCTGGCGCGCACCGAACTGGAAGGCGGCGCCGCCCCGCGACTGGCGGGTGGACGCAGCGGATGGCCGACATCGAGCATGACCGCTACGGCGGCGCCGAGGCGCTACGCCGACGAGACCTTCGCCGACATCCGGCGCTACCTCGATCAGACCGGCGCACCGGCCCAGGTTCGGGCAGTCGTGGACTCCGGCATGCCGTCAGCGGCTGGGATTTTCCGCCGCGGTGCGCGCGGCCGAGCCGCTCATCGCCGCGCCCTCGACCGGAAGAGCTGGCTGCCCGGACGAACTGCGGGACAGGACCGTCGTCGCCCGCCTCATGACGCGGATACCGAGGGCGCGCCCGGGTTCCTTGAGGCCCTTTGCCCCGCTCTCCCGGCGGCCCAACGGCGACATCTGAACGGCGCTCCTCTCGTCCTATATCCAGACGGCCCAGGAACAGTACTGGGAGGGCGGACGGCTGTACCTTACGGCAACTTCACCCGGCCTCCATGCTCCCGATCGACCTGTCGCAAGCGCGCGTTCGTGGCCGGCGTTGCCGATGACGGCGGCCTCGGATTCGCCATCGCCAAATCGCTCGCCGAGGCCGGCGCCTCCATCGTGGTCGGCACCTGGCCCCGGCGATGAACATCTTCCTCAACCTGCTCGAGCGGGGGAAGATGGACGAGTCGCTCACCCTGTCGGACGGGAGCCGGATGGCGTTCGAGAAGAGTTACCCCCTCGACGCAGCGTTCGACACGATGGCCGATGTGCCCGCCGAGATCCTCGAGAACAAGCGCTACAAGGAGCGCGGCGACTTCAGTATCGCGGGGGTGCTGAACGCGATGGTGAGCGATTTCGGCCCGCAGCCGCTCGACATCGTCGTCCACAGCCTCGCCAATGGTCCCGAGGTGAAGAAGCCGCTTCCTCGAGACCAGCCGCGCCGGCTACCTCGCAGGGTGAGCGTGAGTGCCTACAGCCTCACCTCGATGGTGCGCCTTCAGTCCGATCATGCGGGCCGGCGGCTCGTTCCTCTCCCTGACATTCATGGCGGGGGAGCGGGTGGTCCCGGGATACGGCGGCGGCATGTCGAGCGCCAAGGCGGCGCTCGAGGCCGACACCCGGACCCTCGCCTATGAGGCCGGCCGTCGCTACGGGGTCCGGGTGAACACCATCTCCGCCGGCCCCTGGGCCTCGCGCGCGGCGAGCGCGATCGGCTTCATCGACACGATGGTGCGCTACTCCCGGCTCAACTCCCCGATCCCCCGCGATCTTGACGCTCGTGACGTCGGCGCCACGGCCGCCTTCCTCGCCAGCCCGCTGGCGACGGCGATCACCGGTGCCACGGTGTACGTCGACAACGGCTACCACGCGATGGGGATGGCCGTCGATCCGTCGGCGCTGAACGGGTAGCGGCGCGGGAATCCAGCAGCAGCAGAGGCTACAGCGATGACCGATCCCGAGATGCAGATGTCCGGCCACCGCCGATCGCTCGGGGCGGCGGGGCTCGCCCTCCTCTTCTCCTGTGCGTTTGCCGGGCTCCCCGCCCTGTCCGCACAGCAGGCCGCACCGATCCGGCAGGCCTTCCCGATGCCGGCCGAGTACCGCGAGATCCAGCTCCGGGCCCAGGAGACCCAGCGGAATCTGCTGCTCTCGATGGTGGACTCGATGCCGGAGCAGTTCTACCGGACCGCCGCGGCCGAGGGCCAGCGCGACTTCGCCGAGCAGATCCACCACGCCGCCAACGCCGACCAGTACATCGTCGCCCACTACATCCTCGGCTGGGATTCGCTCCCGGTCCGCACCGACACGGCGACGATCTTCAACTCCGAGAGGGGCTGCGCACCTTCGTGAGCGCCGCCTACGAGTTCAGCATCCGGACGCTCAAGGCCCAGACGACGGAAGACCGCCAGTCCACGATCTGGTATTTCGGGCAGAAGATGCCCAAGTGGATGGTCTGGGACGAGCTGAACCAGCACACCATCTGGACCGCCGGGCAGATCGTCGGGAACTTCCGGGCCCACGGCATGGCGCCGCCGTCCTTCCTCTATTTCTGAGCGTACCGATGGACCGTCCCTTCGCCGTCCTCGGCGCCATCTCCGGGTTCATCGCCGTCGCCTGCGGCGCCTTCGGCGCGCATGCCCTCAAGGCGCGCCTGACAACGGATCAGCTGCAGATCTGGGAGACCGCGGCACGCTACCAGATGTACCACGCACTCGCGCTGGTCGCCGTCGGCCTGCTGGCGAGTCAGTCCGCGTCGCCCTGGGCGGCCCGCGCCGGCTGGGGATTCACCTTGGGCACCCTGCTCTTCTCCGGCAGCCTCTATGCCCTCGCGCTCAGCGGCATTCGCGTCCTCGGCGCGGTCACTCCGTTCGGTGGGGTGGCCTTCCTCGCCGGCTGGATCATGTTCGCGCTCGCTCTCCGGCAGCGCTGATCCGATGCATCCCGCGGCGGAGACCTGGCAGGATCAACTGAAGAAACTCGACCGGTGGGCCGAGTCGGTCGCGGCGAATCATCCCGGCCTGATCCCCTGTCACTCGGGCTGTTCCAGCTGCTGTCACGGCCCGTTCGACATTTCCGCCGCGGACACGCTGCTGCTCCGGGAAGGTCTCGCGACCCTGCCCGCTCCCACCCGCGAGGCCGTGCGGGCGCGCGGAAAGATCCTGCTGGCGAAGATGTGGAAGCTCGAACCGGAGTGGTCCGCCCCGTGGGACCTCAGGGACATCGACGCCGAGCGCTTCGACGAGATCGCCGAAGAGCTGTCGGATGAGCCCTGCCCGATGCTCGACGACCATGGCGCCTGCAGCGTCTACGAGTACCGGCCACTCATCTGCCGCATCATGGGACTGCCGATGATGACGGCGGAGGGTCTGGTGCTGGAGAACGCCTGTCCGATCCAGGACGACTTTCCCGCCTATGCCGCGCTCGACCCCCAGCTCTTCGATCTCGAGGCGCTGGAGCTGGAAGAGACCGCCTGCCTCGAGGCGGCGGCGACCGTGCTCTTCGGGTCACCCAGCGAGCTTGGCTTCGAGACCACCATCGCCGCCGTCGCCGCCAACTGACCATGCCGAAGGACGTGCTGCAGGACCTGCTGCGGGGCCGTGGCTCCCATGTGGATCCCGTGGCCCTCGTGGAGGGGCTCAGCGAAGCACTGGCCGGCCAGCCGCTCCCGGGCGCGCAGCACACCATCTGGCAGCTGGTCTGGCATATGAACTACTGGATGGAGTACGAGCTCCGCTC
Source organism: Gemmatimonadales bacterium (assembly GCA_044229445.1). Taxonomy (GTDB): domain Bacteria; phylum Gemmatimonadota; class Gemmatimonadetes; order Gemmatimonadales; family GWC2-71-9; genus JADJOM01. The sequence continues at coordinate 36,664 of JBGASX010000049.1, read as the reverse complement.
CCTCGACGGCCCGGAAGTCGACTATCCCGAGCACGCCGCCGAGAGCTGGCCGGCGGCGATCGCTCCGCGCGATGGCACCGAATGGGCGGCGGAAGTCGCCCGCTTCCGCCGCCAGGTGGAGGCCCTCGGCGCCTGGGGGCTCAGGGCGGCGCGCGAGGGGCAGCTCGGCCGGCTGGTGCACCCGGGCCAGGATGATCGCGTGGGTGACGTCCTGTGGCAGATGACCGCTCATAACAGCTACCACGCCGGACAGATTGCGCTGCTGCGCCGGGCCTTCGGGGCGTGGCCTCCCGCGGGCGGCGGAGACACCTGGTAGACCGCATCTTGACCAACGCAAAGGGCGCCCCCGATCCGGGGGCGCCCTTCTGTTTCGCTGACCGGGGCCGAGCGCTACTTCAGCGGATTGACGGTCGGGTGCACATGGTAGAGATAGCTGAAGATCGTCATCAGGCCGATGATGATGACGGCGGCGAGCAGCAGCGAGAAGAAGAAGATGCTGCTGAGCAGCTTGCCGTCGTTCTTCAGATGCATGTAGAAGAGTGCCACCAGGGCAAACTTCACCGCGGAGAGAATCAGCAGCACCTCGACCACGATCGGCTCCAGCGCGACGGCCAGGGCGGCGGGGCTGTGACGGTGCACGATGTCGTAACTCCACACCTCGAGCGCGGTCAGTGCGAAGAGGACGAGAGCGATCTTGGTGTAGGTCTGCCAGGTCGGATGCTCGTGCGCGTGATCCCCGGCGTGCGTGGCGGAAGCGTGCATGGCGATCGGCTCAGCGGATGAGGTAGACAACGGGGAAGATCACGATCCAGACGACGTCCACGAAGTGCCAGTAGAGCGCGGCCATCTCGAGATTGAGCGACTTCTCCGGCGGCAGCTTGCCGCGGAGCGCCACCACCAGCACCGAGATGAGCCAGATGAGGCCGAGGGTGACGTGGGTGCCGTGGAAGCCGGTCAGGGTGAAGAACGTCGAGGAGAACAGGTTGGTCGTGTACCCCATGCCGCGATGCACGAAGTGGGTGAACTCGAACACCTGCATGCCGACGAAGAAGATGCCGCAGAAGATCGTGGCGCAGAGCCAGCCGATCAGCTGCCCCTTCTTGCCCTTCTGGGCTCCATTGAGGGCGAGCACCACGAAGAAGGAACTGAAGAGCAGCAGCGCGGTGCCGAAGGTCACCAGCGGGATCTCCAGCATCTGCTCCTGCTCGACGCCGTTCAGCAGCCACGCCGTGTGCGGCATCGGCCCCGACACGTCCCGGCCCTTGTAGACCAGATAGGTGCCGATCAGCGAGGCGAAGAACATGCATTCGGACCCGATGAAGGTCCAAATGGCGAGCTTCCGGTTGTCGATCCCGGTCGCCGTGTAGTGGTGGTCGTCGACATGTGCGTGCGCAGTATCAGCCACGTCCTTCTCCATTCATCGAGGGCGGGCACGAGGGCGGCCCGTCCGTTTGCGATACGCCGTTGGGGCGAGGTGCATCCTCGCCCGGGGAATCACGCCGGTTCGAACGCCCACGAGTAGATGCCGTACAGCAGGATCACCACGCCCGCGATGTGCACCGGCAGATGCGAGCCGCCGATGAAGCCGCCGAGCGTGATCGCGACGCCGAAGGCGGCAATCAGCGGGTAGTACGACGGGTTCGGCATGTGGATGCCCTTGCCGCTCACCCGCTCCGGCTCCGGCAGACTGCCACCCGCGACGCGCTTCATCTCCCACAGGGCGTCGCGAGTCGAGACCTGCGGCAGCGCCGGGAAGTTGAAGACCTGCGGTGGCGACGGAATCGACCACTCGAGCGTGGCGCCGTTCCACGGATCGGCGGGCGCCGTCGGCTTGGTGCGCCAGGTCTTCAGGATGTTGTAGATGAAGACCAGGAACGCCACGGCCAGGATGAAGGAGCCGAGGGTCTCGAGCTGATTGAGCAGCTTGAAGTTCGACTCTTCGCTGTAGGTGTACACCCGCCGGGGCATGCCATTGAGCCCCAGGATGTGCATCGGGAAGAAGGTCAGGTTGAAGCCGATCATCATCAGCCAGAAGTGCACCTTGCCGAGGCCCTCGTCGAGCATGCGGCCGAACATCTTCGGCCACCAGAAGTAGGCCCCGCCGGTCAGCGCGAAGATGGCGCCGCCGAACAGCACGTAGTGGAAGTGGGCGACGATGAAGTAGGTGTCGGTCTGCTGCAGGTCGGCCGGCGGCGAGGCGTGCATGACGCCGGAGAGCCCGCCCATGATGAACATGCCGAGGAAGCCGATGGCGAAGAGCATCGGCGTCTTGAAGTCGATCCGGCCGCCCCACATCGTGCCGATCCAGTTGAAGATCTTCACCCCGGTCGGGATGGCGATGATCATCGTGGCCAGCGAGAAGAAGGCGTCGGCGAAGGGGCCCATGCCGGTCGCGAACATGTGGTGGGCCCACACGCCGAAGCCGACGAAGGCGATGAAGACGCCCGAGAACACCATCGCGGCGTACCCGAAGAGCGGCTTCCGCGAGAAGACCGGCAGGATCTCGGAGACGATGCCGAAGGACGGCAGGATGAGGATGTACACCTCGGGATGGCCGAACAGCCAGAAGAGGTGCTGCCAGAGAATCGGGTCACCACCGCCGGAGGGCACGAAGAAGTGGGTGCCGAAGGTCCGGTCGATCATCAGCAGGATGAGGGCGACCGTGATGATGGGGAAGGAAAGCAACAGCAGGATCTGGGTGATGAAGCTCATCCAGACGAACATCGGCATCTGCATCATCTTCATGCCGGGCGCCCGGAGGTTCACCGTGGTCACGAAGAAGTTCACGGCGGCGGCCAGCGACGCCACGCCGAGCACCTGCAGGCCCACGGTCCAGAAGTCGATGTTCATCCCCGGCGAGAACTGCCTGGTCGTGAGATTGGCGTAGCCGAACCAGCCGCCGTTCGGCGCCGCGCCGAAGAGCCAGCTCACGTTGATCATCAGGCCGCCGAGCAGGAAGACCCAGTAGCTGAAGGCGTTGAGGCGCGGGAAGGCGACGTCGCGTGCACCGAGCTGGAGCGGAATCAGGAAGTTGAAGTACATCGCCGACAGCGGCATCACCCCGAGGAAGATCATCGTGGTGCCGTGCATCGTGAACAGCTGGTTGTAGGTGTCGGGCCGTACCAGCGTGTTGTTCGGCTGCGCGAGCTGGAGCCGGATGATCAGCGCCTCGAGTCCGCCGAGCAGGAAGAAGAGGAACGCGGTGGCGCCGTACATGATGCCGATGCGCTTGTGGTCCACCGTGGTGATCCAGCTCCACAGCCCGGTGGCTTCATCGGGATGCGCCGGTGCGTGTTCAATTGCGGTCGTCGCCATGAGTCTCCCGTCCGTCAGTTGGGACGGGTCGGCGACCCGTCCTTGCGATCGTCAGCGCTGGATTACTGATTTGCCCGCAGGTAGGCGACGAGGGCGTGCACTTCGTCGTCCTTGAGGCCGAGGTTGGGCATCAGCACCCCTTCCTTCCAGGCCTGCGGGTTCTGAATCCACTTGGCCAGATTCTCGTCGGTGTTCTCCAGCGTGCCGGCCGCGACGTAGGTGCGGCTGCCGACGTGATGCAGGTTCGGACCGATGAGCGGCAGCGCGGGGTACATCGAATGGCAGCCGATGCAGCCCTTGGCCTGGAAGAGGGCCTGCCCCTGCTTGACCAGCGGATTGGCGGCGGAGTCGGCCGAGAAATCGCGGGGCGGCTGGTTGAAGTTCGCGGCCCAGGCATCGAAGGCCTCGGGCTTCATCGACACGATCCGGTAGGCCATGCGTCCATGCTGGATGCCGCAGAACTCCACGCACTGGGCCGGGAAGTTGCCCTCGACCTCGGCCTTGAACCAGAGATTGTTGTAGCGATTCGGGAAGACGTCCCGCTTGCCGGCGAACTGCGGCAGCCAGAAGCTGTGCAGCACATCGGCAGTGGTCATCTCGAGGTTCACCGTGCGGCCCGTCGGTACCTTGAGTTCACCGGCGGTGGTGATCCCGAGCTGGGGATAACGGAACTCCCACCACCACTGATGGCCGATGACCTCGACCTGCAGCGCGTCGGGACCGGGCTTGGTGGCGGTCTTGAAGATCGTGCGCACGGTGGGCACGGCGATCATCGCGAGGATGAACGCCGGAATGATCGTCCACACGATCTCGAGCGTCGTGTTGCCGTGACTCTGCACCGGATCCGCCGCGCCCGGCCGGTTCCGGAACTTGTAGAGCGCAAAGAGCAGCGCGCTCTCGACGAGCACGAACACGAACGTCGCCCACTTGAGCGTGAGGCGGAAGATGGCGTCGGAGTCTCGCGCGAAATCGGCGCGGGGACGGAGCGTCGTCTGCGGATACTGATCCGGAGAGCAGGCCGCTGCCACGAGCACCAGGGCGACCAGCGTCAGTGCCGGAGCCCAATGCGCGAGCCTCCGGCAAGTCGATTGGGACATCAAGATGCGCATCCTGTCATTCGCGGGGGGCACAAACGGGCATGAAAATGCCGACACGAGAATACGTGTACACGCAGTCAGAGTCAAGAAATTTTCACCGCGAATTCATGCTGTTCTCTCGATCGCGACCTTCACGAACTGTCAACCGGGCGCGACGTCAATCCCACTTCGCCCCCAGAGGAGCCCGCATGACGCCGGCCGAACGCGCTCAGCTCATCCAACGCTATGCCGATGGACCGAGATTGCTCGAGGAATCCCTCGCGACGGTATCGGAAATCGCGCGACAGTGGCGCCCCGCCCCAGGCAAATGGTCGGTGCATGAGATCATCGTGCACTGCGCCGACAGCGAGACCAACGCCCACATGCGCATCCGCTACCTGCTCGCCGAACCCGAACCGCTGATCCTCGGCTACGACCAGGACTATTGGGCAATCGAGATGGCCTATCACGATCACCCGCTCCAGCCGGCACTCGACACCATCCGCGCCGTTCGCGCGAACACCGTCCCCCTGCTCGAGCGGCTCACCGAGGCGCAGTGGCAGCGGAGCGGCCGTCACACGGAGAGTGGCGCCTACAGCGCCGAGCGGTGGCTCACGATCTACGCCGAGCACCTCGAAGTCCATGTGCGACAGATCCAGCGCAACCTCGATGCATGGAACCGGCGGTAGGCACGCAGGCCGGCGCACCCCTGGGTGCGCCGGCCTGATGGCCTTCGCTGCGCTGGCCCGCTCAGCGAATCTCGAGATCGAACGCGACCGGCTCCCCCGGCACGCTGAAGCTGTAGTGCCACCATTCCCGCTCGTACTGCCGGAAGCCCTCCTCCTCCATCATCCGTCTGAGCAGCTGCCGATAGCGCAGCGTGCGCCCCGTCGCGCTGGCATAGTGCGCGGCGTCGGAGAAGGTGTCATACGGCGTGCCCATGTCGACCTCGCGCCCGCCCATCGACCAGTCCACCAGCGTGAGATCCACCGCCAGCCCCAGGTTGTGGCGACTGTGGCTGGCGATGTAGCCGTCGGTCAGCAGATGCCGCTGCCCGCTCGACTCGGCCCAGGCGACCATGGCACGCGTGGCGCGTACCGGCCGGTACCCGTCGAACACCTTGAGTCCCATCCCTCCGCTGAGCAGCCGCTTCTGCACCCGTGCCAGCGCCACCGCCGCCTCGCGCCGGAGGTAGACACGGTTCGCGTGATACCCGGGCAGGACGGCCCCAGTGAAGTTGTTCGGCGTGGCGTAGCGCGCTTCGATGATGATCGTGGTATCCAGGCTCCGCACCTCCGCCAGCATCCGCACCGCGACCGAGTCGGGTGCAACCGGTGGCGCGACGGCGAGGCTCTCCTGGGCGCCCCCGCGCGAGACGACCGTGACGGACAACAGCAGTGCGCCGAGTCGGGTGGAACGCAGCATCGGCATCGCCTCCGCGGCGGCCGTGAGGGGATACTCCGGGACGACCGGACAAGTATGAAGATTCTAAGTCTAACGCCTGCAACCGTTTGGGAATACCTCTATGGCGCCCCGCCCGCCTTCGGCACTATAATAGGAACAGCAGGCAACTCTGAACGCCCCGGGCGGGAGACATCCGAAGCCCGGGCCGTTTCCTTTTTTGCGAGCCACTCCATGTTGCAAGAGATGCGGGCCAAGCTTGGGGCCGAGATCCAGCAGCTCAGTCACGAGCTGAATGTGGTCATTCCTCAGGCCATCGCCCAGGCGGTCGAGCTCGGCGACCTGCGTGAGAACTCGGAATACAAGGCGGCCCTCGAGCGGCAGCAGTTTGTCCAGGCGCGCCTCGGACAGTTGCACCAGCGCCTGGCCTCCGTGAGCCAGCTGTCGACCGCCGAAGTCCCCGCCGATCAGGTGGGGCTCGGCTCGCGCGTGAAGGTGATGGACCTCGACACCAAGGAGAACGAGGATTTCATGCTCGTCCTCGCCGAGATGATGGACATCGACTCCGGCCACATCTCGCTCGCCTCCCCGCTCGGCCGCGCGCTCAAGGGGCACAAGGTCGGCGATGAGATTGAACTTCGCCTGCCCCGCGGCTCGCGGCGGCTGCGGGTGCTCGAGATCGCGCAGGGCTAGCATGGATTTTCCGAAGAAGCAGCTGATCCTCGTTGGTGACCGGGTGCTCATCGCCCCGGAAGAAGGAGAGGAGCGCACCCGCGTCGGGCTGTACCTGCCCGCCTCGGCGCTCGACGCGCAGCAGGTCCAGAGCGGCCTGGTGATTGCCGTCGGGCCCGGCGAGCCCGCCCCGGACCTCTCGGCCGCGATCGACGAGGAACCCTGGAAGGTCGGGGAGAAGCAGCTCCGCTGGCGACCGATGCAGGCTCGCGTCGGCGATCACGCGATCTTCTTCCGCAAGGCCGCGGTCGAGATCACGTTTGAAGAGAAGAAGTACCTCGTGGTTCCCCTCGCGGCGATCCTCGCGCTGGTGCGCGACGATTTCCCGATCTGACACCGCGAGCGCCGGCGCTTCAGCGCTCAGCTGATTCCCCGGACGAGCCCTCGAAGCCCCCGCTGAGCACGACGCACCAAGCACTGGGAACTGGAACGCCCCGATGCCCCTAACCCGCTTTCCGGACCACGAAGAGAAGCGGATCTTCCTCTCGACAGTCCCGGCGCTCAATCTCCCGCCCGCGCCGGGCGCCTATCCCGATCGCGCATTCATCACCGTGCTCTGGCTGGAGGCCGACAGTCCGGCGGCCCGCGAACTGAGCCAGGAGTTCGTGCTTTCGCTCATCGAGCATGGCGGCCTCGGCGTCGTCATCGGCGGCAGCGGCGCGGAAGCAGCGGCGGTAATCGTCGATGAGGCCGCGGCGGAAACCGCACACGCCGAACGGGAGGACGAAGCCATCGGCATCTGGGCCGACGCCGACGCGCCGCTCGAGGAGATGCTCTTCCTGGCGGCGGAGGAGGCGATGCCGCCGGACGCCTTCGCCGGCGATCCCTGGGACGTGGTGGTCTGGGCGAAGAGCGGCGATCCCGCGCTTCCCGCGATCCGCGCCGCCCTCGGCCGCCTCGGGGCAATCGTCGACGAGCAGTACGAACTCGGCGGCGAGGACGATGCCTGAGCGGGCTCCGCTGAGCGAACGGGCCCGGCGACTCCGGTTCGGGATGTGGAGCATGGTCGGCGTCTCCGCGGTACTCCTCGCCATCGCCTTTGCCGGCGTCCGGGGCTGGGTCCCGCGAGGCTCCGGGGTCGCCGCCCTGTGGCTCTTCGGTGCGAGCGTGACGCTCGTCCTCTGGCTGGGGCTCAAGTCCCGCGCCCAGGCGCTGGCCGACCGGGAGAAGGAGAGCGGGCAGGCCATGATCGTGGTGATCGCGGCGCAGCTCGCGCGCCAGGACGACCAGACGCTGGAGCAGATTGTCAGGCGCGGTGGCCCGGCCGCGGAGGCGGCGAAGCTGATCCTGGCCGGGCGCCGGAAGGCGGCGCTGCGCGGTGGGCATGCGTCGCCGGCGTGACCCGTTTCTCCGGGCGCTCAGGCTCCACTGCCCCGCCTGCGGTGGCGGTCCGGTGTTCGTGACCTGGCTCAAGATGTGTCCGGCCTGCCCCAGCTGCGGCATCAACTTCGACCGGGAGCCGGAGGGCGGCTACTGGGTGGGCTCCAACGCGATCAACCTCTTCGCAACCGAAGTCACCTTCGCGGTGTTCTTCGTGGGCACCATCGTGGAGACCTGGCCCGCCACGCCCTGGGACCTGCTCACCTGGGGCGGCATGGCGCTGATGCTCCTGCTGCCCGTCTTCTTCTATCCCTTCTCCAAGACGCTCTTCATCGCGGTGGACCTGACCTTCCGCCCCGACGAGCCGCACGACTTCGAGCGGCCGCAGGAGCCGCTGGTGCGGCCGACCGGCAAGCGCTAGACGGGCCGGTCCATCCCGGCCCGCAGCGCTTCGCGCAGGCGGCGGGCGCGTGCGGCTTCGAGCGGCGCCGGTGCCGCCAGTTCCCGCTTGAGCATCGCGACCCGTCCCGCAAACTCTCCACCGAACCGTTCGCACCAGTCGCAGCCCCGGACATGCGCCTCCACCTGGACCACCTCGGGCGCGGCAAGCCCGCCATCGAGGTAGTCGGAGAGCTTGTCGAGCACCTCCCGGCACCGCAGCCCGGCCACCAGACGATCGAGATCAGCCATGGAGCCCCCGCAATTCCGCCGCGAGCCGGAGCCGGGCCCGGTGGAGCCGGGTCTTGAGCGCCGGGATGGTGAGGCCCGCGACGGCGGCAGCTTCCTCACCGCTGAATCCCTCGAGATCACGCAACACGATCACCTCACGTTCTTCGGCCGAGAGGCGGGTCATCGCCCCTTCGAGCAGCGCGCGCAGTCCGCCGGGATCCGCCTCGGGAGCGGAACCGGCGGGCTCCCCCCATCCCGCAGCACACCCAAGCGATTCAAGCGAGACGAATTCCGCCGGCTCAGCCGATCGCCGACGGCGCTGCCGACCGAGCGCATGCCGCGCGATGGTCAGCACCCAGCCCCGTGCGGTTCCCTCGCCGCGGAACGAGTCGCTCGCGCGCCAGGCTGCGAGGAAGGCCGCCTGCATCGCGTCCTCGGCATCCGCCTCCTCGCCCGCCATCGACCGGAGATAGCGAAAGACCGCGTCCTGATGACGCAGGACGAAATCATCAAACGCGTCGCGGTCTCCCCCGGCGCTTCGCCGGAGGAGTTCCGCGTCATCGGCGATCAACGATTCGGGACCGGGCAGGTGTTCCATCCCAGCAGGGTGTAGAGCGGGCAGGAACCGAGCAGGCCCGTGGCGATCGGCACGATGCCGAGGAAACCCCAGGGGGTCTTGGGGCCGACGAAGGCGATGGAGAGAAGCGCGAGGCCAAGCACCACCCGCAGGGCGCGCTCGATGGGATGTTCATTGGTCGGCAGCAGCTTGGATGCCATGGTCTTCTCCGGGCGATGGGGATGGAGCGGTCGAATGTCGTCCTGCTCACCTGAGGAGAGCCACGTGGGGCCGAAAAGGATTCACTCCTTGCCCGAGGCGGTCAATTGAACTTCCCTTCATCTGGCGTTCACTCCCTGCCTAGGTTCGTGCGGCGACTATTCCCGGCATGCAGACCGTCTTTCGCGTCCTGACGCTCGCCCTCTGTCTCTTCGCGCTCACCCAGAGCGCGCGAAGCGACGTGGCGTGTGGCGCCGATGCCGGCCATGGCGCGATGCACGGAATGCCGTCGAACCAGCAGATGGACGGGCACTCCTCACCGTCGCACGCCCCGCGGCACCATCCCTGTGGTCCGATGAGTGGCGCCCTCTGCCAGGGAATGACCGGCTGCATGGATGTCGGCACGCCGGTCATCGGCATGCAGATCGCGCTGCCGGTCTCGGCCTCCGCCACTCCCGAGACAACGATCTCCCGCGTTGTTCCGCTCAACGACCTCGCTCCGCCGCTGACACCTCCCCGAGCCTGATCCGCGCCATCGTCGCGCCCGCATAGCCCGGCCACTCGGCCCGGCAGTGCCGGCACCCGGATGGATCGTCCATCCGGGCAGGACCCGAGGATCAGGATGCTTCCCATGCGATGGTTTCTGCTCGTGCTCGTACCGGCGCTCGCCGGTGCGCCGCTTGCCGCTCAGCGTGACACCGGTCTCACGCTGGCCGATGTCTACGGCTCGCTCGAGCGTGGCAGTCCGCGTATCGCCGCGGCCCAGGCACAGGCCACGGCCGCGGCGGCCCGCGTCGGACCGGTGTCCAAGTGGCCCGATCCCGCCATCCAGCTCGGCCTGATGAACCGGAATCTTCCCGGCCTGGGACTGCAGGACCCGCTCGGGATGAACCAGATCCAGGTGATGCAGATGGTGCCGATCGCCGGGAAGACGGGACTGGCGGTGAAGGCGGCCCGCGCCGATGCGGAGGCGGAAGCGGCTCGCGCACGGGAAGTCGGTTGGGAGGTGCGCGCCCGCGCGGCGATGAGCTTCTACGATCTCTATCAGGCCGAACGGACGCTGGCGACGATGGTCAGCGCCCGCCGGCTGCTGCAGGACATCCTGCGCACCACGGAATCGATGTATGCCGAGGGCAAGGGGAAGCAGACGGACGTGCTGCGGGCACAGGTCGAACTCGCCCGCATGGATGAAGAGCTCATCCGCATGACCGCGATGCGCGATGGCATGGCGATCCGTCTCAACTCGCTGCGCGGGCTGTCCGCCGACGCACCGGTGCCGACGCCGCTCCTGCCCCGGCTGCCCGACTCCATCCCGGACCGCCAGGTGCTCGAAACCCGCGCACTGTCCGGTCGGCCGATGCTGGCCGCGGGTCAGTCGCGCATCGCCTCCGCCGAAGCGACGGCCCGCCGGGCGGCGCGGGAGATCTGGCCCGACCTCACGCTCGGCGTCATCTACGGGCAGCGTCCGATGATGGGAGGCGGGACGGAGCGGATGGGCAGCTTCATGCTGGGCTTCACTCTGCCGCTCGCCGCGGGGAGCCGGCAGCACCAGATGACCGCCGAGGCGCGCGCGATGGCCGCCATGGCTACCGCCGACCTCGATGACATGCGGACCGAGACGCGGGGGCGGATCGGCGAGCTGCATGCCGACCTCACCCGGTCCTACCACCTCGCACAGCTCTACCACACCACCCTGATCCCCCAGCTGCGGGCCACCGCCGCTGCGGCGCGCGCTGCCTATCAAGACGGTGGGACCGACTTCATGACCCTGCTGGACAGCCAGATGGCCCTGATTCGCGCCGAGCAGGAGCTGATCCGCTTCGACGCCGATGCCGGGAAGAGCTTCGCCGAGCTGGAGATGGTGACGGCCACCGAACTGCTGGACCCCGCGTCCACGACCGAGACCTCTGGAGGTGCCCGATGATCGCCCGGATCCTTCGCGCAGGCCTGATCGTGGCCGCGCTCGCCGCGGCCTGGTTCTTCACCCGCACTCCCGCGGCCGCGCCGGTGCCGAGCAGCGGCCATCAGCATGGCGCCACGGCTGGGCCGGACAGTGCTCGGCCCGTGCACCTCGATGCCCGCGACCAGCGGCGCATCGGGGTCACGTTCGCGCCGGTGGTGCGCGGCGTCCTCGAGCGAAGCGTCCGCATCGTCGCGCAGGTCGGCTACGACGAGACGCGCGTCGCCACGGTGGCCCCGCGGATCGAAGGGTGGGTCGAGGACCTGTACGTCAACTTCAACGGCCAGCAGGTGCGGGCCGGCGAGCCGTTGCTTCGCATCTATTCGCCGATGGTGGTCACGACCGCCGAAGAGCTGCTGCTCGCCCGACGGCTCGAAGGGGAGGTCGCCGGCGGCACGAGCGAGGCCCGCCAGAATGCGGCCCGCCTCACCGGCTCGGCGCGCGAGCGGCTGCTGCGCTGGCAGGTCCCGGACGCGGAGATCCGGCGGATCGAGGAGAATGGAACGGTCCCACGCACCATCACGCTGCGCTCGCCCGCGACCGGCGTGGTGATCGAGAAGGCGGTGCTCCAGGGCCAGCGGGTGATGGAAGGCGAGCCGCTCTACCGGATCGCCGACCTGCGGGTGGTCTGGCTCGAAGGCGATGTCTTCGAGCAGGACCTCGCCTCCGCGCGCGTGGGACAGCCCGTCACCGCGGAGTTCCAGGCGCTGCCGGGCGAAACGCGCACCGGGAAGATCAGCTACGTCTATCCGACCCTGAGCACCGATACCCGCACCGGGCGGGTCCGGGTCGCGCTCGAGAACCCCGGGCTGCTGCTCAAGCCGGGCATGTTCGCGACGATCCATCTGAGCACCCCGATCACCAGGGCGGTGATCAGTGTGCCCCGCTCGGCCGTGCTCTCGACCGGCGAGCGCAATCTCGTCTTCCTCAAGCGTCCCGACGGCCGCTTCACACCGACCGACGTGGTGCTTGGCGCGCAGACCGAGGACCGGCTCGAGATTCTCAAGGGGCTCAGTGAAGGGGACACGGTCGTCGCCTCGGCCACCTTCCTGGTCGATGCGGAGTCGAACCTCGGCACACTGCTCGGTGGCATGGGCGACATGCCCGGGATGGACATGACCGCGCCAGGTGCGGCACCCGCGAAGAAGCCTGACACGACGAGTGCAAAGCCGGACGACATGGGCGACATGCCCGGCATGGAGATGCCAGCGCCCGCCGTGCCCGACAGCCACGCCCACACCGGCCACGGGAGCTGACCATGCTCGCCAGAATGATCGACTGGGCCGTCGGGCACCGGCTGCTGGTGCTGCTCGGGACGGTGGCCGCCATTGCCGGCGGCATCTGGGCCGTGCAGCACACGCCGCTCGAGGCGCTTCCCGATCTCAGCGACGTCCAGGTCATCGTGCAGGCGGAGTACGGCGAGCAGGCGCCGCGCATCGTCGAGGACCAGGTCACCTACCCCATTGCGGCGGAGATGCTCAAGGTGCCGGGTGCCCGCACGGTGCGCGGGTACTCCTTCTTCGGTGTCTCGTTCGTGTACGTGATCTTCGAGGACGGCACCGACCTCTACTGGGCCCGCAGCCGGGTGCTCGAGTACCTCAACGGCATCAAGGGCAAGCTGCCGCCCGCCGTGACACCGACCCTTGGCCCCGACGCTACCGGGCTCGGCTGGGTCTATCAGTATGCCCTCGAGGACACGACGGGAAGGATGGACCTCTCCCAGCTCCGCGGTCTGCAGGACTGGTATCTCCGATACGCGCTGACGGCCGTTCCCGGTGTCTCGGAGGTCGCGTCCATCGGCGGCTTCGAGAAGCAGTATCAGATCGACCTCGATCCCTCGCGGCTGCAGGCCTACGGCATCCCGATCACGCGGGTGATGAGTGCGATCCAGAGCGCCAACTCCGACGTCGGGGCGATGGTCGTGGAGCTCTCCGAGCGCGAACACATGGTGCGCGGCCTCGGGTACCTCAAGTCCACCGGCGACATCGAGAACGTGGTGGTCGGCGCGACCGCGAGCGGCACCCCGATCCGGCTCGCGGAGCTTGGCCGAGTGACGATCGGGCCGGCGGTCCGCCGCGGCATCGCGGACCTCGACGGCCGGGGCGATGCCGTCGGCGGCATCGTGGTGATGCGGTTCGGCGAGAACGCGCTCAAGACGATCGATGGCGTGAAGGCGAAACTCGCCGCGATCGCGCCGGGCCTGCCCCCGGGCGTCGTCATCCGCCCCGTCTACGACCGGAGCGACCTGATCCGTCGCGCGATCGAGAACCTGCGCGGCAAGCTGCTCGAGGAGAGCGTCATCGTCGCACTGGTCTGCCTGGTCTTCCTGGTGCACGCACGCTCCGCCCTGGTGGCAATCCTCACACTGCCGGTCGGCATCCTGCTCGCCTTCCTCGCGATGCGGTGGATCGGGGTCAGCGCGGATCTCATGTCGCTGGGCGGCATCGCAATCGCGATCGGCGCCATGATCGATGCGGCCATCGTCATGATCGAGAACATGCACAAGCACCTCGAGCGGGCGGTGGTGGCCAAGGGGGCCGACCCGGGCGCGAGCTCCTTCAGCACCGCGTCGCTGAGCCATGAGGAACGCTGGGCGATCGTGGCCCGCTCCGCGCGCGAGGTCGGGCCAGCGCTCTTCTTCTCGCTGCTCATCATCACCGTCTCGTTCCTGCCGGTCTTCTCGCTGGAAGGACAGGAAGGACGTCTCTTCAAGCCACTCGCCTTTACCAAGACCTTCGCCATGGCAGCGGCGAGCCTGCTCTCGGTGACGCTGGTGCCGGTGGCGATGGGGCTCTTCATCCGGGGCCGGATCTTCCGCGAACATGCCAATCCCATCAACCGGCTCCTCATCCGGCTGTACCGGCCGGTGATCGGCGTGGTGCTCCGGCATCGCTGGTCCGTGCTCGCCGTGGCCCTGGCGACGCTCATCCTCGCCTGGATTCCCTGGACCCGGATCGGCGGGGAGTTCATGCCGCCGCTGGATGAGGGGACCATCCTCTTCATGCCTACCACGCTCCCCGGCGCGAGTGTGGCGCGGGCCCGCGAAATTCTGCGGATCCAGGACGGCGTGCTCAAGAGCATTCCGGAAGTCGCGACAGTGTGGGGCAAGGCGGGTCGCGCAGAAACGGCGACCGACCCGGCGGGTCTCGACATGTTCGAGACGACCATCACCCTCAAGCCCGAGTCGGAGTGGCGGCCGGGGATGACCAGCGAGAAGCTGGTTGCGCTGATGGACTCGGCGGTGCGCCTGCCCGGCGTCACCAATGCCTGGACGATGCCGATCAAGGGACGCATCGACATGCTCGCCACCGGCATCCGCACACCGGTCGGCGTCAAGATCTTCGGCCCGGATCTGGCCGAGCTGGAACGTCTCGGCCGCGAAGTCGAGGAGGCCGTCCAGATGGTGCCGGGCACCCGAAGCGCCTTCGCCGAGCGGGCGCAGTCGGGGTACTACCTCGACATCGACATCGATCGCGCCGCGGCGGCGCGTCATGGGCTCAACGTCGGCGACGTGCAGACGGTGATCGCGACCGCGATCGGCGGGATGACGATCACCCAGACCGTCGAGGGCCGCGAGCGCTACGGCGTCCGCATCCGCTATCCGCATGAGTTGCGCGACAACCCCGAACGACTGCTCGACGTCCTCATCCCGGCGGCGCACGGCACGCCGCGGGCCGCGAGTGACGGCAGCATGGGGATGGCGGGGGCGGCTCCCGCCGCGGCGAGTTCGGCGCCCACGGTCTACGTGCCGCTCGGGCAGGTCGCGACGATTCGTGAAGTGGCCGGCCCGATGGTCGTCCGGACCGAGGGGGCGATTCCCACGGCGTGGGTCTATGTGGACGTCTCCGGCCGGGACATCGCGAGCTACGTCGCCGAGGCACGGCGGATGGTCGACGGCATGGTCACGCTGCCACCGGGGTACACGATCGTGTGGAGCGGACAGTACGAGTACATGCAGCGCGCCGCCGAGCGGCTCCGGATCGTCATCCCCACGACGCTCGCCATCATTTTCCTGCTGCTCTACCTCAACTTCAACAGCGTCGGCTCGAGTCTGATCGTCATGCTCTCGCTGCCGTTCGCGCTGGTGGGCGGCATCTGGTTCCTCTACGCCCTCCACTACAACTGGTCGGTCGCGGTCGCGGTCGGATTCATCGCGCTCGCGGGCGTCGCGGCGGAGACGGGTGTCGTCATGCTGATCTACCTCGACCAGGCCTGGGCGGCCCGGCAGCACCGGACGGCGCAGGACCTCGAGGACGCGATCGTGGAAGGCGCCGTGGAGCGGGTACGCCCGAAGATGATGACGGTGACCGCGATCATGGCCGGCCTGCTCCCGATCCTCTGGGGGACCGGCGCGGGCGCCAGCGTGATGAAGCGGATCGCTGCACCGATGGTCGGCGGCATGCTGAGCAGCACGATCCTCACCCTGATCGTGATCCCGGCGGTCTATTCGCTGTGGAAGGAGTGGGAACTCCGGCGCCTTGCCGAAGTCCCGGTTGCACCACCCGCCAACACGGGGGATGTCTCCCTCGCGCGCGATTGAGTTCGGAGGTTCATATGCGCTCGACTCACTATCCGGCCATGCTCACCAGCCTGCTGCTCGCCGCCACGGCGTGCGGCTCCACGACCGGTCCCGGCAGCGTGGCGCTCGACGCCGTCTCCCCGGCTCCCGGCGCCGCGCAGATCGCGCCCGGCGCGAACGTCACGCTCACCTTTTCGGCCGGGATGGCGACCGGGATGGAGCAGTTCATCGACCTGCACCAGGACAGCCTCGGCGGGCCGGTCGTGCCGATGAACTGTGGCTGGAACGGCTCCCGGACTGTGCTCACGTGCGCCCACGCCCCGCTCGCGGGCGGCACTTCCTACGTCATCCACATGGGAGGTGGCCTGCACGCGATGTCCGGGGCGATGGTCGACTTCGACACGTGGACCATGTCGGGGGCAACGAGGATGATGTCGGGCATGATGAGTGGCATGCACGACGGCCAGCCCATCGGGATGATGGGGTCGGGCTGGCACCATGGCAGCGACTATGGACTGGAGTGCATCTTCACGACCGCGTGAACCTGGTCGCGTCCTGCGGAAGACTGAGGAGGGGGCCCCTACCAGCGCGCGCGGGACCCGCGTGTATCGACGTGGACGAACGGCCCGTGGACGGCGTTGGCGCGGTAGATCCCGATACCGCCGGTCACCTCGGGGTGCGCCACCTCGACATCTTCGGCGACGGCGGCCAGCCAGCGCGCGTCCCGGATGTCGACGCGGCCATCGCCGTTGAGGTCGTCCATCCGGCCATCGCCGTCGGCATCGAGGAAGATGTCGGCGGCGTCACCGTACATGTGGCGGCTGTCGCGCGCACGACCGCCGAGCGGTCCGACCCCGAGGGCATTGTACTGGGGCGTCCGGAAGCCGGACATGACGTGCAGGTCCGGCGTCTTGCCGAGGCGGACCAGTTCGGCTGAAATCAGCTCCAGCTTGTCGAGCAACGGGAGCTGAATGACCAGCACCTTGGGCCAGGTCCCCGGCTGATCGTGGGTGAGGAAGTCGCGGACCCGGAAGTGGGTCGAGAGCGGGACATCCTCATTGTCAGGCGTGACCTCGAGAAAGCCGGCCGGCAGCTCGTAGCGGGCCCGGTTCCGCGTGGTGCGTTCGCCGGGCCAGAACCCGACGCGATAGCCGCGCCAGGTGGCGCCGAGCTTGGCGCTGAGCGGTACCAGCGGCAGGATGCTGACCGGTGACCCATCCGGTGCCGAGAACGCGGTCGGCCGCGGGGCATCGGGGACCACGGTGATGGCGCGCAGGTGCCCGCTGATGCCGAGCAGGTGTGCGAAGCCGCGTTCGGCGCTGTCGGTCGGGGCGAGGACGAGACGGGCCGTGCGCGGTACGGTCTCGACGGGACCGGCCATGGCGAGCACGCTTGCGAGCGCCGCTGTCACCAGCGCCGCCACGGCCGTGAGGCTCAGCAGTCGTCCCAGCACCTTCCGAAGCGGCATCATTCCTCAACTATCGGAAACAAGAGCGTGGAATGTAGCCGCCCGGACACACCCAGCGCCAAGGCGCGCGAGAACCTTCATGAACCGCAGCGCCAGGGACCTGCCCGGGATCCGCTCAGCGCCGGTAGGGATAGCCCTTGCGGAGCAGCTGATCGAGCGTCTTGTCGTGGCCGTAGATGTCGGGATAGAAGTAGACCTCGCCATCCAGCCGCGCCAGCGCGGTCGCGTAGGTGATGATGATCGGCACCGGCGCGCGCAGGTGGACGGGCGTCGGCTCGCCGGCGTTCATGGCCGCGTGGATGCGTTCGTCGGTCCAGTCGGGCTGATCGCGGAGCAGGAACTTGGCGAGCCCGAGCGGATCGCCAAGGCGGATGCACCCATGACTCGCGTCGCGCCGGGTGCGATCGAACAGCGACTTCGATGGCGTGTCGTGCAGGTAGATCTGGAAATCGTTCGGCATGATGAACTTCACCAGGCCGAGGGCGTTGTGGGGACCGGGGGTCTGGCGGACGCGGACCCCGGCGCCGATGCGCTGGATGTTCTCCGGCCAGGGCGGAACCACCTCGCCCTTCTCCACCAGTTCGTAGCGGTTCCGCGTCAGGAACATCGGGTCCTTCAGCGCGGCCGGCTTGACCTCCTTCAGGGCGATCGTCGGCGTCACATCCCAGTAGGGCGCGAAGATCAGGTACTCGAGCGCATCCGCGAACACGGGCGTCTGGGTCTTGAACGCGGTGCCGACGACCACGTTCATCGCGAGCATGCTGCGCTCGTCGAGATCGGTCGTGCGGAAGGCGTAGAGGCGGAAGGCCGGGATATTCACGATGATGGGCGGCGACTCGAACTTCCTCGGCATCCAGCGCCAGCGCTCGAGGCTCAGCTCCATCTGCCGGATCCGCTGGTCGAAGGGGTGACTCAGCCGCTCCCGCGTCGACTCGCCGATGATGCCATCCGGAGTGAAGCCCTGCCGCATCTGGAAACGCTGCACGGCGGCCACCACCGGACCGCGGTAGAGCGAGTCGAGGTACGGCAGCGGCAGGCTGTCCCGAAAATCGCCGAGCACCCAGAGCAGCTGGCGCAACGCGCCGACGCCGTGATACACGTCGCCGGGGCGGAGCCGCTTCGGCATCGGCGGCAGCGAGACGAGGGAGTAGGCACGGGAAAGCTGGCGATACCGCTCCAGCGCGCCCATGAGGAGCCAGTAGTGCAGGAAGGGCGGTTCGAGACGGCGCAGCACATCGTTCGGCTCGTCGCTCGCGGCGATCTCCTGCACCGTGCCCGCGAGATCGAAGCTGTCGACCGGGAGGTGGTAGGTGGTGTCCACCGAGGCGGGCGTCACCCGGCCGCGCCGGAGCGCGAGCGCGAAACGGGCCGCGGCCACCGAGAAGGCGAGGTCGGTCCGCCCGAGCATCGCGGTGTCGGGCCGCGCCGCCTGCAGCGCCAGCCAGGGTGCATCGTAGTCCTCCGCCACGAGGCCGCGTACCGGCGCCTCCTGCAGTGTCCGGAGAAGCGATCGTGCGGCGCTCACGAGGGTGTCATCGCGGAACCAGACCGGCGTCCAGTCACGGCGGGCATACATCGTCGTGAGATCCGCCTGGACATCGGACAGGTTCGGCCAGCGGAGGTCGGGGTCGCGGCCGCTGGCCAGCAATTGCTGGAGGACGGGTTCGGATGACTGGCGCGGGACGACACCCAGGAGGCCGGCCGTCAACAGGACGAAAGCGAGTAGGCGCATAGGGATTCAGCAATCTAAGGATGAACCGCCCGGGCCGTAGCTCCCACTCCCGCCCCCCGCCTGCACAGGGACGGTCGATTCAGGGTCTCACCCCCGGTTCAACCTCGCTTCACCGCGTCGCTGCTATGGTAGGAGCAGGGCCCGGCGTCCGTATCGCCCGGGAACCCCCGGAGCCGGCGCCCGGAAATCGAGGGACTCATGCGCTCCGCCCTTCATGCGCTCGCCCTGCTGTGCGCGCTCTCCGGAATTCCGCTGTCACTCGCCGCGCAGTCCGCTCCGCTCCGGCTCCGATCTCACGTCATTCTCGATCCGATGATGAACAACGAAGAGGCCCTCCGGCTGCTCGTGCCGGAGTCGTGGCGCGTCGAGGGGGGCATCGTCTGGCGGCAGGAACTCTCGACGCTCGCCTACCTGCAGATGCGCGCCCGCGATCCCCACGGCGTGGCCGCACTCGAGATCTTCCCCACCATTCCCTATACCTGGAACGTGCGCGGGTATCTCGGCTTCCCGCCGGGCA
This sequence comes from Gemmatimonadales bacterium, assembly GCA_044229445.1. Taxonomy (GTDB): domain Bacteria; phylum Gemmatimonadota; class Gemmatimonadetes; order Gemmatimonadales; family GWC2-71-9; genus JADJOM01. The sequence continues at coordinate 17,180 of JBGASX010000049.1, read as the reverse complement.
GCCTCTATCTCGGCTCGTATGTCGTCCAGCCGATCGAGCCGGAGGCCTTCGTCCGCACCGTCCTGCTGCCGCAGGTGCGCGGTGCGCTCTCGCCGCGGGTGATCGGCACGACCCCGCTTCCGGCGCTCGCGCGGCTGGTGGCCAGCACGGTGCAGGAGGCCGGTGCGATCAAGCGGGTCGTCGCGACCCGGACTCGCATCGAGTATCAGGAGTCCGGCAGGGCGATGGAGGAGGACATCTACTGCGTGATGGTCTACTCGCAGGTGCCCGCGGTGCCCGGGGTGACCTTCTGGGGTCCGGATCGGCTCATCGGCTTCCGCGCCGAGAAGGGAAAGCTCGATGCGCAGTCGCCGCTGCTGCTCGCGATGGCCACGTCGATGCGGGTGGGCAAGGGCTGGTTCGCGCGCTATCTGCAGGTGCGCGAGATGTGGTTCCAGAACCAGATGAACGCGATCCGGCGTGCGGGAGAATTGAGCCGCTACCTCGCGCGCACCAGTGACGAGATGAGTGATGCGCAGATGCAGGCGTGGGAGCGCCGGCAGGCGAGCGAGGACCGGACCGCCGAGGCCTTCACGGAGTATGTGCGCGGGGTCGAGACCTATCGCGACCCGTTCGACCAGCACGACGTCCAGCTCCCCTCCGGCTACAATGACGTCTGGATCTCCCGGAACGGCGAGTACATCCTGGCCAACGATCCCAACTTCAATCCAAACGTGAGCGCCTCCGGCACCTGGGAGCGGGCGGACGCCAGTCCGCACTGATCTGCACGCGCGCTCGGCGCCGCGGGATCAGGTAATGAATCACGCTGCACACCGCCCGCCCCCAACCGGCGGGCGGTGCCCTATCGGGATCGCTCGACCCGGGATAAGCTACGGCATCCGCCTGCGACCACCCGCGTCCGTGGAATGCCCAAGCTCCTCCTCGCCGAAGACAACGAACTGAACCGGGACATGCTGTCGCGGCGCCTGCAGCGCCGGGGCTACGAGGTGGTGATCGCCCCCGATGGCGCGGCGGCCATCCTCCTCGCGAAGCGGGAATCGCCCGACCTGATCCTCATGGATCTCAGCCTCCCGGTGGTCGACGGCTGGGAGGCGACCCGCCAGCTCAAGGCCGACCCGGCCACGCGCGGGATCCCGATCCTCGTCCTGACCGCGCACGCGATGTCGGGGGAGGAAGCCCGGGCGCGCTCGGCCGGTTGCGATGATTTCGACACCAAGCCCGTCGATCTCACGCGGCTCCTCGGCAAGATCACCCGGTGGCTCGGTCCCGTGCCCATCGCCGTCCCCGAGACCGGCTCGGTACAGGCGCTCAAGCTGCCCGCGCCGGCCCAGCTCAGCGTCACCGCAACGCGTGACGCCCTCGGAGCGGTGCTCGCCTTCGTGGACCAGACGTCGGCGCGCTTCGGGCTCGAGGCCGACCTGGCCTCCCGGGTGCGGCTCGCGGTCGAGGAGATCGCGATCAACGTGATGGACTACGGCTACGCGGGCCGAGCCCCGGGCCCGCTCAAGGTGCGGCTGGTGCGTACGCCCGATGCGCTCAAGATCACGCTCGAGGACGAGGCGGCACCCTTCGATCCCGCCTCGATCGCGACGCCGGCCCTCGACGTCGACTGCGATGACCGCTCCGTCGGCGGACTCGGCTGGCATCTCGTGCGCAAGGTGATGGACCAGGTCAGTCATGAATCGCTCGCTGGGGGCGGCAATCGGGTGACGCTCATCGCCCGGCTCACCCCTTCCCCGCGTTGATCCTCCTGTAAGGAGTACACGATGGACGTCTCGGTCGAACAGCGTGGTCCCGTGACCGTGGTGCGGTTGGTCGGCAGTGTGGATGGACTCACCGCGGATGGGCTGCAGGCCAGCCTGCGCAGCCAGCTCGATGGCGGCGCGATCCGCCTGGTCGGCGACCTGAGCGGCGTGGCGTACACCAGCAGCGCCGGGCTGCGTGCGCTGCTCGCGACGCTCAAGGCCGCCCGCCAGCTGGGCGGCGACTTCCGGCTCGCCGCCATCCAGCCCGCGGTGATGCGCGTGCTCGACCTGAGCGGGTTCACCAGCATCCTCAAGCACTATCCCGACGTGGACGCCGCCGTCGCCAGCTTCGGCGCCTGAGGCGGGCGAGGAGAGACGACGCGATGAGCACGGGCAGCAAGCGGGTGGCGCTGGTGATCGGCGCCGGATCGGTGAAGTGCGCCGCGGCCCTCGGGCTGTGGCGCTGCCTGGTGCGGCACGGCATCGAACTCGACATGGTCGTCGGCTGCAGCGGCGGCAGCCTCTATGCGGGTGTGATGGCGCTGGGCTACGACGTGGAGACCTGCACCCGGCTCACCCGGGAGTTGTGGACGAAGCAGGTCACCGAGAAGCGCGACCTGAAGGGAATGCTCGGCGCGTTCATGCCGAAGCTGTTCGGCTGGGACGGCAAGTTCGGCATGGTGGATGACCGGGCCCTGTGGCGCGCGCTCAGCGGCCCCTTCGGCGGTCGTACCTTCGAGGAGGCGACGATCCCGCTGCATATCGTCACCACCGATCTCGCCAACGGTGAGAAGGTCGTGCTGAGCCGCGGCAAGGTGCAGGACGCGATTCGCGCGAGCATCGCGATCCCCTACGTCTGGCGGCCCTGGGAGATCGACGGCCGCTGGCTGCTCGATGGCTGCATGGCGGATCCACTGCCCGTCGACGTCGCCATCCGCGAGGGCGCCAACATCATCCTCGCGATGGGCTTCGAGAGCCCGTATCCGCGGCAGATCCGCTCGGGCACCCGCTACGCCTTCCAGGTCAACAGCATCTATACCAACAACCTGCTCCGCGCGAACTACGCCTTCCACAACCTGGCGCACCACGCGGAGATCATCACCGTCCTGCCGCAGTTCAACCGCAACATCGGGCTGTTCGACACCGACCAGTTCCCCTACGTGATCGAGGAGGGGGAGCGGGCGACCGAGGAGCACATCCCCTACCTGGAACGGCTGCTCGCGGGGACGGCGGGCTAGGTGGCCGCGCCCACCCCGCAGCCGGAGTCGCCGAGCCGGATCCTCGTCGTCGACGACACTGAGGCCAACCGGGACATGCTCTCCCGGCGGCTCCGCAAGCAGGGGCATGTGGTGGAACTCGCCGAGAACGGGCCGGAGGCGCTCGCGCGGCTCGCGCGCGAGGCGTTCGACCTCGTTCTCCTCGACATCATGATGCCCGAGATGAGCGGGTACGAGGTCCTCGAGCGGCTCAAGTCCGACGAGGCGCTCCGCCACGTCCCGGTCATCATGATCACCGCGATCACCGACATGGACAGCGTGATCCGGTGCATCGAGACCGGCGCCGAGGATCACCTCCCCAAGCCGTTCAACGCGACGCTGCTGAAGGCGCGGATCGATGCGAGTCTCGCCAAGAAACGGCTGCGCGACCGGGAGCAGCTGGTGGCCCGTGCGATGGCGCGCGAACTCGAGATCGGCCGCAACATCCAGGCGGGGTTTCTGCCGGCGAGTCTGCCGGTGGTGCCGGACTACGAACTCGCCGCGCGCTTCGAGCCGGCCCGGCAGGTCGCGGGCGACTTCTACGATGCCTTTCCGCTGGCGGCGGGCGGGCGCGTCGCCATCGTGGTCGGCGACGTCTGCGACAAGGGCGTCGGCGCGGCACTCTTCATGGCGGTCTTCCGGAGCCTGCTCCGGGTGGTAAGCAGCGAAGCGTACGGCTCTGCGCCGGAGGCGGGCGACCTGCATCACCTGCCGCGCACGGTCCGGGTCCTGAGCGACTACAACGCGACGACGCACGCCGCGGCGAACATGTTCACGACGCTGTTCTTCGGCGTGCTCGACCCGGCGCCGGGAACCCTCACGTACGTGAACGCCGGGCACGATGCGCCACTCCTGCTCCGCGACGGTATGATCGCCGAGCGCCTGGCGCCCACGGGGCCGGCGGTCGGGCTGCTCGAAGGGATGGAGTTCACCGCCCGGCAGACAACTCTCGCCCCGGGCGACCTGCTGCTCGCGTACACCGATGGCGTCATCGACGCGCGCGATGCGGCGGGCACCGCCTACGGCGAGGCCCGACTGGAGGCCCTCGCGCTGGAGCCACCCCATCGTGCGGCCGCGCTCCTCGAGCGGATCCAGCACGACCTGGCCCGCCACACCGACGGCACGGTGGCGTACGACGACGTGACCCTGCTCGCCCTGGGCAGACTCGCGCCGTGAGCGACGCCGCGTTCTTCCGGCCGGCCTCGGCGGGGCGCCGGGTGCACCCCATCGTGCGCCTCGACTTCACGGTGCGGCTGTCGACCTATCCGTTCTTCGCGGTGCTGTTCTGGTCGCAGCTCCGCACCACCGGCATCCAGAGCTGGCACTACGCCTTCCTCTTCCTGTACGGTTTCGTCTTCCCGCACGTCGCCTACTGGATCGCCCGCTCGAGCGCCGACAGCAAGCGGGCCGAACTCCGCAACCTCACGCTCGACTCGATCATCGTCGGCTCCTGGATCCCGATCCTCTCCTTCTGCCCCTGGCCCACGCTCGCGGCGCTCTACGGCGTGATCTCCGGCAATCTCAGCATCGGTGGCATCGGGTTCGCGGTCCGCAATCTCTTCGCGACCGTCATCGGGATGCTCGCGATGGGGCTCATCGTGGGTTTCCAGATGGAGCTCCATGCGAGTCTCCTCACCACCCTGCTCAGCACGGGCGTGATCTTCGTCTATCTCTCGGTGTACAGCCTCCACTCCCACGCCCAGTCCAAGCGGGTGGTCCACGGGATGAAGCAGATCGCCGAGCAGAATGCGCAGATCGAGGAGAAGCGTCAGCTGCTGGAGCAGCGGACCCGCGAGCTCGAGGGGGCGAGCGAGATCGCCGTCGAGGCGAAGCGCGCCGCCGAGGAGGCCAACCGGGCGAAGAGCCGCTTCCTCGCGAACATGAGCCACGAGCTGCGCACACCGCTCAACGCGATCATCGGCTACTCCGAGATGCTCCTGGAGGAAGGCGATGAGCTGAGTGGAGCTGAGATCCGGCCCGATCTCGAGAAGATCCGCAATGCGGGCCACCACCTGCTCGGCCTCATCAACGAGGTGCTGGACCTCTCGAAGATCGAGGCGGGCCGGATGGATCTCTACCTCGAGGAGTTCGAGGTCGATGCGGTCATTCACGAGGTGGCCTCGACGATCCAGCCGGCGAATACCGCCCGCGGCAATCATCTCGAGATCCTCGTCGAGCCCGGGCTCGGTCCCATCCGCGCCGACCTCACCAAGGTCCGGCAGATCCTGCTCAACCTGCTCTCGAACGCGGCCAAGTTCACCGAGCGCGGCACCATCCAGCTGACGGCGCGGCAGGAGCGGGGCGACGACGGCGGCACCTGGATTGTCCTCGCCGTGGCCGACTCCGGCATCGGGATGACGCCCGAACAGCTCGGCCGCCTCTTCCAGCCCTTCACTCAGGCCGACGCGTCGACGACCCGGCGCTACGGCGGCACGGGGCTGGGCCTCACCATCACCCGCCGTTTCTGCGAGATGATGGGGGGAGAGATCCGGGTCACCAGTGAGGCAGGTCGGGGCACGACCTTCACCGTGCGCCTGCCGACGCAGGTGGAAGAGCTGTCGGTGACGACGACGGGCAGCTTCGCCGTGGTGGCCCGAGCGCGCCGGAGCTCCGCCGCCTATCCGCTCCTGCCTTATGCCGGCACCATCCTGCTGGTGGCACCATCGCCGGACTTTCGCGAGACGATGGAGCGTTTATTCACCCTCGACGGCTACCGGGTGCTCACGGCGGAGACTGCGGAGGATGGCGTGGCCCTGGCCCGCGAGATCAAGCCGAATCTCATCGCGCTCGATCTCCTGACGCCGGCGTTCGATGGCTGGAGCGCGCTCGCCGCACTGACCGCCGAGACGGCGCTCGCACCGATCCCGGTGCTGCTGCTCGCTGTCCTCAGCGACGATCAGCTCGGAACTGCGGTTGGCACAGCGGCGTCGGTCGCCTCACCACCCGAGGCACCGGCCTTGCTCGCCGTGGTGCGGCGCTGCCGCGCGGCCGGTGCCACCGAGCCCGCGCTGGTCGCCGTAGCAGACCCGGCAGCGCGGCATGCCACGAGCGCCATTCTCAAGCAGGCAGGCCTCCCCGTGGAAGAGGTCTCGAGCGCGGCGGAGACGATGGCGCGCATCTCGGCCGGTGGCGTCTCGATCCTGCTCCTCGACCTGACGATGCCCGGCGCCGAGGGGCTCATCGTGCTCGATGCGCTGCGCCGTCACCCGGAGCTGCGGACGCTTTCCGTCGTGACGCTCATCCCGCGGGAGTGCGGCTCGCCGCAGCGCGCCCTGCTGCACGCGGAAATGATGGAGGCCTTCCGGGCCGAGCAGATCAGTCCCGACGACATCCTCGCCGAGGTGCATCGTTTCACCACCGCAACCGCGTGAGTCGCCCATGATGCTCCCGGGATCCTTCCGTCTCCTCACCATGCTCGCCCTCACTGGGGGCCTGCTTTCCACTCCGGCACCGGGCATCCCGTCCGTGCCCCGCGCCAGTGCGGCCGACACATTGAGCGCTCTCGAGCGGGCGATCGCCCGCGCCGTCGACGAGCGCAACGGCGAAGCGCTGTCGCTGCTCGAGCGCACCGTCAACATCAACAGCGGCACGATGAACCTCGCGGGTGTCCGCCGGGTCGGCGAGGTGCTCCGTGCCGAGTTCGACGCGCTGGGATTCCGCACCCGCTGGGTCGATGGCAGCGGGTTCCACCGCGCCGGTCACCTCGTCGCCGAGCACCCGGGGCCCGGCCCGCGCATCCTGCTGATCGGCCACCTGGACACCGTCTTCGAGCCGAGTCATCCCTTCCAGCGCTTCGAGCGGCTGAACGACAGCACGGCGCGCGGGCCGGGGATCATCGACATGAAGGGCGGCGACGTGATCGTCGTGCACGCCCTCAAGGCGCTCAAGGCCGCGGGCGCGCTCGAGAAGCTCAACCTGATCGTGGTCTTCAACGGGGACGAGGAAGACGCCGGGTCGCCGCAGGACTCGGCCCGGGCGGCGCTGATCGCGGCGGCACACGGCGCGCGCTACGCGCTCGGCTTCGAGGACGGGAGCGGAGATCCCCATACGGCTCTCGTCGCGCGGCGTGGCGTGATGGGCTGGACCCTTCGCTCGACCGGGACACCAGCGCATTCCTCGCAGATCTTCCGGAGCGACGTCGGCGCCGGCGCGATCTTCGAGAGCGCCCGGGTGCTGGACCAGATCCGCCTGCGACTGACCGGGCAGCGCTACCTCACGTTCAACCCCGGCATCGCACTCGGGGGCACCAGGGCCGAGAGCGACACCACCGGCACCGTCGGCTCCGCGGAAGGCAAGACCAACGTGGTCGCGCGGACGATGGAGGTCAGCGGTGACATCCGCGCCATCTCCCCGGAGCAGCTCAGCGCCGCCCAGGGGGTGATGCGGCGGATCGTCGCGCAGCACCTGCCTGGCACCCGATCGGAGCTCATCTTCCACGACGGCTATCCGCCCCTCGCCCCGACCGCGGCGAACCGGGCGCTGCTCGCCCGCTACGACGCGATCAGTCAGGCACTCGGCTACGGTAACGTTGCAGCCGTCGATCCCGCCAAGGCAGGGGCGGCAGACATCTCCTTCGTCGCGGCTTCGGTGCAGGCCGCCATCGACGGGATCGGTCTCGCGGGCGCCAACGATCACACCGATCAGGAAACCGCCGACCTGCGCATGCTCGCCCCCCTCACCAAGCGGGCCGCCCTGCTGCTCTACCGCATCGGCACCCCCGCCCCGACCTCACCCCGCTGAAACGCGAAGGCCCGGCCGGCGCGCCGCATGGGCGCACCAGCCGGGCCGATGACTCGAGCGAGCGAGTTACCAGGCCAGGTCGGCCTGCACCCGCACGCCGTTCAGATCGCCCGCACCATTGTTCGGGTGATCGTGATTGAACTCGAGACGGAGTCGCATGTAATACGGGTCGGTCACCGGCAGTACCGCGCCCACGACGTAGCGACGCACCGCGTTGCCGGCGAGATCCCGATCGCGATTGACGTACTCGTAGCGGCCCTGGATCGCGAGCGGCACGTGCAGGAAGGTCTGGGGGAAATTGTACATCGCCGAGCCCCAGTAGCCCCACCCCTTTGCCAGGGAACCGCTCGCGACGTAGTTGTGGTCCCGTGCCATCACGCCACCGACCAGGAATTCCGCGTTGCCGACGATCGCGTTCGCCGAAAGGCCGTAGCGCTCGTAGTGCGCGTCGACGGACTCGGGCGCGCCCCCGGGAGGCGCCCCGAGCGAATCCCGCAACCCGAGCGACCCGCGATAGAAGGTCGCCATCACGGCAGAGCCGCGGGAGCCGAAGAGATGCTGGGCGCTGAGGGCGACGTCGAACTTCTTGTCCTGCGGGTACCCACCCTCGGCGTCGAGATTGTAGCCGTTGAGGAGCGTCGCGCTGACCTTGGTGCTGCCTCCCTGCACCAGATAGCCTTCGAGCGCGAACTTCTGCTCCGCCAGGTTGAGCTGCACCTGGTTGGTCAGCGGGTCGGAGAGCGGCAGGGGCTGGCTCGGCAGCACCACGCGGTCGAAGCCGGCCACGCCGGATTCGGTGAGCCAGAGGATCTTCCCGCCACGCAGCCCCACGAAGTTGTTCGCGTTGCCCCAGATCGAGGAGATCTGGGCCAGCACGTCGCCGTAGGCGCCGACCTCGAACCAGCCCGCGTAGCGCCGGCCGAGTGCACCCACGTAGAAGACGCTGAGGGTGGGATTCGACAGCTCCTGGACCAGCGGATCCGAGGTCCCCTTCTCCTTCACATACTCGAGCTGTGCGATCGCGCGCACCCCGAGATGGTTCTTGACGTCATCCACCTTGAGCGGCTGGTTGACCTCGTTCTCCATCCGGTAGCCGCGCCACCGGAAGCGCTGACCGAAGCCGTTCAGTTTGGGTGGCACCGGCCAGTGGCAGGTGGTGCAGGCGACGCCGTACTTCCGCGCGAACGGCGGCATGTTCGCCATGTGTTCGCTGGAGAGGGCGCCGGCCACGCTGCCCGCCTTGTACGACGCGACGTATCGCGCCGCAATCGCGGGCAGCTCCTCCGCGGCGGCGGGCGCCGCGGCCATCAGCAGGGTGATCGGCAGGATCCACGCGGCCCGCCGGACAATGGGTAGACTCATCGATCAGGCTCAGTGTTTGGGGGTCAGGGCCAGCGAGGGTTCCTTCGCATCCTTGCTCACCTCCAGGATGATCCACATTCCCATCATGCCGTGGCCGGACACCGAGCAGCGCACGATGTACTTGCCGGCAGTGGTAGTCGGGAAGCGGACCGCCTTCTTCGACCCGGCCGGCAGGCCGGTGCCGGCGCTGTCGGTGGCCGCGTTGGGGAGGGCGGGCTTCATCGGGCCCGCTTCCACCGGGAGGGCGTACGGAATCACATCGAAGCCGTGTCCCTGGCCGCCATCCTTGTTGGTGAAATTCACCACGACCGTCCACCCGACCGGCACGGTGAACGTCAGGCCCCCTTCATGGAAGCCGTTGAAATTCATGCCGCTGTTGTCGCCACCCATCGCGGCGGTCAGGGACAGGGTGACTTCCTTCTTGGCGGAATCGACCTGCATCCAGGACGGATCGATCTTGGGACCAGGACCGGGCAGGACCTCGGCACGGAGCAGCGGCGCGGCGGCCAGTGCGGCGGCGAGGACAGCCGGCCCAGTGAGGCGGGGCAAGCGTGACAGCATAGGGGGCTCGATTGGTAAGGTGGAGCACAGCGTACAATCGTGAAGGGCAGCGACACTTACGTTAGGTATCGCCGTATCATCCCGCGATATCCGTTCGTGGCGGCTCGTGTGGGGAGGGGCAGACCTACCCGATCAGGCAGGTTTCGGTGGGGTGGGGGTCAGCGCGGATTGATCGTTGACCGGTTCCGGTGGAAGTGCGCCGCGGCTTCGGTGCGGTTGGTAACCCCAAGCTTTCCATAGAGATTCTGCAGGTGGAACTTCACGGTGTTTTCGCTGACACCCAGCTGGGCCGCGATCTCGCCGTTCGTCACCCCTTCGGCCACCTGAGCCAGAACGACCCGCTCCCGTTCAGTGAGACCCTGCAGATCGGGATTGCCGCGCCGACCGACCAGCCATCGCTTCGCGGCGGCGGGGAACACCATCTGCCCGCGATGCACCTGGCGGATCGCCTCGATGGTATGCTGCGGAGGCTCGGTCTTGAGCGCGTAGCCGTCGGCGCCCTTCTCGAGCGCGGCCCGCATCGAGCCGCCGTCGCTGTACGCGGTGAGGACGAGGACCCGGAGCGGCAGCCCCGCGACCCGCACCTGCTCCAGACACTCGAGCCCGCCCAGCGGCCGCATCTCGAGGTCGAGCGCCAGGACATCGGGCGCATGTGCGCGGATCGCCTCGATCACCTGATCGCCGGAGGTCACGCTCGCCACGACGTCCATGTCGTCCTGCGCGTTCACCAGCGAGCGCAGCCCTTCGAGCACCAGTTCGTGATCGTCGGCGAGGAGGATGCGGATCGGCGCCGTCACAGAACCGGCACCTCGACACGAATGGTGACGCCGCGCCCCGGGGCCCCCTCCAGCGAGAAGTGGCCCCCGACCATCTCCGCCCGCTCCCGCATGCCCGCCACCCCGAAGTGATGCGGCCCCTGCAGCGTGGCCGGATCGAACCCCTTGCCGTTGTCCGCGATCGTCAGGTGCAGCCGGGCATCGGGGCCGCGCAGACCGCGGGCCTCGAGACGCACCTTCACGCCGGTGGCATGCCCGTGCCGGTAGGCATTGGAGAGCGCCTCCTGCAGCACCCGGTAGAGCACGATCTTCTGGGCGAGCGAGACATCCGGCAGGTCGGCGGCGATGTCGAGCGTGAGGACCGTGTCCGACATCGCTTCGTGTTCCAGGGCGAGGCCCTCGAGCAGCGAGGCGAGATCGCGGGCGTCGAAGTCGGGCGTCCGGAAGGCGCCGATGAAGGTGCGGATCTCGCTGAGTCCCGATTCCAGCAGCAGCCGGATGCGGTCCGCCCGATCGAGCGCGGGAACCCCGTCGAGGCAGCCGGCGCAGGGGGCCAGCGCCCGCCGGAGCAGATCGAGCTGCGACAGCGCCGCGAACATGTACTGCACCGGACCGTCGTGGATATCCAGGAGCACCCGCTGCAGTTCGCCATCCGAGATCTGCAGCAGGCTCTCGGGCGCGGCGACTCGGGCGGCATTATCTGGGGACATCGGCGACTCCAGAGCGAGGACCCCCGAATCCATTCCGGAGGCTGCTCAACTGTGGCGCAGACTGGTGAAGCCTGCCTGAAGCCCCGGTGAAGGTTTCGGATTCTGCCCGTGGCCCATTCGGGGCGGAGAGGGCCGAGCCCCGGCCCCACTGGCACCCCAACGTGCGCCACTCCATCTTGAGCCCCGTCCCCTCCGCCGCTTCACGCGCCGACCACGACTACCCCTCGATCATCACCGCCATGCGCTACTTCCGGCTCCTCCCGCTGCTCCTCCTTCCCCCCGCGATGCTCGAGGCCCAGGGCCAGCCGACCTGGCGGGTCCATGAGATGTCCCGGCCCCATCCCGCGCCGGCACGCGCGGTCGCGGCGGCACGCTTCGACCGCCCTCCGGCCGGCGCAGTCGTCCTCTTCGACGGGACGACCCTCTCGCACTGGGTCGGCTCGGACGGCCAGCCGGCGAAGTGGATCGTCCGCAAGGGCTACGTCGAAGTCCGCCCGGGTGCGGGCACGATCAGCACCGTTGATTCCTTTGGCGACATGCAGCTGCACATCGAGTGGGCCGCGCCGCTCCCCGCCAAGGGCAGGGGCCAGGATCGCGGCAACAGCGGCGTCTTCCTGATGGGACGCTACGAACTGCAGGTGCTCGACTCGTGGAACAACGACACCTACAGCGACGGACAGGCGGGGGCGATGTACGGACAGCACCCACCCCTCTTCAACGCCTCGCTCCCGCCGGGCGAGTGGCAGCGCTACGACGTCTTCTTCCGCCGGCCCCGCTTCGATGGACAGGGCGCCCTGCTCGCCCCCGCCCGGGTGACCGTGCTGCACAACGGCGTGCCGGTCCAGAACAACGTGGAACTCTACGGGCCCACTTCGTGGCTGACGCGGATGCCCTACGCCGCGCACCCCGACCGGCTGCCGCTCGGACTCCAGGACCACTCCTTTCCGGTCCGTTACCGCAACATCTGGGTCCGGCCGCTGCCGGAGGACGATGCCCCGCCCGCCCCGCGTCCCGTACAGCCGGTGCCTGACACGGAGGCCGCCGCGCTCGCCGGGAACTACGGCACCGGCTGGGGCAAGGCGAGTGTCGCCGCCCGCGACGGTCGGCTCTGGCTCGACATGGGCGATGGCCCGATGCCGCTCAGCGCCAACAGCGCGTCGCTCTACTCCATCGACGGCGTCGATGCGGACGTGCGCTTCGTGAAGGACTCGGCGGGTGCCGTGACCGAATTGACGGTCGAAGTCGGCGGCGAAACCTATCGCTACGCCCGCGTGCGGTAGCGCCATCTGGCAAAGGCAGCAACCCCGGATGGGGGGGGGCGGGATGAAGATCCACTCCCCCTTCCGGATTCGGGCGAAGGCCCGATACTCTTCGGCGGCGGTCAGCTACCCCAGGCACGTCACGGGCCCCGGTCACTTCCCCGGCGGGAGCCGTTCCCGACGCCGGCTTCGCGGAGCATCGAATGGAATTGCTTGCAGAGTGGCGAACGGCCCTGAAGAGCGGAACGCTGCCACGCCGGAAGCGGTGGACGCTGCTCGCGGGGGTGGTGACCTTCTACCTCGTTCGCGACATCGTCCTGTACATCCTCCTGCCCGCCTTCCTCTGGATCAAGGCCCGCTGAGGCCGGGGTAAGACGTCGCCGCCGCCGGCGAGTTCACGCGGTCCCCTTCCGAATCTTCACACAACCGCCGTAGCTTCTCCCCATGCCATCGGACGATCAGCGCCGGGCCGCCGCGATCCTCGCCTTTCGCGAGGAGCTCGCCCGGCTGCAGGGCGAGGGAGTGCTCTCGCTCGACGCCGCAACGCTCGAGCGCGTGCGCGCCCGCCACGACGCCGAACTCGCCCAGCTCTCGGCGAGAGGCGACGTCGACCTGACCGCCGGAGCCGCCCGGCTGTCCACCGGCAGTCGGGTGGCCACGCTCCTCGGCACCATCGCCCTCTCGGCCGCCTACGCCTTCTTCGTCAGCGCGCACTGGGGACAGCTCGCCCTGCCGATGCAGCTCGCGCTCGTCACGGTGCCGACCTTCGTCCTGATCGCGCTCACCCACGTGGCGGCGCGGCGCGAACCCTCGGGCTATGTCGCCTCCCTGCTCGCGACCGTCGCGGTCATCGCCTTCTTCACCAACCTGAGCACGCTCGGCGCGCTCTTCAATCTTCCCGATTCGCGGATGGCGCTGCTCCTCGTCGGCGGCTTCGCGATGCTGCTCGCCTACGGCTATGGCCTGACCCTGCCGCTGCTACCCGGCATCGCCGGCATCGGGGGATGGTTGTGGACCCTCGGCGCGATTCCACTGGGCCTCTGGTGGCGCGACGGGTTCGCCCTGGTGGAGCCGATGCTCATTACTGGAGCGCTGCTGCTGGCCGTTCCGGCGTTCATCCGCGCACCGAAGCGCTTCACCCCATGGTGGCGCGGCATCGGTGCGACCGTGCTCGTCCTGGGGCTGAACACCGCCGCAGAAAGCGGGCAGTTGAGCGCGATCACGTCGGTCACCGCCCACACGATCGAAGTCGCCTACAAGATCATCGGGGCCGTGGTCCTTGGCGGGCTGGTGACCTGGGGCATCCGGCGGGATGAGCGGATCGTGATGCAGATCGGCACCGCCGGCGCGGTGCTCTTCCTGTTCATGCGCCTGGTGGACTGGTTCTGGGCGCTCGTACCGAAGTGGTTCTTCTTCCTCCTTGTCGGGGCGTTCGCACTCGGCGTGCTGCTGCTGCTCCGCTACCTCCGCCGCACCCGACTGGAGGCCGCATGAAGTGGGCAGTCGCGGCGGCGGCGCTGGTGGTCGTCACCAACGGCGCCATTCTCGTCTCGCAGTACCGGCAGCGCACCGCGCCGGCGGCGACGATCACGATCGATGTCTGCGCCGCGAATCTCGTCGGCGGCGGCGATTCGGATCGCCCCCCCGCGATCCGGCTGAACCTCGCCACCGACTCTACACCGGTAATCCCCGGACTCGACTCGGCGGGACTCACGGCACTCGGCTTCAGTGATGCAAGCGTGCGCGTCGCCGGCCGCCTCCGTGACTCCACCTTCCACTGGCCCCGGGCGAGACCGGCGTGGGTACGGATCGCCCAGCAGGGCGATTCGTTCGCCACGTTCCGGGCACTCGAGGTTTCGCCGCGACGCGAGTCCCTGACTCGCGACTCCAGCTCCCTGATCCTCCGCGGCCTGATCGCATTCCGAGGTCGGTCGGCCGCGCCGCCAGCCCAATCGGGCGACTCCGGTGGAGGCCACAATCACGCGGCCATGGCCGGGACCATGGAAGAGGTCACGATCGTCCCGGTGGTCTCCGAGGTGCTTCCCGCACAGCTCCACCTGGACCGCAATCAGATTGCGACACTCCGTGCAGCCATTCCGGACAGCGGTGGCTGCACCGCGAGACGCCGGGTGCGCATCGCCAATGGGGCCGGCGGCGGCGTGCAGGTCGTCGGCATCGAGTAGAGAGGCCCTGCCCCGCCCGCTGGACTGATCGGTACCGCCGCGAGAGATTCGATCACGTCGTCCAATCCCCGGACCAGTCTCCCGCGGAGGCGCCCGTGATCTACAGCATCACGACGGACATCGACGCCACACCCTTCACGGTCTGGAGTGTCATGGCGGCCGTCGAGCGGTGGCATGAATGGACGCCGTCGATCACGAGCATCCATCCGCTGGACCAGCGCCCCTTCGGCGTCGGAAGCCGGGTGCGGATCCGGCAGCCCAAACTCCCTCCGGCGGAGTGGACGGTCACCGCCTGCGAACCCGAACGCGGATTCACCTGGGTGTCACGGAGCCCGGGGGCGGAGGTGACGGGCCGGCATTACATCGAGCCGCTCGGCGCAGGCTGCCGCGTGACGCTCTCCATCCAGTACGAGGGGATGCTCGGTCGCTTCGTTGGCTGGGCGACACGGGCGCTGAATCTCCGCTACATCGGCCTCGAGGCCGAGGGCCTCAAGCGGCGCTGCGAGGGTGGCTGAAGGAATCACTCTTCACCCGTCCCTCACGGATTCTCGAACCTCGCCCCGGTACTCTGCAGTCCATCATGACCACACCCACGTCCCCCTCCGACCGGCCCCGCTCGCTCTGGCTGCAGGAGATCGCCGGCGACCAGCCCGATGCACCGCCGCTCGACGGCGCGATCGCCGCCGATGTGGCGATCGTGGGAGCCGGCTATGTCGGGCTCTGGACGGCGCTGCGAATCAAGGAACTCGAACCCGACTGTGATGTAGTGGTCCTCGAGCAGGGCCGGGCCGGTTACGGCGCCTCCGGACGAAACGGCGGATTCGTCCTCGCCTGGTGGCCCAAGCTCGCCTCACTGACCCGGCTGGTCGGACCCGACGAGGCCATCCGCCTCTGTCAGGCATCGGAAGACGCCATCACCGAGATCCGCGATTTCACCGAGGCCCACCGCATCGACGCCGACTTCCGTCGCGGCGGCTGGCTCTGGACCGCAACCAGTCGCGCGCAACTCGGCGCGTGGGATGCGCTCCTTCGACTCTGTGCACGCAAGGGCATCACCCCCTACCAGCCGCTGTCGCCCGCTGAGGTCGCGACGCGCAGCGGGTCGGCTGCCCACCTTGCGGGGGTGATGGAGACGAAGGCTGCGATCGTCCAGCCCGCCGCACTGGCACGCGGGCTGCGCCGAGTCGCCCTCGAGCGCGGGGTGCGGCTCTTCGAGCATACTCCGGTGCGCCACTTCACCCGCCGGCGGCCTGTCACGCTCAGCACCGACGGGGGGACGGTGCGGGCGGATCGGCTGGTCATCGCGACGAACGGCTGGGCGGCGAGCCTCCCGGAACTGGGTACCTCACTCGCCGTGATCTCGAGCGACCTGGTGGCCACGGCACCGGTGCCCGAACTGCTCGACCGCATCGGCTGGGGGCGGGATCTCAGCATCACCGACTCGCAGACGATGGTGGACTACTATCGCCTGAGTCGCGACGGCCGAGTCGTCTTCGGCAAGGGAGGCTGGTCCATCGCGCTTGGTGGCAGGATCGGGAGCGCCTTCGACCACAGCCCCGCCCGCACCGCGGAAGTCACCGCCGACCTCCACCGCTACTACCCCAGCCTCGCGTCGGTGCCGGTGACGCATGCGTGGAGCGGACCGATCGACCGGGCACCGATGGGCTTCCCGCTCTTCGGTCATCTCGGCGGACGGGAGCACATCGTCTACGGGGTTGGCTGGAGCGGCAACGGCGTGGGGCCGAGTGTGCTCGGGGGCAAGATCCTGTCGAGTCTCGCGCTGGGGCGGAGGGATGCGTGGGGATCGTCGCCGCTGATCGATCGCTCGCAGGGGCACTTCCCACCGGAGCCGATCCGCTATCTCGGCGCCCACCTCGTCCGGGCGGCGGTGGTACGGAAGGAGCGCGCCGAGAATCGCGATCAGCAACCGTCCTGGCTGGCGACCCGGATCGCGGCGCTCGCGCCGGCCGGTCTGGAAGACAAGGAGTAGCCCGCTCAGTCCGCCGAGGCGAGCCGGGAGAAGCGCCGGTTGGAGCCGGGGAAATCGAGCCCCATCGCCGCGGCGAAGACGGCAAACATCACCACGGCCCATACCACCAGCGACGCCGACGGCGCACTGAACCCCGCCTGACTCGGCGGCACCGGGATCATGGTGCAGACGATTCCCGCCAGCAGCGTTCCCACCGCAAACCACTGATAGATCCGAAGGCCACCGACGAGAGGCGTCTGTGGTTCCCCGCGGTACGATTCCTCCACGAATCGGGCACAGCCCGAGAGCATGAAGTAGACACCGAGCAGCAGCGTATCGGGCGCGGCGAGCAGGCGGAGCCGCAGAAGAATGAGACCGATCACGAGATTCCCCGCGATCGAATAGAGCGGCGTCGGATAAATCGGCACGTCGGTGAGGTGCGCGAGGTGCGTCACGCGCGAGCGCCGGTGCCGGTACCGGATGCCGGCGCCGTCCGGTGAAGGCCCGCCGTGACAGCATCCCTGGACCAGGCAGCGAAAACGACCGAGCATCTGGATCCAGGGCGCCGCCAGGGCGAAGGCAGCCAGCAGCGGCACGACGGCACCACCCACCAGTGGCG
>JBGASX010000048.1:0-40990 GCA_044229445.1 Gemmatimonadales bacterium | reverse complement strand
TCGTGGGCGTGTCGGGCGGGATCGCCAGCTACAAGAGCTGCGTTCTCGTCCGGCGCCTCGCGGAGGCGGGGGCTCACGTCGACGTGATCCTCACCCAGGGGGCCGCGGAGTTCGTGCGGCCCCTGACTTTTGAAGCGCTCTCCGGGCGCCCGGTTCTCACCTCTCTCTGGACGCCTGACACCGCCCTCCAGCATGTCCGCCTCGCCCAGCAGGCCGACCTGATCATCGTCGCTCCCGCCACCGCGCATCTCATCGCGCGGGTCGCGGCGGGCTTCGGCGACGATCTCCTCTCCACCTTGCTCCTCGCCCATACCGCGCCAGTGCTGCTCGCCCCGGCGATGAATGACGAGATGTACGCCAACCCCGCGACGGTCGCGAACCTCGCGCTGCTCAAGGGGCGGGGCTTCGCCACGGTCGGGCCCGAGGTCGGGTCGCTGGCGGAGGGGCCGTCGGATCGTCCCGGCCGGATGAGCGAGCCGGAGGTGATCCTTGCGCACGCGGAGCGGCTGCTCGCGAAGCCGGGTCCGCTGGCCGGCGCACAGGTCGTCATCACCGCGGGTCCCACCCGCGAGGCGATCGATCCGGTCCGCTTCATCAGCAACCGCTCGAGCGGCAAGATGGGGTATCGGCTGGCCGAGGCGGCGTTCGCGCGGGGGGCGAGCGTGACGCTGATCAGCGGGCCGTCCTCCGAGGCGCCGCCCGCCGGTGTCACGCTGGTGCGGGTGGAGACCACGGCCGAGATGTCGGCGGCGGTCGCGGCGGCGCTGCCCGGTGCGGCGGTGCTGATCATGGCGGCCGCGCCGGCCGACTTCCGTCCGGCGGTGGCCGCCGACACCAAGCGGCCGAGGCAGGAGGGGACGCTCTCGATCCCGCTCGAGCCGACCGACGACATCCTGCTCAAGACGGCGCGGCTCCGCCCGTCGGGGTGCGTGGTCGTCGGGTTCGCGCTGGAGACGGGGGACGCGATCGCCAAGGGCCGCGCGAAGCTCGAGCGGAAGGACCTCGACATGATCGTGGTCAATGACGCGCTCGAAGCGGGGGCGGGGTTCGAGGTGGAGACCAACAAGGTCGCGATCCTGGGAAGCGACGGCGTGGAGTTCACCCTGCCGCTCTCGAGTAAGCGGGACGTCGCCGAGCGGATCCTCGATGCGGTTGAGGCTCGGCGTGGCGTCTAGTCGCGCGCAGTATCTCCGGCAGCAGGCGGAGCTCGGCGGGAGTGAGGTCTATCTGTCGTCGCCGGATGCGCTCGAGGTTCGCGCGCGGAGCGTCGTGTCCGCGGAGCCGGCGAGCGAAGCGATCGCCGCGCCCGCGCTCCCCCCTGTCCACACGCCTGTGGTTGCAGAGGCACCTCTTCCCCCACCACATACCGCGGCGGACATGCCAGCAGCTTCCGATGAGGCGCCCGCGCCGAGCAAGCGCACCGATCCGCTGCCGGCAGGGGCATCGAAGTGGCTCAAGGATCTGCCGCCGATTCCGGGGCCCGGGCTCACGGTGCTGCCGCCGAGTGGATCGCTGCTCAAGAGCGAGATCGAAGAGCTGACGACGCTGGATGCGGTGGCCGCGCTGATCAGCGGCTGCCGGAAGTGCGTGCTGTGCGAGGGTCGGACGAAGACGGTGCCGGGGGAGGGGAATCCCACCGCACGGCTCATGTGTGTCGGCGAGGGACCGGGCGCCACCGAGGATGAGACGGGGCGGCCGTTCGTGGGAGCGGCGGGGCAGCTCCTCGACAAGATGCTCGCGGCGATCGAGTGTCCGCGGGAGACCGTGTACATCGCGAACATCGTGAAGTGCCGCCCGCCGGGGAACCGGAAGCCGCTCCCGGACGAGGCGGCGGCCTGTCTGCCGTACCTGCACCGGCAGATCGCGCTGGTCAAGCCGACAGTGATCCTCGCGCTGGGCGGCACGGCCGCGGAGCATCTGCTCGGTGTGAAGCGGAGTCTGGGCGATCTCCGCGGGCAGGTGCACCGGTACGCGGGGATCCCGCTGATCGTGACGTATCATCCGGCGGCGCTGCTCCGGAATCCGAACTGGAAGAAGCCGACGTGGGATGATGTGCGGATCGCGCGGCAGTTGCTGGACGGGGAGTAATTCACCGAGCAGGACCACGTTTGCGACACTATCAACAACATCCACAGTCGTCCACAAAGTTCACTCAACACGTGTGCATATCTTCGTTCGTTGACCCCGAACGCCGGCGGTCGTAGCATTCGCTGTCGCACTCCTGTTTCGTGAACCCTGTCCCCTCCATCAGCGCCATGACCTCCATCCCTTCCATGGGAAGCATTACCTCCGGTTCCGGTCATCCGGAGGGGCACGTCCGCGGCGCGCCCTGGAGCAACGAGGCGGAGCAGGCGGTGCTCGGCGCGATGCTGCTCGACCAGGACGCATCGCTCCGCGGCGTGGAGCTGCTCGAGGATGCGCTGTTCTATCGCGAAGGGCACCGCAGGCTGTTCCGCGCGATGCGACGGCTCATCGAGCGCCGGGTGGTCATCGACCACATTACGCTGCGCGACGAGCTGGAACGGAAGAACGAACTCGAGGCCGCCGGCGGCGAGGTCTACCTCGCCGAGCTGCTCGATGCCGCGGTCACCGCCGCCAACCTCGAGGCCCACGCCGCGATCGTCCGCGAGAAGGCGACGCTCCGCCAGCTCATCGAGACCTCGACCGCGATCGTCTCCCAGGCCTACGAGGGGGCGCTCCCCGCCAACGAGCTGCTGGACGAGGCGGAGTCGCGGATCTTCCAGATCTCGCAGTACCGGAAGGCGGAAGGGTTCTCCCGGCTCAAGGAGATGCTCTGGCCGACGATGGAGCGCATCGAAAAGCTCCATGCGGCGGGGAAACAGGTTACCGGCGTTCCGAGCGGCTTCAAAGACTTGGATGAGATGACGACGGGGTTCCAGCCGAACGACCTGATCATCGTCGCGGCGCGTCCGTCGATGGGAAAGACGGCGTTCTGTCTGAATCTCGCGGCGCACGCGGCGGAAGCGGGGAAGGGCGTGGCGGTCTTCTCGCTCGAAATGTCGAAGGAGTCGCTGGTGCAGCGGCTGCTCTGCGCCGAGGCGCGGGTGGACAGCCAGCGGGTGCGGCGCGGCTCGCTGTCGGATACCGACTTCACCATGCTCGCCCGCGCGGCGGGAGTGCTGTCAAGCTGCCCGATCTGGATCGACGACACGCCGGCGCTGACGCTGCTGGAGATGCGCTCGAAGGCGCGGCGGCTCCGGATGGAGAACGATGTCGGGCTGATCATCGTCGACTACCTGCAGCTCATGCGGAGCCCGGCGTACGCGGAGAACCGGGTGCAGGAGATCTCGGACATCTCGCGCTCGCTCAAGGCGCTGGCGCGCGAGCTCGAGGTGCCGGTGATCGCGCTGTCGCAGCTCTCCCGCGCCTCGGAGCAACGGGGCGGGGATCGGAAGCCGATCCTGTCCGACCTGCGCGACTCGGGCGCGATCGAGCAGGACGCCGACATCGTGCTCTTCATCCACCGGCCCGAGATGTACGAGCCGATGGACAAGGACGGCAACAGCACCGAGGGACGCGCGGAGCTGATCGTGGCCAAGCACCGCAACGGTCCGACCGGGCACGTGGACCTCTACTTCCACAAGCAGTTCACCCGGTTTGCGAGCATGTCTGACAGGGAAGAGCCCGAGTATGCGTAACAGTACCGAGTACCGAGTACCGAGTTCCGAGTTGCTCCGTGGAGGGCGCGGTGCGGCACCTCCGGGCTCGCCACTGCGCACAGGTGGCTGCGCCATCGCGGAGTCTCCTCGGAACTCGGAACTCGGAACTCGGAACTGCTTTTCTTCGGAACTCGGAACTCGGAACTCGGAACTATCAGTCCATGGCTAAAGCCAAATCCGTCTACCGCTGCACCGAGTGCGGGCACGACCACCCCAAGTGGGTCGGCAAGTGCGAGGCGTGCGGCGCCTGGAATGCGGTCGCCGAGGAGCCGGTGGTGCTGGCGGCCCCGCATCGCGCTACCGGTGGCGCGCCTCGCCGCCCTGCGAGCGGTGGCGCGGTGCCCGCGCGCCTCCGGGACATCGAGGAGTCGCGGCTGGTCCGCTGGACGACCGGGATGGCCGAGCTCGACTTCGTGTTAGGGGGCGGGCTGGTGCCGGGGTCGATGACGCTGGTGGGCGGCGAGCCGGGGATCGGCAAGTCGACGCTGCTCCTGCAGGCCGCGGCGAGACTCGAGGCGACGGGGAAGCAGGTCCTCTACGCGAGCGGTGAGGAGTCGCCGGAACAGGTGCGGCTCCGCGCCTCGCGACTCGAGGAGGATGCCGGCCCGGTGCACGTGGTCGGCGAGACCCGGCTCGAGGCGATTCTCGACGCCTCCCAGGCCCTCGGCGCCGACCTCCTGATCCTCGACTCGATCCAGACGGTCTATACCGATCTCCTCGAAGGCGCCCCCGGCAACGTCGGCCAGGTGCGGGAGTGCGCCGCGCGGCTGATGCGCTTCGCCAAGGACACCGGTGCGGCCGTGATCGTGGTGGGCCACGTGACCAAGGGGGGCGGCATCGCCGGCCCGAAGACGCTGGAGCACATCGTCGACACGGTGCTCTACTTCGAGGGCGAGGCGACGCTCGACCACCGGCTGCTCCGCGCCACCAAGAACCGCTTCGGCTCGGTGGACGAGATCGGGGTGTTCACGATGACGGGCCACGGCCTGGTGCCGGTGCCCAATCCGTCGGCGCTCTTCCTCGCCGCCCGCTCCGAGGGAACCAGCGGCAGTGCGGTGACCGCGCTCATGGAAGGGACCCGCCCGGTGCTCGTCGAGGTGCAGGCACTCGCGGCGCGAAGCGGCTTCGGGACGCCGCAGCGGGTGGCCACCGGCCTCGACCAGAAGCGGCTGGCGGTGTTGCTGGCGGTGCTGGAACGGCGGGGCGGGATCTCGTTCGCCGACCTCGACGTCTTCGTGCAGGTGACGGCGGGAGTCCGCCTGACGGAGCCGGGGGCCGATCTCGCAGTGGCCGCGGCGCTTCTCTCCAGCGTGCTCAACCGCCCCTCGCCCCCCGACGCGCTCTTCCTCGGCGAACTTGGTCTGGGCGGCGAGATCCGCCCGGTGGGCGGGCTCGAGCGGCGCCTCGTGGAAGCGAGCCGGCTTGGCTTCCGCCGGATCTTCGTGTCAGGCAGGACGGCCGGCAAGGTGCCGGGACTCACGATCGTGGGACTGGATCACGTCGAGCAGCTGGCGGGCGCCCTTGCCGCGTGACGTTGGCGTCGTCATCGTCGCGGCGGGGCAGGGGACCCGGCTCGGCGGCCCGGTCCCGAAGCAGTACCGCGAGCTCGGCGGAGTGCCGATGCTGCTCCGCTCGCTCCGCCCCTTCGTCGCCCATCCCGATGTCGCCCATACCGTGGTAGTCCTCCCGGCGGCCGACGCCGCGAGCCCGCCCGCCTGGCTCGCCGAACTGCTCGGTGGCACGCTGACGGTAGTACCCGGCGGGGCAGAGCGGAGCGACTCGGTGGGGCATGGCCTTTCGGCGCTGCCGGGGAGCTGTCAGGTGGTGCTGGTCCACGATGCGGCTCGGCCCTTCATCGACCGAGCGACAATCGATGCGGTGATCGCGGTGGCGCGGCATGGGGAGGGGGCCGTGCCTGCGACGCGCCTGGGTGATACACTAAAGGAGGCGGGGGAGGGGGCCGCGGAGGGGCTGGTGCGCCGGACCATTCCGCGCGAGCACCTCTGGCGGGCGCAGACGCCGCAGGGCTTTCCCCGCGGGCTCCTCGAGGAGGCCCACGCCCGGGCCCGGCACGAGGGGATTCGCGGCACCGATGACGCGAGTCTGGTCGAGCTGCTTGGCGCCCGCGTCAGGCTGGTTCCCGGCCCCGACACTAACTTCAAGGTGACCTCGGAGAGCGATCTCCTGATGGCCGAAGCCCTGCTCTCCCTGAACCGCCGAGCCGCCGAGTCATGAGTGACGTGACGAGCATCCTGCTGGTTTGCACCGGGAACACCTGCCGCAGCGCGATGGCCGAGGCGCTGCTCCGGAAGAAGCTCCAGGAGAAGGGCGTCGATGGCGTCGAGGTCTCCTCGGCCGGGACCGGTGCCTGGGATGGCGCACCGGCGAGCGAGGGTGCCTATCTGGTCGCGCTGGAGCATGGGCTCGATCTCTCGGCCCATCGCGCCCGGCTGCTGACCCGCGAGATGGCGGCGGCCGCGGGCACGGTGCTCACGATGGCGCGGCACCACCGCGCGCGGGTGGAGCAGCTCGGCATCTCCACGACGGCGCACCTGCTCGGCGAATACGCCGGCCGCCAGGGGGCGAGCGCCGAGGTGCGCGATCCGTTCGGCGGCGATCTCGACGGCTACCGCGAGACCTTCGAGGAGCTCGACAGCATGCTGGACGGCGTGGTGCAGCGGCTGGAGCGGGAGCGCCTCGGTGATCGGCGGTAGGACGCGGGTCTTCGCGATCCTCGGTGACCCGATCGCCCATTCGCTCTCGCCGGCGATGCAGAATGCCGCCTTCCGCGCGCTGGGTCTCGACGCCGTCTTCGTTCCGCTCCGTGCCGAATCGGCCGATGTTCCCCACCTCATTCGCGTCCTTTGCCGCGCCGGCGGCGGCGGCAACGTCACCATCCCCCACAAGGAAATCGCCGCGCAGTCGGTGACCCAGCCGAGCGACCGGGTGCGGACGCTCGGTGCGTGCAACACCTTCTGGGGAGGGGAAGGCGGGTCGCGCGGGGACAACACCGATGTCGACGGCGTGCTGGAGACGCTTACGAGCCTCGAGGCGCCAGCCACCGCCTGGCTGATCGCCGGCACCGGGGGCGGGGCGCGGGCGGCGGTGGCCGCGGCGGCGATCCGGGGAGCGCGGGTCGCGATCCGCTCCCGCGATGCGGAGCGGCGCGGCACCTTCGAGGCGTGGGTAAAGGTGCAGGGGGTGGCGCTCGCGCCGCCAGCGGAATGCGAGGTGCTGATCAATACCACCCCGCTCGGCCTGCAGGCCGGCGATCATCTGCCGCTCGCGCTCGAGGATGCGCCACGCGCCACGGTCGCCTTCGACATGGTGTATCACCGGGGCGAGACGGCGTGGGTCAAGCTGATGCGGCAGGAGGGGCTCCGGAGCTGCGACGGCCGAGTGATGCTGGTGGCGCAGGGCGCGGCGGGGTTCCGGCGCTGGTTCCCGGGGGAGGACCCTCCGGTGGACGTGATGCGCGCCGCCGTGAATGATGCCCTTCGCTGAGCTGGGCCCGCTGGTCCGCTCGGCGGAGCAGTGGATGCTCCCCGGCGAATGTCTCACATGCCACGGCCCGGCCGGGCCTGGCGATCCTCTCATCTGTCCGCTCTGTCAGGCCCGGTGGCGGGCACTTCCCCATCCGCAATGCGACCGCTGTGGCCAGCCGCTCACGGGGGTGGCCAGCGGCTGCCGAATTTGCGCGGCGTGGCCGGAGGAGATGGGCCGGGCGCGGAGTGCGGTCTGGTTCGACGAGGCGGCGCGGCCGGCGGTGCATCAGCTCAAGTACGGCGGCTGGTGGCGGGTGGCCGAAGTGATGGCGCGGCTGATGGCGCGGCTCGATCCCTGTCTCGAGGGAGGCGTGCTGGTCCCGGTGCCGCTCGCGGCGGCGCGGGCGCGGAAGCGGGGCTACAATCAGGCGGAACGACTCGCGGCGGCGCTCTCCGCGGTGACTGGACTAGCTCTTCGGAATGATCTGCTGTTCCGCGCGCGCGAGACGCGGACGCAGACCGCACTCGCGCCGGAAGCGCGGCGGGCGAATGTCGCGGGCGCGTTCCGGACCGCCGGGTCGAAAATTGAATTTCGATTAATTCTCGTTGATGATGTCTTCACGACGGGGGCGACGCTGCTCGAGGCGGCGAATGCCCTGCGTGAGGCTGGAGCAGAGCGGGTGGAATCAGTTACCTTTGCGCGAGCGGTACCGCCAGTCTGGTAGCAACACCACCATGGGAGAACACATGTCCGTCAAAGTCGCCATCAATGGATTCGGCCGCATCGGCCGCAACGTCCTCCGCGCCGCCAAGACGATGGGTGCCAGTGAACTCGACTTCGTCGCGGTCAACGACCTGACGGATACGAAGACACTCGCGCACCTGCTCAAGTACGACTCCGTGCACGGCCGTTATCCGGGCACCGTCGAGGCGACGGCGGATTCGCTGATCGTCAACGGCGACACCATCAAGGTGTTCGCGCAGAAGGATCCGGCCGCGCTGCCGTGGAAGGATCTCGGCGTCGACATCGTGCTCGAGTCCACCGGCATCTTCACCGACCGCGAGAAGGCGGCGAAGCACCTCGAGGCCGGGGCGAAGAAGGTGGTGATCTCCGCGCCCGCCAAGAAGGAAGACATCACGATCGTCTACGGCGTCAACCACAAGAAGTACGACGCCAAGATCCATCACGTGATCTCCAACGCGAGCTGCACCACCAACTGCCTGGTGCCGGTGGTGAAGGTGATCCTCGACAACTGGGGCTTCGTGAATGGCTGGATGACGACGATTCACTCCTACACCAACGACCAGCAGATCCTCGACCTGCCGCACAAGGACCTGCGCCGGGCGCGTGCCGCCGCGGTGTCGATCATTCCGACCACCACCGGTGCCGCCAAGGCGACGAGCCTCGTGATCCCCGAAGTGAAGGGGAAGATCGACGGCGTGGCGCTCCGGGTGCCGACGCCCGACGTGTCGATGGTCGACCTGACCTGCACCCTCGAGAAGAGCGCCACGATCGAGGAGGTCAACGCCGCCTTCCGGGCCGCGTCGAACGGCGCCCTCAAGGGCGTGCTGGCGGTGTCGGACGAGCCGCTGGTCTCGGTGGACTACATCAGCACCCTGGTGTCGAGCACCATCGATCTCGCGCTCACCAACGTCCTCGACGGCAAGCTGCTGCACGTCGCGGCCTGGTACGACAACGAGATGGGCTACTCGGCCCGCTGCGTGGACCTGATCCGGTATATCGGCGCCCAGAAGTAAGCGGGGCGCCTGACATCCGAGTTGTCCGGGCGGGCCTCATGCCCGCCCATCTCACCAGAGAGAGAAGCCCGACAAATGAAGAGATCGCTTCGTTCGCTCGACGCCGCCGCGCTCGACGGCCGCCGTGCACTCGTGCGCGTGGACTTCAACTGCCCGCTGAAGGATGGCGCGGTCGCCGACAACACCCGCATCCGCGCCTCGCTGCCGACCATCAAGTATCTCCGGGAGAAGGGTGCCCGGGTGGTGCTGCTCTCGCACCTCGGCCGACCGAAGGGGGTCGACCCGAAGCAGAGCCTCCGTCCCTGCGCCCTCGAACTGGAGAAGCTGCTCGGCGCACCGGTGACTTTCATCGAGGACGCCCTCAGCCCCGACGCGATCCAGATGACCAAGCGCCTCGCGCGCGGCGGCGTCGCCGTGGTGGAGAACACCCGGTTCCATGCCGGCGAGGAGAAGAACGACCCCGAGCTGGCGCGGATCTTCGCTGGCCTCGGCGATCTCTATGTGAATGACGCCTTCGGGTCGGCGCACCGCGCGCACTCCAGCACCGAGGCGGTGGCCAAGCTGCTCAAGCCGGCGGTCTCCGGCTTCCTGATGGAGAAGGAGCTCGAGTACCTGGGCGGCGCGCTCGACAATCCGAAGCGTCCGTTCGTCGCGGTGCTCGGCGGCGCCAAGGTCTCGGGGAAGATCGATCTCATCGAGAACCTGCTCTCGCACGTGGACGAGATCCTGGTCGGCGGCGCGATGGCGTGCACCTTCTTCCGGGCGATGGGACTCGAGACCGGCAAGTCGCTGGTCGAGGAGGACCGGCTCGACATGGCCCGAGCGCTGATGGCGAAGGCGGGGAAGAAGCTGGTGCTCCCGAAGGGCGCAGTCATCGCCGAGAAGCTCGAGGCGAATGTGCCGACCCGCGCGGTGCCGCGCGACCAGATTCCCGTCGGGTGGGCGATGTTCGACATCTGCCCCGACACCGAGAAGGACTTCGCGGCGCGGATCAAGGGTGCGAAGACCGTCGTATGGAACGGACCGATGGGAGTCTTCGAGACCCCGCCGTTCGACCGCGGCACGCTCGCCGTTGCGAATGCACTCGCGGACGCGACCGCCAAGGGGACGGTGACGATCGTGGGCGGTGGCGATTCCGCCGCGGCGGTCGCGCAGCTCGGCCTCGAAGACAAGATGAGTCACGTTTCGACCGGCGGCGGTGCGTCGCTGGAGTTCCTCGAAGGCAAGGTGCTTCCCGGCGTCGCGGCTCTCGACGACATCTGACAAAGGGGCCAGCCGCATTCCGGCCATCAGCCACGATCCGTGCGCTGATGGCCGTTTGCTGAGGGCCAACGGTTCCTGCATGCGCCCGATGATCTTCGCCGCCAACTGGAAGATGCATATCGCGCCCGACGACGCCCGGGCGTATGCGGACCATTTCCTCGCCGCCGCGTCGCGGGTGCCGGAGCGGTCGCTCTGGTTCTTCCCGCCGAGCGTTTCCCTGGAAGCGACGGCGAAGGCCTTCGCCGGACGGGACGACATCCGGGTCGGCGCGCAGGACGTGCACTGGGAGCCGAAGGGGGCCTTCACCGGGGCGATCTCGATTCCGCTGGCGAAGGGGGCGGGGGCGTGTGGAGCGCTGGTGGGTCACAGCGAGCGGCGCCACGTCTTCGGTGAGACCGATGCCGAGACCGGGCGGAAGGTGCAGGCGCTGCTCGGCGCCGGGCTGATCGCGATGCTCTGCGTCGGCGAGAAGCTGGCCGAGCGGGAGGCGGGGGAGACGGAGGCGGTCTGTCTGCGGCAGCTCAGGGCGGGGCTCGCGGGGATCGCCGCCGATGCCTGGCCCAGACTGATCATCGCCTATGAGCCGGTGTGGGCGATCGGCA
This sequence comes from Gemmatimonadales bacterium, assembly GCA_044229445.1. Lineage (GTDB taxonomy): Bacteria > Gemmatimonadota > Gemmatimonadetes > Gemmatimonadales > GWC2-71-9 > JADJOM01. Next base: position 30,202 of record JBGASX010000048.1, on the reverse strand, counting down.
CCGGGAAGAATGCGACGCCGGCCGATGCCTCGATCGTGCACCGGGCGATCCGCGCGGAGCTCAAGCGCATGGGCGCGCCGGGGCGGGTGCCGGTGCTCTATGGCGGGAGCGTGAACCAGGGGAACGTCGCGGCGCTCGTCGCCGAGGGGGAGATCGACGGCGTGCTGGTCGGGGGCGCGAGCCTCGATCCGGTGGCGTGGGCGGGAATCGTGGCGACGGGGGCGTAGGGGCGGCCGGCGGCATTGGATCGCGATCGCGATGATCGCCGCGTTGGGGCGACTCGCCGGTCGCCAGCGCATTCGGGTGCCGGGGGCGTTGGGGGCGACCCGCCGGTCGCCCCTACGTCGTGCCGGGATTGGCTGGGGGCGACCGCCGGTCGCCCTTGCGTCGTGCCGGGATTGGCTGGGGGCGACCGCCGGTCGCCCCTACCGTCGGGGGCGGCGGGTCGCTAAACTTTGCCGGCTTCTACCGGACCGATCATGTACGGATTTCTGCTGACTCTGCTCATTCTCGACGGCCTGCTGCTGGGCGCCGTGGTTCTGCTCCAGGCGGGGCAGGGCGGCGGGCTCGCCTCCATGGGCGGCGGCACGACCGACCTCGTGGTCGGTGGTCGTCAGGCCACGACGCTGCTCACCAAGATGAGCTGGATCTGCGGCGGCTCCTTCCTGGTGCTCGCGCTGCTGCTCTCGCTGATCGCGCCGAGCCGCGGCGGGACGAGCAACGAAGTGCTCGAGAAGCTGCGCCAGAACCAGACGGCGGCGCCGGCGAACCTGCCGATCCAGACCGCGCCGTCCGGCGGCACGGTGCCGGGCGCAACGCCGGTCGAGGGCGCCTCGCCGTCCACTCCGGCTCCGGCCACTCCCGCGCCGACCCAGCCGGCACCCGCCAAGCCCGCGAACTGACCACGATGACTGAGCGTACCGGACGCGGGGTGTCGGCATGACCGACCGCCCCGCGTTTGTTTTGCTTGAGGATGGCACCTGGTACCCCGGGTCGACCGTCCGTCCCCTCGAGGCGGCCTATGGCGAGGTCGTCTTCACCACGAACCTGAGCGGCTATCAGGAGACCTTCACTGACCCGAGCTACCTCGGGCAGATCGTGGTGATGACCGCGCCGATGATCGGCAACTACGGCGTCAATGCGGAGGACATGGAGTCGGGCGGGCCGAAGGTGGCCGGCGTCGTCGTCCGCGAGCTGTCCCGCCGCTACTCCAACTGGCGCGCGAACCGTTCGCTCGACGAGTGGCTCACCGAGTCGCGGATTCCGATTCTCGAGGGAGTGGACACCCGGCGCCTCACCCGGCACATCCGGGAGCGGGGCGCGATGCGCGGGGTGATCGCCGAAGGGCGCGAGCCGTCGCCACAGCTCACACTGCGGCTGATGGAGTCGCCGTCGATGGACGGGCTCGATCTCGCTTCACGCGCCACCTCCGACTCGCGGTGGACAGAAGGGAAGTCGGGGCCGCACGTGGTGGCCTACGACTACGGCATGAAGCGGAACATCGTGCGGATGCTCGCCTCCTCCGGGTGCCGAGTGACGGTCGTGCCCGCGACGACGCCGGCCGCGGCGGTGCGCGAGCTGAATCCCGACGGGCTCTTCCTCTCGAACGGGCCGGGCGATCCTGCGGCCGTCGGGTATGCGATCAAGAACATCCAGGAACTCACCGCGACGGGGCTGCCGACCTTCGGTATCTGTCTCGGACATCAGCTGCTCGGGCTCGCCTTCGGTGGCGAGACGGTGAAATTGCCCTATGGCCATCGCGGCGGCAATCAGCCCGTGCGCGATCTCGCGACTGGGCATGTACTTATCACCTCGCAGAATCACGGATTCGCCGTCGCGGGAGAGGAAAAGGGCGTGCCCGGCGCGGCTGGTCTCGAGGTGACGCACATCAATCTGAACGATCAGACGGTGGAAGGCGTTCGCCACAAAGAACTTCCGGTCTTTGCGGTGCAGTATCATCCCGAAGCCTCTCCGGGACCCCACGATGCCTACCCCCACTTCCAGGAATTCCTGCGGCTGATGAAGGTCTGAACCCCCTCCGGTGGGCCAACCCCTTGACAGACAAGAGGTAAGGTCGTAGTCTCTCAAGCATTCTGGCGCCCCTTCCCTGGGGCGTCGGGCTTGAAGACCCCCGGGGGAAAGCATGACCAAGGCCGATCTCGTCGAACGGGTGACCGAATCGATTGCCCGTACCGCCGGTCCGATGATCTCGAAGAAGGACTGCGCCCGGGTAGTGGACGCATTCCTCGAGGCCGTCAAGGAAGCCCTGAAGAATCAGCACAATATCGAGGTCCGGGGCTTCGGCACGTTCAAGATCCGTCGCCGGAAGACCCGGATGGCCCGGAATCCCCGCACCGGAGATCCGGTGGAAGTGGCGGCGCGGCCGGTGCCGGTGTTCAAGCCCAGCAAGGAGTTGCGGGCGCTGGTGGCCGACGAGCCGTACGAGCCGGACCCGAATGACACGGGGAACGACGACGATTGAACGTTCCCCGGTCGGCTGGCGGGGATCCCCTCGGGGCGGGTCGATGACCCGCCCCGACGCGTCTCACCCGGGCCCGCCGTTATCTTCCGCCGCATGAGTATCAGGGTCCTGTTGTTTGCCACGTACGCGGACCTGGCTGGCCGCGAGAGCGTCGATCTGCAGCTCACCGTCCCTGCGACCGTCGGCGACGTGCTCCGGCAGCTCAGGGCGGTAATCCCGGGCACGAAGGGGATCCCCGAGCGCCCGCTGGTCGCGGTGAACCAGGTGCATGCCAGGCTCGATTCCACCGTGCAGGATGGCGACGAAGTCGCCCTGCTTCCCCCGATGGCGGGGGGCTGACGGATGGGGAGCCTCCTGACCCGGGCACCGCTCGATCTCTCCCGGCTCGTCGCCCTGGTGAGTGCCCCCGACCGGGGCGGCGTCGCGACCTTCCTCGGCCTGGTCCGGAACCATCACGGTGGCCGGCAGGTGCTCCGGCTCGAGTACAGCGCCTACGAGCCGATGGCGGAGGCGGAAGCGGCCCGGATCATCGCCGAGGCGGAGTCGCGCTGGCCGGTGAAGGTCGCGCTGGAACATCGGCTGGGCGATCTCGCGATCGGCGATGCGGCCGTCGCGGTCGCCGCCGCGGGATCCCACCGCGCCGAGGCGTTCGACGCCTGCCGCTACGTGATCGAGGAACTCAAGGTGCGTGTGCCGATCTGGAAGAAGGAGCATTACGCCGACGGCTCGGTGGTGTGGGTGGATCCCACCGCCGGCGCGTCTGCACAGGGGGCACCGCGGTGAGCGCAACCGAGTCCCCGGTCCTCGACCGGCTCGGGCGTCCGCTCTCGAGCCTCAGGATTTCGGTCACCGACCGCTGCAACATGCGCTGCCGCTACTGCATGCCTGAAGCGGACTACGTGTGGCTGCCGCGCGGCTCGATCCTCAGCTTCGAGGAGATCGATCGGCTCGCCGGGATCTTCGCCGGGCTCGGCGTGGACAAGCTCCGGCTCACCGGCGGCGAGCCGCTGCTCCGGCAGGATCTCCCCGAGCTGGTCGCCCTGCTGGCGCGGCACGACGGGATCACCGACCTGGCGCTGACGACCAACGGCATCCTGCTCGGCGAACAGGCGGCGGCACTCCGGGCGGCGGGACTCCGCCGGGTCACGGTGAGCCTCGATACGCTGCGGCCGGAGCGGATGAAGGAGTTCGCCCGCTCGAATCGCCATGCCGATGTGCTCGCCGGCATCGCGGCGGCGCAGGCGGCGGGATTCGGCCGGGTCAAGCTCAACAGCGTGGTGATCCGGGGCTACAACGACGACGAGCTGGTGGAGCTGATCGAGTTCGCCCGGTCGCATGGCGCCGAGATGCGCTTCATCGAGTACATGGATGTCGGCGGGGCCAACGGGTGGCGCATGGAGGATGTCGTTTCGCGGCGGGAGATCCTCGAGCGGCTCGCCACGCGCTACGGCCCGGTGGAGGCCCTGCCGGAGAACGACAGCAGCTGGGCGCCGGCGGAGCGGTTCCGGCTGCCTGACGGGACGGTTTTCGGGGTCATCGCATCCACCACCGATCCGTTCTGCCGCACCTGCGATCGCGCGCGGCTCACCGCCGACGGGCACTTCCTGCTCTGCCTGTACGCGGAGAGCGGGCTGGACCTCCGGCCGGCGCTGCGCAGCGGAGCGACCGATGGCGAGATCGCCGCGCTGATCCGTGCGGCGTGGGAGGGGCGCACCGATCGCGGCGCCGAAGAGCGGGCCGCCGCGCCGGAGCGGGGTGCCCTGTATCAGCTGTCCACGCTCCGGGCCGATCCACGCAAAGAGATGCACACCCGCGGTGGTTGAGACCACCCCACACGCCTGACTGGATTCCCATGAGTCTGCACGTCGCCCTGATCGAACCGAAGATTCCGCCCAATACCGGCAACATCGCGCGGCTCTGCGTCGCGACCGAGACGCCGCTGCACCTGATCGAGCCGCTGGGCTTCAGCCTGGATCACCGCGAGGTGAAGCGCGCCGGGCTCGACTACTGGGACAAGGTGGACCTCTGGGTGCACCCCAACTGGTTCCGGTTCCGCGACGCGATCAGCCGCGACCGCTGCCTCTATTTCTCCGCCAACGCGACGCAGGACTATCGCGACGCCCCCTACGCCACCAACAGCGTGCTGATTTTCGGGAGCGAGGATGAGGGGCTGCCGGGGAAGATCCTGGAGAAGCACCCGGAGCGCTGCTACCGGATCCCGATGTCGGGGGAGGTGCGGAGCCTCAATCTCGCCAATGCCGTGAGCGTGGTGCTGTACGAGGGGCTCCGGAAGCTGGGCATCCCGCACGGCCCGCCGCCGCCGCTCGACGTGACCGACCCGCCGATGCTGGCGCTCGATCTCGACGAGGAGGAGGACGAGGTGAACGGCAACGTGCTGACGGGGCCGCCGACCCACGAGCGGATCGGCGCGGCGCGTCCCGCACCGCAACGGGGCGGGCGTCCCGGGGGGCGGGGTGGCCCTCCGGGCGGCGGGGGACGCGGCCCGCGCGGCGGCCGAGGGGGCCGAGGCGGACGGGGTGGCGGGCGGCGAGGGTGAACATGCGAGGGAGAGCCAATCTGGCTCTCCCTCTTGCGTTGCGGAGCGGCGCCCTGTAATTCGGCAGGAGGTCTTCGAAACCGTTCTGCATCGCGGCGTACGCCGCCCGCCGTCCCCATCCCGTTCTTCCTCCCCTCCCTCTGGAGGACGCATGCGCTATCGCAGGTTCGTAGCCTTCCTGAGCATCCTTGCTCTCGCGCTGCCCGCGGCCGCCGCCGCGCAGACGCGCATCCTCACCGGTGCCGTCCATCGCGCGGACGATGGCTCGCCGCTGGCGGAGGCCGTGGTGACGCTCGTCGGCAAATCCGCCGGCGCCAAGACCGATGCACGCGGGCGATTCAGTCTGGATGTCCCCGCCGGTCCAACGCGCATCCTGGTGCGGGCCATCGGCTACAAGCGCCAGGAGGTCCCGATCGGCGCCGATCAGTCCGATGTGACGATCACGATGTCGCAGGACGTGTTCAATCTCGAAGAGGTCGTGGTCACCGGTCAGGCGACGAATACCGAACAGCGGAACTCCACGACCTCCACCGCGATCGTCGACGGCCAGGACGTGAGCCAGGTGCAGGCCCAGTCGGTGGACCGGGCGCTGCAGGGGCGTGTCGCCGGGGCGAACATCCAGACCAACTCGGGTGCGCCGGGCGCGGGCGTGCAGGTGCAGATCCGCGGGCCGCACACGATCATTGGTAACGCCGACCCGCTCATCGTGGTGGACGGCGTCATCTACAGCAACGCGACGATTCCCTCGGGACTCTCCTCGGTGACGGGGAGCAGCGGCAACCTGGCCCGCGCCGACGCCCAGGATGACGGGACCAACCGGCTCGCCGACCTCAATCCGAACGACATCGAGTCGATCGAGATCCTGAAGAGCGCCGCGGCCGGCTCGATCTACGGCTCCAAGGCCGCGAATGGCGTGGTCATCATCCACACCAAGCGGGGCACCGCGGGGAAGGTGCATGCGAACCTGAGCCAGCGGGTGGGCTTCTCGGAGCTGCTGCGCGGGCCCGGGTTCCGGGTGTTCGACACGACCCAGGCCTTCGCGCTGTTCGACTCGAACCTGGTGCGGTCGTACCTGGTGAACGGGAAGCTGCCGGCGTACGACCACCTGCAGGAGCTCGCGGGCGACAAGCCGGTTTCCTACGAGAGCCAGCTCGACGTGAGCGGGGGCAACGAGAAGACCCGGTTCTTCGCGTCCGGGAGCTGGAAGAAAGACAACGGCATCATCGGTCGCACCGGGGCCGAGCGGCAGACGCTTCGGGCGAACGTCTCGCAGGAGCTGACCAGCAAGCTCAGCCTCGACCTGACCTCGGTCTTCGCGCGGAACTCGAACGACAAGGGCTTCACCAACAACGACAACTCCGGCGCGAGCGTCACCTACGCGCTGGCCTACATCCCGAGCTTCATTCCGCTCAAGCCGGTGAACGGCGTCTATCCGCAGCCGGGGATCGGCTATTTCGGGTCCAATCCGCTGCAGACCGCGGCGCTCGCGACCAACAATGAAACGGCGGTGCGCTTCACGGGCGGCGGCCGCCTGACATGGAACGCCTGGACCGGCGAGCGGCAGAGCCTGCAGTTCGTTGCGGCGGGCGGCGCCGACTTCGTCAATCAGAAGAACAAGATCATCGCGCCGCCGGAACTCACCTTCGAGCAGACGCTGCCGAACCCGGGCACGATCACGCTCGGTGCCGCCGACGGCCGGAACCTCAACTGGAACCTGAACGCGATCCACAGCTACTCGCCCGAGTCGCAGAGCTACCGCCTCTCCACCTCGATCGGTGTCCAGTACGAGGACCGGCAGCTCTCCCGGAACCGGATCACGGCGACGGGGATCCTGCCGGGGCAGACGAGCGTCGGGCAGGGCTCAGTGGTGAGCAACCCGATCGAGGAGCGATCCACCGAACGGACCCTGGCGTTCTACGGCGCCGAAGAGGTGCTCGCAATGAAGGAGCGGCTCTCGCTCGTCGGCAGCGTGCGCGCGGAGCGGAGCAGCGTGCTCGGTGACGTGTCGAAGTACTGGTTCTACCCGCGGCTCGCGGGGGCGTACCGTTTCCCGGGGCTCCTTGGCACCGGCAGCGAGTTCAAGCTGCGGCTCGCCTACGGCCAGACCGGCAACCAGCCGCTGTTCGGGCAGAAGTTCACGTCGCTGGTCGGCGGTCAGACGTACGGCGGCAGTGGCGGTGTCACAGTGGGGACGATCGCCGGGCTCTCGACGATCAAGCCGGAGCGGGTCAAGGAGTGGGAGGGTGGCCTCGACGCCGAGCTGTGGGGAGGACGGACCAATCTCCAGCTCACGCTGGCGAGCAACACCACGAGCGACCTGCTGCTCTCGCGCACGCCGGCGGCGAGCAGCGGCTTCACCTCCGAGTTCCTGAACGGCGGGCACATGCGGAACACGTCGCTTGAACTCGCGGCGGGCATCGTGCCGGTCCAGAGCAAGGACTTCACCTGGATTGCGCGCACCACCTTCACGCATCTGCGCAACAAGGTGCTCGACCTGCCGGTCCCGGGGTACCGTCCCTCGACGGCGGGCTTCGGTCTCGCCTTCGGCGAGTTCTTCATCGAGCCGGGACACTCGGCGACGCAGATCATCGGCACGGTCGGCTATGACAGTCTGGGTAATCCGATCACCAAGGTGCTCGGCGATGCCAACCCCGACTTCCAGCTGACGCTCGCCAACGACATCACCTGGAAGAACCTGTCGATCTCGATGCTCTGGGCCTGGCAGCAGGGGGGCGTGGCGCAGAACCAGACGCTGTCGCTCTATGACTGCAACCAGCTGTCACCGGACCAGGCGACGGCGGCGGGGCAGGCGCGGGCCAACGCCTGTCTCCAGGATGGCGTGGCGACGCCGTTCGTGCAGTCGACGACCTTCCTCAAGCTGCGCGAGCTGAGCCTCATCTGGACTCTGCCGAGCCGGTGGGTGCACGCGCTGTTCGCGGGCGCGGACAATGCGCGGATCGGCATCACGGGGCGGAATCTGCTGCTCTTCACGAACTACTTCGGGTACGATCCCGAGTCGAGCAACTTCGGGTCGCAGGCGATCACGCGGAACATCGACCTCGGACCCTATCCGCCCTCGCGCAACTTCTCCCTCAACGTCTCGGTGGGGTTCTGACAATGCCGACGACTCTCATTTCCGGCGCCCGCCGCAGCGCACTCCTTGCCCTGGTGGCCACCGGCCTGCTGGCCGCGTGCGGCGATTTCAACATTACCGATCCGAACAATCCGACGCTCGACGACCTGGTCAAGAATCCGACCAAGGCCAAGCTCGCCGTCGTCACCACCGGCATCTTCATCGGAGCGCGGAGTGACGCAGTGGACGTCGTGTGGCGCTACGGGTCGCTGGGGCGGGAAGGGGCGAACCTCGCCGGCAACAACCAGCCCGATTATCAGGAGCCGTTCTTCGGGCCGCTCAGCACGACGCAGTTCGGGGCGGCCGTCTGGTCGGGCCGCTACCAGAACATCCGCACGATCAACACCTATCTCGACGCAGTGCCGCGCGCGCCCGATCTCACGGCCGAGGAGCGGGCGGCGTCGATCGGCTTCGCGCGGACGATGAAGGCGCTGGCGTTCATGCCGCTGATCGCGGGGCGCGGCGCGCTCGGCGCGCCGGTGGATGTCAACCTGGCGCTGAGTGCCGCGCCGGCGCCGTTCGTGAGCGAGGACAGCGTCTACGGCTACATCATCGGGGAACTGGATGCCGCGCGCGACAGTCTCGCGGCGGGTGGAACGGCGTTCCCGTTCCATATGCCGCCCGGCTTCACCGGCTTCGACACCCCGGCGACGCTGATCCTCGTGAACCGGGCGCTGGCGGCGAAGGCGTGGGTGTTCCGGGCGACCGCGACGCCGGCCTGCGCGGCGACCTGCTACGCCAACGCCCTGACCGCGCTCGCGCAATCATTCATTTCCGCCAACCCGGCCGACTTCAAGGTGGGCGCCTATTTCGACTTCTCCAACAAGCCGGGCGATATCCTGAACGAGCTGTCGGAGACGCTGGACGGTACCACCTACTTCGCGTTCAACAACACCATCGACGACGCGCAGCTGCAGCCGGGTGGGGCGGTGGACCAGCGGGCACTCGACAAGCTCGCCTTCATCGACCCGAACGACACGACGGCGACCTACACGCTCTCCGGTTTCCCGGTGGACCCGAACCGGAAGTTCGCGGTGTACTTCACCGGCGGACAGCCGGACCAGAACAAGCCGATCCCGATCATCCGGGATGAGGAGCTCCTGCTCCTCAGGGCCGAGGCGAACATCGGACTCACCAATTATCCGGCGGCCATCACCGATCTCGACCTGGTGCGGGTCAACGCGGGCGGCCTGGCGCCGACGACGCTCACTCCGGCGAGTTCGGCGGCGGCGTTCATCGACGAGCTGCTCTACAACCGGCGCTATTCGCTCCTCTGGGAGCAGGGCGCCCGGTGGGTCGATGCCCGGCGCTACGGCCGACTGGGGACGATTCCGGCGCTGGTGCCCAATGGCGCGGTGCCGAGCCGGATGCCGATTCCGGCCGACGAATGCGCGGCCCGGAAGCTGGGCACGAGCTGCAATCCGCTCGGGACCTGATTCTCGAATTGTGGCCTGGGACGGGGGACGGGGCGGAGTGATTCCGCCCCGTTTGCCGTCCGGGCGTTCGGGGCTTTGCCGGGGCTTGGGCGCGAAGTAGCTTTCCGGGCGCCACGGCACGGGGCCGGCCGACCGGCCGCCGCTGGCACCCACTCATACCACGTCATACATCCATGTTCAACAAGATCACCGTCGTCGGTGCTGGCAATGTCGGCGCAACCGCCGCCCAGCGCGTCGCCGAGAAGAACCTCGCGCGCACGGTCGTGATGGTCGATGTCGTCGAGGGCGTTCCGCAGGGGAAGGGCCTCGACCAGTGGCAGTCGGCGCCGATCGAGGGCTTCGACAGCCGGATCGTCGGGACCAACAGCTACGACGCGGCGGCGGGCTCCGAACTGTTCATCGTGACCGCGGGGATCGCCCGGAAGCCGGGAATGAGCCGCGACGACCTGGTGAAGACCAATGCCGGCATCGTCGGCTCGGTCGCGAAGGAGATCGCCCGGGTCGCGCCGTCGAGCATCATCATCGTGGTCTCGAATCCGCTCGACGTGATGTGCTACGTCGCGATGAAGGCGAGCGGCTTCCCGCGCGAGCGGGTGATCGGCATGGCCGGCGTGCTCGACACGGCGCGGTACCGCGCCTTCCTTGCCGAGGCGATGGACGTCTCCGTCGAGGACATCCAGGCGATGGTGCTCGGTGGCCATGGCGACACGATGGTGCCGCTGGTCTCGTATACGACGGTCTCCGGAATCCCGGTTACCCAGCTCATCGCGAAGGACAAGCTCGACGCCATCGTGACCCGCACCCGGAATGGCGGGGCGGAGATCGTGAACTTCCTCAAGACCGGTTCCGCCTACTACGCGCCGAGTGCGGCGTCGGTGCAGATGGCGGAGGCGATCGTGCTCGACAAGAAGCGGATCCTGCCGTGCGCCGCGTGGCTCACCGGCGAATATGGTCTCAAGGATGTGTTCTGCGGGGTCCCGGTGAAGCTGGGCCGGAACGGCATCGAGCAGGTGCTCGAGGTTTCGCTCACGGCGGAGGAACGCGCCGACCTGCACAAGAGCGCCGCAGCCGTGGCCGACACCATGAAGACGCTGGGCTGAGGGGAGATCCGGTGAACAAGATCCTGTCGTTCTGGCGATCGACGCTGGGGAAGAAGGTCGTGATGGGGGTGACCGGCCTCATCATGATCGGCTTCGTCATCCTGCACATGGCGGGCAACCTGCAGGTCTTCCTCGGCGCCGAGAAGCTGAACGCCTATGGCGCGATGCTGCACGGTCCGCTGCACGAGATCACGCTGCTGCTCCGCGTGGTCCTGCTGGCGTCGCTCGTCCTGCACGTCGTCGCGGCGGTGCAGCTCACCCTGCTCGATCGCGCGGCGCGCCCGGTGGGTTACGCGAAGAAGGTCGCCCAGGCCGCCACGCCGGCGTCGATGACGCTCCGGGTCGGCGGGATCATCCTGCTCGTGTTCATCATCCTGCACCTGCTGCACTTCACGACCGGCCAGATCCACCCCGATTTCATCGAGGGGGACGTCTACCACAACCTGATCAGCGGGCTCTCCTACCCGGTGGTCGCCATCCTGTACATCGTGGCGATGGCGGCGGTGGGTCTGCACCTCTATCACGGCGCGTGGAGCAGCCTCCGCTCGCTCGGGGCGGCCCAGCCGCGCCCCAATCCGCTGCACCGGCCGATCGCGCGGGTGATCGCCGTCGTCGTGTGGCTCGGTTTCACGGTCATCCCGGTGGCGGTGCTGCTGGGCGTGCTGAAGCTGCACTGAGGAATCAATCATGGAACTGAACTCGCGGATTCCCTCGGGCCCGCTGGCCGAGAAGTGGGACAAGCACCGCTTCGAGATGAAGCTGGTGAACCCCGCGAACAAGCGGAAATACTCGGTGATCGTGGTCGGGTCGGGCCTCGCGGGCGGTGCCGCCGCGGCGACGCTCGGCGAACTCGGCTACAACGTGAAGTGCTTCTGCTTCCAGGACTCTCCCCGGCGGGCGCACTCGATCGCGGCGCAGGGCGGCATCAACGCGGCGAAGAACTACCAGAACGATGGCGACTCGATCTGGCGGCTGTTCTACGACACGGTGAAGGGCGGCGACTTCCGCGCCCGTGAGGCGAACGTCTATCGCCTGGCGCAGATCAGCGTCAACATCATCGATCAGTGCGTCGCGCAGGGGGTGCCGTTCGCGCGGGAGTACGGCGGTCTGCTTGCGAACCGCTCCTTCGGTGGTGCGCAGGTCTCGCGGACCTTCTACGCCCGCGGCCAGACGGGTCAGCAGCTCCTGCTCGGCGCCTACCAGGCGCTGGAGCGGCAGATCGCCGCGGGTTCGGTCAAGATGTTCCCCCGGACCGAGATGCTCGATGTGGTGCTGGTCGATGGCGTCGCCCGCGGGATCGTGGTGCGGGATCTCGTCACCGGGAAGATCGAGTCGCATGCCGCGGATGCGGTGATCCTCGCGACCGGCGGCTACGGCAACGTCTTTTATCTCTCGACCAACGCGAAGGGCTGCAACGTCACCGCGACCTATCGCGCCTACAAGCGCGGCGCGGCGTTCGGCAATCCCTGCTTCACCCAGATCCATCCGACCTGCATCCCGGTGAGCGGCGACTACCAGTCGAAGCTCACCCTGATGAGCGAGTCGCTCCGCAATGATGGCCGGGTCTGGGTGCCGAAGGCCAAGGGGGACAAGCGCTCGCCGGAACAGATTCCGGAGGCGGAGCGCGACTACTACCTCGAGCGGAAGTATCCGAGCTACGGCAATCTCTGCCCGCGCGACATCGCGAGCCGGGCCGCGAAGGAAGTCTGCGACGAGGGCCGCGGCGTGGGCCCCGGCGGGCTCGGCGTGTACCTCGACTTCGCCGATGCGATCGGCCGGGTGGGGGAGCAGAAGGTGCGGGAGCGCTACGGGAATCTGTTCGAGATGTACGAGCGGATCACCGACGACAACCCGTATCGCACCCCGATGCGGATCTTCCCGGCCGTCCACTACACCATGGGCGGTCTCTGGGTGGACTACAACCTGATGAGCACCATCCCCGGGCTCCACGTCCTTGGCGAGGCGAACTTCTCCGATCACGGGGCGAACCGGCTGGGTGCGAGCGCCCTGATGCAGGGACTCGCCGACGGCTACTTCGTCATCCCGTATACCATCGGCAACTATCTCGCCTCGGCCTCGCTGCCGAAGCTCGATACCAGCCACCCCGCCTTCAAGGCGGCGGAGGCGGAGACGACGGCGCGGACCACGAAGCTGCTCGGCATCAAGGGGAAGCGCACGGTGGATTCGTTCCACCGCGAGCTGGGGAAGCTGATGTGGGAGAACTGCGGCATGGCGCGTACCGCCGAGGGCCTCCGCACCAACCTGCAGAAGATCCCGGCGCTCCGGAGCGAATTCTGGGAGAATGTGAACGTGCCCGGGAGCGGTGCTGAGCTGAATCAGTCGCTGGAGAAGGCGGGGCGGGTGGCCGACTTCCTCGAGTTCGGCGAACTGATGTGTCGCGACGCGCTGGAGCGGGAGGAGTCGTGCGGCGGTCACTTCCGGGTCGAGCACCAGACGCCCGACGGTGAGGCACTCCGCAACGACGACAAGTTCTGCTACGTCGCCGCGTGGGAGTACAAGGGCGACGACAAGGCGCCGGTGGTCCACAAGGAGCCGCTGGAGTTCGAGAACGTGCACCTGAGCACCCGGAGCTACAAGTGAACCTGACGCTCTATGTCTGGCGCCAGGCCGCAGGTGGTGCGGCAGGCCAGCTGGTCCGCTACGATGCGCCGAACGTCAGTCCCGACATGTCGTTCCTCGAGATGCTCGATGTGGTGAACGAGGGGCTGATCCTGAAGGGCGAGCAGCCGATCGCGTTCGATCACGACTGCCGCGAGGGGATCTGCGGCTCGTGCGGCATGATGATCAACGGCGTCGCTCACGGCCCGATGAAGGGCACCGCCACCTGCCAGCTCCACATGCGGAGCTTCAAGGACGGCGACACGATCTACATCGAGCCGTGGCGGGCGAAGGCCTTCCCGGTGGTGAAGGACCTCGTCGTCGACCGGAGCGCGTTCGACCGGATCATCGCCGCCGGCGGGTTCGTCAGCGTCTCCACCGGCAGCGCGCAGGATGGCAACGCGCTCCCGGTGCCCAAGACCGATGCCGATCTCGCGATGGACGCCGCGCAGTGCATCGGCTGCGGCGCCTGCGTCGCCGCCTGTCCGAACGCCTCCGCGATGCTGTTCACCTCCGCCAAGGCGGGCCACCTCGGCATGCTGCCGCAGGGGCAGCCGGAGCGGACGCGCCGCGCGCTCAGCATGGTCGAGACGATGGATGCCGAAGGGTTCGGCGGCTGTACCTGGCATGGGGAGTGTATGGAGGCCTGTCCGAAGGGCATCTCCATCGACTGGATCTCCCGGCTCTATCGGGACTACATCACCGCCAGTGTCACCAAGCGGGAAGTGAGCGCCGTCGAAGTCGCGATGTAGGCTTCCTTCTGTGTTCTGCCCTGCGGCCCGGTCGTCACCACACTGCCGGGCCGCTGGTATTTCCACTCGCCGAGATACTCCCGAAGTGACGTCATCGCGCTTCTCCCATTTCTCGTTTGCGCTGGTCCTCTGCGGCGTCGTGCGCCCGGTCTCGGCGCAGCAGCAGCCGTGGGTCACGGTGATGGGGCAGGCGATCGGTGCGGTGACGGGCGTCGAACGGGCGCCTGGTGGCCGGAGCATGACGGAGGCGCGGCTCACTCAGCCGATGATCATGCTGCATGCCGGAGCGCTGGGCGGACATCTCGGCTTCAGCGGGACGCTCAATCTCGAAGGGCAGACGATCCCGAAGGGGGAGCTGCTTCCCGGTGGCTGGGGCGAAGGCTTCACGGACCGTCGGCACCCGCACACCTATGCGCACGAGCTGATGCTCTCGGGGCTTGATCTGCTCGGCCGGCGGGACGGCGGCGTGCGGCTGTCGGTGAGCGCCGGGAAGGGCTTCGTGCCGTTCGGCTCCGACGATCCGATGAGCCGCCCGGTCTATCGCTATCCGGTCAATCATCACCTGTCGCAGCTGCTCGAGCGCGCCGTCACGCTGGCGGGCGTGCGCGCTGGCCCGGTGGCGCTCGAGGCAGCGCTCTTCAACGGGGACGAGCCGGAGCGCCCGGGCCAGTGGCCGAGGCTCGCACGGTATGGAGACTCGTGGTCGGCGAGGCTGACGCTGTTTCCCGTGGATGGGGTCGAAATCGCGGGCTCGCGCGCGAAGGTCCATTCGCCGGAGCATCGCCCCGGCGCGGGCACCGATGCCTGGAAGTGGCACGCGAATGTGCGCGTGGATCGCGCGGCGGCGGGCGGCCGGATCTATGCGCTCGCCGAATGGTCGCGTACCGAGGAGGCGAAAGGGTTCTTCGTCTTCACGAGCCTGCTCGGGGAGGGCTCGTACCGCCGTGGGCCGCACACGGTGTACTACCGTTTCGAGCGCACCGATCGCCCCGAGGACATCCGCACGAGCGATCCCTTCCGCTCGGTGCGACCGCACCTGGAGAACTCGATCGCGGGCACCACACGATGGTCACTGCACACCCTCGGCTATAACGCGACGCTCGAGCTGTCGGCGGGGCGACTCAGCGTGAGCCCGTTTCTCGAAGGCACCGTGGGGCAGGTCCACAACATCGACGGCGGCATCTTCAACCCCCTGGTCTTCTACGGTTCGACCAGGGTTCGTTCGCTCTCCGGCGGCCTGCGGCTCGGCTGGCGCATGGCCGGCCATCGGATGGGGCGTTACGGCGACCTGCTCGGGTCCACTCCTTCGGCCACTCACCATCATGCGATGTGACCGTCACCACGGACGGCGTCCGCGGTTCGGCCCATCGTCGAGCATGACCATGGAAACTCTTCTCCACCCGCGGTCCGTTCTCGTCGCCCTGCTCGTGACTGCGGCCTGCAGTTCCGGGAACAACACGGCACCGGTGACGCAGGGGCAGCTCGCGATCGTCTCGGGGAACAGCCAGGTCGCCCAGGTGAGCAGCGTGCTGCAGCCGTACCAGGTCAAGGTCAGCGACCAGAACGGCTCGGCAGTGAGCGGGGTCTACGTGCACTGGAAGGTGACCAGCGGCGGCGGCGGGATCGCGCCGGACTCGGCGGCGACCGATGGCGCTGGGATCTCCACCGCCGTCGCGACGCTCGGCTCCACGCCAGGCCAGCAGAGCGTCACTGCACGGCTCGACGGCTACAGCGGGTCGCCGGTGACATTCACCAGTCAGGGCACCGGGGGTCAGGCGTTCGCGGTGCTCGGCGGCGGCAACAATGTGCCCGCTCGCTATACCAGCGATCTCTGGGTTGCCAACGGCTATGCCTACACGGGCACCTGGAACTGGATTCAGCGCTCGGCCGGGGTGCAGGGGACGATCGAGGTTTTCCAGTTGAGCGTGACTGGAGCCCCGGTGCTCGTGGACTCGGTCCGCCTGAGCAATGTCATCACGGTGAGCGATCTCGAAGTCTCCCCCGACGGTCACTGGCTGGTTGCGACCGCCGAGGGCGGTTCAGGAGGCGGGGTCTATGTCTATGATCTGACGAATCCGGCGCACCCTTCGCAGGTGGCGTTCGCGCCGGTGGCCACGGGCCTGCATACCGGGTCGCTTTCGGTCATCAACGGGACGCTGTACGCCTTCACGGCAAAGGATCCCAGTTCCTGCGCGCTGATCGTCTTCGATCTCTCGGCCGCAGCGACGGGATCGATCACGACCGCCAGCACGACGCCGATCCCCGATCATTACTGCATTCACGATACCTTCGTGCGCGATGGCTATGCCTTCGTCTTCGCGTGGAATGAGGGACTTTACATCTTCGATGTGGGGAACGGGTCGCACGGCGGAACGCCGTCCGTCCCGGTCCAGGTCAGCAAGACTGGGAGTACCTCCGCGCTCGCCTTCGGCGGTGAGACCCACAACGGCTGGTGGTTCTGGAATCCGACGAACGGGCAGAAGCGGTATCTGTTCATCGGGCAGGAAGGCCCGGGTTCGGTGGGCGCGAGCTCATCCGGCGACATCCACGTCGTGGACGTCAGCGACCTGACGGCACCGGTCGAAGTCGCCCACTATCACATGGCGGGTGCCGGGACGCACAACTTCTGGATCGACGAGCCGAACCAGAGGCTCTACGCGGCGTACTACAACGGCGGAGTGGTCGCGCTCGACATCTCCGGCTCTCTGACGGGGGATCTCGCGTCCCGGGAGATCGCCCGGATCAAGCCCGGCGGCAGCGGCAACACCTACGTCTGGGGTGTCATGCTGTACAATGGGGGCCTCTACGCGAGCGACATGGTTTCCGGGCTCTGGCAGCTCGGGGTTCCATGAGCTGATTCGGTTTCAGGGAACGCGAGCCGCACGCCTTCCGGACCATCAAACACTACCGGTCATCATTGCCGCCATGGAGCGGGGCTGTCACAGCCCCGCTCCATCTTTTTCACCTCAGTGGGCCGAGGTTTCCCGATGAAATGCCCCGAGATGTACCGGGGGAAAAGTCCGCGTCATTTCCTGGTCAAACGGTGCCTGACTGACCGAGTGGGGCGGGCGCCCGGCGACAGATGACGGGTAACTGACGCTCGTTTCCCATATTGCCCGGTATGCAGCGGGTGCCGGACAGGATGGCGGGTTCGGAATCATGACCGAAGGTTCGACAGCGGAAGCGGAGGGGGCGTGAGTCGCTGGAGTGACATCATCAAGGCCCGCCGGTCGGGGGAGACTCCGGATGGAGCGAGCGCAGTGCCATGGGGCCCGTGGTACCCGGTGCCGAGCACGGCGGGCATCCAGGTGCGGGTTCGGCGGGAGCGGGTCAATGGCGCGGGGGAACGGGAGCTGTACGCGTGGGCCTACGAGTTCAAGACGCAGCTTCCCCGACCAGTCAGCTTCCAATACAAGATCCAGATGAGCAAGGACGGCCCCTTCGACCGGCTGGTGCGACGCCTCCTCCCGGGTGAGGTCGTTCGCGGCTCGGTCATCCTCGCGACCAGCGGTCCGGTCTGGATCGACGCACGACTCATCGACTAGTTGACGCGGGGTGCGCCGAACGGGACATTCCACCGTCCCGCGCCCTGGAGCGTTCGTGCCGTACCGCCGCCGCCTGCTGCTTCTCCTCGCCTTTCCGTTCCTCGTTTCCTCGACTGCCGCGCAATCCCGGCGTCCCGATCCGCCGCCTCCGGGGTGGGGCGGGGCCGTCGCGGCGTTCGACACGCTCATGGCCGTGGACAGCGTCGCTGGCGGCAGCCTGGTCGCCGTGCGTCAGGGGAAGATCGTGGCGAGGCATCTGGCGGGATTCCAGGATCGCGCGGCGCAGGTGCCGGTCGGTGACCGAACCATCTTTCACTGGGGATCGATTACCAAGACCCTCACGGCGGTCGCCATCATGCAGCTCCGCGACCGGGGCCTGCTCTCGCTCGATGACCCCATCACGAAATGGGTGCCGGAGCTTCGGCAGGTGCACAACCCGTACGGTTCGATGGACGGCATCACCCTGCGCATGCTGCTCTCGCACTCTTCAGGATTCCAGAATCCCACCTGGCCGTACCGGAAGTATGTGGACTGGGAGCCGTTCGAGCCGACGCGGTGGGAACAGCTCGTCGCCATGATGCCCTATCAGGAGATCCGCTTTCAGCCCGGCTCGCGCTTCAGTTACAGCAATCCCGCGTACATCTACCTGGCACGAGTCATCGAGGCGATCACCGGCGATCCGTGGCAGTCCTACATCTACAAGAACCTCTGGACGCCCCTCGGCATCCACGACAGCTACTTCAACGCCACGCCCTGGCACCTGACGGACTTCCGCTCGAACAACTACACGCTGGTGCGGGACTCCACCGGGGCCGAGCGGGTCATGGACAACGGTCGCGAGTTCAACCCGGGCGTGACGATCCCGAACGGGGGCTGGAACGCGCCGGTCGGTGATCTCGCGGTCTGGATGGCGTTCCTGACCGGCGCCACGGGTGGGGACAGCACCCGCGCCCATCTCTACGAGACCGTACTCCGGCATGGGACGCTGGAGGAGATGTGGCGGACGGTGGTGCCGCTCGCGCCGCAGGGCAACGAAGGGATGGGGCTCGGCTTCTTCACCATGGACGCCGGCGGGACGATGCTGATCGGTCATACCGGAGAACAGGCGGGCTTTCGCTCGTGGATCTACTTCAACCCCGCGACCCGCGCCGGGGTGATCGCCTGCGTCAACACGACCGATGATGCCCGGCCGGAGGCGTCGGGGCGGGCCTTCCGTGCCGCGCTGATCGCCGCGACGGCGACGCTGCGCTGAGCGAAGGGCAGGGGGAATGCACAGCGGGGCGAGCCGAGTGGCTCGCCCCGCTGGCATTCGTGGTGGAAGCGCGATCAGTTGCCTGACGGCGCCTTCCACCCATTGTTCGCCGGGGTGATGTCCGGGAACTGGCTGTCGGGGTTCACGGTCGCCGCGATGACCGGCTTGTCGGTCGGGATGATCGCGGTGTACTTGTCGCCCTTGTACCAGATCTCGACCGGGTACTTGTAGAGCTGGGTGGTGCTGTCGGCGAAGGTGAGCTGCAGCTCGACCGGCATCACCTGCTGGCCGGCATTGCGCAGGTAGACCCTCGTCTGGGGCTGGCCGTTCCGGCCGGGGCGCTGCGAGACCGAATCGACGGCCTGGTCGAGCGCCGAGGTCGTGAAGAACCAGCCACGCCAGAACCAGTCAAGGTCCCGGCCGGAGACGTCTTCGATCGTGCGGAAGAAGTCGGCGGGCTGGGGATGCTTGAAGGCCCAGCGGTGGGCGTATTCGCTGAAGGCGGCATCGAAGACGTCGGCGCCGAGCACCTTGTTGCGCAGGGTATACAGACCGAGCGCCGGCTTGATGTACGCCAGGGCGCCGAGGTTGCCCTCGGTGCGGAAGCGGTTGGCGTAGGTCATGATGGGCTGCGCCGTCGGGGCCTGGTCGTTCATCAGGGCGAAACGCGCCTCGCCGATCCGCCGGCGGGTATCGTCGCGCTTGAAGTACCCCTCTTCGGAGAAGATGTTGATGAAGGTGTTGAAGCCCTCATCCATCCAGGCGTACCGGCGCTCATCGGAGCCCACGACCATCGGGAACCACATGTGGCCGATCTCGTGGGTGATGACGGCGTAGAGGCCTTCCTTCGTGTCGTCCTTCGCTTCCATCGCGACCATCGGGTATTCCATGCCTGACACCGGCCCCTCGACCGCGGAGATCTGCGGGTAGGGGTAGCGGAGCCAGCGGGTGCTGTACTCCTGGATGGAGGCGCGGCTCATGTCGGCGCCGTCCTTCCAGGTCGCGATGGCGGAGGGGCGGTAGTAGGCGTTCGCCTGGATCCCGTCCCAGCTGCTCGCATCCCACAGATACTCGGGGCTCGCGGCCCACGCGACGTCGCGGACGTTCCGGGCCTGGAACTTCCAGGTGATGGTGCCGGTCTTCTTCGGGCGCGCGGCGCCGGAGGTGAGATCGGCCTGGGTCACGATCGGGGTGATGCTGTCCGACTTGAGCGCCGCCGCGAGCCGGGCCCGCTGCGTCGGCGTGAAGACCTCGAGCGGGTTCTGCACGGTGCCGGTGCCGGCGACGATGTAGCCCGCCGGGACGGTCACTTCGTAGGTGAAGTCGCCGTACTCGAGATAGAACTCGCCCTGCCCGAGGTACTGCAGGGTGTTCCAGCCATTCACGTCGTCATAGACGCACATCCGCGGATACCACTGCGCCAGCTCGTAGAGCGAACCGTCGCGTCCCATGCGGTCGGCGCCATGTTCCGGGATGAGGAAGCCGTAGGCGATGTCGAAGATCGTGGTGGCACCGGGGGCGAGCGGGAAGGCGAGGTCGACCTCCATCATGGTGTCGTCGACCCGGGTTTTCACCGGCGCCGGCCGCGGCGCGAGCTGACCGACCTTGCCCCGGCTGGGACGAAGCCCGCTCTCCATGGCCTGGGTGAAGCTGCTGATCTGGAAGCCGCCGTCGAAGCCGGCACCGCCGAAGCGCCCTTCCTGGGAGTTGAGGTAGGAGCCCACGCTCCCCTTCCGGAAGAGGTTCTGATCCATCTGCATCCAGACCCGCCGCAGGGTGTCAGGCGAGTTGTTGGTGTAACGGATGCTCACCGTGCCGTCGAGCCGCTTGGCCGCAGTGTCGAGCGTCGCCTTGATCGTGTAATCGGCGCGCTGCTGCCAGTACTTCGTGCCCGGGGCGCCATTCGCGCGGCGGAGATCGTTGGCCGGGGGCAGCGCGAGGGGGCTGAAGATCCCCGTGTCCGCGACCGGCGCCCGGAGGTCCCGCTGCGGCGCGGGCGCCGACGGCTTCGGACCGCCCGGCGGAGCGGGGGTCGGGGGGGGCGGCGGGTTCTGAGCGGCGAGGGGGGCGGCGACGAGCAGCGTGAGAAGGAAAGTGCGCATGATCCGTCCTGAAGAAACAGAGAGGGTGGGCCCTCGGGCCCATCCCGGGGATGACGTGCCGTCTCTGACGCAGGGAATCTAACCGAGTTTCGTTCTTTGCTTCCCTTCGTGCCCGGGACATATTGTCGCCAACCATGACCGAGCCGACCGGACTCTACCTGACACGCGGGCCCTTGCAGTGGGCCATCGATCACCGCCCGGTCTCGATCGGGCGGCAGCCGGAGTGCGACATCACCCTCGGCAGCGAGAAGGTCTCACGGGTCCATGCCTATGTGGTCCCGACGCCGAGCGGCCCGCTCATCGTCGACCGGAGCCGGGCGGGCACGTGGGTGAACGGCGAACGGATGCAGGCCCCATGGGTCCTTGCCGACGGGGACCTCGTCGACATCGGCGGGCTGGTCCTCCGGGTCGAGCGGCGGCGGGGACGCAGCAGTTCGGCGCTGGACGCGGGCGGCCGGCCGGCCGGGACCGGGGGGAAGGTCCTGGCCTGGGTTCGCCGATATGGGCCGTCGGAAATCCTCGGGACGATCGTAGCCGTGGGTGCCGCAGTGGCGGTGGAACAGGCGACCGACTCGCCGGTGCTTGCCGGGTACGTTGCCACCGCGGCGGAGACGGCGGTGTTCTATGGTGTGATGTTCCTGCGGGAGAGCGTTCGCGCGGCGCACCGGGCCGGGGTCGCCGGGAAGCCCTACGGGAGCAGAGACCTGCTCCCCGTTCTCCGCAACATGCTGATGGAGTTCGGGGTCGCGGAGGCGCTGGACGCGGGGCTGGTGCGCCCGCTGCTGATGGGCTTCGGGCTCCGGTGGATCGGCGGGAGTCTGGGGGCTCTGGCGGGGAAGCTGCTGTCGGACCTGGCGTTCTATGGGCCGGTGCTCACCGTCTACGAGTGGCGGCTCGCCCGGCGGACCGCCGCCGATCAGGTCGACCGGCGGCGGCGAACGACTGGGACCTATGTCCGGGGGGAGGGCTAGGCTCGGGTCGCCGTATCAAATTCGTGTGGACAACTTTCCCCACATCACATTTATAGTCTCGGGAGCGTCACCCCGGTCTGCTTCTGGTACTTCCCCGCCTTATCCTTATAAGAGGTCTCGCAGATATCGTCCTCATCGGCCTCGAAGAAGAGCACCTGGCAGATCCCCTCGTTGGCGTAGACCTTGGCCGGCAGCGGCGTCGTATTGGAGATCTCGAGCGTGACGTGGCCTTCCCACTCCGGTTCGAAGGGGGTCACGTTGGTGATGATGCCGCAGCGCGCGTAGGTGGACTTTCCCACACAGATGGTCAGCACGTTCCGCGGAATCCGGAAGTACTCGACGGACCGCGCGAGCGCGAAGCTGTTGGGCGGCACGATGCAGACCGGTCCCTCGAACTCCACGAAGCTCTTGCTGTCGAATTCCTTGGGGTCAACGATCGCGGACAGTGCGTTCGTAAAGATCTTGAATTCGGGCGCCACCCGCATGTCATAGCCGTAGGACGAGAGCCCATACGAGATCACCCGGCGGCCGGCCCCATCCACCTGTCGCACCTGGGACTCGGTGAACGGCTCGATCATACCGGTTTCCTTCGCCATACGGCGGATCCAGCGGTCGGACTTGATTGACATAGACCTGTGGGTTGGGCTGCCGGTGCGGCGGGGCGACTCGGCAGGACGGGGGACGACGCGTTCGGTCGCCGCAGAATATAAGCCTGCCGGGCGCGCGAAACAGAGCATGTCGCGCCCAGTCCCCAGTTTCGGAAGATTCGAGGGGTACCACCCTGAAGGAGTCGGGGTTACTTTATTCGCGCCCCAAAGTGAAGGAATTCACGAGCGAGGCTCCCTCCATGCTGCAGGCTTACATCCCGGTGCTGTTAGTGGTGGCGTTCGTAGTCGCCAACGCCATCCTCATGCTGGGTGTGTCACACATCTTATCCGCGTACCGTCTCACTCCCACCAAGCTCGCGCCCTACGAGTCGGGCATGCCGGTGCTCGGCGACGCGCGCGAGCGGTTCAGCGTGAAGTTCTACCTGGTCGCGATGCTCTTCATCGTGTTCGACATCGAGACCGTCTTCATGCTCCCCTGGAGTGCGGCGTTCAACCAGCTGACCGCGATGCGCGGCCTGCTCCTGATCGAGATGTTCGTCTTCGTGGCGATCCTCGCGATCGGCTACTTCTACATCTGGAAGCGCGGGGCCCTGCAATGGGACTGACACTGCCGGAGGGTGGGGCGGGGACTGAAGTCTCCGCGATGTCGCCCAACTGGGTGACCACCCGGCTCGACTTCCTGTCCAACTGGGCCCGGTCGAATTCGCTCTGGTCGATGCCCTTCGGCACCGCCTGCTGCGCGATCGAGTTCATGGCGAGCGCCGCCAGCCGGTTCGACATCGCCCGCTTCGGGATGGAGCGGATGAGCTTCTCGCCGCGGCAGGCCGACGTGCTGATCTGCGCGGGCCGGCTCCCGTTCAAGCTGGCGCCGGTCATCCGGAAGATCTGGGACCAGATGCCGCAGCCGAAGTGGTCGATTTCGATGGGGGCCTGCGCCAGCTCGGGCGGCATCTTCGACACCTACACGATGGTGCAGGGGATCGACACGATCATTCCGGTCGACGTCTACGTGCCCGGCTGCCCGCCGCGGCCCGAGGGGCTGATCTACGGGATCCAGCTCCTGCAGAAGAAGATCCGGGGCGAGAGCTTCCTCGACGAGGAACTCCGCCAGGAACACCTGGTCGGGGCGGACGGACTCTTTCTGCCGGCCCGCAAGATCGACGAGGTCTCCGAGCCGTTCGGCAACTCCGTCCACCAGACCCGGTCGGCGTGATGGCCGCCTCACCGACCGTCGCCGCACTCGAGGCCCGGTTCGCAGACGCGATCCTTCGGCACGACGTCTCCTGCGGCGACACGATCGTCTACGTGGCCCCCTCCCGCAGTCACGAGGTGCTCGCCTGGCTCCGGGACGATGCCGGCCAGCTCTTCAACTACCTCACCGACGTCACCGCCGTCGAGTACCGCGACGTGGAACGGCCGCTCGAGGTAGTCTGGCAGCTCCGTTCGCTGAGCCGGAAGGCCGACCTGCGGGTGAAGGTCGAGCTCGACAAGGCGGGGCCGCTCGTGGTCGACTCGGTTTACGATCTGTGGAAGGGTGCCGACTGGCTGGAGCGCGAAGTGTTCGACATGTTCGGCGTCAGCTTCACCGGGCATCCCGATCTCCGCCGCATCCTGATGTGGGAGACCTACGCCGAGGGCTTTCCCCTCCGCAAGGACTTCCCGCTGCGCGGGCACTTCAGCCGGGCGGAACAGACGCGTCAGGCGCTCAACGCGAATCCCGAAGCCCATTACTCGCTCGAGGAACTCTCGATCGCCGAGGCGTACAGTGAGCTGCCGACGGACATGAAGGAACGGCTGAGCCAGGGCGAGCGCGGAGGGGTCAAGTGAGCACGCGTACCCTCGAGATGAGTCTGTCCACGCCGGGCCTCGATGCGCAGGGCCAGCCGACTCGCGTGCCCCTGGGGGTGGCGCTGCCGGAACACCGGGCCGCGCAGGATGACATGGGCAGCGAGCACATGCTCATCAACATCGGTCCCCAGCATCCGGCGACGCACGGCGTGCTCCGGCTGGTGGTGGAGCTCGACGGCGAGACCGTCGTCCGGGTGGTGCCGCACATCGGTTACCTGCACTCGGGCTTCGAGAAGCTGGGCGAGTACCGGCACTACAACCAGATCGTCCCGCTGACCGACCGCACCGACTACCTCAGCCCGATGGCGAACAACGTCTGCCTCGCGCTGGCGGCGGAAAAGCTGATGGGGATCGAGATCACGGAGCGCTGCACCGTGCTCCGGGTCGTCGCCTGCGAGATCAGCCGGATCATCTCGCACCTGGTCTGGCTCGGCACCACGGGCATCGACCTCGGCGCGTTCACGCCGTTCCTCTGGCTCTTCTACCAGCGCGAGCGGCTCTACAACCTGCAGGAGTCGTGGACCGGCGCCCGGCTGACCACCAGCATGGCGCGGATCGGCGGCCTGATGGCCGACATCCCGGACGGCTTCGAGGCGGGGCTGCGCGACTTCTGCCGCACCTTCCCGAAGACGCTGAACGAGACCGACGCGATGTTCACGCGCAACGCCATCTGGTGCGGGCGCACCCAGGGCGTCGGTGTCATCAGCGGGCCGGACGCGATCAACTACTCGCTCTCGGGGCCGATGCTCCGGGCGAGCGGCGTCGACTATGACGTCCGCAAGGACCGCCCCTATCTCGGCTACGACAGCTACGACTTCGACGTGCCGATCGGCGAGCACGGCGACATCTACGATCGCTACCGGGTGCGTCTCGAGGAGATGTACCAGTCGGTGCGCATCCTGGAGCAGGCGCTCGACCGGCTCGAGAAGCTCAAGGGCGCGCCGATCAACGTCGCCGATCCCCGCGTCATCCTCCCGCCCAAGTCCCGGGCGATGAGCGACATGGAGGCGATGATCTACCACTTCAAGCAGGTGATGGAAGGGGTGAAGGCGCCGGTCGGTGAGGCCTATCTCGGCGTGGAGAATCCCAAGGGCGAGCTGGGCTACTACTTCGTCTCCGACGGCACCGCCAAGCCGGTCCGCTGGCGCATCCGTCCGCCCTCGTTCATCAACCTGGCCTGCCTGCCCAAGCTCTGCGAAGGCGTGCTCCTCTCCGACGTCATCGCCATCAATGCCAGCATCGACATCGTCATGGGAGAGATCGACCGATGAGCGGCACCGCCCACTCGGCCGTCCAGGACGAGAACTACCAGCCCGTCTTCGTCGGCGACGCCAAGGCGAAGCTGGAGGTCCTCTTCTCGAAGTACCCCACCAAGCAGGCCTGCCTGCTGCCCGCGCTCTGGATCGTGCAGGAGCACCGGGGCTGGATCTCCGAGCGTGCGGTGGGCGAGGTGGCCGAGGTGCTCGGGCTCACGCCGGCCTACGTGAAGGGTGTGGTGACGTTCTACACGATGTACCACACCCATCCGGTCGGGCGCCACTTCATCCAGGTCTGCACCACCTCGCCCTGCAACATCTGCGGCGCCGAGGAGGTCACCAAGGCCTTCCTGAAACACACCGGCTGCGGTGAACTCGGTGCGACCAGCGCCGATGGCCGCTTCACCGTCATCGAGGTCGAGTGTCTCGGGGCCTGCGGGTTCGCGACGCCGGTGCTCATCGACGACGACTTCATCGAGGGCGTCACCCCCGAGCGCGTGGCGGGCATTCTGCAGGGGTACAAGTAATGGGCTATCCGCATCCGAGCCACGCCAAGGAAACGCCGGTCCTCTCCAAGTACTTCGGGGATGCGGGCGCGCGCACCTTCGACGGCTGGGTGAAGCGGGGCGGCTACGAGGGGCTCAAGAAGGCCCTCGGCATGACCCGCGACCAGATCATCGAGGAGCTCAAGGCCTCGGGGCTGCGCGGCCGCGGTGGCGCCGGCTTCCCCACCGGGCTCAAGTGGTCGTTCATGCCCAAGGACGTGGTGAAGCCGCACTACCTGGTCTGCAACGCCGACGAATCCGAGCCGGGCACCTTCAAGGACCGTGAGATCCTCCGCTGGACGCCGCATCAGCTCATCGAGGGCTGTGCGGTGGGTGCGCACGCCATGGGCGCCGAGCGGGTCTACATCTATATCCGCGGGGAGTTCACCCACGAACACCGGATCCTGACCGCCGCGGTTGAGGACGCCTACAAGAACGGCGCGCTCGGCGCGAACGTGTTCGGCAGCGGGCGCCGGATCGACATCGTGGTGCATCGCGGGGCGGGGGCGTACATCTGCGGCGAAGAGACCGCGATGATGAACTCGATCGAGGGGAAGCGCGGCAATCCGCGGATCAAGCCGCCGTTCCCCGCGGTCGCCGGCCTGTGGGCCTGTCCCACCACGATCAACAACGTCGAGACCCTCTCGGCGGTGCCGCACATCCTCAATCGCGGCTCCGCCTGGTACAAGGGACTCTGCCTCAGCAGCCCCAAGAGCACCGGCACCAAGCTGATCTCCGTCTGCGGCCATGTGCAGAAGCCCGGCAACTACGAGATCACGATGGGCACGCCGATGCGCGACGTCATCTACGACATGTGCGGCGGGATGCGTCCGGGGCGGACCCTGAAGGCGGTGATCCCCGGCGGGTCCTCGGTGCCGATCATGACCGCGGCCGAGATCGAAGACTGCCCCATGGACTACGAGGGCATCGTCGCCAAGGGCTCGATGCTCGGTTCCGGCGGGATGATCGTGATGGACGACTCCACCGACATGGTCTACCAGATCATGCGGCTGGCGAAGTTCTACGCCCACGAGTCCTGTGCCCAGTGCACCCAGTGCCGGGAGGGGACCGCCTGGACGACCAAGATCCTGGAGCGGATCCTGGCCGGGAAGGGCAGACCCCAGGACCTCGAGCTGCTCCTCGATCTCGCGGACAACATGACCGGCAAGACCATCTGCGTGCTGAGTGATTCCTGCGCCGCCCCCGTGGTGAGCGGCATCAAGAAGTTCCGCGGCGAGTTCGACGCCTATCTCAGCCGGATGAAGCAGCCGGCACTGGCGGGCGTGTGACGGATCTCGTCTCGGTCACCATCGACGGCATGACGGTGCAGGTCCCCAAGGGGACCAGCATCATCGAGGCGGCCAAGCAGGCCGGCGTCCTCGTGCCGCACTACTGCTACCATCCCTCGCTCCCCTCGCCGGCGGTGTGCCGGATGTGCCTCGTCGAGGTGGAGAAGGCGCCGAAGCTGATGCCGGCATGCGTGACGACCGTGGCCGACGGCCAGGTGGTCCATACCGACAGCGAGCAGGCCCGGAAGGCGCGCACGGGGGTGCTCGAGTTCCTGCTGATCAACCATCCGCTCGACTGCCCGATCTGCGACCAGGCCGGCGAGTGCGAACTGCAGGACTACACCTTCCAGGAAGGCCGCGACGGCACCCGCTACAGCGACTACGCCAAGCGGTACAACCCGGTCGAGGATTTCGGGCCGGATGTGCTGTACGTGACCAACCGCTGCATCCTCTGCACGCGCTGCGTCCGCTTCATGGACGATGTCGCGGGCCAGCCGGTGCTCAACGTGACCGAGCGCGGCGACCGGGCCCATATCGGCATCGACGAGGGACACCTCCTCGATCATCCCTGGGCCGGCAACGTCGTCGACCTCTGCCCGGTCGGCTCGCTCATCTCGAAGGATTTCCTGCACAAGGCGCGGGCCTGGGATCTCGACAAGTCCGCCAGCGTCTGCACCGGCTGCTCGCAGGGGTGCAACGTGATGATCGACACCCGCGACAACACCGTGGTGCGGCTCCGTCCCCGGCCGAACCTCGACGTGAATCGGCACTTCATCTGCGATCACGGCCGGATGAACTACCGCTGGATGAATCGCGGGGACCGGATCGAGGCGCCGCTGCTCCGCGAGGGGAGCCGCCACGTGGCGACCGACTGGGCGCCGGCTCTCGTCAGGCTCGGCGAGCTGGCCGCCAAGGGCGGGAAGGCGGTCGTACTGGCCTCCGGCAACGCTTCGCTCGAGGCGCTCGGCATGGTGAAGGCGCTGCTCAAGAGCACGAATGCGACGCTCGCCGTGCAGGTGCCGATGGCCGATGCCGAGGAGCCGCTGGCTGGCGTGCCGAACCTGGCGCTCCGGCGCGAGCGCGCGGCCAACGGCGATGGCGCCCGGCTGCTGGGTTACTCGACTGACTGGCAGGCCGCGGTGAAGGCCGCGTCGGCGGCGGATCTGGTCGTCCTGCTCGACGTCACGCTCACCGACGCTGAAGCGGCGCTGGTGGGCGGCGCGATGGCGGTGGTGGTGCTCGGCACGCTGCTCGGGCAGGAGCTGCCGGCGGCGCAGCTCATCCTCCCGGTCACCACGGTCGCCGAGGAGCATGGCACCTTCGTCAACCGGGATCTCCGGGTGCAGCGCTATCGTCAGGCGCGGAGCGCGCCGGGGATGGCGCGGCCGGTGTGGTGGATCGCGTCGGAGGCGGGGCGATTCGCCCCCAGCACCGCCGCCGAGGCGTTCGCGCACGTCGCGAATCTGGCCCCCGCGCTCGCCGGGCTCACCTACGACGACCTGGGGCTCACCGGTCGCGTCGTGCAGGCCGGCGTGCCTTCGCCGCAGGGAGCCTGAGCCATGACACCAGAACTGAAGGGGATGCTGCTCCTCACGGCGCTCAAGCTGATCGTCGTGTTCACCGCGACGGTGGTCGGCGTCGCGCTGCTCACGCTGATGGAGCGGAAGGTGTCGGCCTGGATGCAGTATCGGCTGGGCCCGAACCGCGTCGGGATCGGCGGCCTGCTGCAGCCCGCGGCCGACGGCGTCAAGAACATCCTCAAGGAAGAGACCTTCCCGGGCGAGGCGAACCGGGTGCTGTTCACGCTCGCGCCGATGATGTCGTTCATCCCGGCGATGATCCTCGGCTCGGTGATCCAGTGGGCCGCGCCGCTCCCGGTCAAGTTCGATTTCACGGTGCCGCTCCTCGGGCAGTTCCGCTACGACGGGCTGATGACGATGTCGGTCATCGACATCCCGATCGGCATCCTCTTCGTGCTGGCCATCAGCTCGACGGGGGTGTACGGCATCGCCCTCGCGGGCTGGAGCTCGAACAACAAGTATTCGCTGCTCGGCGGACTCCGGGCGAGCGCGCAGATGATCTCCTATGAAGTCGCGATGGGGCTGTCGCTGATTCCGGTGCTCCTGCTCGCGGGCAGCGTCTCCTTCACCGACATCATCCAGGCGCAGCAGCAGCAGGGCTGGTTCATCTTCCCGCTCTTCCTCGCCTTCTTCATCTTCCTGGTCTCGGGATTCGCGGAGACCAACCGGCTGCCCTTCGACATGCCGGAGGCAGAGTCGGAACTCATCGCCGGGTATCACACCGAGTATTCGGCCATGAAGTTCTCGATGTTCTTCATTGCCGAGTACTCGAACATGGTGACGGTGTCGGCGATGGTCACCACGCTCTTCCTCGGCGGCTGGGGCATCCCCTTCGTCTCGGTCGATCCGGCGCACCCCGGCCTGCTCGGCAGCCTGCATCCCGGCGCGCTGGCGACGGCGCTCACCGGCCTCGCGATGTTCCTCAAGGTCTTCTTCTGGCTCTTCTTCTTCATGTGGATCCGCTGGACGCTGCCGCGGTTCCGCTATGACCAGCTGATGGCGCTGGGCTGGAAGGTGCTGATGCCGATCGGCCTCGCGTACATCATGCTGATCGCGCTGGCGATCTACCTCATCGACAACGTCGCGGGCGTCACGACGCCGATCGTCAAGATGGTCGTCCTGTTCGT
>JBGASX010000139.1:0-5833 GCA_044229445.1 Gemmatimonadales bacterium | reverse complement strand
CCTCCAGCAGTCCCCGCCGCTGCAGGGAGTGGAAGATGGCGTCAGCCGCCGCGCGGTGTCCCGCCTCGGTCCAATGCCACGATCGCGGGAAGTAGCGCGGCCGCTCGCTCCACTCGCGGAGCGACGGCGTGAGGTCTTCTTCGGCGATGCCGGCCTGCGCCGCGAGCTCAGCGGTCAGGGCTGCCGGACGGGTGGTGTCGAAGGGGCCCGCCCGCTGCAGGGCCCCAGACGGCACGTCCAGTTCGGAGGGATCGACGGCCAGCGCACCAGGGACGTGATAGACGATCAGTTCAGCGTGCGCCGCGCGTGTTGCTCGTGCCATTCTCGTCAGGTACTCCTCCACGAGCTGAAGCCGTGCGGGAGTGTAGTAGGGCGCGGGGCCGGCCGCGTACATCGCAGTTATCGCGACCCAGGCCTCGGTCGGCGTCAGGCGACCCGTCCATCGCGCCCGCCACCAGGCGTCGAGCGCCCTGGCGCGCGTCACCAGCTGGGAGCGGTCCAGCATGCGATTGCGCCGCGATGCCGGCGCCTTCCAGCCGATGGAGGCCCGCCGGGCCGCGGGGGACAGCGCGGCCTCATCGAACTCGTTCACGAAAAACTCGTACAGGACCAGGTCGGGGCGGTAGCGCGGCACCAGCTCCTCGACGAGGGACGCCTCTTCGGCCGGGCCATATCCGGTGACGCCGGCGTTGATCACTTCGACCGGATGTGGGGCCAGGCAGCGGCGGAGCCGCTCCGCGAGCAGCGCCGGCCAGCCGCTCGCGGCGGGTAGCCCCTCCGGCATGGTGAACGCATCGCCGACGGCGAGGATGCGGAGACTGCGCGGCTCCGTCCTGACTGGCGGAACCGGCGGTCCGATGAGAGTGTCGGCGTTGGTGACGATCGGGTAGTCATACTCGTTGTAGCGGAGCCGGAGCGACAGACCGGGCTTGAGCGTGTAGGCGCGGGTGGGATGCGGCATCAGCGCCGGAAATTCCCCCCAGCGGCCGGCCTCAACGGGACGACTCCTGGCCAGCCAGGCTTCCACACTCAGGGCCGAGCCGAGCACCAGCAGGGGCGCAATGGCAAGCGCGGCGAGTCGCGGCAGGGGAGACCGCTCCAGCAGGCCGAGCGCGACTGCCCCGCACGCCGCCAGTCCGAGGCTCAGAAACACCTCCGGCCGCGGCAGCGCAAAGAGGAGAAGCAGGCTCGCGCCAAGTCCCACGCGCCTGACAAATGCCCCGGCCCATCCACTGCTGCCGCCTGCCCGCCACTCGCAGAGCGCGGCGAGCAGGGAGCCGGTGCCGAGCAGAAAGGCCGCGCCGCGGGGCAGCTCAAACTCACCGGCCACGGCAAGGGCCACAATGATCAGGCCGATGCCGCTCAGGCGCCCAAGCCGCGCCCAGTCGGTCGTGTCCCGCGAAAGGCGGCGGGTGAGCGCCTCGGTGCCGCGCTCCATCCCGACGGCGAGCGGAATCGAGAGCGCCAGTGCGGCGATGCCCGCGATCGCGTGCGGCGTCGTTCCGCCGGGCCAGAAGAGGGCCGTCCATCGGAGCAGGGGGTGGTGGACCAGGAAGATGGCATAGGCGTGGCGCCCCACCCACTGGGCGGCCCGGTCGACCGGCGCTATCGGTCGAACCAGCCGATGCCAGGTCCATGCGAAGAGACCAGTGAGGCCGAGCGTGACGAGCAGATTGGACACGACGACGGTCGGCAGGCTGAGCGATGCGGCGAGGCCCAGTGCGTATGTGAGCAGCGCCGCCGGCAGCAGCCAGCGTGTGCGGAGCAGTGCCTGATCGTCGTGGGTGGTGAGGTACTGCGCGAGCACCATCCCCGCGCTGAATTCAGCGAGGCGGCACCCGGCGAAGAGGCCGGTCAGCCAGTCGAATCGCAGTTCGCCCAGCGCGAGTCCCGCGGCCCGCGACGCGACGGTGATCGCCAGCGTGACCAGCAGGAAGCGCATCGCGCCGGCCCGGCGGAGCAGCCAGTACAGCGGGGGAAAGAGCAGATAGAGCTGCAGCGCCAGCCAGAGGTACCACCACGCCGGTGAGAGATAGAAGAAGAGCCCCGGGGTGAACCGGAGCGCCGCGAGACTGAGAAGCGTGCGCGGGCTGGCGAAGGTCGCCGACGTGCCGGGCACCGCCAGGGCGAGTCCGAGAATGAGAAGGTGCGCGGCGATGGCGAGCGGGTACAGCCGCCAGAGTCGCCGCTTGAGGAAGCCTTCGAGGTTCGGGCCGCCGTCCGCCTGACGGGACAGCTCCGACCATGCCAGACCGAAACCGCTGGCGAGGATGAAGACGCCGGGTCCACTGTCGCCCAGCCAGCCGAGGAAGTGGACCAGCGCCAGGGGCCAGGGATGATCTTGGGGAACGAGGTGACCGAGTCGTGCTGCCGGCGGAGGAAAGTTCCCGGCCGGATTGGTGAACCAGGCCGACGACCCCAGCTCCTCGACCAGGTGATTCAGCAGAATGGCGAGGAGCGCGAATCCCTTCAGCGGGTCGAGCCAGGCGAACCGTTTCATGCCCGCAGCACGCGCGACCTCTCCGCGAGCACGGACCGGAACCCGCCGGATTCCGGCGGCGGGCACGCTGGCCCCGCATCGACGATGCGGCAGCCGGTGACGCAGGTACCGGCGATCGCCTGGACGTCCTCGAACCGGACCTGGTTGAACGCATCGCCAGCGTAACGCGCATTCAGGAAGTCGACGAGCGCCTTCACCTCGTTGGCGAGACCGACTTCCATTGCCCGGAACCCGGCATAGACCTGCTCCACCAGTACGGCATCCGGCGCGTGGCTGCCGCGCCCGATCCCGCCATAGCCAAGCCGACCGCCAGCGAAGTCCGACGCGCGGTACAGGTTGCACGCGTCAAAGACTCCGGTCGCGCGGCGCGCCGCTTTGAAGAGAGCGCCGCGCTCCTCCAGATAGGCGCGGTGCGCCGTGCAGAAGATCAGGATCTCCGCCGGCTGCACCGCGGACGCGAGGTCGCGGGTGAACAGCTCCGCCAGGCCGTAGCGGCGCAGGTTCTGGTCGTTGGGATAGACGTAGGGGTCGTGCAGCGTGACCCGCGCCCCGATGTTGAGCAGCAGCCTCGCGAGTGTGAGCGTCGGCGAGTTGCGGGTGTCCTCGGAGTTGAACCGGTAGGCGGTGCCGAGCAGCGCGACCGCGCGGCCGTTGAGCGGGCCGAAGCGCGCCTCGGCCAGTGCCAGGGTGGCGGCGGGCGACTCGTCGTTGATGGCGCGCGCGGCGAGGATCAGGCTCGCGCCGCTCTCCTGTCGCGCCTCGAGCGCCCGCCACCAGAGCAGGATGCCGTCCTTGGGGAGACAGTGTCCCCCCACCCCCACCGTCGGGACGAGCAAGCCGCCACTCGGCACGGCGTTGGGGTCGTCCGAGGCGCCATCTTCCTGCGCGAGCCGCGCATTCACCTGGTCGCGCAGCGCGAAGAAGTCCACGTCGCGCGCATCGCACCAGCGGGCCACCTCGGCGGCGAAGGCGATACGCACATCGCGATAGGCGTTCTCCAGCGTCTTCACGACCTCGGCCGTCATGCTGTTGGTCGGGTGCAGGGTGCCCTGGGTCACGATGCTGGCGTACAGGCGCTGAATGAGCGCCGGCGTGTCGGGGTGCAGTCCCGCGACCACCTTGTCGGAGGCCGCGACCCGCTCGACCAGTCGCCCCGGCATCACCCGGTTCGGGCTGTTGCCGAGGAGGACCTGCTCGCCCTCGCGGAGGCCGGCGCGGGCGAAGTGTTCCCGCACCACGGTCGCCATCGACGACGGGGCGAGGGTGGATTCGAAGATGATGAGGGGAACGTTGCCGGCAGGCCGGTCGGTGAGTGCCTGCTCGATGCCGGTCAGCGCCTCGAACAGCGGCTCGTAGTCAGGCGCGTGGCCGCGCTTGTCGGTCTGGGTCGCGATGAGGATGACATCCGCATCCGCCAGGTCGCGATAGTGATGGCTGGCGGAGAGCAGCCCCGCCTCGACCGTCTCCGTGACGATGCGGTCGAGGTCCGGCTCGATCCCGCCGATCGGCGAGCGCCCCTGGTTGATGGCGCCGACCTTCCAGCCCGACGTGGCGGAGTTGCGCTGCACCACGAGCACCCGGGCCGGCTCCTCCTGGCCGATCCGGATCCGGGCCTGCGCCAGCAGCGCGGCCATCGGCATCCCGACGATCCCGGGGCCGACGACGGCGATCTTCCGCACCTGCCAGTGGCTGACTCGGCCTGCGACAATCGTGAGCGGCATCTCTTCGACTCCTGCGATGGCGGATGAGTCCGTCGGCGTCAGTCCGACGATCCGTCGATGAAGGTGCGGAACCAGAGTTCCAGGTTGAGCAGGCCCCAGAGCCGGCGCCCGAAGGCGCCCTCATAGGCCATCAGCTTCTCCACTTCGGTGGCATCGAACAGCCCGCGCTCCCGGCAGCGCTGCGACAGCAGGACGTCGGCGAAGAAGTCGCGCGAGCGTCCTCGTGCCCACAGGTGGAGCGGCACCGGAAAGCCCATCTTGTCCTTCCGGGAGAGCACCGCCTCCGGCAGCAGGGTGCCAAGCGCGCGCTTGAGCGCGTACTTGAGCTCGCCCCCCTTGAACTTCATCCCCGGCGGCATGGTGGCGACGAGATCGGCCAGCCGGTGGTCGAGCAGCGGGACCCGCGATTCGAGCGAGGAGGCCATGGTGACCCGGTCCTCCACCTGCAGCAGTGCGGGCAGGTTCGTCACCAGATCGTAGTGGGTCATCTTGTTGTAGTACGAGGTGGTGTCCGGATGATTGAAGACCTCCTGGAAGCGCGCGAAGATCGCCTCCTGGGGATAGCCGTTCCGGAAGTCGCTCGAGAGGAGCGACAGCGCGCCGCCGCTCCGGTCCACCAGCCGGAAGTAGCGGCGGTCCATCTCCTCGAAGAGTCCGGCGCGCCAGAACTGCTGCATCATCGGCACGTACTGCCGCAGTGCGGGGAGGTTGGGGATGATCGACGCCAGCGTGACGATGTGCTCGGCGTCCTCGCTGGTCTCTTCGATCGCCCCCTTGATCGCCTGCTCGAAATAGGCGACGAGGTACCGCGCATAGCCGCCGAAGATCTCGTCGCCCCCCTGACCCCCGAGCATCACCTTCACGTGGCGCGCCGCCTCGCGCGACACCATGTACTGCGGAAAGAGGCCCGGACCGGCCACCGGCTCGTCCATGTGATAGACGAGCCTCGGCAGCAGGTCGACGAAGTCGGTCTCGGTCGGTGTCACGACCTGCATCGAGGCGCCGCACGACGCCGCGACCAGTCGCGCGTAGCCGGTCTCGTCGAACTCCGGTCCCTCGTCGAAGCGGCCGGTGAAGGTCTGCAGCGCCCCCGAGCCGGTCCGTGCCGCGAGCGCGGTGACCAGGCTCGAGTCGAGGCCGCCGCTCAGATAGGTGCCGACCGGTACGTCGGAGCGCATCTGCAGCCGGACCGCATCGGCGACGAGCCACTGGATCTGCTCGATGAAGTACCGCTCGGTGTGCGCATGGTCGGTCTGGAAGCGCGGCTCCCAGTAGCGGACCGCGCGATGCGCCCCGCTCGACAGCCCGAGCAGGTGGTACTCGCCCGGGAGCACCTTCGTGATGCCGCGGAACATCGTGCGGGCGCCGAGGACGTACTGAAACGTGAGATACTCCTGCACACCCTCCAGATCCGCGGCGGCGGCCACACCCGGCACGGCGAGCAGCGCCTTGATCTCGGAGGCGAAGAGCAGGCGCTCCGGCGTCGCATGGAGGTAGAGCGGCTTCACTCCGAAGTGGTCCCGGGCGAGCAGGACCTGGTCGTGCAGGCGGTCGTACAGCACCAGCGCGAACATCCCGTTCAGCCGGGCGATGCAGTCGGGGCCGTACTCTT
>JBGASX010000047.1:0-41073 GCA_044229445.1 Gemmatimonadales bacterium | reverse complement strand
GGCCCACTGCCGGGCGGACATCACCCTGCCCGGGGTCCAGGAGGAGCTCATCGATGTCATCGCCGCCACTGGGAAGCCGCTGATCCTCGTGGTGCAGGCGGGACGGCCGCTCGCGCTGGAGCGGATCGAGGGGAAGGTCTCCGCGATACTCTACGCCTGGCATCCGGGGTCGATGGGCGGCCCGGCGATCGCGGACCTGCTCTTCGGTGCGGCGTCTCCGAGCGGAAGGCTACCGGTCACCTTCCCGCGAGTGACGGGGCAGATCCCGATCTACTACGGCCAGAAGAATACCGGCAAGCCGGCGACTCCCGAGTCGTTCATTCACATCGACGAGATCGCGCCGAACCTGCCGCAGCTCTCGGTCGGCAACACCTCGTTCCACCTCGACGTCGCCTACACCCCGCTCTTCCCGTTCGGCCATGGGCTGACGTACACGACCTTCGCGTACGCGAACCTCCGGACCAGCGCGCCGTCGATGACACGACATGAGAGCGTCGACGTGAGCGCCGAAGTGACGAACACCGGTACCCGTGAGGGCGAGGAAGTCGTGCAGCTCTACCTCCGCGATCCCGCCGCGAGCCTCACCCGGCCCGTGAAAGAGCTGAAGGGATTCACACGCCTCCGGCTCGCTCCGGGGGAGTGCCGGACGGTGACCTTCACCCTGGACGCGAGCGATCTCGCCTTCTACGGCCGCGACATGCGCCTCCGGGCCGAGCCAGGCGCCTTCCAGGTCTGGATCGGCGGCAGCTCCGAGGCCCAGCTCAGCACCCGTTTCGAACTTGTCGAGGAGTCATGACTGCACTAGCCGAGAACCGGTCGATCGCGGCGCGCGTAGACGCGCTGATGGCCCGCATGAGCCTGGAGCACAAGATCGGTCAGATGATCCAGACCGAGCGCATGGCGGTGACTCCCGAGCAGGTGCGGGAGTACCATCTGGGCTCGGTGCTGAGCGGTGGCGGCTCCGTCCCCGGCGACAACCTGGCGGCCGACTGGATCGCGATGAACGATGCCTACTGGGCCGCGTCGGTCTCCGACGCCCCGGGCCGCGTCCCGATCCCGATCCTGTACGGCGTGGACGCGATTCACGGGCACGCCAACGTGAAAGGGGCGACCGTCTTCCCGCACAACATCGGCCTCGGCGCCGCGAACGATCCCGACCTCATGGAGCGGATCGCTCAGATCACGGCCCGGGAGATTCTCGCCACGGGGGTCGAATGGACCTTCGCGCCGACGCTGGCGATCGCACGGAACGACCGATGGGGCCGCACCTACGAGAGCTACAGCGAGGATCCCGCGATCGTCTCCTCCTATGCCGGTCGGTTCGTGCATGGACTCCAGGGCGACCTCGGGCGCGACAGCGTGATCGCCTGCGCCAAGCACTGGGTGGGCGATGGCGGCACGACCGGCGGCGTCGATCAGGGGGACACCCGGGTGTCCGAAGCCGACCTCGAGCGGATTCATCTCGCGCCGTACCACCCCGCCCTCGCGGCAGGCGTGCTCACCGTGATGGCCTCGTTCAACAGCTGGAACGGGGCGAAGTGCCACGGCCATCGCTATCTCCTCACCGAGGTGCTGAAGGGCCGGCTGGGCTTCTCCGGTTTCATTATCTCCGACTGGGACGGCACCGACTATCTGCACGAGGACTACGTCGAGGCGGTCGCGCTCGGCGCGAATGCTGGCATCGACATGTTCATGGTGTCGGTCGAGTGGCGGAAGTGCCTCGCGGCGCTGCGGCAGCATGTGGAGAGCGGCCGCGTCCCCATGGCGCGCATCGACGATGCCGTGCGCCGGATCCTCACCGTGAAGCACCGCTACGGTCTCTTCGAGCGTCCCAGGCCCGCCGAGCGGCACTGGTCCAGGCTCGCGGTCCTGGGCGCGCCGGAGCATCGCGCCGTTGCGCGGGAAGCGGTGCGCAAATCGCTCGTACTGCTCAAGAACGAAGGCAGCCTGCTGCCGCTCTCCCGCAACGCGAGGCTGCTCGTGGCCGGCCGGAACGCGGACAACCGCGGCCATCAGTGCGGCGGGTTCACGCTCGAGTGGCAGGGCACCTCTGGCAACGGCAAGGTGGTCGGTGGCACCTCGATCTGGGAGGGCATCCGCGCGGTTGCCCCGGGTGCGGAGCTGAGCGTCGATGGCGCGGCGGCGGACCCCGCGCGCCACGACGCCGCGATCGTGGTCATCGGAGAGCGGCCATACGCCGAAGGCATGGGAGACATCAGGATCGCCGAACGGGTCGAGCCGGGGTCAGGGCCCAAGTCGGCGAAGCTCGCACCGTACGGGGCCACCCTGGAGCTTGCAGCCCTGCATCCGGAGGATCTCGCGGTCATTCGTGCGATCACCGCGAAGGGAATCCCGGCGGTCGTGGTGCTGATCTCGGGGCGCCCCCTCGTCGTGAACCAGGAGCTGGACGCCTCGAAGGCGTTCGTGGCGGCGTGGCTCCCGGGCACCGAGGGTCAGGGCGTCGCCGATGTGCTGTTTGGGGAGTTCGACTTCCAGGGTCGGCTGAGCTTCTCCTGGCCGAAGCACGCGGACGACAATCTCAACGTCGGAGATGCGTCGTACGAGCCGCGCTTCCCCTTCGGCTTCGGGCTCAGTTATGCGAGCGGGCGCTGATGGCCCGCTGACGTGAGTGTCGACCCGGCGGCTTATGCCGCCGGTGCCTCCTGCGGCTTCCCCCGGCGCCGTTCGAGTTCCTGCCGCACCTCGTGGGCCCGCTCCTCGGTGATCGGGTAGGTCATGATCGCCCAGATCGCCACGGCCGAGGCGATCATCGGAATCAGCATGTCACAGAGCCGCATGAGCAGGATGGTGCGCGGCGCCTGGTTGCCGCCGAGCCCGACCTCGAATCCGGTCGCGTTGAGCAGATAGCCGCCCGCGGCGAGCGCCGCGGCCATCCCGAGCTTCACCACCCACCAGAAGATCGCGCCGAACATCCCCTCGCGCCGCTGCGACGTGGTGAGTTCGTCCACGTCCACCACATCCGCGATCATCGAACCCATGAGGGTGAAGAGCCCGCCGAGGCCGAAGGCGAGCAGCGGCGCCGGCAGCAGCACCAGGATCGGGATGCTCGGGTTGTAGCAGAACCACTTGAGCCCGTAGCCGACAATGGAGGCGGCGGTGGACACGACGAAGGCGCGCCGCTTGCCGATCCGGGTGCCGAGCCAGGTGATGAAGAAGATGACGCCGAAGGTGGAGATGGCTCCGAGGGTTCCGGCGTAGCCGGCGTACTTGGCGCCCTGCTCCTGGTCGCCCCTGAAGACGTAGTAGATGATCACGTAGAACTGGAACGACGAGATCATGATGAAGCTGTTGAACACCAGGAACGTCGCGATGCAGAGCTTCCGGAACGGCCCCGACTTGAGCGTGGTGGCGAAGCCGTGGAAGAAGCTCTTCAGGTTGCGCGAGAGCTGTGCGAGCCGGCTCTCCGCCACCGCGCCGGGCTTCTCGACTTCGGCGATGTGCTGGTAGCGCTCCCGCAGGAAGATCGCGGGGAGCACCCCGACCGCGATCGTGATGAGCCCGATCGCGAGCGCGAGTCCCGCCGCCCCGTCGACCGGATCCGCGAACCACGCCTTGTGGGTCATGATCCAGAGGAACCAGGGCGACACCAGGTAGGCGATCTGGCCGAGGAAGTTCTGCACCCCCATCAGCCGGGTGCGTTCGTGGTAGTCGGGGGTGAGTTCGTACCCGAGCGCGACCCACGGCGCCGCAAAGATCGTGTAGGCGAGATAGAAGAGGATCGAGCCGATCAGGAAGTAGATCGCGTACCAGTTCTCGGTGTGCCCGCGCGGCAGCCGCCAGAGCACGATGTACACGAGGCCCGACGCGATCGCGCCGATGAAGATGTAGGGCCGGCGCCGTCCCCAGCGCGAACGGGTGACGTCGGAGAGGTAGCCCATCAGCGGATCGACGATCGCGTCGAACAGCCGCGGGACCGCACCGAGGAGTCCGACCAGCGCCGGGTTCATCCCCAACCCGAGGTTGAGGATGATCATCATGCCGCCGATCGCGGCGGCGAGAGTGTTGTTGACGAAGGCGCCGGCCCCGTACGCCAGCTTCAGCGGAAAGGAGATCCGGTCTTCGGGCGCCGTCTGGAACCTGGTTGGCGGATCCTTGGTGCCGATCCGCGAGTGCCACGCCGCGATGGCGGTGCGGGCGAGCCCGCCCAGACGGCTCCCGAGGCTCACGACTGTGCCGAGTAGACGCGGACCCAGTCCACCAGCATCGTCTGCGGGAAGCTGGTGCCGTTCGGCGGTCCCGCCGGGCCGCCACCCACGGCCAGGTTCAGGATGAGATAGAAGGGATGATCGAAGACCCAGCTGTCGGGATTGACGTAGTCCTTCTTGATCACCTGGAAGATCTTCCCGTCCACCGACCAGATGATGCGGTCGCTGGCCCAGTCGACGCGGAAGATGTGGAAGTCACCGGAGAACGTCTGGCCGTCGGGAAGGTCGTAGGCGCGGTTCAGCGCGTTAGGACCCGAGAAGCCGGGCCCGTGCAGGCTCCCCTGATTGCGGCTGGGATTCCGCCCGAAATTCTCCATGATGTCGATCTCGCCGCACTTCGGCCACGGTACCGTGGCGGCGTTGGCACCGAGCATCCAGAAGGCGGGCCAGATGCCCGTGGCGGTGGGAATCTTGATGCGCGCCTCGAAGCGCCCTTCGCGCTGTTCGTGCTTCCCCTGTGTCGTCAGGCGCGCGGAGGTGAAACCGCTCCCCTGATACGACTCCTGCCGGGCGACGATCGCGAGGTTGCCCGCTCCATCCAGGGTGGCGTTCCGGGCGGAGTCGGTGTCGAACTCCAGCTGGCTGTTGCCCCAGTTGGTCCCGACGTCGAATCGCCAGTTGGCCGAGTCCGGCGCCTGACCGGCCGGGCCCTCGAACTCGTCCTGCCAGACGAGATGCCACGTGACGTTCAGGGGCTCGGTCAGGTCGCCGTAGCAGCCGGCGCCGACCACGACGGCGGCCGCGAGGGCGCCGAACCGGATCAGGGGCCAGCGAGTGGGGAGCGGGGCGCGGGTCATGGTGGACCTATCGTGGGAAAGAGACTCGGATCTGTGAGCGCTGCATCGAGTACAAGGGTCGCCGCGCCGATGGCCACGTCGCGCGTACCCAGTTCACCAGTGCGCAGATGAGAGGCCGCGTCCGCGCCGACAAAGGTCCGTCGCCGCGCCGCCTCACGGAGTGGGGCGAGCAGCCGTTCGCCCAGCCGGGAGAGGCGTCCTCCCATGATCACCGCGGCGGGGTTCATCAGATTGAGCAGGTCGGCGATCGCGATGCCGAGATACTCCGCCGCTTCCAGCACCACCTTCATTGCCAGCGGGTCGTCGGCCAGCGCGGCATCCTCGATGGCCGCGATCGCCGTTCCGGTGCGCTGGAGCAGACTGTCGGGGAACTGCGGCAGGAGCTGCTCGGCCCTCGCCACCAGCGCCTGGGTCCCGACGTACAGGGCGAGGCAGCCCCGGTTGCCGCACATGCAGAGCGCCCCCTGCGGGTCGATCGTCAGGTGCCCGATCTCGCCGGCGACGCCGGTCGCGCCGCGATAAATCCGCCCCGCCAGCAGGTGTCCCGAGCCGATGCCCGTCGCCACCTTGATATAGGCGAAGTCCTCGAGCCCCCGCCCCGCGCCCCACCAGTGCTCGGCCAGCGCACCGAGATTGGCGTCGTTGTCCACCAGCACGGTGACCCCGTACTCCGAACGGAGCCGGTCGAGCACGCTCCGTCCGCGCCAGGCCGGCAGCACCTGGGGCGAGAGCCGGTCGGGATTCCGCGGATCCACCGGACTCGGCACGGCCACGCCAATGCCGACCAGTCGCCGCCGCTTGCCCCCCCACTTCGTCAGGCAGCTCGAGCAGAACTCGAGAATCAGGCTCGCCGTGCCCTCCGGATCGGAGCGCACGGGGTGATCGCGATGCTCCCAGGCCAGCACGGCGCCACGGAGATCGGTCAGCACGACCGACACGTGGCTGGCGCCCATGTCCACGCCAAGGATGACGCAGGCGTCGTCCTGGAACTCGAGGACGATCGGCTTCCGGCCTCCCCGCGAGGCGCCGACCCCCACCTCCGCCACCAGCCCCGTCTTCAGCAGGCCGGCCACGATCTCCGACACCGTCGACCGCGACAACCCGGTGCGCCGGGCGATTTCCGCCCGCGAGATCTTCCGTTGTTCCCAGATGAGATGCAGGACTGCGTCGGTCAGGGAGCGCTGGGCGGAACCGCCTGCACGCCAGCGCTCACCCTCCTTCGGAACAACCACTGCCATCTTCGCCTTCCGCGGCTCGGTCCAGCCGGTCTGAGTGTCGATTCCACCTGTGCGGATGCGCAGGATCGACATAGACCGTATCGGGGTCGCCCGAAATGATCAACCGGGCGACTGGCGCCTCCGTCGCGAACGCGGCGGAGGCGGTGTACCACCTAGTTGTGGAAATACACGTTGTCGATGTAGAGCACCGTCGGCCCGGCCCCGACGAACAGCAGCTGCCGCAGCTGGCTCCTGGCGGTCAGCCCGGTGAAGCTCGACAGCGGAATATCCAGCGACACCCAGCCGCCGCTCGTGAACTGACCGGCCTGATAGTGGCCGACCGCCGTGCCCGAAGAGAAGTCGACGAGCTGTATTTCGAGGTTCGAGGACGGGTTGGGTGACCAGACATCCACGTGGAAGTGGGTCATCGTGGTGGCGTCCACCGTGTTCGCCGGGGCCGCAAATCCGAACTCGATACCCACGAAGTTCGTCAGGGTGTACTGCTTCACCGCGTGGCCGCCGCTGATCGCGAAGGGATCCACCAGTTGGCTGTTCCCGGCGCTCCAGCCCGTCTGCCAGGTGTCCACGCCCTGGTTGGTGTACGCCGTGCTGAACAGCGAGATCACGTTCGCCGCCGGCACCGACGGCGTCGGCGCGTTGTTGGTCGGGACGCCCAGCGGTGCCGTCACCGTAATGGGCGCGTTGCCCGCCACCGCGATGCCGTTCATCGTCGCGGAGATGTTGGTGGTCCCCGCGGCGACGCCGGTGACGAGGCCATCGACGTCCACCGTCGCGGCGGCAGGATTGCTCGAGGTGAGCGTGAACCAGCGCCAGGCCACATCCGTCAGCTTGCCGCCGTTGGGCAGCGCCGGGGTGGTGTAGCTCACCGTGTTGGGCGCCGGACTGATCTGGAACGGCGAGCCCAGCGCCACCGTCTGCGCCGACCAGCCCGTGGTCGCACCGGTCGGTGCGCCGACCTGGCCGGCGGGCAGGCTCTCGTACTGCACGTCGTTGAACCAGACGGTGTAATTGTTGGGCCCGTCTGCGAAGTGGAACAGCCCGTCATAGCTCGTCAGCTTGCTCGGATCGGGCAGCGGGATGATGAACTTCTGGAACGTCGTCGTGAGCGGAATGCCGATGGCTTCGGCGTTGAACCGCGTGTTGAGGGTGTTGTTACCGATGCCGACCTTGAGGCTGCTGATCGCGGTGCTCGCCTTGGCCCAGAAGGTCAGCGCATTGAAGGTCGAGAGGTCCCGCGGCGCGGAGGCCACGAAGGCACCGCCGGAGTATCCGCCCGAGCCGGTGATGATGGCCTTGAACGACGCGCGTCCGTTGTTGGTCGTGGCGGCATCCACCGACACGGCGTTCGTGGCCCCGCCGAAGTCCGCGAAGCTCACGCCCGGGTCGTAGCCGTCGAAGAACACGTGGCTGCCGCCCGGCCCGCCGCCGGCACTGTTATAGAAGTAGACGTTATCGATGAACAGATCCATCGGTCCCGCCCCGACGAACAGCAGCTGCTGCACCTTGTTCTTCGCGCTGAGTCCGGTGAAGCTGGCCAGCGGGATATCCAGCGACACCCAGCTGCCGGTCGCGAACTGCCCCGCCTGGTACTTGCCGATCGCCGCGGCCCCTGCCGGGTCGTTGACCAGCTGCACCTCGAGATTGGTGGACGGGTTTGGAGACCAGACGTCCACGTGGAAGTGGGTCATCGCGGTCGCGTCCACGGTGTTCGCCGGCGTCGCGATCCCGAACTCCACGCCCACGAAGTTCGACAGGCTGTACTTCTTCACCGGGTGCCCGCCGCTGATCGCGAAGGGATCGACGAGCTGGCTGTTGCCCGCGCTCCAGCTGGTCTGCCAGGTGTCCACACCCTGATTGGTGTACGCCGTGCTGAACAGCGAGATCACGCTGGCCGCGGGGACCGTCGGCGTCGGAGCGTTGTTGGTCGGCGCCGACCCCGTGGAGCTCGCGTTGGTGAAGTACACATGGTCGACGTAGACGGTGCCGCCGGATGTCGGTGTGTCCTCGACCAGGACGATCTGCGCCAGGTGGGACCGGTTCCACACGGAACCGACCGACACGGTGAAGGCCGAGAAGGGGATGTCCAGCGAAATCCATTGTCCGGTCCCGGTCAGGCCGGGGACGGTGTTGGTGCCGATGGCGAAGAGCCCCTCACTGTCGTCCCCGGTGCCGACGACGCCGTCCGCGCCCGCGTCATGAATCTTGACGATCATGTGCTGGGCCTCGGGTGACCACACATCCATGTGGAAGGATGTCATGCTGCTGGCGTCGATCAGATGGGCGCCCGCCGTCCCGACGAACTCGATGCCCGCGTAGTTCGCCAGCGAGTACTTCTTTACCGCATGCCCGGCGATCAGGTAGGGATCGACCAGCGCCGACTGCGCCGCGCTCCACGGCGTGAG
Organism: Gemmatimonadales bacterium; assembly: GCA_044229445.1. Lineage (GTDB taxonomy): Bacteria > Gemmatimonadota > Gemmatimonadetes > Gemmatimonadales > GWC2-71-9 > JADJOM01. Next base: position 32,410 of record JBGASX010000047.1, on the reverse strand, counting down.
CCAGGTGTCCACCGGCACGTTGGTGTAGACGTTGCTGAACAGCGAGATCACGTTTCCGGCCGGCGCCGTGGGAGAGGCGGCGGTGTCGGACGGACTCGGCGGTACGATCCGGCCCCAGAGGTACAGGTTGTCGAGGTAGACGACCGGGCTCGAGCCCTCGATGACCATCTGCGCCAGGTGGTTCCGGGACGTGAGGCCGGTGAACGCCGACAGCGGGATGTCGAGGCTGTTCCAGGCATTGGCCGTGATGGTCGGCGACGTGAACGTCAGCTGCTGCTCGGTATCATCGCCGCCGCCGAAGACGCCGTTCCCGCCGAAATCGATCAGCTTGATCTTGAACGCGGTGGCGTCGAGGACGTAGACATCGAGATGCAGCGTGGTCATCAGCGTGGCGTTGATCTGCTGGGAGATGAACTCGATCCCCGCATAGCCGATGTTGGTGTACAGCTTGACGTCGTCGCCGGCGATCTGGATGTCGGTCACGTCCGCATGGTCCCAGTCCGCGGACCACTTGTCCACCGTGACGTTCGGATAGGCGTTGCTGAAGAGCGAGATGACGTCGCTGGCTGGCTGGGTCGGCGCAGGCGCCGCGGTCGTCGGCAGCGGGATGGCGGTGAGCGCCAGCGATCCGGCCGCATCGACATTGCCAAGCCGGGCAGTGATGGTGGCGTTACCGGCGCCTACCACGAGGATCGTGCCATCCGCGCCCACGGTGGCCACGGTCGGGTTGGACGTCAGATAGGTGAAGTAGTCGGGCGCCACCGTGACGGTCTCATCGACCCCATTCACCGAGTACGTCGCCGTGCCGCCCGTGATCCTGACCGTCTGTCCCACCACTGCCTGGCTGGTCCCGGTCGGAATGAGCGGCCGCGGATTGGTGATCGTGCTCAGCTTTTCGAACTTCGCCTCGTCAAACCAGATATCGTAGCCGGCGCCGTTCTCCGGGCCTTCCGCGAATTCAAAGAGTCCCCGCTCCCGCGTCAGCTTCTTGGGATCGGGAATCGGAATCACATACTTCTTCCAGGCCGTCGTCAGCGGAAGACCGCCCACCACTTCGGTGAGGAACCGGAGGTTCCCGGCGTTGTCGTTCCCGAAGCCCGCCGTGTTGAGGGTCGCCGGAATGCTCGACTTGGCCCAGAAGGTCAGCGCGTTATAGCCGCTGAGGTCCCGCCCCGCTCCCGAAAACCAGGCGCCGCCAGCATAGCCGCCGGTCGGATCCCCGGGAGCCGGCACCGTCACGTGGAAGGAATTGGTGCCGGAGTGCTTCGTACTCAGGTCAACGCTCAAGGCATCGAGCTTGGACCCGCCGAAGGCCCCGAAGTCAACCCCGGGAGAGAACCCGTCGTCGAAGACCCCGGCATCCGTCGGGAACTGCGCGGGTCCGAGGTCGGCGAAGTCCCGCGTGCAGGCGGCCACCACGAGCATGATCCCGAACAGGGCGGCCGCGACCAGGGCGGAGAAGAATCTCGAGCGCATGCGATTACTCCGGGTTGGCTGCAGAGCTCCCAAAGCCGGGGGAGCGCCCCATGGGAGGAGAGTCTGGATCTTTGTTTGGTCTGCGAACAAAGTTGCCCCAAGGTCCGGAAACTGTCAAGCAGCCCCCTTGGGAGGGGCTGCTGGAAGGTTGAACAGCTGTGGGGAGGGCTAGGCCTGGGAGGCGGCGTATCGGGCGGCGCCGAGGAGCCCGACCTTCTCGTTGAGGACCACGCGGACCGGCATGGAGGCGACCACGGGGGAGAGCCGACCCTTGGTCGTGAAGGCGGCCATGAAGCCCGGACGCTGGAGCGCCGGGGCGATCTTGGGGGCAATGCCCCCCGCAAGGTAGACCCCATGGTGGGCCAGGTAGCGGAGCCCGAGGTTTCCTGCCTCCGCACCGTAGCAGCTCACGAACATCTCAAGTGCGAGTTCACAGAGACCGCAGCGCGCCTCGAGGGCGGTCTCGCTGATGGCCGCGGCGGCCCCGTGTGCCCGCATTCGCTCCACGACGAACGGCTGCTCCTTCCCCCGCCCCGAGTCGCGCAGGTACTCGTAGATGTTCACCAGCCCCGGTCCCGACAGCACCCGTTCGTAGCTCACCCGATGGTACCGGGCCGTCAGGTAGATCAGCAGCCCGATTTCGAGCTCGTTCCGCGGGGCAAAGTCGGCGTGGCCTCCCTCCGAGGCGATTGGCTGGTGCCGTGTGCCGTCCCAGAGGAGCCCCGACTCGCCCAGTCCGGTGCCGGCGGCGATGACGGCGGCGTTGCCGTCGTGCACCGGGGTGCCGGCGTTGAGGACCAGAAACTCCCTCTCGGGCAGTTCCCCGATGCCGTGGGCGGTCGCGGCGAGATCGTTGATGAGGCCGACGTGGGGGAGGCGGAGCTGCCGGGCCAGGGCCCGCGCGTCGATCACCCAGGGAAGGTTGGTGCTCTCGACCCGCCCGTTCTGGATCGGTCCCGCGATCCCGAATGCCGACGCTTCGAAGCCGGCCGGGTGGTTGGCGGTGAAGAGGTCGATGATCTCCGCGAGGCCGGCATGCTTGCCGCTCGGATAGGTCTGCTCGTCCCGAATCACCATCGGTCCGTCGCCGACTTCGATCAGCGCCAGTCGCGCCGAGGTACCTCCGATGTCCGCCGCGAGCACGCGCATGGAGCGCTCCTTGTTCCTTCAATAATCTGCGTCCTAACGTGCGACGGCAACCGTGAGATGATCGTGAGCGGCCTCCCCCGAACATTCCCACAATCCTGAGACCCGGCGACAAAACTGTGAGGCGCCGGATTGTGACCTCCAGGGGGATGCAGGGCAACGGTCCGATGCACTAGCTTCCTGAAGATTCACCCATGTGCCACCCGCTGGAGGCAGGAGACATGAAGGAATATCTGCTCGCGACCGATTTCGACCAGACGCTGAGCTTCAACGATTCGGGGCACGTCCTGAGCGAGATGCTCGGCATCCCCGAATTCGAGCAGCGCATCGCGGGCCTGTCGCAGATCCACCTCGTGCAGCAGGGCGCCGAGCTGGCGTACCTGCTGCTGCACGATCCCGAGTACCGCCAGGTGCGGAAGCGGGACCTCTATGAAGTGGGCAAGCGGATCCGGCTCCGCAAGAACATCCCGCTCCTCTTCAGCCTGCTCAAGAACCTCGAGGGCCATCACTTCGAGTACTACGTCATATCGGCGGCGCCGGAAGAGGTGATCCAGTCCGCGCTGGAGGGCATAGTGCCCGCGGAGCGGATCTACGGCACCAAGTTCCGCTACGCCCCCGAGACGGGAGAGATCCAGTCGATCGAGCGGGTATCAGCCGGCTACGGCAAGGTCGTGGTCCTCGAGGAGCTGCGCCGCCGGTTCCCGATCGGGCGCGACCAGGTCGTCTACATCGGTGACGGCAGCTCCGACATCCACGTGATGCTGCACGTCAACCGGCTGGACGGACTGACCATCGCCGTCTCGGAAAACAAGTACCTCACTCCGATCGCCAAGCGGACGGTGCTGAGCGACAACGCCGCGAGCGTGCTCGTCCCGATCCTCGAGGAGATCGTCGGCTGGGATTCGTCCTCCATCCGGGCGCTGTTCGAGCGGCACGGGCTGGTGCTGCAGGAGTGGGACAAGGTGCGGACCGACTCGCTCACCATCCGTGAGACCGCCGGGGTGTACTCCGATGTCCGCTGACAACCTGCAGTGGGTCGGCTGGTTCGCCACCGCGATGACGGTCTCGTCCTACTTCTTCCGCAATCAGCGCACGCTCCGGATCGTGCAGACCATCGCGGCGGTCGTCTGGATGAGCTACGGACTGGGGATCGGCGCGCGGCCCATCGTGGCGGCGAACATCCTGGTCGCCGCGGTCGCCGCCTGGTCGGTGCTGCGCGGACCGGGACGGGTCGCGACGACCGCGGACGAAAGGGCGTAGGACCCAGCCCTCGATGAGTCCGTGGCGCTGGGTCCCGAGTCTCTACTTCGCACAGGGCCTCCCGTACGTCGTCGTCATGACGGTGGCGGTGGTCCTGTACAAGAACCTCGGGATCTCCAACACCGACATCGCGCTGTACACGAGCTGGCTCTATCTCCCCTGGGTCATCAAGCCGCTCTGGAGCCCGTTCGTCGACCTCCTCGGCACCAAGCGCCGCTGGATCGTCACCCTGCAGTTCGTGCTGGGTGCCTCGCTCGCGATGGTGGCGATCACCCTCCCGGCCCCGCACTTCCTCCAGCTCACGCTCGCGGTCTTCTGGCTGATGGCCTTCGCCTCGGCCACGCATGATATCGCGGCCGACGGCTTCTATCTCCTCGCGCTGCCGCCGCACACCCAGGCGGCGTTCGTGGGCGTCCGCAGCACCGCCTACCGGCTCGCGATGATCGCGGGCCAGGGTGGGCTCGTCTATCTCGCCGGCTGGCTGCAGGACCGCACCGGGCAGGTGGTGACGGCGTGGCTGTCGGTGTTCGCGCTGCTCGCGGCGGTGTTCGCCGCAGCAGGGCTCTATCACTGGTGGGCGCTGCCGCGCCCCGCGAACGACCTTCCGGCGCCCCGCAGCAGCACCTTCGGCGCCGACTTCTGGGAAGTCTTCGCGGATTTCTTCCGCAAGCCCGGAATCGGACGGATCCTCGGATTCCTGCTGCTGTATCGCTTCGCCGAGGCGCAGCTGCTCAAGCTGGTCACCCCCTTCCTGCTCGACCCGCGCGACGTCGGCGGGCTCGGACTCCGCACGCAAGATGTGGGCATCGCCTACGGCACGGTGGGCGTGAGCGCCCTCGTGTGCGGCGGGCTCCTCGGCGGATGGGTGATCTCGCGCATCGGGCTCCGGAAGGCGCTCTGGCCACTGATGCTCTGCATGCATCTGCCGAATCTGATCTTCGTGGCACTCGCGCATTGGCAACCGACGGGACTGACGCTGGTGAGCGCTGCTATCGCGTTCGAGCAGTTCGGCTACGGCTTCGGGTTCACCGCCTACCTGGTCTTTATGCTCATGATCGCGGGTGGGAAGGACGGGAACAGCGTCCATCGCGCGGCCCACTATGCGGTCTGCACCGGGTTCATGGCGCTGGGGATGATGCTGCCGGGGATGTGGGCTGGCTGGTTGCAGGACCGGCTGGGCTACCTGACCTTCTTCGGCTGGGCGTGCGTGGCCACGCTGCCCTCGTTCGTGGCGGCGGCGCTGATCGGGATCGAGCCGGGGTATGGGAGGAAGGCGGCGTGAGCGGACTGCGGTAGCAGGCGACGTGGTGCCGCACTCAGCGGGGTAGGCCGAGAGTAGTAGATGAAAAGCGGCGCTCGTCCAGGCGCCGCTTCTTCGTGGTTCGTATTGGCTGACGACGACAATGGAGCGGACCGGGATCGAACCGGTGACCCCCTGCTTGCAAAGCGGTCTTTGAAGGTACCCGGATTCTACAAGTTATTGAACCTACGCGCTGTTCTGGGCATCGGCGTTGTGGTTCAGGGGCCCTCCGGGGCCCTCTATCGTGAGAAGCTCACAACAGAACTCACAACGTGCGAGGCTAGCTGAAGCGTTCCCCAGTGGATCGGTGGACCGGGGCGCCGCGCGGAGCGCTTCGAACGGCGCGGCTTGCGATGGCTCGCGTTCCACTCCGCTGGGCTGCACGACGAAGACAGCAATCAGCTCACTCGCGGTCACGACCGGCCAGCAAGCGCGGGGCGATTGCGAAGGGACCCCTCTGAAAGCGGCACCATTCTGTTGCGCGCCCGCATTTGAGGGTAAGTTGGCTTAGCCTGACAAACCCCCTGACTCCTCATTCCAGACTCGACACACCATGACGGCGAACTTCCGGGTGGACCCGCGGCTTACGACGCTCTTGGGCGAGACCTATCGCTCAAGCGAGCAGGCGCTGAAGGAGCTGGTAGACAATGCATGGGACGCTGATGCCTCTACCGTAGACGTATCATTACCCGCCCCCATGAGCGCCGACCCTGTCGTGATTCGGGACGACGGCTCCGGTATGACAGAAGTCGAGGTCCGGAGTGAATACCTAGCGATCGCCAACGATCGTCGCTCGCGTAAGGGAGAGAAGACACATCAGCGGCAACGGCGGGTCAAGGGCCGGAAAGGAATCGGAAAGTTTGCCGGATTGATGGTGGCGGATGTCATGAACATCGAGACAATAGCACGCGGCGTGCGGACCATGCTCGTGATTCAGAAGCAAGACCTACTGCGTCCCGACCATGACTTGGAGCAGATCGACCTCCCGATCAATACCGAGGTTGGGGATACTGAAGCGCATGGCACCACAATCACGCTAAACAACCTCGCCCAACACCTCGCGTTTCCGACTCCGGAGCGCCTGCGTCAACTTCTGGTCCAAGAGTACGGACACCAGGATGACTTCCGCATCATGGTAAACGGCCAGCCCGTCGCTAGTGAGGATATTCCAGGCAAGAGGTTCGAAGAATCCATCATACTACCGGATGTCGGGGCCGTCACGCTGCGGTTCACCGTGGCCGAAGGGAAGAAGCCGCTGAAACACTCCGGCATTGTCACACGGGTCGATGGCAAGACCGTCGGCACCCCGACCTACTTCGGGTTGGACGCGGACGAGAGGATTCCGCCGAAGCTCTGCAAGAAGATCTACGGTGAAGTGATCGCCGACGGCCTGAGCCAGGATGTCACGGCTGATTGGGGCTCGATCATCGAGAACAGCAAGGCCTGGAAGGCGCTCACTGAGTGGATTGGTCCTAAGCTCGCGGATGGGGTAACCGAAGTATTCAGAGACGAGGTGAACTTGGCGAAGGCGCGCGCCCGGCAGGAGCTAAACCGGCGCTTGGCCTTGCTTCCCGAGTACCGCCGCCAGATGGCGGAGGACGCGATAACCCGGGTACTCACTCGATTCTACGGGGAGAGCGACGAGCGCATCGATGCAGTCATCGGTGTCATGCTCGACGCCTTTGAGCGGGACGAATACTGGGCCGTGGTCCAGGCGATAGACAATGCCAAAGCTGCGGACGTTGCTGAATTCGCCGAGGCGCTCGATGCTTTCGGCTTGGTTGACATGGCCGTGATGGGCCGGCAGACACAACGTCGGCTGCAGGTTCTCGATGAGCTCGACACGCTCCTCGCGAGACCCGAGACACTTGAGGCAGCCATGCACCGCGTGCTGGAGCACAACCTCTGGATCCTGGGGTCGGAGTATGCGTTGGTACAGTCCAATCGGACCCTCGCCCGCGCGCTGAATGACTACGTCGATCAATTGCCGAAGAGCAGAAAGCGGACGCGACCCGACTTGCTGCTCTGCGCGCAGCCTCGCCAGGAGCACCTTCTGATCGAGTTCAAACGACCATCAAAGGACATCGACAGAGATGACGAGAATCAAGCCATCAAGTACCGGGACGACCTGAAGGCGAAGTTTGCACAGATCAGGGTCATGGTGGTTGGTCGGGCGCGGGCACAAGGCGTCGACGCCGGGTCGAACCACCCCGACCTTGTAGTTTGTTCCTACTCTGCCTTGGTCAGCAAGGCGCGGGGCGAGCTGGCATGGTTGCTGGAGCAGCTCCGCACCCCGGAACGAACGCAGGTCATCTCCTAGTCTCATTGGAGCTGCCCTCTCAGCGGCTCGGCCGGAAGCCGCACGCCCCGCCGGGCTGACTGGGGATCGATTCTTCCCGAGCCTCCACTGCCCTTGCCGGTGTCCCCTGGAGGAAGGGCCTTCCAATTGTCCCGAGAAGGGCTCACATCAATCCCGCCGCCTCGGCGCCGGACGCCACGAGAAGGCGGTCGTCGATGGCTTCGGCGACCGCTCTGGGTTCTCCGGAACGACTCGGGGCGCTGCAATCCCGCTGATCCCCAGTCTGGGTTAGGCGGTCGTGAAGGTAAACATCATCCCGTAGTGGCTACCGTGCATCCAGCCACCGCCCATCATGCCCATCGGGTGCCCGTCATGGGTCCCGCCCATCATCCCGCCGGTCACCCACTGCCCGCCCTGAGTGGTCCAGTGATCCATGCCGCACATGTCGCCGTGCGCGTCGGTCATCCCACCACCGACATGGATGTCGTACTGGGTCCCGGCCGCGAGCGGGTTCATGGGTGTACAGGTGAGCGCAGTCTGATTCGGATTCCATCCGCAGTGCATCGGGACGGTGGGGCCGTTGATCCCGCCCTGGTGCAGGTCCATGTACTGCTCCATCCCGGGCATCATCGGATGATCGAAGGTGAGCGTGATCGTCGTCGAGGTCGCCACCGCGGTGGCCGCCGGAGCGGGACTCACCGAAGCGAGCGTGACCGTCGCGGGGGCGGCGGCATCGCTACAGGCCCCGAGGGCCAAGGCAGCGATTCCAGCCAGGCCACCCAATGAAATGTATCGATACATCTGATCCTCCAGTGCGTCATTTGCTATGACGCCTTCATATTGTGAATGCCCTTCAGCGGAGGATGGCCAGCAAACGGGCCATCCGCTCTACCACGGGCAGCCCATCCCCATCGATCCCGCATGCATCCCCATTCCCTGCACCTGGAGGCCCATCAAGCGCTGCATGCGTTCCTGGTGCGCCAGCATCAGCGCACGCAGGCTGCCGCCCTGGAGCTGGGGCAGTTGTGCCATGTCTGCGCGGACGGAGTCGCGTAGCGCGAGCCACTCCGGCCCGGGTGCGACACCGCCTGCTCGCATATTGGCCATCATGGCACCCATCATCTGTCCCGACATCCGCGCGTGCATCGACCACATCCACTGGACGTTTGCAGCCGACATGTGCCCGAGCGTGCCCATAGTGCCACACCCGCCGGGCATGCTCGCCCAGCCGCCTCCACCCATCATCCCCATCCGGAGGACCATCAGGCGACGGAACCGATCGGCGTGGGCCTGCATCCGGGAGGCGAGCGCCGTTCCGGACAGGCCGGGGAGGACCGACAGGTCCTGCTGCACCGAGTCGCGGAGGGCCGAGGCGTACGGGTTCGACCCCATCATCCCTGGTCCCATCATGCCCTGTCCCATCATGCCCTGTCCCATCATGCCGCCCCACCCCATCATCTGCATCATGTGTGTCGCCGTCCGTTGGTGGTGCGGCATCATCTGGTGCATCTGGGCGGGGGACCAAGTGCCCACTGAGTCGAGATGCATCCACATCATGGGCATGTAGTTGACTGTCTGGGAGTCCACCGCCGTGCCTGGGTTCTGCGCGTGAGCGGGCATCCAGGGCATGAGCGACAGGCACAAGGCCATCATGGTATATCTGCGCATGGGTGTATCCTCTTCTCTTCGCGTCGTGCTCTCGGCGCGGCACCCCGCCTCACCATCCGGTGGGGCAGCCAAGTGCACGGCCATGAGTCGTGTGTGGTGACCAGTGCAGAGCACCGGCCAAGACGAAGGTTAGAGACGCGGGGGGGGAAGATCCGGCGGTGCGGTGACGCTGAGCAGGCGATCGAGGTCCGCCACGAGCGCGACGAACGAGGGGAGCTGCTTCAATGCCTCGGCCGCCAGGCCGGTGGGGAGCACGGTGCCGCGGTGACAGGCACACCGCTCCCGGATTCGTGCTTCGTGACTCCGCGGGATGTGAAAAGCCCCGATCGTGGTGGTGCTGTTGGGCGCCGATGCGACCGCGGCGACCGACATATCCCTCCCACCGCTGTGCGTGATCATGGCCTCAACGGCATCGCTGTTGAGGCACCAAGTGGTGAGCAGGAACACAAGCCACCGGAGTGGCAGAGAAGCGATCCAGCCTCGCATCATGGCACCCATCCGAAGCGCCGAACACGCACTCCGAAGAGGCGTTACTCTCGGCGCCCTTCATACTAGGTGGGCAGGACGGAGCCCGGCGTGAAGCGCTCGTGAATCTCTCCTCACGCCGTTCGGCGAAACCATCGCAGCGCTGGCTGCGCAACTGAGCACGGAATGAAGTCCCGTCCCGCAACCTTGACTCCCTGCAACCTCCCCCCTAGCCTCCTCCCCTCATGCGCCGCCTTCGGTTACTCGCGACACTGCTCGTCATCCTCTTCACCGCCTCGTCCACGATGGACGCCGTGGTGGAAATGGTGCAGGCCCAGGCGTCCGGTACTCACGCACCGGCGCAGGGACAGAATGCTGAACTTCCCTGCGTCGGGCTGTGCGGCTGCCACATCGGCTGCGTCAAGGCCGAGCTACCCCGATCGCCGGCTCCCGCGTTGACCCCCGCCGCAGCTCCCGCCTTCGCTCCAATCCTGGCGCCTGCCTCACGCGCACCCGAGATCAGCCCGCCCCCTCCGAAGCAGTAGCCTCCTCCAGAAAATTTCCGTTGGAACAATTCAGACCCCGGACGCCACGGCACCGGGGAGGAGAGGCCATGTTCGGAGCGTTGGCATTGCTCGGGGCGCTGCAAGGCAGCGCCATTCGGGATAGCATCGTCATTTCGCTGGAGGAATCAGCCCGCCGTGCGGTCTCGGTGAGCCCGCTGGTCGGGGCCGCGCTCGGAGAGGTGCGGCGGTCCGAGGGCCTCCGGGCCGAGAGCGGTTGGCCTTTCGCGGGCAATCCCACGGTCAGCTACAATCGCTCCCTGCGACGTTCAGCCGGTTCGACCAGCCACGACTATGAGTGGGCGGTCTCCCAGGAAGTGGAAATCGCGGGGCAGTCGTTTCTCCGCCTGAGCGCGGCATCCGCCTTCACCCGGGCAAGTCTCGCCCGGGTGGAGGACAGCCGTCGCCGCGCGGCGCTTGAGGCCCGCGCGGCCTACGTGGTATTGACCGTCGCGGAAAAGCGGGCAGTCCTCGCGGACTCGGCCGCCGCCTTTGCCGAGCGACTGGCCGGCTTCGCGCGGAGGCAATTCGAGGCCGGAGAGATGAACCGACTCGAGCTGAACGCGGCTGTGCTGGAGGGCGCCCGCGCCCGGAGCACCGCCGATCGGACTGCGGCGGAGCACGAGGCGGCAATCGCGGATCTCCGCCGCGTGCTCGGCATTGCCGGCGACAGCGGGTTGCGCACCCTCGGCCTCCCACCGGTCCCCAGTCTGGCCTGGTCCTCCGACAGCGCCCTGCTCGCACTGGCTCGCGAGCGCCGTCCCGACCTGCTGGCGAGTCGGGAGAGTTACGGCGGGGCGAAGAGCGTGGCCACACTGGCCGGGAGGTCGCTGATCCCCAACCTGGCCCTGTCGATCAACTCCGGAAAGGAGGCCGGCACCGACCGGCTGATAGGCTTTGGCGTCGGATTGCGCCTACCACTCCTCTATCGTCAGCAAGCGGCCAAAGGCGCGGCGGCAGCCGACCTCGCGGGCACCCACGCGGAGCTGGTCGCCCTCGAGCGCGCCGTGATGGCCCAGTTGCGCACCGCCACGGCCGCCTTCACCCGCGCCCGCGCTGCCGAGCAGCGATTCGCCCGCGACGTCCTCGGCGCCGCAACCGAGAACGTCGCACTGACCGAGCAGGCGCTGCGGGAGGGCGAAGTCAGTCTCCCCGACGTCATACTGCTCCGCCGCACGGCGGTGGACGCCCAGCTCGAATACCTCGACGTCCTCACCACCAGCTACCTGGCCTGGTTCGACTTTGCCGCCACACTCGGCGCCGAGCCCGACGACCTTGCCTCACTCTTGAGCGGGACGGAGCACTGACATGATCGTTCGTCCACTATTCTCCGGCACCCTGGCCCTGCTGCTGGCAGCCTGCGGCAAGGGCCAGGATGCGGCGCCGGTCTCTGACGTACCTCCCACCCCGGACATGGTCGTGCTGGATTCGGCACAGGCCGCCTCGGCCGGGCTGACAGTGGCCGTCGTCGGTCGCCTGCCGGCCGATACCCTCGCCCTGACCGGCATCATCACCTTCGACCCATCCCTGGTGAGTCATGTCGGACCCCGGATGCAGGGCCGCATCCGGCGCGTCGGCGTGGACGTGGGGAGCCCGGTGGCGGCCGGTGATTCGCTCGCCGTGCTGGATAGCCCCGAGCTCGGCGCGATGCAGACGAGCTGGAGCAAGGCCCGGGTTACTCGAGAAGTCGCCGCCCGCAATTTCGAGCGTGCCGACCGGCTGTTTCGGGACGGGGTCGTCTCCCAGCGTCGTCGGCTCGAAGCCGAAGCCGAGTTGCGCGAGCGCGAGGCGGATCTGGCGGCCGCCACCCAGGCCCTGGTCGCTTCGGGCGCCGAGGCCGACACCGCGGCCACCGGCCTCTTCGTCATGCGCGCGCCTCTCCGCGGTGCGGTGGTGGAGCGGCACGCCACCGTGGGCGAAGTCGTCGGACCGGAATCGGATCTGTTCACGGTCGGAGATCTGAGTCAACTCTGGCTGCTCCTCGATCTCTACGAAGCTGACCTCTCCCGCGTCAGCGTGGGCATGTCCGCCCGCATCAGCGCCCAGGCCTACCCCGAGAAGACGTTCAACGGGCGTGTCGCGTACATCGGCGCCGAGGTGGACAGCGTCTCGCGGACGGTGAAGGTCCGGCTGGAGATACCCAATCCGTCCCGGCTGTTGAAGCCCGGCATGTTCGTCCGGGCCTCGCTCATCCTCGCGGATGCCAACCCACCGCTCGGACTCCTGCGCGATGCGATCCAATCGGTGGGCGGCAAGGATGTCGTGTTCGTACCGGCGGGGAATGCCCGCTTTCAGCTCCGAACGGTCCAGCTCGGGAAGCAACGGGCGGGAGGCTGGGTCGAGATCCTGAGCGGCCTCCAGCCGGGCGATACCGCCGTGACCGGAGGCAGCTTCTCGCTCAAGGCCCACCTCGAGCGCGCCAGTTCGGGCGAGGAGTGAGTTGGCCATGATCACAGGAATTGTCGATTGGGCACTGAACCAGCGCATCCTGGTGCTGGTCGGCTCGCTGGGGATTGTCGGTGGCGGCTACCTCGCGCTCCGCGGGCTGCCGGTGGATGCCTTTCCGGATGTCTCCCCGGTGCTGGTGCAGGTCGTTACGGAGGCGCCTGGCCTCGCGCCGCAGGAAACCGAAGCACTCGTCACCTATCCGGTCGAGGTGGCGATGAACGGCATTCCTGGTGTCAGCCGGGTGCAGTCCGTTTCCGCGTTCGGGCTGTCGCAGGTCAACGTCTATTTCGACGATGACGTCGACATCTATTTCGCCCGGCAGCTCGTCTTCGAGCGGATGCAGACCGCGAAGGACAATATCCCGCCTGGGCTGGGGGCACCGGCCTTGGGACCGATCACGACAGGACTGGGCCAGGTCTATCAGTATCTGGTGACGGGCAGCGGTGTCTCCACCGACTCGCTCCGGACGCTGCAGGACTGGATCGTCAAGTTCCGTCTGCGCACCGTGCCGGGCGTGGCGGAGGTCCTCTCGTTCGGCGGCGATGTGAAGCAGTTCCAGGTGCAACTCGACCCACCCAGGCTCATTCAATACGGAGTGACGGTGGCTCAGGTAGTCGAGGCGCTGGAGCGGAACAACGCCAACGCCGGCGGGCAGTATGTCGTCAGGGGAGCGGAAGAGTATCTGGTGCGCGGCCTCGGCTTTGCCCGGACGCTCGCTGATATCGGGAATATCGTCGTCGCCGAGCGCGAGACCGCCCCGGTCTACGTGCGCAACCTCGGCGTCGTGGCCTTCGGGCCGGAGGTCCGGCGGGGTGCCGTGACGGTGAATGGCGAAGGAGAGAAGGTCGCCGGCATCGTCCTCAAGCGGATTTACGAGAACACCTCCGCCGTCATCGATCGGGTCCGTGATCAGGTAGTCGAAATCAACCGGGCCCTGCCACCGGGCATCCGGGTGGAGCCATTCTACGATCAGGCCGACCTGGTCGATCGGGCGGTCTCGACCGTACGCGACGCCCTGCTGGAGGGCGGAGTCCTGGTGGTCCTGGTGCTGTTCCTCTTCCTGGGCGATGTGCGGAGCGCCCTCATCGTCACTGCCATGCTGCCGGCCTCGGCCTTGCTGGCCTTCATCTTGATGCGGCTGACGGGGCTCTCGGCGAATTTGATGTCGCTGGGCGGGCTGGCGATCGGGATCGGAATGATGGTCGATGGCGGCGTGGTGATGGTGGAAAACATCTACCGGTTGCTGGCGGAGCACCACGGGGGGAATGTGCCTCGCCTGACCCTCATACGCCGGGCCGCACACGAGGTGGCCCGGCCGGTGGTCTTTGCGATCATCATCATCATCATCGTGTTTCTGCCGCTGTTTACGCTTGAGGGCGTGGAAGGCAAGCTGTTCAAACCCATGGCGCTCACCATCACCTTCGCCATGCTCGGTTCCCTGCTCTTTTCTTTGACCCTCGTCCCGGTGCTCTGCGCGATGGGGCTCAAGGCCGGGAGCGAGGACGACACCCGGGTGGTGCGCTGGATCAAGTCCTGGTACGCTCCGCTGCTGCGCTGGGCGCTTGGCCGTCGCCGAACCGTCGTCATCGCCAGTGTTGCGGGGCTGCTGCTCAGCCTCCTGTTGGTACCGTTCCTGGGCACCGAGTTCGTGCCCGCGCTCGAGGAAGGGTCGATTCTCTACCGGGCGACGCTCGCACCCAGCGCCGGCCTGAATGAGGCCATCCGGGTGGCCGCCCAGCTCGAGAAGCTCGCCAAAGAGTTCCCGGAGGTCATCTATGCCGTGTCGAAGATCGGGCGCGGGGAGGCGGGCGGGGATCCCGAGCCGGTGAACAATGTCGAAGTGACGGTTACGCTCACCCCCCTGGAAGAATGGAAGTCGGGTCGATCCAAGGATGAATTGGTCGATGCCATGCGTGCGCGCATGGAGGAGATTCCCGGCATTTCGCTGAGCTTCTCTCAGCCGATCGCGACCCGGGTCGATGAGCTATTGTCAGGTGTCCGCGCCCAGCTCGCCATCAAGATCTTCGGCGACGATCTTGATGTCCTGGCGCGGCTGGGGAGTGAGGTGGAGCAAGCCGTCCGCAAGACGACGGGCGCCCAGGACGTGCAAACCGAGCAGGTGCTGGGCCAGCCGCAGCTGCTGGTCCGGGTGGATCGCGAAGCGGTCGCGCGCCTGGGATTGAACGTCGATGATGTCCTGGCCGTGGTCCGCACCGCCGTCGGTGGAACGGTGGTGGGCCAGGTCTTCGAGGGCCAGCGACGGGTCGATATCTTTGTGCGCTACGCCGTAGCCTATCGGACGTCCCCCGAGGATGTCGCGAGGGCGCTGGTGCCAACCCCCACGGGCGGGCGGGTGCCCCTGTCACAGGTGGCTCGCATCGAGGAGGTCCTGGGGCCGAAGCAGATCAGCCGGGAAGCCAGCCAGCGGCGGATTGTGGTGCAGGCCAATGTCGATGGCCGCGACCTGGGCGGATTTGTGGCGGAGGCGCAGGCCCGCGTGGCGCGCCAGGTGGTCCTCCCACCCGGCTATTTCGTGACCTGGGGCGGCCAGTTCGAGAACCAGCGCCGGGCGATGGCTCGGCTGGCGCTGATCGTGCCGGTGACATTGGGCCTGATCTTCCTGCTGCTGTTCAGCTCCTTCAATTCGGTGCGCCAGGCCACCCTGATCATTCTGAATGTACCGTTCGCGATGATCGGCGGCATCATCGCCTTGTTCATCTCCGGCCAGTACCTGAGCGTCCCCGCCTCGGTCGGGTTCATCGCACTGTTCGGCGTGGCGGTCCTGAATGGTGTCGTCATGGTGAGCTACATCAACCAGATGCGGGACGAGGGGCTGGCGGTCCGCGACGCCATCGAGCGGGGAACCCTGCTGCGGCTGCGCCCGGTGCTCATGACCGCGCTGGTGGCCAGCCTGGGCCTGGTCCCCCTGCTGCTGGCGAGCGGCGCAGGATCGGAAATCCAGCGACCGCTCGCAACGGTGGTCGTCGGTGGCCTGGTTTCATCCACCATACTTACCCTCATTCTGCTCCCGGTTCTCTACGGCGTGTTCACGGCCGGCGCAGCGGAGCCCACGGAGGCGGCATGAAGCTCATCTGCGCGATCGTGAAACCGTTCAAGGTCACCGAACTGGTGGATGCCTTCCGGAACGATGCGGGGTTCCCTGGCATGACGGTGGTGCAGGTCGGAGGGTTCGGCCGGGCGCGGCCACACCTTCACACCCCTAACGAGGATCTCCACGACTTCACCTCCCACAGCCTCATCCTTGTGGGCGTGCCCGATAGTCTGGCCGAGGCTATCCTGCAACGGATGGCCACGATTGCGCACACGGGCCAAGCGGGCGATGGCAAGGTGTTCGTCCTGCCGCTCGAGTCGGCCATCGCCATCACCACCGGAGAACGGGGCGATCGGGCCCTGGAGTAACCAGCGAACGAGGCACATCGTCATGGGGCACGATCACGATCATGGACCGCCGAGCCACAACCGGGCATTCGGGGTCGGGGTGGCGCTCAACCTCGCCTTCGTCGCGGTGGAGGCCGGCTACGGGCTCCGGGCCCACTCGCTCGCCTTGGTCGCGGACGCCGGGCACAATCTGACCGACGTGCTCGGCCTGCTCCTGGCCTGGGGAGCGGCAACGCTCGGCTCCCAACGCCCGTCGCCGCGGCGCACCTATGGCCTGCGCCGGACATCCATCCTGGCCGCGCTGGCCAACGCGCTCCTGCTGCTCATCCCCGTCGGGGCGATCGCCTGGGAAGCCGTGCTTCGACTGCGGACACGCGAGCCCGTCGCCTCTGGTGTGGTCATCGTCGTCGCGCTGATCGGTATCGGGATCAATACGGCCACCGCCATGCTGTTCCTCCGGGGCAGGAAGAAGGACATGAACATCCGCGGTGCCTTCCTGCATATGGCGGCGGATGCGGGAGTATCGGCGGGGGTCGTGGTGGCGGCGCTCGTCATGCAACGCACCGGCTGGCTCTGGCTCGACCCGGCAGTGAGCCTCGCGATTGCCACCATCATCACGATCGGGACCTGGGGTCTGCTCCGCGATTCGGTGAACCTGGCGCTCGATGCCGTGCCGGACGGGATCGCGCCAGACCAGGTCGAGGCCTACCTGGCGGGGCTTCCCGGGGTGCAGGCCGTGCACGACCTCCATATCTGGGGAATGAGCACCACCCACGTCGCCCTGACGGCCCACCTCGTCAAACCTCTGGTAGAGAACGAGGACCAGCTCCTCGCCGACGCATGCCATGAGCTACACGATCGGTTCGGCATCGAGCACGCTACGCTGCAGGTCGAGCGGAGCGAAGCCGCCGCCCGGTGCGCCCAAGCACCGGCGGAGGTCGTATGACGCCGAGGAGGCGAGCCACCCCACACCTGCTGGAGGCCTAGCGGTGGACCTTCTCACGGCTTTCGGCCTGTTTGCCGTCACGGCGATGTTGGTGACCTACGCCCTTGAAGCGCGCAATCGGTGGTTCATCCTCGCCTTTGCGGGGTCATGTGTACTGGGGTCGGTCTACGGGTTTCTCCAAGGAGCCTGGCCGTTCGGCGTGGTGGAAGCGATCTGGGCGGGGGTCGCACTGCGGCGGTGGCGCCAGGCTGGGGCAGTATCCCCAGAAAGCCGGGGCTAGCGGAGTGACTCGCGCCGCGCTCAGTCGGCCTTCGCCGTGGAAGACCCCGTTCGCACAGCGGACCTACGCGGCCTGCGTCTTCCTCGCTATCGGGTCCCTGTTGAGCCTGTGGACCGGCAGGCCGGACCAGGAGGGGTGGCTCCGGCTCCGACTGGACTTGCCGGGGCTCTTCTACCTCGCCGCCTGTGCCGTTGGTGGAAGCAACTTCTTCGGCGCCGGGCTCCGGGCGGTTCGGACCCTCCGGCTCGACATGAACTTTCTCATGTCGGCCGCGATCGTCGCGGCGGTGCTCATCGGTGAGTCGTTCGAGGCCGCGACCCTCGCGGCGCTCTTCTCCCTGGCCGAGCTGCTCGAGCGGTTCGCGGTGGACCGGGGCCGCCGGTCGATCGAACGCCTGCTGGAGCTTGCTCCCGAGGTCGCCGAGCGCCTGCTGCCGGATGGCACCGCCGAGTCAGTGCCAGTGGAGGTGCTGCAGGTCGGGAACCGGGTGCAGATTCGTCCGGGTGGCAGGATTCCCGCCGACGGGCGGGTGGTGTGGGGAGCCTCGAGCGTCAATGAGGCCATGGTGACGGGAGAATCGCTTCCGGTCACCAAACATCCGGGAGATGCAGTCCTCGCGGGTACCCTGAACGCCGAGGGGGCGCTGGAGGTTGAAGTCACCGCGGACGCCGCCCACAGCGCACTCGCCCGCATCGTGCAGCTGGTGAAAGAGGCCGAAACTCGGCGCGCGCCGATCGAAGAGTTCGTCAAGCGCTTCGCGCGGATCTACACCCCCGTCATCACCGGACTCGCGGTGATCGTCATGGTGGCGCCTCCGGCCCTCGGATTGGGGGCGGGGCTCGACTGGTTCGTGCGCGGACTCACCCTCCTGGTGATCGCGTGCCCGTGCGCGCTGGTCATCGCGACCCCGGTCACCGTCGTCAGCGCGATCACCAGCGGCGCCCGGCATGGTGTGCTGATCAAGGGAGGAACCCATCTGGAGACCCTGGGCCAGGTTCGCAGCCTCGCCATCGACAAGACCGGGACGCTGACGTTCGGTCGGCTCGTTGTCACCGAGTTCCGGGCCGAGCCCGCCGAGGCAAGGGATACGCTGCTAGGTCAGATTCTGGCGGTGGAACTACTCTCGGAGCATCCCGTTGCGAGAGCCGCCGTGGACTACGCCCGCGGTGCCGGTGCTGCCCTGGGCAACCCGGTTGAACACTTCGCCGCAATCCCCGGAAGAGGACTGGAGGCGCGGCTCGATGGGCAGCGCATCCTGGTGGGCACCGAGGAGCTGGTTGGAACCGATGTCGCGGGTCGCTGGGGCTCGACGCCAGCCGGGAGCATTCGCACCTTCATCCGTACGGACGCCGCCGCCGGGATGATCGAACTCCGAGATCAAGTCCGGGACAACGCCGCTCGAGTCGTCGAGCGCCTGCACCGGCTGGGGGTGCGGCCGATCGTGATGCTCACGGGCGATGCCGAGGCCGCCGCCCGGGAGGTTGGCCGGATCACCGGTGTTGATGAGGTACGGTGTCGCCTCTCTCCGGAGGACAAGGTGGCAGCGGTGCGAGAGTTGCGCGCGCGTTACGGGACGGTTGCGATGATGGGTGACGGAATCAATGACGCGCCGGCCCTGGCCGAGGCGAGCGTGGGCGTGGCCATGGGTGCCGCCGGCTCGCCCGCCGCGATCGAAGCCGCGGACATCGCGCTGCTCGCTGACGACCTCGGCAAGCTGCCCTATGCCGTCCATCTCGCGCGCCGCGCGCGAATCACGATCCGGCTCAGCATCGGTCTCGCGCTGGGACTCAAGAGTCTGCTCGCCGTCGGTGCCGTGCTCGGGCTGGTGAGCCTGCCGGTCGCTGTGGTGGTGGGGGACATGGGAGGCTCCCTGGCCGTCACCCTCAACGCGCTCCGGGTCGCCGCAACACGCGACGCGAGCTGACCCCGATCGACCGCCTCATGTGCCGTCGCGTCATCCTCCTGCTTGTCTGCACCTCGGTGCTTTCCGGCACGGTGGGCTGCACGAGCCGTGACCGCGGCCCGGCACCCTGGCACGACGAATCCCCGCCGGAGTTCTCCGTTTCCCTCCCGCAGTCGGTGGCGACCCGGATTGGCCTCGACTCAGTCCGGCTCGTACCAGCAAGCCCGATCGGCTTCGCGGCGACCATCGAGCCAGACCGGGAACATGCCCGGCCGCTGCTCGTCGCGATCGCCGGCGAATCGAGGACACTCGAGGTGAGACGCGCGGCCCACGTTCGGCGGGGCGACACTGTCTTGTCCTTGCGCCGGGTCGGAGACCAGAGCGCGGCGTGGGCGGTGGTGGCACCCAGCGATGGACTGTGGCGGCCAATGCGATACTCGGGGGAATCGGTTTGGTCCGGCGATACACTGGGAACGGTCCAGGGTGAAACATGGTATCGCGCGATCGGCCGGGTGGACGATGTCGGCAGAAGTCCGGCCCGCACAGGAGACTCCGCCGCGATCGAGCTTCCTGGTCCGAGTCGCAGGTGGGTGTCCGGTCGCGTCGCAGAGGTCTCGATGAGCGCATACGGCGGTACCGATGTGATCGTGCACTTCCAGGCCACGGACGGCCTTCCTTCGTCAGTGCAAGTCACCGTTGTTCCTCGCGAGTCGCTACTGGTAGCGCCGAGGGGCGCGCTCGTCACACTCTCCAATGGGCCTGCGGTCTTCGTGCCGGAGCACGATGGGGTGTTCGCTGTCCGATTCCTCATCGTTGACCCGCACGCCGGCCTGGGGGCTGTTGTACACGGTGGACTCGAGGGAACTACCGAGGTCGCTGCCGGCGATCTGGGGCTCCTGCAGGCGGCCGCGGAGGACTCATTGTCCGCAATCCGGCGCAGAAGCAGGTGACCGGCTAGAGCGATTTCCCACGCTGATTGCTGCCAACCGGTTCCCCCGGCGCTGAGGCCCGATCCGTCATCCTGAGGGTTGTTTGTGGCCTGTCTCGCTACAGGCGGTTGTCGACAGACTCCCCCTCACGTCGAGGCAGACTGACGCGCACCCTCACCGGCCCCTATCGAACGCTCGCGCGCAGAACCATGACGCCCGCGCCACCATGGGCCGGTGACCGCGGTCCCGGGGACTTCCCTGATTTCCATCGCCGTCACGGGTCACAGGCGGTCGCCTTGCGCCGACCGGCGCACTACTTTACGTTTTCATCAACTTTATCTTTTCGTACATCTATGGCATATCTCGATCCCAAACCCCACATCAAGTGGGACCCGCCCGGACTCTTCCAGGGGGTCACGATCCGTCGCCTGATTCAGGGCGAGTCGTTCGCCTGGAAGATTCCGTACAATGGCCTGGTTTCGCAGGCCATGGCTGCGGATCTGCTCAACGTAAGTGTCATGAGCATCAACAACTGGGTCCGGGCCAAGAAGCTCCGGCACATCAAGGTGGCCGGCCAGCCGTCGGCCATTCCACTGAGCGAGATCAAACGCGTCAGGAAAGCACTCGCCGAAGAGCGCAGACTCCGGGGCAGGCCCTAGCGGAGAGGTACAGCATGGGTAAGCAGTTGACGATCGGCCAGACGGCGAAGCGGCTGGGCCTCCAGGTGGACACGGTCCGGAAACTTGAGCGTGAGGGGAAGATCCGCGCAGTCCGGACCCGGGGCGGTCACCGCCGGTTCACCGACGAGGAGATCGACCGGTACCGGAAGAGCCGCCGGAAGACCGGCACGTCGAAGTCGGGATCGCGGAGGCTCCCGAGCCCCGCTCGCCGAACGAGGCCGGCCCGGATTGCCCCCAATCGCCACCCCGGAACGGGCGAGTTCGCGGCGCAGGACGCTTGCTTCCCGGACGACCTGGACGATCTCGATGAGGACCTGGCCAACGATGAGTTCGACGACGAGCTGCGGGACGGGATCTACCAGGCTCCTCCGCCGGCCCCGCCAGCGCCCCGCGTCGTGCAACCACCTCCGGCGCCCGCTCCTCGCCCCAGCCTGTACCCCGCACCGATGGCCCCGGCGCGGGACACCCTTACGGAATTCGTAAGCCAGTTGCGGCTACAGAGGATCAAAGGGTATGGCCGCGCCACCATGCCCTATGGCCTTCCGGCTGAATGGCAGGGAAGAGTGATCGCGGAGCTGGAAAGGTTCGTCATCCCGATCCAGTTCCCAACGGATCTCTCCGATACCAAGGCGGCGGAAATCGTGCGCGCCCGGGTGGCGGAGGTCCTGCGGCCATACCACGAGGAGAAGGAGGAGGCAGCCCGGCAGAAGCAGGCCAAGGACGAGGCGGATCGGCGCCGCGCGATGCTGATCGCCCACGGTAACGAGTACGCACGACGGGAGACACTCGATTGGGACTGGTCGGCCACCTCCGAAGCCCGTGACGAGGTGAAGAAGGTCCTCGACCGCGAGGTCGAGCACGACTGGACCGAGCGCGAGGTGGAGGATGGGGTGGACGAGGTCCTCGATGAATGGGACGATGACGAGGACGACGAGTTGGATGATGACGAGTAGGGAAATGGGCGACGAAAATCTGGGATTTCGCCGGGAGAATCTGGGATGCGCCAAGCAGGCCATCCCAGATTCGATTCCGGGATTGGTGCCCGGACTTCTCGGCCGGGAAAAATGTAGGAATAGCCCGGCCGGTAAGTGAGGCCGGTAACTCTAGGACAACGAGTTCCAAACCTCGGCGGCAACCCCGCCGACAACTGAACCGAGCAATGCACCCATGGCAGCGCCTCTTATCTCAACCGCCACCCTACCCCACGGGCTCCCCCCGTGGCTGGTGGCGTTTGTGGATGAGGCGCTGCGGGAGAACCGGACCCTCGCCGAGAACGGGGCCGGTCATGCGGTGACGGCCCGAGAGGCGCTGCTCCAGAAGCTGATCGCCGCCGCCCAGCAGTACCTGGACGGCGAAATCACCGTCGAGGAGGCCGCGACGATCCTCGGCCGTCACCCGGAGACCATCCGCCGGGCGGTGAGGACGGGCGCCCTGCCCGACGGCCGCACCAAGGCGCGCGGCCGTCACCGCATCCGCCGGGGCGACCTCGAAGCGCTTGCTGCCCCAAACTCCAGGACGTATGATCCCAATGCCGATGCCCAGGACATCGCCAGACGACGGAGACCTCTATGACGAGGACCCGAAGCCCCTGGTCGAAGTCCATCGGTGAGCGCGGTCAGCGGGTGCGGCTCTACGAAGCCCGCCCCGGCGGGCCGATCATGCGATCCACCTGGATCGACGGAAAGGAGGACCGGAAGAGTCTGGGTCACCGGGACCGCGAGCTGGCTACCCGGCAGGCCTACGAGCTGTTGCAGGGCGTGCTCGCCAACGAGCAAGCCATCGAGGGGGAGAGCGTCACGCTGGGGATGCTGGCCAAGCTGTACCTGGAGAGCCCGCAGCACGCAGCCAAGCGGGAACGGACGCGGCGGGATGACAAGCAGAAACTGGATCGGGTGGTTGCCTTCCTCGGAGCCGATCGAAACATCCTGAGCCTGTCCGAGTCAGATGTCCACCGCTACACCCTGGCTCGGCGCCAGGGAGATGCCGCCCTGCAAGGCGTCAAGGCAGGCGGAACCGTGCGGGATCGAGCCATCGAAGCGGACCTCCTGATTCTGCATCGGGCGCTCAACTGGGGCCAGCGCGAGCGGACCAGTACTGGAAGGCGGCTCCTCAAGGAGAACCCCTGGCATGGAATCCGGCTCCCTCGGGAACGGAATCCCCGCCGACCGGTGATGAGCCACACCACCTATCTCAAGTTGCTCGAGGTAGCCGACCAGGTACAACCGCTGCTCAAGCTCGCTCTGGTCGTGGCCGAAGGAACGGGTCGTCGGATCTCCGCTTGGCGGAACCTGTGCTGGGAGGACGTCGACTTCCAGGCGGAGACGATTCGGTGGCGGGCAGAGCATGATAAGTCCGGGTTCGAGGATGTCCGCCCGATGAGTGAGGCAGTGCAGGAGGCACTACGGGAGGCCCGGAAGCTCCAGAGGGCGATCGGTTCGGCGCCCGTCTTCCCCGCCCCGAAAGATCCGACCAAGCCGTGTGATCGCCACTTGCTGGACAACTGGCTCAGGCGGGCGTTCAAACTCGCCAATGTGAAGCCAAAACCCGGCGGGCTCTGGCACACGCTAAGACGGAAGTGGGCGACGGAAAGAAAGGGCTATCCCGTGAAGGACGTTGCGGCTGCGGGCGGGTGGCGAGACGAGCGGACAATTCTCACATCGTACCAGCAAGTTGATGCCACCACGGTGAGGCAGGTTGTCTTACATCCGACGCAGAGGCTGGTAGGGAGCTGAACTCACAACACAACTCACAACATCGTTCCCGGAAAGCGAAAGGCCCCACCGCGGAAGTCACGACGGAGCCCTGATTTACCAAGTGGAGCGGACCGGGATCGAACCGGTGACCCCCTGCTTGCAAAGCAGGTGCTCTCCCAGCTGAGCTACCGCCCCGAAGGAACTCCAAGATAATCACCGACCGCGGTTTTCCAACTTCGGTCGCCGGGCCGGCCAGCCCTCAGGATCGGCCTTCCGGATCGAGCGCCCGGAACCGGGGCTGGCTGTTGTAAGACACGGGAACAGGCGCGGGCTTCGGCCGAGCAGCTCCCTTTGCGCGTCCCGGCAGCCAGCGGAAGAGGTGCGGGACAAGCTCGGCGGACATGACTCCGCCGAGAAAGGCGGCGAGGATGGTAAGGCCGTTGTCGGAGATCACCTGGAGGACTCCCGCTTCGTTCGTGGTGGTCGCGGCGGCCCGGTGTTCCGGGCCCGCCAGTTGTCCACCGAAAAAGCAAGAAGCGGGCGAGATCCCGCCCACACTCCATCTTCACGATCGGCGCCTCACCGCCCGCCCGCCGAGGCGTCATCTCCAGCGATTTCCGGGGCATTTCTCGCGAATCGTGAAGCGCACTCTCTGAGGTGGGCCCCCGACGCTTCACCTCTGTGGGACGGGCACCACAGAGTCGGCCGGCGCCGCGCGCGCAAGCCCCCGGAAGCGGTCGGGCAAGTCGCCCGGATGACTACGCCGAGGCCGGATTGCGCACGAGCGTGACGGGGTCTCCGACCCGGATGGCGCCTGGCCGCAGGACCTCGGCGTTGAGGGCGAGGCGCCCGCCGAAGCGCCGCCCGATGTCCCGCAGCACCTCCGGGTCCCGTTCGAGGGTGTCCGGATCCACCGTGGTCATGGGACAGCGCCCCCGGAGCGAATCGAGCCGGATGATGGCCTCGCCGATATGCAGCTCAGCCCCCTCCCAGCTCACCTCGTCCATCCCCTCGACGCCGCCGACCAGGATATTGGGACGCAACCGCCGGATGTCGCGGCCGAAGGCGGCGACCGCGCCGTCGGTCGCGACCAGGAGCGGAAGGATGTCGAAGCGCTCCAGCCCGTCGTACGACGCCAGCCAGGCGTCGGCACCCGCCGCGCTCTTGACCAGCTCGAGCGCCTCGGCACTCTCCCATGGATGGCCATCCACCAGGGGCACGCCATCGGGACCGAGCGTCCCATGCAGTCCGAGCATGCGATGCTGCCGACGCGACGTGCGCACCCCTTCAGGGCCCCGCACGTGGACGATCCGGTCACCCGGAATCCCATCGGCGGTGAGCATCGCATGTTCGATGCGCTCGCCGGCCAGCGACTTCACCGGGTAGCGCCACAATTCATCCACTCTGAGCATCCCGGGTCCTTTCAGGCAGCACTCGGCGGGAAGATCCGCCGCTCCGCCTCGTGAATCGGCGCGTCATTGATACTGGCGAACCGGCGCGCCATCAGCCCTTCGTCGTTGAATTCCCACATCTCGTTGCCATAAGAGCGGTACCACTGGCCCGTGTCATCCCGCCACTCGTACTCGAAGCGTACGGCGATCCGGTTCTCCCGAAATCCCCAGAGCTCCTTCGTGAGCCGGTAGTCCCGCTCCTTCTCCCACTTCCGCTTCAGGAACGCCCGGATGGCCGGCCGACCGCGCAGAAACTCGGTCCGGTTTCGCCACTCCGAGTCCTCGGTGTACGCGAGCGCCACTCGCTCCGGGTCGCGGCTGTTCCAGCCATCTTCGGCGGCCTGCACCTTGGCCAGCGCGGTCTCGAGTGTGAACGGTGGTCGAATCGGACTGCTCATCGGTCCCTCCCTTGAGCGTACCTGACGGGTACGAATCGGCAAGTCACCATCCGGCGAAGCCGGCGACCCCGCGTGGGTCGCCGGCGAGCCACATCACGCCGCCGTGTCGAGCGCGACGAGGGGAAAATCGATCTCCGTCTCGCTCACATTATTCAGGTAGTTGGTGAAGACGTTGAGCGCCACGTGCCCCACCACCTCCACGATCTCGGCATCGCTGACTCCGGCCGAGCGTGCCTCGGCGAGAACCGCATCACTCACCTTGCCCCGCTGGCCGTTGATCGCGACTGCGAGCTTGAGCAGCGCCGCGGTCTTTGGCGTCATCGACGCCGCCCGCTTCGCGGCCGCCAGCTCCGCCGGATCGAGGCCGTGCATCTTGCCGATCGCCGAGTGGGCCGAGAGGCAGTAGCCGCAGCCATTGGCCTGCGCGATCGCGATCGCGATCTGCTCCCCCGCCTTCGCGCCGAGGGTGCCCTTCCCGAGGTTGGCGAACATGCCGAGCAGGGCACCCAGCGCAGCGGGGGCGTTGGCCGCGGTGGTCACGAGGTTCGGGGTTCCCCCGAACATCTTCTTCGCGGTCGCGAGGTGGGTGGCGGCATCGCCAGTGGCCAGAGCGGGGTTGATCGGCTGAATGCGGGGCATCGAATCCTCCAGAAGTCTGACGTGATCAGGCGGGAGGGGCCGAGCGCCCGTTCCGATTCCTGTTATCCTGTTAGTGTCCGGAAGCCGAAGGATCTTACCTGACGAGGGGAATCACACGATGGGTGAGCGGGATATGGGAGCGGACGCCAAACGGAAAGCGCAGCTTCGTGAGGCTTCGGAAGCCTTCTTCGATGCGCTCAACCGGAAAGACTTCGAGGCGATACCGTACGATGAGAATGTGGTCTTCCGCGCCCCGATCGCCCCGGGGGGACGGCACTTCCCCCTGATCGGCCGCGACGCGCTCCGCTCCATCTGGTGGCCGCCACTCGAGCCGCTGCTCTGGGAGGTGCGTGTCGTCGCGCACTACTACAACGACGATCTGACGGCGATTGTCACGGAGGCGGACATCCACACCCGGAACCCGCGTGCCGCTCTGCGGGTGGCGGACCGGTTTACCGTGAATGCGGCGGGGCTCATCGTGGAGCAGGAGAACCACTTCGATCCCCGGGACGTGACCACGCCTGGCTGGCGCGGGGCCTGAGGGGCCGCCTCACCGCCAGCCGCGGGCGCCCGATGCCGTAGTCTCCCGCGAGCGGCGCCAGCGCTTCCATGAGCATCTGCCGCCCGCGATGCAGCCTGGATCGTACCGTTCCGACGGCAATGCCCAGGGTTCGGGCGATCTCCTCGTAGGCGAGATCCTCCACGAAATACAGCGCCGTGACGAGCCGGTAGGACTCCGGCAGGGCGCGAATTGCCGCGACGATCTGTTCGACATCCATCCGCCCTGCCAGCTCCCCGCGCGGATCCCGCGAGAGCGCATGACATCCCCGCGCACCAGCGGCACCGGGGCCGACCGCTTCCGTGGCACCGTCAATCGAAACTTCAGTGCCACGCCGCCGTTCCTGCCGGTACCGGCTGAAGTACTCGTTCGACACGATGCGATAGAGCCACGCGCCGAAGTTGCTTCCCATTTCAAACGTCCCGAATCCCCGCAGCGCCCGGAGCGAGGCCGCCTGAACCAGGTCCTCGGCGTCAGCCGGGTTCCTGGTCAGGCAGAGTGCCACGCTGTACGCCTTCGCCAGCGCCGGGACGAGCAGAGCCTCGAAGCGATCGTTCCCGGCTGTGGTCGTCATGCTACTTCGCGACCTTCGCCTGGTAGAACTGCTTCATCAGGCCGCCGACTTCCACCGCATGATCCTCGAGGACGAAGTGCCCGCCATCGAGAAAGTGCAGCTCGGCGTCCGGCACATCACGGAGATACGCAGTCGCACCGGCCTGAGTGAAGAAGACGTCGCCCTTGCCCCAGACGATGAGCGTCGGCGGCCGGTGATCGCGCAGGAACTTCTGCCATGCCGGATAGAGCGGCACGTTCTTCCGGTAGTCGTACAGCAGGTCCAGGTTGGCGCGATGAGCGCCGGGACGGGCCAGGAAGAAGAGGTCGGAGTTCCAGGCGTCTGGACTGATCTTCGCCGGATCGGGCGACCCCGTGAGATAGATCTGCTTCACGCCCGCCAGTTCCAGGAACCCCTCGAGCGGCGCCTCGGTCTCCGGACTCCGGTTCTTCCACAGGGCACCGCGCAGCGCATCCCACACGCCGGTGAAGCCTTCCTCGTAGGTGTTGCCATTCTGGATGATGAGCCACTGGAGCCATTCCGGATGCCGGCCAAGGATGCGGTTGCCGATCGGGCCACCGTAGTCCTGCAGGTAGAACCCCGCCTTAGTGACATGCAGCTGCATGAGCAGCTGCTCGGTGATCGTGGAGAGATGATCGAACGAGTACTCGAAGGTCTCGGGATCGGGAAGATCCGTGTTGCCGAAACCGGGGTAATCGGGCGCGATGATGTGGAATTTCCCCGAGAGTTCGGGGATCAGGTCGCGGAACATGTGCGAGGACGAGGGGAATCCGCCGAGCAGGACGAGGGTGGGGTTCTTCGGATCGCCGGCCTCGCGATAGAAGACGTTGAGTCCCTCGACCATGGCCGAGCGATAGCGGATGCCGGTGACGCTCGCCGCCATGGACGAGTCCGGCGCGGCGGTGCGGCTGGCGTGGTGCGGCGTCGCGAGGATCGCGGCTGCCGCGAACAGGTGATGGAACATGGTAGTCCTCCCGGATGAAGTACCGAGAGGGGCCGCGGTCCCCTCGGAGCATTCGGAGGGGACTCCAGTCGGCCGCGGCCGCCCCTCGAGATCGACTTCATCCCGTTAGTGGCGGCGTGGCGGAAAATCTTACTTCCCTACGTTTCGGTGCCGGGCAGTTCCAGGTGATCGAGTGCGGCGAGCAGCGCTTCCGTGTCCTCGCGGCAGGCGGCGCAGTTGCGGATATGGGTCACGAAGTCGGCGTAGCGCACGGAGGGGTCCGCGCCGCGACGGACAGCCCCGACGTACTGATCCAGCACCTCGAAGGCGCCCTCGCAGCCGGGGTCCGGGCGGCTGGTCCCGAGCAGTCGTTCGATGGGGCGATCAGTCACTTCAGAGACTCCGAGGCTCTCACGTCCACCGTCATGGGGAGCAGAACGATGACGGCCACACGCTCCCTGGAATGTTAGTGGCGGGATCCGGCGGGATCTTACCTGGAGGGGGGTGGCGGCTCGTCCAGGAGGTCGAGGGCGGCCAGCAGGCCCTCGGCATCCTCGCGGCAGGCTGCGCAGTTGCGGATGTGCGCGACGAAGTCGGCATAGCGCTGCCGGGGATCCTCGCCGCGCCGGACCGCCTCGACGTACTGGTCGAGCACCTCGAAGGCACCATCGCACCCCGGGTCCCGGTCGTCGGTGCCAAGCAGCTTCTCGATCGGCGGCCTGGTCATGCGAGATGCTCCGCGTAGCCGGCGGACTCGAGCGCGTCACGAAGCTTGCGCCGGGCGTCGTGCAGCGTCTTGTAAATGGCCCCGCGCGAACTGCCGTAGCGCTCGGCGAGCACATCGATGGGAATCTCGTCGATGGTGGCGGCCTGGAAGACGGTGCGCTGCCGGTCGGTGAGTCGTTCGCGCACCGCACGCTGCAGCGCGACCGTCAGCTCCTGGTTCTCCATGGTGCGGAGCGCCGACGGGGACCCATCGGGAAGCTGATCCCAGTCGGA
The DNA here is from genome assembly GCA_044229445.1 of Gemmatimonadales bacterium. Classification (GTDB taxonomy): domain Bacteria; phylum Gemmatimonadota; class Gemmatimonadetes; order Gemmatimonadales; family GWC2-71-9; genus JADJOM01. Next base: position 3,392 of record JBGASX010000047.1, on the reverse strand, counting down.
ATCGCTCGTCTCCACCGCACGGTGACGCCACGCGTGCCGGCGCAGCCGGGTCGAGACCTCGAAGATCACGAACTTGCAGGCCCAGGTGGTGAAGCGCGCCGCGCCCCGGAACTCGTCCAGCTTCCTCAGCACGTTCATCACGGCGTCGTTGGCCGCCTGCACGCAGAGATCGTCGACCTCCTCGAGCACTCGATCCGGAAGCCGCGAACGTCGCCGGTTCGCCTCCGCCCTCGCGACCCGGAGCAGCAGCGCGTGCAGGCGGGTGATCGCCCCGTCACGGACGATCCCCATCTGCAGCAGATCCTGCAGGAGGATCGTGGACTCTTCGTCGGCTTGGGTGGGCATCGGCTCCAACAATAGAACAATCCCGACCGGAGGGGGAGTGACCTCAGGAGGTTGCCCCGACCCGGGAACCGATCGCGCGCCGGCGGCGTTTGGGTGGAGATGTGGACGTTCGGTGTCCCGACCCAATCTCCAGAGCGAAACGATCATGGCCAAGCAATTAGGATGCGGCGACGTGGTGCAGGGATGCAAGTTCACGGTGACGGCGGAGAACGAGGCCGAGGTGCTGGCCCAGGTCGCGAAGCACGCGGCCGCCGCCCATGGCATCACGGAGGTGACACCCGAACTGGTCGCTAAGGTGAAGGCGGCGATGAAGGATGTTCGCGGCCACTGAGCGGCGAACCCGGCGGCGTGTCGGGGTTCGCGGGCGCTGACGCCGGCGCGCCCGCCAGGATGCGCTCATACAACCCCAGCATGTCGCGCCGGCTGAGCAAGCCGAGCAGCCGGCCTCCACCGGGCTCAACCACCGGCAAGGCCCCCACACCGCGCGCACCCATGCGCCGCATGGCCTCGAGCAGCGAGTCCTCCGGATGTACCGCCTCACTCGGCTGGGCCGCCTGTGCTGCGGTGAGCGGCGCGTGGCGCTCGGGATGCTCGCGCGCAATCCGCGCCAGATCGGACACCGCAAGGACGCCGAGCAGTTCATTCGCGTCACCCACCACGGGGAAGAGGTCCTGCCCCGGCGACCCGAGATGGCTGAGGAACTGGCTCGCGGGTGTCCCGGCCGGAATGACCGTCGGCCGCCGCTCGTAGGCGTCCTCCACCCTGAGGCCCGCGAGGACGTCCTTGTCCTCGCCATGCTCGAAGTGCTCACCCCGGCGCCGCAGCCATCCGCTGTATAGAGAATCCCGCTCCAGCCGCCGCGCGACGGCGTGGCTGACGACGACCGAAAGCATGAGCGGCAACATGATGGTCGAGTTCCCCGTCATCTCCCAGACCATGAAGATCCCCGTCATCGGGGCGTTGAGTGCGGCCGCGACGACGGATCCCATCCCCACGAGGGCATAGGGCGCGGGCGAGAGATGGAGCGCGGGGAAGAGGCTCATCAGCAGCATGCCGAAGGCGCTGCCGATGCTCGCTCCGACGTAGAGCGACGGGGTGAACAGCCCGCCCGATCCACCGGTGTTCAGGGTGATGGACGTGGCCACGATCTTCGCGAGCGCGAGCAGGGCCACGAGGTACCAGACAAGCTGCGTGAAGCTGTCGAGCGGGATGGCGAGATGCCCCGCGCCCACCAGGAGCCCGCGTGAGAGGTAGGCGAGGCCGCCGACGACTGCGCCACCCGCGGCCGCAATCCAGAGTGGGGAGACCCGCAACCGCTGCCGCAGGTCATCGACTCCAAAGTAGACCCGGACGAAGAGAACCGACGCCAGTCCGGTGGCCAGCCCCAGGATCGGGTAGAAGAGCACGACCTCGCGCGTCAGCGAATACGCCTGATCGATCGGCACCGGAAAGACCGGATGGTTGCCGAAGACTGCGCGCGAGACCATGGCGGCGACGACGCTGCTGATGACGACAGGCGCAAACGCGGCGGTGCTGAACGAACCGAGAATCTCCTCCAGGGCGAAGAAGGCCCCCGCGAGCGGCGCGTTGAACGCGGCCGCGATGCCGGCGGCGGCTCCCGCCCCGACCAGGATGCGGGTGCGGTTGCCTGAGAATCGGAAGAGATAGCCGAGGCGCGACGCCACGAGCGCGCCGAAGACCGCGACCGGCCCTTCACTGCCCGCGGAGCCGCCGCTCCCGATCGTGACGGCACTGGCCGCCGTCCGCGCGAGGGCCGGCTGGGTGGGAATCTCCCCTTCCCTGCGTACGACCGCGCGCTGCAGGTCCGGAATATTGAGCCCGTCGTTCCCCTGTCCGAACCGCCTCATCGTGTACCACGCGGCGATCGCACCGATGGCAGTGACCAGCGGGCGATAGGCGAGGAGGCCCAGCGAAGGCAGGAGCGTCTCCGGCCACGCGAAGAAGGCGTGGTGCGCGAGATCGATGAGCTTGTAGAACCCCACGACGCCGAGCGCCGCGACCAGACCGACCAGCGCGGCGAACCCGAGGAGGATGCCGTTCTCCCCGAACTCCAGCCCGTTGAACCAGTCGACGAGATCGCTCCACGCTCCCTGGGCGACTGTCGCGGAGCCGTAGGTCCGGCGACGCGCACCCGCTGCAAGCCGTGCCAGCTGGTTCCGCCACCGGCGGCCCATCCGCTTCAGCCGCTCCCCCATTCGACTCCTTCGCGGGATGATCGAGATTGCGACGCCATCCACGAGGCGCGTGTGCTCGCGGAGTGTAGTCCTGTGCACGGACGGAGAACAAGTGGGGACGAGGGATCGAATACTGGGAGACGCGCAGCCGAGGGAACCGCCAGCGTGCACACGTCGTTTCTCTCCTGCCGCCGATCCATCTCGGGTCGGCGCAACTCAATGCAAGGAGAAACATCGTGACCCGCACCACCATCACCCGAGCCGCTGGAGTGCTGGCGCTGGGGCTCGCCCTCGGTACCACTTTGCTCTCCGCCCAGGCCGTCAACACCGACAAGTCGGGCGTCGCCGTCAGCGGCTACGATCCGGTCGCCTACTTCACGCAGACGAAGGCACTGAAAGGCTCCCCCACGATCACCGCGGTCCACGGCGCAGCGACGTACTACTTCGCCAGCACCGGCAACCGCGAAGCCTTCCTCGCGAATCCGGACAAGTACGTCCCCGTCTACGGCGGGTACTGCGCCTACGGCGTCGCCCACGGGCACAAGGTGAACATCGATCCGGAGGCCTTCCGGGTGGTCAACGACCGGCTGTACCTCAACTACAGCAAGGGAGTCCAGCAGAAGTGGCTGGCGAACATCCCTGGCAACATCGCGACGGCCGACAGCAACTGGCTCAAGCTGAAGGACGCTCCCCACGACTGATCCCCGTTGCACCCCGCCTTCCACGGGAGGCGGGGCTATGCCTCCGCGACCCGGCAGTAGGCCTTGATGACGCCCTTGCCCATGGTGAGCAGCTCGAAGAGCCGTCCGAAATTCTCGAGCCCATCCACCGGATGCGTCAACAGCCGGCCGA
>JBGASX010000138.1:0-5839 GCA_044229445.1 Gemmatimonadales bacterium | reverse complement strand
GCGCAGCATGTCCTCGAACCCCTCGGCGTACGCCTCGCTGTAGGGGATCAGCCGGATCTCGGACTGCGAGCCCGCCGCCTCGCGGACCAGTTCCGCCAGCCGGTGGATCGTGACCTCTTCGTCGTTGCCGATGTTGAATACCTGCCCGACGGCGGCCGGAGTCGCAATCAGCCGGAGGATCGACTCCACCGCATCCTGCACATGCCCGAAGCAGCGGGCCTGCGTCCCGGTGCCGTAGACCGTGATCGGTTCGCCGCTGATCGCCTGGGCGGCGAAGTTGGGCAGTACCATCCCGTAGCGGCCGGTCTGCCGCGGGCCGACGGTGTTGAAGAACCGGGCGACGATGACCGGCACCTTCTTCTCGCGCCAGTAGGCGAGCGCCAGCCACTCATCGAGGGCCTTGGAGCAGGCGTAGGCCCAGCGGGAGTGGGTGGTCGGGCCGAGGTGGAGATCGTCATCCTCGTTGAAGGGGAACTTGGTGCTCTTGCCATAGACCTCGGAAGTGGAGGCCACCAGCACCAGCTTGTTCTTCTTGGCCGCGGCCTCGAGCACCGTTTCGGTGGCGCCGACGTTGGTCTCGATCGTGTGCACCGGCTGCTCGACGATGAGCCGGACACCGACCGCGGCGGCGAGGTGGACCGACACGTCGCAACGGTCCACGCACTCCGACACCAGCGGCACGTCGAGCGCCGAGCCGATCCGATAATCGAATCCGGGGGTACCCACCAGGTGCGCGATGTTGTCCATCGTGCCGGTGGAGAGGTCGTCGAGCACGAGGACCCGATCGCCGCGCGCGAGCAGCCGCTCCGCGAGATGCGATCCAATGAACCCTGCGCCACCCGTGATGAAGACCTTCATGGGACCATCCTCAGTAAGAAGCCGACTGCCACACCACCGACCATCATCCCACCTGCAGCGCGCCCGCGGCCACCGGCCGCGGCTCGAGCTTGCCCAGAATCCCGCTGTCGCCCTTCCGCTCCGCCGCGCGGCGCACGATGCCGAGATAGCGCGGCACCACGGCCCGTTCGGTCCAGTGCACCAGGAAGCCGCGGTAGCCCGCGCGCGCGAGTGCCTGGCGCTCCTCCGGTTCCTCCTGCAGCCGCCGGATCGTGGCGGCGAGTTCCTCGCGCGAGGAGAAGAGCTCTGCCCCGCCCGACGCGGCGACGATCTCCGGGAACGGCCCGATGCGACGGGCGATCACCGGCGTGCCCTGCTTGAAGGCCTCGATCAGGATGATGCCGAAGGTCTCGAAGCAGACCGAGGGCACCACCAACGCGATCGCATGCTCGTAGTAGCGGCGCAGCTCCTCGGGCGCGACCCGCCCCAGGAACCGCACATTCTCCATCCCCTCCGCCTGGGCCTTCAGCGTCGCGGCGTATTCGCCGTCGCCCGCGATCACCAGGTCCGCCCCGGGGTAGTCGCGGAAGACCGGGATCACGTCGTCGAGCCCCTTGATCTTCTCGAGCCGCCCCACGAACAGGAAATACGGCCTCGGGTGGGGCGACTCCCCGCCCACGGTCGCCCCACCCTGTTCCGGGTCGGGGAGGAAGTAGGGCAGCACCTCCATCTCCCGCGGAAAGCCGAACTCCTTGTGCTTCTGCCGGCTGAACTCGCTCATCGCGATGAACGCATCGACGTGGTGCAGTTCCCGCTCCAGCAACCCGGTCCAGCGCCAGAGCTGCGGCGGCCGGCGATAGGTCAGCTGGCACTTGAGACACTCCCGTCCGGTGCAGACCTCGCGGTTGTGCCGCCAGAGGACGTGCGTCGCACAGACCAGCCAGTGCTCGTGGGCCATGTAGAGCTTGAGCCCCGTGCCGTACTTCAGGATCCCCGGCCCGCCCACCAGCGAGATGTTGTGGAAGTTCACGACGTCGAACTTCCCCTCGTCCAGGATCCGCGCGATCCGCCGGCCGTTCACCACCGGCTGACCGAACTGCTGCGTCAGGAAGGGTGAGAGAATCCCCACCCCACTCCGGAGACGGATGACCTCGAGTCCCTCGGGCTCCGGCTGCGGCGCCGGCTCCGCCCCCTTGTGCAGCGCGTTGTAGGCGTCCACGTCGTGAATCACGGTGACGTGATGCCCGGCCTTCACCAGCCCGCGGGCCAGGCGCTGAATCCCGATCCCGTCGCCGCCGAAATTGTGCGGCGGATAGAAGGTCGTCACGAACGCGAAGCGGAGGCCGCTCACGCCGCTGCCTCCCGGAGGGCGGCCAGCGCCGCCTCGGCCGCGCGCGGCCAGGAGAGCGCCGCGGCCCGCTCCCGGGCGACCTGCCCCATGCGGGCCCGCGCCGGCTCGTCGGCCAGCATCAGCCTGAGGGCCGCGACCAGCGCCGCATCGTCGCCGGGACGGACGAAGATCCCGCCCCCCTCGAGCAGCTGTGGCAACGGACTCGCCACCGTCGCGATGACCGGGGCGCCGCAGGCCGCGGCTTCCACCGCCGGCAGACCGTAGCCCTCGTTGGCCGACGGCAGCACCAGCGCCACCGCGCCGCTGTGCAGGTGGCGGAGCTCCTCGTCAGGCACGAACCCGGTCCAGTGCACCAGCGCCTCCGTCCCCGCCTCGGCGATGGCCCGGCGGATGTTCGCCTGGTCACCGTGGAAGACATCCTTGTCGATCGTCCCCACCAGCAGCAGATGCGGCGGCGCGGCCGACTCGCGAGCCACGACCGCATGGGCACGGACGATCGCGTCCACATGCTTGTGCGGGTTGAAGCCCCCGACGTACATCAGCCACCGTGCCCCGTCGGGCACCCCGGCCTTCGTCGCGGCGCGGCGGATCTCGCCGACGGCAGCGGTCGGCTGAAAGGCGGCCGCCGGCGCCTCGCCCGACACCCGGATCCGGGCCGGCGCGAGATGCAGCACCTCCGCGAGCTCCCCCGCGGCGAAGTCCGACACCGTCAGCACCAGGCGCGCCTGCCGGAGCGCGAGCCCCACCTTGAGCTTCCAGAAGAGCCGCGCCCTCGGCGAGGGCAGCGTGAGCTCCGGGAAGCGCTCCGCGATCGCATCATGCACCGTCACCACCGCCCGCTGCCCCGGGGGCAGCGGGAAGTAGGTGTAGACCGACGGCGAGAAGAACACGTCCGGCCGCTCGCGCCAGACCGCTCTCGTCAGGCGCAGCATGTCGAGCGGCGCCCGGTAGCCTTCCGCCGCCGCGGCCGCGGTCGGCGCGATGCCCTGCTCGACCAGCACCGGGGTGACGTTCGGCGCCTTCAGATCGAAGCAGGCCGCGGAGGCCGCATCGAGGAAGCACAGGAACTGGTCGGCCGGCGCCGCGCTAGCCATCGCGGCGACGAGATGCCGGGTGAAGCGTCCATACCCGCGGCCGTTGGCCCAGCAGGTGGCGTCCACCCCGATGCGCATCGGGTTACGCGGCGCTGACAGCCGCGCCGCCGGCCCGGCCGCCGAGATGCTGCTCCTCGACCTTCTGCTCCTCGTGATACTCGAAGTCGGTGTTCACCGCCCACACATCGTGCTTGGCCCCCTGCATGTTCTCCAGGGCGAACATCGCCGTCAGCATCGAGTGGTCGGCGTTGTTGTACTTGTGCATGCCGTTGCGGCCGACGGTGTGCAGGTTCGGAATCGCGTCGATGTGCGCGCGGATCACGTCCAGATGCCCGCGGTACTCCGAGTCGTAGATCGGGTACGCCTTGGGCATGCGGATCACCGCCCCGTCCACCACCTCGACATTCGGGTCGCACAGGCCGAGCGAGAGGAACTCCTGCTTGGCGAGCGCCACCAGGTCCGCGTCCTTCGACTCCCACAGCCCGTCACCCTTGAAGCAGAAGTACTCGAGACCCAGGCAGGTGTGGCCCGGCTCGGGCACCATCGCCTGGCTCCAGTTGTTGAAGTTCTGGATGCGGCCGACCTTCACCCCCGGTGTGTGGATGTAGATCCAGTTGTCGGGGAACAGGTTCTCCGCCTTCAGCATGAGCGCCACGACCAGGAAGTCGCGGTACTTGAGCCCCTCGCCCGCCGCCTTCACCGGCGCCGGCACGGCCGGCTCCAGCGCGCGGACCAGCGAGCGGATCGAACTCGTGTTGATGACGTGCTCGCACGGGAAGCGCACCTCGCCCTCCGGCGTCTTCGCGCGCACGCCGACCACCTTGCCCTGCTCCGTCTCCACCACCGACACGTAGTGCTTGAGCAGCACCTCGTTGCCCATCCCCCGGATCCGGTCCACGCAGGTCTCCCACATCTGACCGGGGCCGAGGCGCGGATACTGGAACTCGTTGATGAGGGTCTTGATCGAGGTGCTGCGCTTGTTGAGCGCGGCCGCCGAGAGGATGGCCTTGGCGAGCGAAAGGCCCTGGATCCGCTGCGCCGCCCATTCCGCCCGGATCTCGGTGCACGGGATGCCCCACACCTTCTCGGTGTAGGTCTTGAAGAAGATGGTGTAGAGCTTCTTGCCGAAGCGGTTGGTCACCCACTGCTCGAAGTTCTCCTCGACCGGATTGGGCCACCAGTGCGACTTCAGGTAGCTCAGCACGATGGTGACCGCGTTCCACAGGCCGAGCCCCCGCAGGGCGTTCATGGCCTTGAGGGGGTAGTCGAAGAACTTGCCGTCGTAATGAATGCGGGAGAGCCGCGGCACCGAGATGAAGTCCTCACCCAGGATCTCGTACCAGAGATCCTCGACCGGCTTGATCTTGGTGAAGAAGCGGTGCCCGCCGATGTCGAAGCGATATCCCTTGTACTGCGCGGTGCGCGAGATGCCACCGACGATGTCGTCCGCCTCGAGCACGGTGACGTCGTAGCCCTGCTTGGACAGGAGGTAGGCCGCCGTCAGTCCGGCGGGGCCCGCACCGATGACCACCGTCCGGTCCCCCGGCTTCAGGGGCGTGACGTTGCGAGGTGCGGTGGGTATTGGCGTCATCGCAGTTCCAGGCTCTGTACCGTGGCTCGTGAGGTGGCGATCCGGGAAATCCGGACTACCGGACCCGGGGGAGAGCATCTCCCGGGCCAAACCAGTATCCCACTACCTCGCCCGCACCCCAGGCCATCACGAAGAGGAGCAGAAGTGGCAGCGACCGAATGAGTTCCCGCCTGTGCCGGCCCTTCCGCCAGACCGTCCTGACGATGCGGGCCCACAACAGTCCCGGCAGCAGCAGCGCCGCGCATCCATACCCGGCCCGGCGAAGCGGACTCCCTCCCGCCACCCGGTCTCCGGCCCAGGCCCGCGCGTAGAGATAGCGCTGGCCCATGTAGCCCGACACGGAGTAGTGCATCTTGTGGCCGACGACGATCTCCGGATGCTGCTGCAGCGGAATGCCATCCCGCCGCATCGCGTCGTGGAGCCGGTTCTCCCACCCGCCCGCGGTCCAGACGCTCCGATATCGCTGGAGCAGACTGCGCCGATAGACGGTGTTGTTTCCTGTAATGGCAGCCGCCGGCCCCGCGGGCAGCGGCGGGATCAGCTGGCTGTACTCACAGAGGAACGCAGCCCAGTCCACCAGCTTCTCGGTGGCCGCGTTCTCGACGCTGCCGCCGATCACATCCTCGCCCGCCGCCAGCGCCGCGAGCAGCGCCGTCGCCCAGCCCGGCGGGACCAGCACATGGTCCTCGATGACCGCCACGGCCTCCCCGGTCGCCGCCTCGAATGCCATCGCCCGGAGCTGCGGAATCGTGGTGTCCGGCGGAGCGGGCAGAATCCGCACCGCCGGATATTCCGCGCGGATCCGCTCCCGGACTGCCTCCCCCAGCCGATCGACGACCAGCACCTCGAGCGGGACGTCCTTCCCCGCCACCATCAGGGCGCGGAGACAGTCGGAGAGATCGCTCCAGCCATTGACCGAGGGCACCACCACCGACAGCCCGCGGCTCCCGCCGGTCACGCCACCGG
>JBGASX010000046.1:0-41378 GCA_044229445.1 Gemmatimonadales bacterium | reverse complement strand
AGCTGAAGGGCGAGTGGACCCAGCTCAAGGGTCGGATCCGCGAGCGCTGGGGCAAGCTCACCGATGACGATCTCGATGTGATCGCCGGCAAGCGCGACCAGCTCGCCGGTGTCCTACAGAAGCGGTATGGCCTGGCGAAGGAAGAGCTCCAGGCGCAGATCGAGGAGTTCAACAAGCAGCACCCGGTCGCGCGCTAGCGCACCGGACCAGGAGCGAGGGTCTTCGAACCCGTGGTAGTCCTTCTCGAACGGTTCACATCCTCGCTCGCCGTACCTCGCACCATCCCACCACCACGAAGGAGCCGGCGTCACAGTGGCGCCGGCCTCCTCCCCCCTCCCGCACCCTGCGCTGCGCCGCGATACGAGCACCGGCCATCAGCGCCGCTCTCCCGCGCCTGACCCCTCCTGCTGGCCCTCCCCGGCAGTCGCCGGCACCCCCCACTCGCCATCCGGCGCGGGGAGCGGCCGGAAGACCCGCCAGGCCCGCTCGATCGACTCGCCGCTGAAACGGCTCAGCAGGGCGGCGAAGCGGAACCGGCGCTCCATGACCGCGATGCGAAGCCCGACGGTCGGCTCGGCGGGCGGACTCGGGTGCGTTGGCGTGGAATCGCGCATGCATCCTCCGCTGGCAGAAAAAAGCGCAGGCGCGAGCAACGCCCGAAAGCGTGGTTCGCGCCTGCGACTGAAGGGGCCGTACCCCTCCCGTTAGGCAATCCGGCCCGAGCCGGATCCGGAACTGACGGCCCCAACCTATGGGACGGGGCGAGGCCGCGCAACGATGCGGTTTTGCGACATCGCGCCGCGCGTCGCATTCTTGCGCCACGCCGACCGGTTCCCGGACCGTGCATGGACTTCGATCATCCACCTGGGACTACACCCAAGGATGGTATCATTACTCCATCGCGTCTCATTACTATTTGTGATCTTGGTCGCTTGCGCCGTACAGGGGGATATCCTACCTTTTCACCCGCAGGATGGAGATACGCTGCTTCGGCAGCCCCTTGGCGGACGAGCTCCAGGCTCGTGAGTCGAAGGCGCAGATGGGATCGGCAACAGCGATCCCACGCGCCTTTTGTGTTTTCCGGGCCGTCGGCCCGACACGAAAAGGCGCCCTTCTTGAACTCTCTGCGGACCGATCCGCAGCCATCGAATGGGAGAGCAACGACCATGAACGCAGATACTCAGACCCAGGGCACGACCCGCATGACCAGCCAGCCGTCGAGCGACATCACCACGAACGCCCGCGCTGTCTCCACTCTCGGCATTCCTGAGGGGCATGTCCTCGTCCTCGGCCTCCTTCCGCTGCAAAAGGAAGTCGTCGAAGGCCTGAGCAATGGCAACATCGATCTCGTGATGCAGGGTGTCCCCTTCGACGAATTCCTCCGGACCATCCGGGTGCTGGTCGCCGAGAGCGGACCGCAGGCGCAGGGCATCAACCCGCCCATGCGGAGCTTCCTGCCGCAGACCGCGGACGCTGGGGACCGGGAGGCGCTGCGCAGCGCGACCCTCACCAGCCGGGAACGCCAGGTCATGGGCTTGATCGGCGAAGGGATGAGCAACAAGGAGATCGCGATCCGGCTCAACGTCGCCATCCACACAGTGAAGACGCACGTGCACAAGGTGCTCCAGAAGCTCGCCGTCCGTACCCGGCTCGAGGTGGCGGCGTTGCTGCACACCTCCGGGATGGCCCAGGAGCGTACCCCGCTGTCGCGCGTCGCCTGAGCAGGAGGTTCCGGTGCTGAAACTGGCCCTGGTGTTCGTGGTCGCCGCACTGCTGGCGTCGCTCTTCGGATTCGGCGCCATCGCCACGACCGCGGCCGGTATCGCGAAGACCCTGCTGTTCGTCTCCGTCCTGGTCTTCCTCGTGACGGCGGCGCTCGGGGCGATCGCAGGCAGAAAGCTGCTGTAGTCGTCAGCAGGCGGGGCGAGTAGATGAAGGGGTTGACCACGAAAAGGCCGGCGCAGATCGCGCCGGCCTTCTTCGTGTCCCTGCCTGCCCGCGGTCGTCAGTGCGCGCTGTCGACCCCGGCAAGGAACTCCCGAACCACCCGCACATTCTCTTCCGGCGCATCCCAGGGCGTCAGGTGCGCCGCGTCCTTGAAGACAACCACCTTCGCGCCGGGCGTGAGACTGGCGAAGCGGCGCACCAGCGCGGGATCGGCCTCGTCGTACTCCCCGGTCGTGTAGAAGACGGGGACCCGGATCCTGGGAAGAAAGTGTGTCGCGTCGTAGTCGCGGAGCGTGCCGGTGATGGTGAATTCGTTCGGTCCCTGCATGTAGTTGTAGACGACCTCATTGGCCTGGCTCATCGTGCTGTCCAGGTCCGCCTCTCTCGGCCGCCGCCAGACATAGCGGTTGTAGAACTCCGACTCTGCGGCCTGGTACTCCTTCGAGTGGAAGTCGCCGGACTTCGCGCCTGCCGCGAGCGTCGCCTGGGTGGATTCGGGGAGCGTTGCAAGGAGCCTCCCCGAATTCCTGCTCCACGCCGGGATATCGAGGAACGCTCCTCCCAGCACCAGGCTCTGCACCCGGTCGGGATGGGCCCGGTAGTACTCCACCGCGACGATGGTGCCCCACGAGAGACCGTAGAGGCTGATCTTCCGGTATCCCAGCGCCCGGCGGATCCGTTCGACTTCATCCACGAAGCGCGGAATCACGAACAGCGTCGTATCGGTCACCCGGTCCGACTTGCCGCCGCCGAGCTGATCGTAGCGCACCACCGGCCGATCGGCACCGAGCGCCTCGAGCGGCTTCATGTAGTAGCTCGGAAAGCCCGGGCCGCCGTGGATGAGGATGACCGGAGTTCCCGCGCCACCGCCTGACACCTTGTACCAGACCTTGCCGGCGGGTGTTACCAGATAGTGCTCCCCCGCGGGGAGTGTTGTTCCCGGCGAGGGGAGCGGCACCGAAGGCGGCGCGCTGCAGCCGCCGATGGCGATCGAAAGAATGAGCGCGCCGATGCGGAGCCGGTTCAGAGCGTCCACCCCTTCCGGTAGGTCGGATGAATCCATTCCTCCGGCACCTTGGCGCCGATGACGGCGCCGTTGGCCGGATCGATGTCGAGCGGCTGGCCCATCCGTACCGCCAGACATCCGGACAGGACCATCTCCGTCAGCGGCCCGGCATGCCCATCGAACGTGGACCAGTTCGGCGCGCCGCCTTTCATCGCGCGGATCCACTCGGCATACACCCCGGGCGAGCGCTCGTACTTCTGGGCCGGCGGATTCGCCTTGAGAGCGGCGTCCTTCGCCGGATCGAGCAGCCGCGGATCCTCGCCGTACATCCCGGCGAGGATGGCGCCGGTCTCGCCGACCCACATCTGGCCGCCGATCTCCTCCGGCGGCCACTCCATCGTCTCCGGCAGACCGGCGGGGCGGGGCGGCCAGAGCCCACCGTCGCGCCAGACCACGGTGACCGGCCCGCGCGCGGTGTTGGCCGGAAAGTGGTACTCGATGCGCGAGGACTTGGGCGCGGTCTCGTCGTAGAGCTTCGTCGTCTCGGGAACGATCCGCGTCGGATACTTGAGGTTGAGCGCCCAGAACGCCGCATCCATCCCGTGGCACGCCATGTCGCCCAGTGCGCCGGTGCCGAAGTCCCACCAGCCGCGCCAGTTGAAGGGTGCATACGCCGGATTGTACGGCCGCTCCGGCGCGGGGCCGAGCCAGAGGTTCCAGTCGAGCGTCGGCGGCGGATTGTGGAGCGCCGTGGGGCGGTCGATGCCCTGCGGCCAGATCGGCCGGTTGGTCCAGTAGTGGACCTCCTTCACCGCACCAATGACGCCCGCCTCCACCCACTCCCGCATCTGTCGCATCCCCTCGCCGGTATGACCCTGGTTGCCCATCTGGGTCATCTGCTTCGGGCGGCGCGCCGCTTCGGCCCGTACCGCGCGCACCTCGCCGAGCGAGCGGGCGAGCGGCTTCTGGCAGTACACATGCTTGCCCGCCTTGAGGGCGAGCATCGTGGCGGCCGCGTGGTTGTGGTCGGGCGTCGAGACCGTCACGGCATCGATGTTCTTCGCCTCCCGGTCGATCATCTCGCGATAGTCCTTGTACCGCCGCGCCTTCGGATAGCTGCGAAAGGCGTCCTCGGCGCTGTTCCAGTCCACATCCGCAAAGGCGACGAGGTTCTCGCCCTCCATCCCGCGGACATCGTTGCGACCCATTCCGCCGACGCCGATGCAGGCGACGTTCACCGTGTCGCTCGGCGCGCGGTAGCCGCGGCCGAGCACATGGCGCGGCACGATATGGAAGAGGCCGGCGGCGGCACCGGCGGTCTGGACGAACTCACGACGGGTGGGTTTGTGACGACCCATGAGAGGCTCCCGGAATTCTCCCGCCGGTCGATGCCCGGGGGAGTCTGTTGAGGGGGAATCAGCACATCGAAGGGGAAGATGCAGGGGAATCGCCGGAGCGGAAGATGCGGCGTGCCCGGCCGGCGTCAGCCGATGAGGGAGTCGATAACGTTCATTCATCCTCCTCTGCAAGTGGTTTCAGTCAGCCGGGGTAGGTTGGCGACTTGAGAGAATCTCACCGGGTCGTACCGCCAATCGCATTGGAGGAAAGTGTATGCTGCTACGGAACATCCTCGTCGCCGGACTGGCGGGCGCCGCGATCGCCCTGGCCCCGTCCCCGGCGATGAGCCAGTCGAAGGGCGAGCCGATCCAGCCCATTGCGAGGCCGAAGGTCACCAACCCGGCCAAGGTCGAACTCGGCAAGAAGCTCTTCTTTGATCCCCGGCTTTCGCTGTCGGGTTTCATCTCCTGCAATTCCTGCCACAACCTGAGCATGGGAGGCACCGACAACCTCGAGACCTCAATCGGGCACAACTGGCATCGCGGCCCGATCAACGCGCCGACCGTGCTCAACTCCAGCCTGAGCCTCGCCCAGTTCTGGGACGGCCGCGCCAAGGATCTCGCCGATCAGGCCGGCGGCCCAATCGCCAATCCTGGCGAGATGGCCTTCACCCACGACCTCACCACCGACGTCCTGCTGTCGATCCCGCAGTATGTCGACGCCTTCAAGGGCGCGTACGGAACCGACAAGGTCACGATCGACGAGGTCAAGGATGCGATCGCGGCCTTCGAGGCGACGCTGGTGACGCCGGATTCCCGGTTCGACCTCTGGCTCAAGGGCAATCGGCGTGCGATCAACGCCGAAGAGCTCGCGGGCTACAAGCTGTTCAAGACCAGTGGCTGCGTGGCCTGTCACTACGGGCCGGCGGTCGGCGGGGCGTCGTTCCAGAAAATGGGACTCTTCGGCACCTACGAGACGAAGAGCACCGTGATCGGGCGCGCGGACGTCACCGGCCAGGATGCGGACCGGATGAAGTTCAAGGTGCCGACCCTGCGGAACGTCGAACTCACCTATCCGTACTTCCATGACGGCGCGGCGCACACGCTCGAGCAGGCCGTCACGGTGATGGGCAAGCTGCAGCTCGGCCGCGAATTCACGCCGGGCGAGGTGGCCGAGATCGTCGCCTTCCTCAAGACACTGACCGGCAAGCAGCCGAGCTTCCTGCTGCCGATTCTGCCGCCGTCGACGTCGATCACTCCGCCGCCGAAGCCGTTTGGCGACTGAACGCTTCACGGACTCACAACACTGACGAAGGGGCGGCCACCTGGTCGCCCCTTCGGACGTTTCCAGGTGGTGAACGACTCTCTTCGGCGCCCGAACGCGACTCTTCAGGCTCCGGGCCCGACAAATCGGGGGCTGATTGCGAGGGTTCGCGGTCGGTAGGCGATCATTCGCGACCCGCAGGCGACGTTTCGCGATGCGATAACGACATTTCGGGACCTGTAGGCGACGTTTCGCGACCCGTTCGCGACCATTCGGGACCCGATCGCGACGTTTCGGGACCCGCAGGCGATCATTCGCGGTCCGCACGCGACGGTTCGGCAATCGATCGCGACAAATATTCATTTGTCGCCACGTTTATCCATTTTTCGCCGTATAGGGGCGACCGGCCGGTCGCCCCTACGATGGTCGGGAACCACGGCGGGCCGCGGTGATCCACCGGGTGGGGTTGTTTTCGATGTACCTGCGGATGCGTTCGAATTCCGCGGCGTCACGGATCACATGCTCGTGATAATTCCGTTGCCACACGGCGGCACCAGGACTGTGACGTAACTGGTTGATGCGCACGGTAGCCGCAGCCTTGAACCCGGCGATGAAGGCCCCTATCGACCGAGGAAGGGGGCCACATATCTGCGAAGGCGAGCCGACGGTGAGCGGTTCACGATTGCGGTGGCCGTTCGTGTCCGCGATGAGCACGATGCCGTGCAGGTGGTCAGGCATCACCACGAACGCTTCGAGGACAAGTTCACTGCGAATGGCGCCCGACCTGAGCCACTCCTCTGACACCGCCTTTCCCGCATCGCTCAGCAGGAGCGCGCCCCGGGAGACATGCGCCAGTATCGGCGCCCGGCGATGGGTGCAGAGCGTGATGAAATACGCGCCTGGCGCCGAGTAGTTGAACCGGCGCAGCCGGATTGAACGTCGACCACGGGCGGTGGAAGGCATGCCGTGCGAATCCTGCACGGGCAACCGCCCGGACCAGCATCATTTCGCGGCGAGCGTGCATCGCGTGAACGCATGGGTGGCCGCGCAGGACAGAAAACGGGGGCGACCACATGGTCGCCCCCGTCCTGTTTCCGCGGTGCTTCGCGGCCTGGGTCGCCCGTTACGCCTCCAGCTTCTTCTGCACGCCCGGCCGGAAGACCAGCGCGAAGATCACCAGGATCGCCGCGGCGCCGATCGCGGGCCGGATCCAGATCGCGTGCCAGTCGTGCCCCGATGGCGCGAGCACGAACTGCTGCACCACCACGCCCGACGCCACGCTGCCGATGAGATTTCCCAGGCCCTGCGTGATGAACGTCAGAAAGCCCTGCGCCGCCGCGCGGATCTTGAGGCCGGCGCGCTGGTCCACGTAGATCTGCCCGGTCACGAAGAAGAAGTCGTAGCAGACGCCGTGCAGCAGGATGCCCAGATAGAGCATCCACGCGCCGCCCTCGACGTTGCCGTTGGCGAACAGGAGATAGCGCGCGGCCCACGCCGCCATGCCGAGCAGCATGATGTTCTTGGTTCCCCAGCGTACCAGGAAGACCGGCAGCAGCACCATGAAGAGGATCTCGGACATCTGGCCCAGTGTCATCTTGCTCGCCGGGGCCACCATCCCGATCTCATTGAGGAAGAGATTGGTGAAGCTGTAGTAGAACTGCAGCGGGATGCAGAGCAGGAAACTGCCGATCACGAACACCGCAAACGAGCGGTCCTTCATCAGCTGGAGCGAGTCGAGTCCCAGCATGTCGCGCACGCTGAGCGGCTTGCCGGCGGCGTGCGGCGGCGTGTGCGGAAGCATGAGGCAGAAGCCCGCCAGCACGACGGACGCACCGGCCGCGATCTGCATCGGCACCGCGGTGGCCTCGAGGCCGAGCTGGCCGATCGCCTGGCCCGCCACGATCCATCCGATGGTGCCGAGCACCCGGACCAGCGGGAACTCCTTCGCCGGGTCCTTCATGTTGTCGAAGGCGAGCGAGTTGGTGAGCGCAAGCGTCGGTGCGTAGCAGAGCGCGTAGCCGATCAGCACCGGGTAGAAGGTGCCGAAGCCCGACTCGTTCGACGCCCAGTAGAGCAGCACCGCGCCGACGAGATGCAGCAGCGCCAGGATCTTCTGGGTCGGGAAGAACCGGTCCGCGATCATCCCGACGAAGAACGGGGCGATGATCGCGCCGATTGCCATGCTGCCATAGGCGGCGCCGATCTGCGGGCCATCGAAATGCAGCGTCGTCCCGAGGTAGGTGCCCATCGTGACGAACCACGCCCCCCAGATGAAATACTGGAGGAACATCATCGCCGACAGCTTGAAGCGGATCATCGAATTTCCCTGAGCTTGATGGACCGGTAGCTCACCCGATCGCCGTGGTCCTGCAGCGCGATGAATCCCTTGGGCGCCCGGCCGTACCCCGGCCACTGCTTGAACTTGCTCGCCGCCACCTTCGCCTCCCAGTCGGGACTCTGCAGTTCGTACTCGACGACCTTCGTCCCGTTGAGCCACTGCTCCACGTGCTTTCCGTGCACCAGGAGCCGCACATGGTTCCATTCCCCCGCCGGCTTCACGATGCCCGCCGGCGCTGCGTAGAGACCGTACGCCGAGCCGGCGGAGGTGAGCCGGTTGTGACCGTCGGCGTGGCGCGCATCATCGAGCACCTGCATCTCCGGCCCGGTCTCGTAGGTGGCCTCGCTGCCTTCGGTGACGCGGAACATGATCCCGCTGTTGCCGCCCTCGGAGATGTTCCAGTCGAGCGACAGCTCGAAGTCCTGGTACTGCTTCTCGGTGATGAGGTCGCCCGCCTCCGCGACGCGGGTGATCGCGCCATCCACGACCGCCCAGCCGGCGGGCGCCTTCTTCTTCTGGAAGCCGCGCCAGCCCTTGAGCGAGCTCCCGTCGAAGAGGAGCTTCCACCCCTCGCTCTTCTCGGCGGGGGTGAGGGCGTTGATGGCCGACGCATCCTGGGCCCGGAGCATCCGGGGACCGAGGGCGAGCGCGCCGAGCAGGAGCAGAGGGTATCGCATGGAGGATCTCGGAGTCGGGAGGGAATCAGCTTCAACGATACGGCGGGCGGCCACGTGACGCTAGACGCACTCATGGGCATGCCATACCTTCCGGAAGCTCCCCTCACCCCATGAGGTCCTCGATGCATCGGCGCGACCTGCTGCAGATGCTCGGCGCCTGTACCGTGCTGCCGTTCGTGCCGCGCGAAGCCGGGGCCGCGATTGCCTTCGGCCGCCGGCTCCACCAGTCGGCGCATGCCGACGGCCTCGAGGCGCTGAGTGCCGACCAGGCGCGCCTCGTCACGACCATCGCCGATCAGATCATCCCGCGCACCGACACCCCCGGCGCCTCGGATGTCGGCGTGACGCCGTTCATCGATCACCTGCTGGCGCACTGGTACGCGGATGACACCAGGGCGCAGTTCCTCGAGGGCCTGAGCGACCTCGACCGCCGCGCCGGCGGCAGCTATCTCGAGCTGTCCGCGGAACGGCAGCTCGCGTTGCTCACCCTGCTCGACGGCGTGAAGGGCGCGCCCGGCTCGGCGGAGGCCGCCTTCGCGATGCTCAAGTCACTCACGGTCTACGGCTACTTCACCGCGGAGAAGGTGGTGAAGGAAGTCACGAAAGAACCCGTCATTCCCGGTCGGTTCGACGGGTGCGTGAGGTTCTGATGCGCACCCGCTACGACGCGATCGTGGTCGGCTCCGGCATCTCCGGCGGCTGGGCGGCAAAGGAGCTCACCGAGCGCGGCCTCGAGGTGCTGCTGCTCGAGGCCGGTGGTCCGGTCGATCCCGCCACCGACTACGTGGAGCATGTGCAGGCGTGGGAGATGCCGTTCCGTGGCTGGGGCGACCGTGCCAAGCTCGAGCGCGAGCAGCCGGTCCAGAAGGACTGCTACGCCTGCGACGAGTGGTCTGGCAAGTTCTTCGTCAACGACCTCGAGAATCCCTACACCACGCCGGAGGACAAGCCCTTCTCCTGGATCCGCGGCCGTCAGGTCGGCGGCCGTTCCATTACCTGGGGTCGGCAGGTCTACCGCTGGAGCGATCTCGACTTCGGCGCGAACGCGAAGGACGGCCACGGCGTCGACTGGCCGATCCGCTACGCCGACATCGCCCCCTGGTACGATCACGTCGAACGCTTCATCGGCGTGAGCGGCCTCGCCGAAGGCCTCGGCCAGCTCCCCGACGGCCAGTTCCTGCCGCCGATGCAGTTCCGCTGTGCCGAGACCCATGTGCGGGATCGCCTCGCGAAGGCGTTCGGCCGCGAGCGGGTCCTCACCATCGGCCGCTGCGCCATCCTCACCGCCGACCACCTCGGCCGGAAGGCCTGTCACTACTGCGGCCCCTGCGAGCGCGGCTGCATCACCCGCAGCTACTTCTCCAGCCTCAACGCGACCCTCCCCGCCGCCGCCGCGACCGGACGCCTCACGCTTCGCCCCTGGAGCGTGGTCGAGAGCGTGCAGTACGACGGCAAGCGCCGCCGCGCCACTGGCGTGCGGGTGATCGACGCGAACACCTTCGAGTCAATCGAGTTCACCGCGCGCATCATCTTCCTGAACGCGAGCAGTCTCGAGTCCACCCGCATCCTGCTCAACTCGAAGAGCCGCGAGTTCCCCGACGGACTCGGCAACACCAACGGCGTGCTGGGGCATTATCTGATGGACCACTCGATGGGCCACGGCGCGCGCGGCACGATCCCCGGCTACGAGGATCACCGCTCCTACGGCGACCGGCCCAACGGCATCTATCTCGTCCGCTTCCGCAATGTGACCGACCAGCACCCCGACTTCGTGCGCGGCTACGCCTTCCAGGGCGGAGCATGGCGGAGCGGGTGGGGACGCGGCTCCGGCATGAAGGGCTTCGGCGCCGACTTCAAGCAGTCGCTCATCAGCGACCAGGGTCCCTGGGGGATGAGCCTCTACGGCTTCGGGGAGTGCCTGCCGCGGCACGACAACTTCGTCGAGCTCGACGCGGAGCGCACCGACAAGTGGGGCATCCCCGCGCTGCGGATCAGCTGCAGCTACGGCGAGAACGAGCATGCCCAGTGGAAGGACATGATCCACACCGCGACCGAGATGCTCGAGGCCGCGGGCGCCACCGACATCACCGAGACCAACGAGCAGGTGAGCCCGGGCCTCGTCATCCACGAGATGGGCACCGCGCGCATGGGGCGCGACCCGAAGACCAGCATCCTCAACGGGCACAACCAGGTCTGGGATGCGCCCAACCTCTTTCTCACCGACGGCGCCTGCATGGCCTCGTCGGCGAACCAGAATCCGTCCATCACGTACATGGCGCTCACCGCCCGCGCGGCGAGCCACGCGGTGGATCTCATGAAGCGGAGGGAGTTGTGATCCGTCGCGAGTTCGTGCAGTCCCTTTCGGCCGGCGCACTGGCCGCTCTTGCTCTCCCCCGGCTCCCGCTCATGGAAGAGAAGATCCGCTCGATCGGCATCCAGCTCTGGACCGTTCGCGACATTCTCGACAAGGACTTCGAGGGCACGCTGGCCGCACTCGGCCACATCGGCATCCGCGAGGTCGAGCTCTACTCCGGCCTCTACACTCGCAAAGCGAAGGACATCCGCGCCACCCTCGACCGCGCCGGTCTCACCGCACCCAGCGGCCACGTCGGACTGCCGGAGATCACCGACACCCTCGAGCAGACGATCGAAAACGCCCACATCATCGGGCAGCAGTACGTCGTCGTCGCCTCCTTCCCAGCGGAGCTGCATACCGTGGCGGGCTACACCGAGGCGGCCGCGGCCCTCAACACGGCGGGAGAGAAGCTCAAGGCCGCTGGACTCACCCTCGGTTTCCACAATCACGCCGACGAGTTCAAGCCGCTCCACGGCGCCGGCGGCGACCAGGCCGATATCGGGTATGACATCCTCCTCGCCCAGACCGACCCGAAACTCGTCGTGATGGAGATGGACCTCTTCTGGATCCGCGCCGGCAAGCGCGACCCGCTCGCCTATTTCGCGAAGTATCCCGGCCGCTTCCACATGGTGCACGTGAAGGACATGGCCGCCGACGACAGCATGGTCGACGTCGGGGCCGGAGTCATCGACTGGAAGCAGCTCTTCCGGCAGTCGCACGCCGCCGGCATCCGGCACTACTTCCTCGAGCACGACGAGCCGAAGGACCCGCTCGCCTTTGCGCGGAGCGGCTACGAATACCTGAAGCGGCTGCGCTTCTAGTCGCCATGCCCCGGTTCAGCCCCACCCGGTTCCCGCCGGGCTTCTTCGATCTCCCCGCCGACGCGGGACAGCAGCTCCCCCTCGGCGTCGTCGCCGCCTGGACCCGCAGCAGCCAGACCCGCGACGCCGCCCGCGAACTGCTCGCGCCCTACACCCTGCGCGGCACGGTGGTCTGCACCGACTCCGCCGGACTCACCCGCCTCACCCAGGAGCGCTCGCTCATCGAGATCCTCGCGATGGTGAGCCGTCCGAAGGAACTCGCGCACGCCTACGGCAAGGCCCTCGGCGGCATCCCGATCGGCGTCTGGGCGGCGGACAACACGGCGATGTTCTACCCCGAGGGCATCTCCGCCGATCACATCGTGAGCATGCTGCTCGCCCTCCAGGACCGGATCCGCGCCGAGTGCGAGGTGCAGATCGGGATCTGCGTGCACCGGGGCGAGTTCTACGAACTCGGCCAGGGGATCTACGGCCCGGACGCCGACCGGGTCGAAGGGGTCGCGGAGGACTTCACCGCGGGCGGGGAGCTGGTGGTGACCGATGCGGTCCTGGAGAAGATGGGGGAGACCGCGGCCTTCGAACTCGCGCCGCGCGCCGACCTGCTGGACCGATTCGGCGTCATCCACCGGGTGACAGATGGCCCGCGCCTCGGCGGCATCGAAGCGAGCGACTTCCACTATCCACTGCCGTTCACCGACGAGTTCTACGGCGGACTGGCGCAGTTCCACCGGACCCGGCGGACCTCGATCGTGCCACGCCCCGCCTATCAGGAGGTGACGGTCCTCATCATCGCGCCGGAGCGCGAGGACCGCGACATTCCCGAGGTGGCCGCGCTCAACGACCTCGCCCTGGCAGCCGCGATCAAGCGGATCGGCATCGGACTGGTCGAGGATCTCGCCGGCACCGAGGTGAAAACGTCGAGCGGGGTCAGCATCTATCTGTTCGAGGAGGCGCGGCACGCGGTGGACTTTGCGCGGAAGCTGCGGGACATGCTCTCCGCCCAGGGCGTTGCGCTCCGGATCGGGATGGACGCGGGGCGCATCCTGCTCTTCGAACTCGGCGGCGATCGCCGCGACATCGCGGGCTCGCCGGTGAACGTTGCGTCCAAGCTGGCCCAGGATGCCGGACGCCTCGGGGACATCATGATCTCCGCGAAAGTCGCGACACTGGCCGGCCTGGGCGGCGCGAGCGTGGCGACCTCGATTCACGTCAGCGGCGTCACCATCGAAGCGATCGCGCTCTAACGCCGTTCTTCAGGCGCGCCCGCGCTCGGCGCCCCCGATCCACGCTCCCACCAGTGGCATCGCCACGACCAGCAGCAGGTTGGTACCCCAGAACCAGGCCGGATGCGGGATCGCGCGCAGATTCATGATCGACCCGCCGAGCAGCACCGCCGCCACCGCGATCGCCGGGCGGAGGAGCGCAGTCCCCGACAGCCGGGTGGCGAGCCAGCCGCCAGCGAATCCCGCAATGCCGTAGCCGGCCAGCACGAGCAGCAGTGCCGAGACGGGGAGGCTCCGCACGTACTCGCGCAGCGCCTCGGCGTTACCGACATCGAGGTTCGCCGGTGGAGGATAGAGGCGGCCACTCAGCGCTTCCACCAGCGTGATGATCACCATCGCCACGCCCACCGCCGCGACGACCGACGCGGCTCGGCGAATCACGGGCGCCATGCAGCCTCCTGGCTCGAGTCGCTCCAATGTATCGCGCGGCGAGGAGCAGGACGACTCGGTGGTGGAACCCGGCCCGTCGTCCCCCTCCCGCCGACCCCCGCACGGCCACAACTTTCCGCCTCGCGAGAGTCCCCCTGCGTGGAGGCCCCATGTCCCGACCGGTCCATTTCGAAATTCATGCGGACGACCCCGAACGTGCCGCAAAGTTCTATCAGCAGGTCTTCGGCTGGAACATCACCAAGTGGAGCGGGCCGATCGAATACTGGATCATCGTCACCGGCCCGGACAGCGCCCCCGGGATCAACGGTGGGATGCTGCGCCGCAACGGCGCCGCGCCGGCCGAGATGGCGGCGGTGAACGCCTATGTCTGCACCATCGGGGTCGCCGACGTGGACGACGTGGTGAACCGGATCCCCTCGGCCGGGGGACAGATCGCCGTGCCGAAGATGCCAGTGCCGGGCATCGGCTGGCTCGCCTATGGCAAGGACCCCGAGGGCAATATCTTCGGCATCCTGCAGCCGGAGCCGGCCGCAGGCTAAGAGTGGGTGTGGCACCATGCACTAAGTACTAAGTACTAAGCACTCGGAACTCGGAACTCGGAACTTCAATGACGACGATCGCAGTAGTCGGCGCCACCGGCAACATCGGTCATGAACTGACCGGCCTTCTTCTCAAGCGGGGCGTGAAGGTCCGCGCCATCGGACGTTCGGCGGACCGGCTCGCGGCGGTGACGGCGGCGGGTGCGGAACCATGGATCGGCTCCGCCGACGATTCGAAATTCCTGTCGCAGGCATTCCGCGGCGCCGACGGCGTCTTCGCGATGATCCCGCCGGACTACGGCAATCACGACCCGCGCGGCCAGCAGCAGCGCTTCGCCGAGGCGGAGGCGGCGGCGGTGCAGATCGCGCGCGTGAGGCACGTGGTCACGCTGAGCAGCATCGGCGCCGACCAGATCGGCGGGACCGGTCCGATCGATGGGCTCCGGGGTCTCGAGGAGCGCTTCGATCAGATCCCGGGGCTCAACGTCGTCCATCTGCGGCCCGGGTACTTCTACGAGAACTTCCTGAGCAACATCGGACTGATCAAGGGCGCGGGGATCAACGGGGGCCTCATCACCCCCGACGAGCCGAAGGGCATGGTCGCGAGCCGCGATATCGCGGCGGTCGCCGCGGAGCTGCTGAGCGCGCTCAGCTTCCGCGGCCGACAGGTCCGCGAGCTCCAGGGCCCGCGCGACTACTCCTTCGGCGAGGCGACGAAGATCCTCGGCGCGGCCATCGGCCGTCCGGAGCTGCCGTACATCACCTTCGGGGAGCAGGATGTCTTCAACGCGCTCACCGCGGCCGGCTTCTCCCCCGCAATGGCACATGAGTTCATTGAGATGCTGCAGGCCTTCAACGCCGGGCGGGTGAAGTTCCGGGAGCCCCGATCCCCGTCCACTAACACTCCCACCACCTTCGAGTCGTTCGCCGAGTCGGTCTTCGCTCCGGCGTTTCATCGCTGAGGAGGGTCACCATGCGTGTCGTCGTCCTCGGTGCCTCGGGCACCATCGGCAAGGCCATCGTCACCGCCCTGGGTACGCAGCACGACGTGGTCCCGGTCGGGAGCCATCAGGGCACCTATCGCGTGGATCTGGGCGATCGCGCCTCGATTGACGCGCTCTTTCAGGCTATCGGTCGGGCCGATGCGGTGATCAGCGCGGCGGGACTCGGAAAGTTCGGGGCGCTCGCCGACCTCACCGATGCCGATTTCGCCTTCAGTCTTGGCAACAAGCTCATGGGGCAGGTGAATCTCGTCCGTCTCGGCACCCGCTTCCTCGCCGACGGCGGCTCGTTCACCCTGACGAGCGGGATTCTCTCGCAGCATCCGATCCCGGGCAGCGCCGCGATCAGCGTGGTGAATGCCGGCGTGGAGGCCTTCGCGCGCGCGGCGGCGCTGGAGCTGCCGCGCGGCATCCGGGTGAACGTCGTGAGCCCGCCCTGGGTGGCGGAGACGCTGACCGCGATGGGGCGGGATCCCGCCGGTGGACTGCCCGCGGCGGTCGTGGCCAAGGCGTACCTGCGCAGCCTCGAGGGACGGATGAGCGGCGAGGTGCTGAGTCCTTGAGTCAGGCCCGGCCAGATGGTCCGCGCCGGCGCCCCGTGAGGCGGCGTCCCCGCTGTTGCTAGGCCAAAGGGTGGATGCGCGCCCACCGATGGATGCGCATATTAGTGGCCATGCGTCTTGGCCTTTCCCTCATCCTGCTGTGCTCCCTCACCGCGCCCGCGGCCGCACAGCAGGAGGCAGCGTTCGACTGGCCCGCCCTCGAGCAGGAGGGCGCCCGGCTCCTGTCGCAGTACCTCCAGGTCAACAGTACCAACCCGACCGGTCATGAACTGCTGACGGCCCGCTGGCTCCAGTCCGTCCTCGCACGCGAGGGGATCGAGGGCCAGATTCTCGACAGCGCCGAGCTCGGGCCCGGCCGCGCCAACTTCTATGCGCGGCTCCGCGGGACCGGGAAGAAGCGGGCGATCGCCCTCGTGCACCACATGGATGTCGTGCCTGCCGTGCGCGAGCAGTGGACCGTCGATCCCTTCGCCGGCGAGATCCGCGACGGCTACGTCTGGGGCCGGGGGGCGCTGGACATGAAAGGGCACGGCGTCGTGCAGTTGATGGCGCTCATCGCCATCAAGCGCGCCGGCATCGTGCTCGACCGGGACATCGTGTACATCGGCAACGCCGACGAGGAATCGGAGGGCCTCGGCGCGATCACCTTCGTCGCTCGGCACCGCGACCTGATCGCCGACGTGGAGTACCTCCTCACCGAGGGCGCCGATACCCGAGTCGAAGGGGGCAAGGTCCGCTGGTTCGGCATCGACGTCGGCGAGAAGCGGCCCTACTGGACCCGGCTGGTCGCGCTGGGCCGGACCAGCCACGGCTCGGTGCCGATCGGCGACCAGAATCCCGTGCCTCGCCTCGCGCGGGCCATCGCGCGCATCGCCGCCTGGCAGACGCCGGTGCACCTCACCCCCGCCGTCGAACGCTTCTTCCGGGCCCAGGCGAAGGGCCAGACCGGACCGGGCCAACGCTGGCTCGCCGATCCGCGTAGCGCTCTCAGGACCCGGGCAGGACGGGCCTGGCTGCTGAGCGAGCCGGAGCGGAATGCGCTGCTCCGCAATACCATCAGCCCCACGGTCCTGACCGGCTCCAACAAGACCAACACGATTCCCGAGCGGGCATCTACGGAACTCGACATCCGGTTACTTCCGGATCAGGATCCGGTCGCCTTTCGCGACTCGCTCATCCGCGTGATTGGCGATACGCTGATCCGCCTCGAGGAGATCGCGCCGATCACCCCGCGCTACGATGCGCCGCTCGCTACCGAGCTCTTCCGGGTGATCGAACACGTCGCCGGGGAGTTGCTGCCCGGCGTTCCCGTGGCGACACCCGTCAGTCCGGGCGCCTCGGACCGTCCGACGTACGCCCAGGCGGGGATCATCTGCTACGGCCTCGATCCCTATCTGGTCCCCATCGAGGAGAACCGGTACGAAGTGCACGGCAACGACGAGCGGCTGTCAATTGCCAATGTCGGGTGGGGCGTCAAGTTCTACACACGAGTCCTGCTGGAGGCGGGGCGCTGAGTGGCCCGCCACACGCGGTCAGCGAACATGAACGTGCCTAGCACTTCCGTTCGAGTACGCAGATCGCGTATCTTGTGGTCCCGCCACGTAGCCCCTCACACGTAATCCCACGGCGGTCAGAGGAGAATTGAACATGGCACCCAAGAAGAAGGCCGCGGCCCGCAAGCCCGCCGCCAAGAAGGTCGCCCTGCCGGCGCCGCGCGTCCGCAGCGTGAACCGCAACCTTCCTCCCGGCATCTGCCGCGTCGACCAGCCTAGCACGAGGACCTTCGGCTACGTCGTGCGCGTCGGGCACCGGCAGTCCGCCAAGGGATGGCGCCCCAAGTTCAAGGCGTACTTCGGCGACTTCAGCAACGGCGGCAAGAAGAATGCGCTCGCCGCGGCGGTGAAGTGGCTCAAGACCCTCGAGAAGACCGGCAAGCCGCCCGAGAAGAAGTAAGGCGCTTGCCGGAGGACGCGGAGGCGTGGCCTGCCAGGGCCACCCTCCGTGCAGCACGCGGCCTGCGTGATCACCCACCGGCCGCACCCCAGAGTCAGGACATGGATGTCCACGCACACTCCTTGGCTACTCGCAGCGGCGTTCGCGCTCAGCGCACCCCTCGCCGCCCAGGAGCGTAGCGGGACCGTGGTCTATCCCGGCGCCCGGGTCCTCGCCCAGGCGCCGGTGCTGGGCACCGCCTGGCTCCCCGGCCAGCTGGCATCCGCACGGGTACGCGGTCTCACCTGTCTCGGCGTCGCGCTCGACGCGCGGGATCAGGCGACGGGGCCGATGTTCGTGCTGCTGAAAGGCATCACGGCGCTGAAGGTGGATCGGCGTACCAACACCGACGTCCGTTCCACCATCGCCCTCCCGCCGGCGGCCGACAGCGACTGGTCGCTCGTCGATCTCGCCGCTCTCCATCGGCAGGACGCCGTGTGCTCGGCGGCGCCGCCGCCTTCGGCGCACTAGCGACATCGATCCGGCCGCGACGTCATCCACGGGCGTCCCGGACGGAATTCTCCGCGTTGCGCGCTCTTGCCTCAATCAGCGTCTGGTCGCATCATGTGGCGCTGCCGGTTCAACTCGCCATTCCTCTCGGAGGCCCCATGCCGATGACCGTACGCCCCTTCCTCGCCCTCGGCGTCGCCCTCGCCATGGCGTGCAATGGCCCGGCCAAGGCGCCCGCGACGCCGGTGGATACCTCCGCCGACGAAGCCGCGATCCGGGCGATCGACACCAACTGGAACAGCTATCTCGCCGCACAGAACGACTCCGCCATCGGCGCCATCTACGCCGACGACGCGGTGCTCCTGCCCCCGAATCTGCCGCGGGTCTCCAATCCCGCCGCGATCCGGAGCTTCTGGGCCGGGCTGTGGCCGCTCAAGGCCTCGCTCGTCCTCGCGCCGGGCAGCATCCGCGTGTCGGGCAACATGGCGGTGGAAGAGGGGAGCTGGACCTTCGAAGTCCCCGCCGCCAATGGCGGACAGAAGGACAACGGCAAGTACCTCGTCGTGTGGCGCAAGGATGCCGGCACCTGGCGCGCCGTACAGGACATCTGGAACAGCGACAACCCGCCCCCCGCTGCGGCCGCGCCCACAACGAAGAAGTAGAGAGAGTCGTCACGCACCCGCGGCCATCCTGCGGGACCGCGTATCCTGGACAGGAAGTCCGAGGGCAAGGCGATGACGCTGCCGGGAATTCTCCGGAGTGAACCGGACATATCGGGCTCGCTGGATCCCTTCCGCGAACGACTCGCGGAAACGGTCTCCTGGTGCCAGCGACGCGCCGCCCAGACACCTCTCGGCGATGCGCTGCGCAGTCCGCAGCTCGCGCCGCCTGCCGCGGCACCCTGGCCCGAGACCGTGCGCGCCGTGGCGAACGCCCGGATTCATGCGCTGGGCCGCAGCTGGCGCCGGGCGCTCGACCCCTTCGGCGGTGGCCTGCTCCTGGTGTACTTCCCGACGCCTCCCCATTCGCGCGGGGCGGCGCGTGGCGCGAGCCAGGGCTTCTTCGATGCCCACGACGCGCCGCCATGGGACACCTGGACTGCCTACATCGAAGAGACCGACCGGAGCTATCTGGTGAGCTGGGTCCCCCCGCAGGCGCTGGCGCTGGCCAATGCGGCACTCGAGGTCGCGCCGGGCTCGCTGGCCTGGCTCGAGAACGCGGGCGTCGGACTCAGCGGCTTCGGGCACTGACGCCGGTCTTCCCTCTGCATCACGGGGCCGCTTCGCACACCATGATCGCGACCATCCGACCGGCCCTGCCTGCGGACGAAGCCGCGCTCGTCGCGCTCAGTCCCCGGCTCGCCGCCTTTCCGCTGCCGAGCTGGCGGAGTGCCGACGAGATCGCCGCGGCGGATCATCGGATCCTCCTCGAGGCCCTCCACCGGCCCGACGGCGAGACGCTGATCCTGGTCGCCGTCGATGACGCCGGCGAGGTGCTGGGCTACGTCTTCACCTCCTCGCGCACCGACTACTTCACCGGGGAGCGGCACGGCCACGTGGAAGTGCTCGCCCTCGCCCCCCGCGCCGAAGGCCACGGACTGGCGCGCCGCCTGATGACCGCGGCGGAATCGTGGGCGATCGGGCTCGGCTATCGCCTGATGAGCCTCAACGTCTTCGCCACCAACACCCGTGCGCGCGGACTGTACCACCGGCTCGGCTACGGTGAGGAGACCATGCATTACGTGAAGGACCTGCGCGCCGGGGAGCGCCCCTGATGGCGGTCAGCGACAGCTATCGGACCTGGGTGCTCGAGCAGCTCGGACGGATCGCGACCGGCATCCGCGGCCGCAGCATGTTCGGCGGCCTCGGCATCTACTCCGGCGCGCTCTTCTTCGCCCTCGCCGACGACGACATTCTCTATTTCAAGGTCGACGACACCAATCGCCCCGACTTCGAGGCGCGCGGCATGGGCCCCTTCAAGCCGTTCGGCGAAGGCGGCGAGGTCATGCAGTACTACCGCGTGCCCGACGACCTGCTCGACGACCCGGAGAGCCTGCGCCCGTGGGCCGAGAAGGCGATCGACGTCGCCCGGCGCAAGAACCGCAAGCGGCCGAAACGCTGAGGCGTTTCACTCCGCGCCGGCAGGAATCTCGGGCAGCCGGTGACTCTTCCCAAGCACCACCATTCCGCGCATAGTTGGTGGAGCCGGTTGCCCCGCGAGGCGCCGGGAGCTGTCATCTCAGAGAGGACACCATGCGTCGCCCCCTGTTGCTCATCGCCGCTGCCGCTATCGCGGCCTGTGGCGGCTCCACGAGTGAATCCCAGCCAGCCTCCCCCTACGACATCACGGTGTCGAGCAGCAGCCACTCGGGAGGCAGCGGCGTGACGCCCTACGTCGCGAGCATCGTGCTGCTGGTGACCGATACCGGCACCGGCACGCCGCATCAGGGTGCCGGCGTGACCCTGCAGGTCGATGCCGGGGATATCACCTCACCGCTGCCCAACATCACCGACCAGAACGGCCTGACAAGCGTGACGTGGGTCATCGATACCAGCCTGCAGCATGCGGGGTCGACCCACACCCTCGCCTATTGCGCCGTCCCACCCGGCAAGAGCTTCTGCAAGACGAACCTGGGCGGCGCCAACGTCGTTCAGGCGCAGTTCTGATGGCGGTGGCCGCCATCACCGCCGAGACCGCGACCGCCTGGCTGGAAACACTCCCCGAGGGAGAGCTGGTCCTGCTGTACAAGCACAGTCCGCGCTGCGGCGTCTCGCTCGTCGCGGCGGAAGAGGTCGAGAGCTTCGCCCGGGAGCAGCCCGGACTGCCGGTCTTCCAGCTCGATGTCGTCCGGCAGCAGCCGCTCTCGCAGGAGCTCGCCCGTCTGCTGCGCATTGACCACGCCTCCCCGCAGGTGATCCTGCTCCGCAGTGGTGAGCCGGTCTGGCACACCTCGCATCAGCGCATCCGCGTGCCGAATCTCACCGAACACCTGGAAACCGCCCGGCGCGACGCGCAGCCGGCCGCCTGAACCCGGCGGTCCGTGAGCTCCCTGCTTCGTTATCTCTGGGTAGCGCCGGTATCAATTCCGGCGGCGGGGATTGCGCTGCTCGCCCGGCTGAGCGGCGGCCAGGCGATGCTGCGCGAGGGAGTCCTCGAGGCGAGCGACGGATTCCTGACCGTCGTCCTGGCGCGGATCTATCCGCCGATGGTGATCTCGGCCATCACCCTCGGCCATGTGGTGCTGGGCCGGACCCGCGCCGACCTCGACGCGACCCGGAGCCACGAGCGGGTGCATGTCCGGCAGTATGAGCGCTGGGGCGCGCTCTTCCCGTTCCTGTACCTCGGCGCGAGCCTGGCCGCGCTGCTGAGCGGCCGGCACGCCTATTACGACAACCGCTTCGAGCGCGAGGCCTGCCGGCTGGCCTGAGGGCTAGCGCACCTCGCTCATCAGGCCGAGCGTGTTCCCCTCGCTGTCCTCCAGAAACACCATCCACAACTCATGGTCCGGCAGCTTCGCGATCAGGTGCGGTTCGCTCTGCAGGACCGCGCCCCTGGCCTTGAGTCGGGCGGCGGCGGCGTGGATGTCCACGACGCGGTAATAGATGATCGAGGCCGGGTGATCGAACTTCGGATCCTCCGGCACCCCGAGCATCAGCCGCACGCCGCCGGCGTCGAAGAAGGCGAGGGTCGGCACCTCGAAGAGGAATCGCAGACCGAGCACGTCGCGGTAGAAGCGCACGGCGCGCGGAAGATCGTGCACCGTGATGGCGATCTGGCCGATCGCGCCGAGGGTCGCGGGGCCGTCAGGACTCATGAGGGGTTCTCCGGGAACGGAGCGGGGAGCGCCAGGGTGCGGGTCAGCCCCGCTTCGAGCGGAAGCCGTTGCGCCCGTGGCTTCCGTCGCAGAAGGGCGTCTCCCTCGTGCCGCCGCAGCGGCAGATCGCGAACGACGTCTTCGGTTGCGCATCGCCCGACGGCAGCTCGAGCATGACCGTGCCGCGGACGAGCGCGGGCCCGTTGTCGAGGATCCGCACTGTGACGTCGTCCGCCAGGACATGCTTCGCCGGGGCGACGCCGAGCCGGATCGCCTGCAGCGCGCCGCTCGGACAGCGCGCCACGATCGCCGCCACGTCGGCGGCGGGCGCCGCGTCGGGATGAATCCAGTCCGCGCGCGACGTGTCGAAGACCGCCGGCGCGCCTCGCACGCACTCCGCCGCGTGAATGCAGAGATTGGGGTCGTAGGTGACCGTGATCTCGGCGGACTGGTAGACCTGCAGGCGCTTCGTCACGACGGCCTCCTCAATTTCCCGCGGCTCGGGCCGCGTGATCCGGGCGGGGTCGCCAGCCCCCGCACCTCAGTTCCTGATGAACGTCGTGTCGCGCCAGACCGCCTGCCCGTCGAGCATCGTGAGCAGGACGCGAGCCGTGTGGATCTCGGTCGGCGGGAGGGTAAAGAGATTGTGGTCGAGGACGACGAGGTCGGCCGCCTTGCCTGCTTCCAGCGAACCGGTCTCCCGCTCGAGCCGCGTGGCATAGGCCCCGTGGATCGTGTATGCCTCGAGCATCCGCGGCAGGTCGACCCGCTCTTCGGCATTCAGCACCGCGCCGTGCACCGAATCCACCAGCTGCCGGGTGATCGCCACCTGGATCGCATCGAGCGGATTGAGGCTGGAGACGGTCCAGTCGCTGCCGCCCGCGACGATCGCACCACTCGTCATCAGGCTCGCGATCGGATAGATCCAGCGCGAACGCGTCGGGCCGAGCGCCGGAAGTGTGAGCTTGGTGATGTACTCATCCGGGAGCGCCCAGTACGGCTGGAAGCTGGCCACCACGCCGAGTTCCCGGAACCGGGGGATGTCCGCGGGATCGAAGAGCTCGAGGTGCGCCATGACCGGGCGCGCATCACGCGGGCCGTTCACCGCGCGCGCGTGCGCCAGCGCATCGAGAGTGACCCGGATGGCGCGGTCGCCGATGGCATGCACATGAATCTGGAAGCCGTCGCGGTCGAAGGCGGTGATCCGCGCCGTGAGATCGTCCGGCTGATAGTTGAGCGGGCCGCTGTCGCCCGGCCGGTCGAGATACGGGGCGAGCAGCGCGGCCGTCCGCGCCTCGATCACGCCGTCGGCGTAGAGCTTCACCGTGCCGACCGCGAGCCGGTTGCCGGTGCGATAGCGCTTCCGGATCTCGCGGACCCGCGCCGCCTCTTCCTCGACCGGCGTGCCGCTCTCGGTATGAATCGCCGCCGTCACCCGCGCCGTGAGCTCGCCTTTGCGGTCGAGCGTCGCGTACGCCTCGAGATACTCGGGCCCGGCATCCGCGTCGGTGATCGCGGTGATGCCGAAGCGGTTCGCCTCCGCCAGCGCGCGCCGCACCGCACCGATCCGCTCCTCCGCGGTGTATTCCGGCAGCTTCGAGGCGACCAGATCGATGGCCGACTCGCGCAACGTCCCGCTCGGTTCACCGGTCTTCGGATCCCGCTCGATGCGCCCGTTCGCCGGGTCCTGCGTCTCCCGGGTGATGCCGGCAAGCGCGAGAGCCTTCGAGTTCACCCACGCCGAGTGGCCATCGGCCGCATAGAGAAGCGCCGGCCGGTCCGGCACGAGCTGATCGAGCATTGCCTTCTGCGGATTGGCATTCGGAAAGACCGGAAGCTGCCAGCCGTTCCCCTTCACCCACGGCACTCCCGCGTGCGCCTTGGCATACGCGCGCACGATCCCTTCCACCTCGGCAACGCTCTCCGCGTCGTACAGATTGCACTCCCCCAGCTCGAGTCCCCCGCTGAGCGGATGGGCGTGGGTGTCGTGGAATCCGGGCAGCATCATCCGGCCGGCGAGATCGACCACCTTCGTCTCGCTCCCGACGTACCGCGTCGCGCCCCCGTCGTCCCCCACATACACGATGTGCCCTTCGCGCACCGCGAGCGCCTCGGCCCAGGGCCGCTCGGGTGTGGCGGTCCAGATCGCGCCGTGCGTAAAGACCAGGTCGGCGGGCACCGCCGGAGCCAGACGCTGGACGGTGCAGGCCGCCAGGAGGGGAAGGACAACCACACTCGTTCGCCGCATGCGGGGTTCCAGAGGAGAGGGTGATTCCGGCGGCGCCGAGTCCATGTCAGGGACGGCGGAGGGACCAGCCCGACAGACCACTCAGCCAGGAGTACGGATCGACCTCGAAGCCCTCGATCCGGCGGGCCACGGCCGCCGCATTCACCGGCGCGTACAGGAAGAGCGCCGGCGCATCGGCGTTGAGCGTATCGAACGCCGCGCGCCACGCCGCCCGGGCCGTCGGCACATCGGTCGCCGCGACGGCCTTGGCGAAGAGCTGATCGAAGACCGGGCTCTTGTAGCCACCATAGTTGAGGACCCCGATCCCGGCCGACGTCCACTGATCACCGAGTCCACGGGGACTGGGCTCATCGAGCCACGCCCCGATATAGCTGTCGAACTTCCCCGCCCCCAGCCGCTGCTGAAAGACCGGGAAATCCACCGCTGTCACTGTCACCGTCACACCAGCAAGCCGCCACTGCTCCTGTAGTGTCTCCGCGATCCGCTTGCGCGCCGCACTGGTCGCAGGAACCAGGATGTCGAACCCGAGCTTCCGGCCTCCGTGGTGCCGAAGTCCATCCGCCCCACGAGGCCACCCGGCCGCATCGAAGGCGCGGCCGGCTGCAGCAGTATCGTACGGCAGCGTGGCGACACCATCATCCCAGACCCACAACAGTTGCGACATCGGACCGGGCGGCGCCTTGGCGCCGGCGCCGAAGACGCCGTTCGCGAGGCTCTGCCGATCGATCGCCATCCCGAGCGCCCGGCGGATGGCGCGGTCCCCCAGCACTCCCGCCGATCCGCGGCTGATGGCATACCCGAGGAATCCGTAGGCCGCCGAGGGATAGCGCACGACGCGGAGCACGGAATCGCCCTCCACCCGTGCCACCCGTTCCGGAGCGCCGATCGATTCCATGAGGTCCGCTTCGTGGGACAGCACCAGGTTGAGCGCGGCATCCGGATCGGAGGCGAAGCGCCAGATGACCGTCCCGATCTTCGTCCGCCGCCCATTCGTGGTGTCGGCGACCAGGGTCAGCGACTGGCCCCGGACCCAGCTCTGCACCCGGTACGGTCCGCTGCCCACCATGTGCGCGACCGCGGAATCGGGGCCCCAGTTCTCGTGCACCTGCCAGCGCCAGACGTGCGCCGGGATCACCCGCACATGCCAGGTGGCATCGTAGAGCTGCTCGGCGTACGGATGCGAGAACTTCACCAGCACCGTCGAGGAGTCCTCGGCACTCGCCGTCAGATTCCCGGCGAGATACGACCGGGCCGGAGCGTCGAGGACCGAATCGGCAAAGGCGTCGAACGAGAACACCACGTCGCCGGCCGTCACCGGCTGCCCGTCCTGCCAGCGCGCCCCCTGACGGAGGTGGAACCGCAGCGTCACGCTGTCCACCCGCTCCCAGCGCTCCGCGAGCGCCGGGCGGAAAGCGGCGGGATCGATCGGCGCTCCGCCCGGGACCAGGTTCGCGAGGTGCTCGTAGACCAGATCGCTGATGTCCCGGCCGACCGTCTCGACGACGAGGGGCGGGAGCACCGACTGCGGTTCACCCGTCGCGGCGATGACCAGCGTGTCGCAGCGGGGACAGGGCGCCTCGCGGGCGCAGCCGAGGAAGGGGAGGACGCCAATGAGCGCGAATCCCGCGGCACGCAGTCGCGTCGAGCGCATGAGCCTGGACCAGGAGGAAGAAGCGAAGTGATGGATCACCCGATGTACCGCTCCCCCAGGACCCGAATGTGATGCGCCTCGTGCCCGGCGATGATCCAGGCCAGGGCGCGGACACTGACCTCCTTGCCGTTGGCCGGACCACGCCGGAGCAGCGCCTCGGCCGAGAGTCCCTGCAGCAGCGCGAGCGTCGACTCCCGCACCGCGGCGAACTCGGCGGCGACCTCGGCGAGGCTCCGGCGCTCGAACTCCCCCGCGGGCACGTAGTGATTCTCGTCGAACCCGGAGAGCGGCGTCGCATCGTTGCGCGCGAAGCGCAGCAATCGATAGCCGAAGATCCGCTCGGCATCACTCAGATGCCCGATGACCTCGCGAAACGACCACTTCCCCTCGGCATAGCGGAAC
Organism: Gemmatimonadales bacterium; assembly: GCA_044229445.1. Classification (GTDB taxonomy): domain Bacteria; phylum Gemmatimonadota; class Gemmatimonadetes; order Gemmatimonadales; family GWC2-71-9; genus JADJOM01. The sequence goes on along the minus strand of JBGASX010000046.1, from coordinate 15,299 downwards.
CCCGCCCGGCTCTCCGGCACTGCGGCGAGGAAGCGGCCGGTCGACTCACGCTGGGCCACGAGCACCGGCAAGGCGTCGGGACCGCTCACCGCATTGATGTAGGTGGAATAGTACGGCGCGAACTCGCCGGCTTCGGGACGGGTGATCACCATGAGACCTCACGGGCGTGCGCGTGTCGGAAGGATGAACGACAGGAATGTACGGGACCCGATGGCGCCTCGGGAGAGACCATCGGGAAGGTGAACGGGAAGTACGACTGGAACGCTTCGTGACACCTGGATCGGGATGAGTGGTTCCGAGACAGCGTAACCCGCGTCACCTGGGCACCTCAACGGCCATGTCCACAACGTCTTACGGCGCAGGCCGGGATGCGGCACCGTGATTGCCTTAACAGGGGCCCGGAAGCAGTGAGTTCCCCAACCCGTTCAGGAGATGACGATGTCCGCGACAAAGTACACCTACACCGCCCTTGCCGCGGCCGCTTTCCTGGCGGCATGCAGCGGCAGCAGCAGCGGCCCCAGCGGCACCGGCCGCCAGGTCGCCTTTCAGCTCGCCACCAAGCCGGGTGGCGCCGCCATCCGCGGTGCGGCCCTCGCTGGCCAGGAGACGATCGCCGTCGGCAGCGACACGATCGTGGTGACCGGCGTCCAGCTCGTGCTCCGCAAGATCGAACTCGAGCGCTCGGTGCCCTCCGCCGCCTGCGACAGCCTTTCTCCATCTGGTGACGACTGCGAGGAGCTAAAGGCCGGCCCTGTCCTGCTCGATCTCCCCCTCGGGGCCGGCGCCGCGCGGACCTTCAACGTGGCGATCGACACCGGCTCGTACGGCAAGATCAAGTTCGAGATTCACAAGCCGAGCAGCAGCCACGATGCTTCCTTCATCGCGGCGAACCCGGCGTTCGATGGCGTCAGCGTGCGGATGACCGGCACCTACAACGGCGTCGCGTTCACCTACACCAGCGATCTCGATGTGGAGCAGGAGCATGACTTCGTGCCGCCGATCACGGTCACCGATTCCACCGGGGCCAACCTGACGCTGTTCGTCGACCTCAATGGCTGGTTCCTGAACGGCGGCGGCACCGGGCTCATCGATCCGGCCACGGCGAACAACGGTCAGCCCAACGAGGGCGAGGTCAAGAGCAACATCGAGGCGTCGCTCAACGCCTTCGAGGACGACAATCACGACGGCCACGACGACCACAGCGGGAGCTGAGCCGGCACTCGCCGGTCCACCGCAGCACGATTCAGGGTCCCCTCGGCGCCGCCGGGGGGACCCTGTCGTTCGTGCGCAGGTGCCGCGTGGACCGTATCTTACGGCCCATGAATTCTCCGGCGCGCCGCGGGATACAGTCAGCGCAGGTTGGCCTGCTGGTCAACACGCTGCTGGCGATCATCAAACTCTTCGCGGGCGTGCTGGGCAATGCCTACGCGCTGATCGCCGACGCCGTCGAATCCTCCGCCGACATCTTCTCCTCGCTCATCGTCTGGGGCGGACTCCGCATCGCCTCCAAGCAGGCCGATGACGAGTACCCCTTCGGCTATGGCAAGGCGGAGCCGCTCGCCGCCGCGGTCGTCTCCCTCATGCTCATCGGCGCCGCCGCCGGCATCGCGGTCGAGGCGATCCGCGAGATCCGGCTCCCCCACCACGCCCCCGCCCCGTTCACCCTCGCCGTGCTCGTCGGTGTCATCCTCGTCAAGGAAGTCCTCTTCCGCCGGGTGAGTGCCGTGGGGCAGGAAGTCGCGAGCACCGCCGTGAAGGCGGACGCCTGGCATCACCGCAGCGACGCCATCACCTCCACCGCCGCCTTCATCGGCATCAGCATCGCGCTCATCGGCGGGCCCGGCTGGGAATCGGCCGACGACTGGGCCGCGCTGGTCGCGTCAGGCGTGATCGTCGTCAATGCCGTCATGCTGATCCGTCCCGCCATCGACGATCTGATGGACCGGAGCCCGGGCGGCCATCTCCTCGAAATGATCAGCTCCGCCGCGACCGCGACCCCCGGCGTGCGCTACATCGAAAAGCTCAAGGTCCGGAAGGTCGGATTCGGTTACTACGTGGATCTCCATGTCCAGGCCGAACCGACGATGACCCTGCGCGAAGCCCACAACCTGAGCGGCCGGGTGAAATCGGAAATCCGGACCGCCGTCCCCGAGGTGGCCGGTGTCCTGATTCACATGGAGCCTCATGAGGTGTAACATTCCGATGCAAGTTGATCGTTTCGATGGAGGCGAAACGCTTCCGTAGGAACCCCAAGCCGTTGAAGCAGAACGAGTTAGTCCTCCGGCACGGCGGGCACTTCGATTGCTCTTTATTGGGCCAGAGCAAGTGACTTCCCGACCCCTCCGGAGGATGAAATGATCTCGAAGACCCTGCGCCGTCTGGCGCTCACGTCGGTGGCCGGCATTCTGGCGGCCTGCAGTGGCAGCGGGACGGCGCCGAGCGCCCGGTCCCAGGTGACGTTCAGCCTGTCGAGCAAGGCCGTCGGCGCGGCCGGTTCCCGCGCCGCGTTCCTCTCCGACACCATCACCGGCAACGGCGCCACCGTGGTGCTCGATTCGGTGCAGCTCGTGCTCCGCGATCTCCGCTTCAAGCGTGTCGAAGACTCCGGCTGCCCCGACGACAGCGGCGCCGGCTCGGTCCACGTTAATGGCGGCGGTGACGACAGCACCGGCACCGACGGCTCCGGCCACGAGGGCGATGACAACGGCGCCGATGGCCACCACGATGCCTGCGAGTCGTTCAACGCCGGGCCGTTCCTGCTCGACGTGCCGCTCGGTGCCGGCGTCGATCGTGCCTTTGCGGTCTCCGTGGACACCGGCACCTACGACCAGCTGCGCATCAAGATCCACAAGCCGCGCAGCGACAGCGCGGACACGAAGGATGCCGCGTTCCTGGCCGCGCACCCCGAGTTCGATGGTGTCAGCATCCGCGCGGTCGGCAGCTACAACGGGACGCCGTTCGTCTTCACCACGGATCTGAACATCGAGCAGCGGGTCCGGCTGATCCCGCCGATCACCGTGGCGGACTCGATGCAGAACGTGGACGTGACCATCAAGGTGGACGTCTCCAACTGGTTCGCCGATGGCGCGGGCGGCCTGGTGGATCCGGCGACCGGCATCAAGGGCGGCGCAAACGACAACCTCGTCCGCAACAACATCGAGGCCTCGTTCCACGCCTTCCATGACGGGAACCACGACGGGCACAACGACGAAGGCAGCGACGACAATTAGGGAGGCAGCTGGGCCGATGCGGGTGGGCGGCTCCCAGCGGGCCGCCCACACGCATCTGGCCCAAGGAGCAGAGACCTGAGCGAAACGACCTGGAAGATCGCCATCGTGCGACTCTCGGACAGCTTCCGGACGACGATCGCGGAACTCGCGGGCGATCTCGGCGCCAGCCTCCAGGAATGGAAGCCGGGCGACGGCGAAGCGCCGGCGGGCGGGACCACCTGTACGCTGCTGCTCGCCGGAGGCGCGGAGGGCCAGGCCCTCGATCTGCTGGGCACGATGCCTCCCTCGATGACGCGCTACGTCATCGGGGGAGCGCCCGATCACCGGATCGCGGCGGCGGTCATTCAGCGGGGCGCGCGCGACTACTTCGCGCTGCCGGAGGATCTGGACCTGCTGCGCCGCTCGCTCCGGCGCGAGCGGGATGAGGCGGCCGGCAAGGCCAACGCGGTCGTCTTCGCCGCCGACGAGCGCCGGTTGTCAGGCTTCGAGGCGATCATCGGCCGGAGCGCGGCCCTCAAGCGCTCGCTCGATCAGGCGCGACGGGTCGCGCAGCACCGCGACGTGACCGTGCTGATCGGTGGCGAGACCGGGACCGGCAAGGAGCTGCTCGCGCGGGCGCTGCACTACGACAGCCCCAGGGCCGCGGCGCCGTTCGTCGAGATCAACTGCGCCGCGATCCCGGCGAACCTGCTCGAGAGCGAGCTGTTCGGACACGAGAAGGGATCGTTCACCGGCGCGACCGGAGCCAAGCCAGGCCTCATGGAGCTGGCCCACGGCGGCACGATCTTCCTCGACGAGATCGGCAGCCTGCCGCTCGACCTGCAGCCGAAGCTGCTCCGGGCCCTCGAGAGCCGGGAGATCCGCCGCGTGGGCGGGCAGACGACGCGGAAGGTGGATGTCCGGGTGATCGGCGCCACCCACATGGATCTCGGGGCGGCGGTGAGTCGCGGCGAGTTCCGCGAGGATCTCTACTACCGGCTCAACGTCGTGGCGCTGGTGCTGCCGCCGCTCCGCGACCGGGGCGAAGACGTCGAGATTCTGGCGGAGAACTTCGCGAGCCGGCTGGCGGCGCAGTACGGCCTGCCGATGCCGGAACTCGGTCCCGAAGTCCGCGCCGCCCTCCGGGCGCACAGCTGGCCGGGCAACGTGCGCGAGCTGAGAAACGCGATCGAGCGGGCGCTGGTGCTGAGTGCGCCGGGCACGCTCGAGCTGGCGGAGCTGCCCACCGGGCGGCTCACCGCCGAGCCGGGCCGCGAGGGCGTACTGCCGTTCCCGGCAACGCTCAAGGCGATCACCCAGTCGGCCTCCCAGGCGATGCTCGACCTGGTCGACGGGAACAAGAGTGAAGCGGCGCGGCGGCTCGGCATCTCCCGGCCCCGGCTGCAGCGGATTCTGGACGGACAGAGCGACGACGAGTAGCGCCGGCCTCCGTGCCCGCGCGCGCAGTGAAATTCGGGGCGACCAGTGTGGTCGCTCGGCTATGCGGGCGGACCCCCTCGGTCGCCCCCTGAAAAGGAATGGAACCATGAAGCGCTTCTCCCCCTCGCTCCTCCTCGCCGCGGCGATCATCGCGGGGGCGGCCGCCTGCTCGGATTCGACCGGTGGCGGCCAGATCACCAAGCCGCCCGCCGCGCTCAACTACGTCCACCTCGCGGTGACGTCCCCGCAGCCGTGTGCCGACAGCGTCGGGGCCTGGTTCCACAAGAGCACCAACGGCAGCGATCAGGAGCTGGCGCTGGAATTCCCCACCTCCGGGAACCCGGTGGACTGCACCAACGGGGGAGAGACCGAGGACTTCATCCGCCTCAAGCTCGATCGTCAGGCGCTCGCGGCGCTGCCGAACGGGACGCCGATCGCCAACGGCGACTCGGTGTTCATCAGCATCGTCTGGGCGCAGGGCGACAGCGTGCTGTTCCACCTGCAGCCCACGGGGCTGACCTTCGACCCGGCGCACAAGGCCGAACTCAAGATCAGCTTCGGCGAGACCGACGAGGCGACCGACACGACGATCGTCAACCAGCTCTCCGTCTGGCGCCAGGCGCTCCCGACGGACGACTTCGTGAAGCTCTCGACCACCAGGCTGGATGTCGAGCAGGAACTGGAAGTGAAGCTGAACGGCTTCAGCCGGTACGCGATCGCCTACTAGGCGAGAACGAGTCCATGACCGAGCAGACCCACGACTCCGAAGATCCCGCCCGCGAGCTGCGCCAGCTCGTGGACGCGGGACGCTTCCGCGAGGCCCTCGACGCGCATCAGCGCGTCGAGCCGGCCCAGCGGCGGCCGGAGGGTGAGCTGCTCGCGGCCACCGCTGCCACGCGGCTCGGTGACTTCAGCACCAGCGTCACCCTCGCCGAGTCGGCGCTGCAGCATTTCCGCGCGCGCGCCGATTCCGATGGTCGCATGCGGGCGATGAACCTGCTCGGCGCCGTCGCGTTCGAGCAGGGCCGGCTCGAGGATGCCGAGCGCTGCTTCGGTGAGGCGCTGGAACTCGCGCGCGTGGTGGACGACACCCGCATGGCGGCCAACGCCTCGAACAACCTCGCGTCGGTCGCGCACCTGCGGAACCGTCCCGACCTGGCGCTGAGCCTCTACCGCACCGCGCTGCTGGCCTACCAGCGGCTGGGCGATCGCCGGGGCACGGCCCAGACCTATCACAACCTCGGGCTCACCTTCCGGCAGCAGCGCGACTGGATGGACGCCGAGGCCGCCGCACTGCAGGCGGTCCGCCATGCGGAGGAGGTGGGCGAGGGCTCCCTCATGGCGCTGGCCGTCATGGGACGAGCCGAGATCCACCTCGACCGCGGCGAGCTCGACCTCGCCCGCCAGGAACTCAGCCGCGCCGAACGGCTCTGCCGCGAGACCGACGACGAAGTCGGTCTCGCCGAGGTCGCGCGACTGCGGGCGTTGCTCGCGCTGAGGGAAGGGAAGTACGCCGTGGCCGTCGACCTCGCCGTGGCCGGGCGGGAAGTCGCGGCCAAGTACGGCATCCTGCAGCTGCAGGCGGAGTGCGCCAGTGTCGCCGCCGTCGCGCTCCTCCGCCTCGGCAGGACCGACGAGGCCGCCACCCGTCGCCAGGAAGCAACGCGCCTCTTCGAACGCCTGGGCGCGGAACAGCTGCAGGCGAACTTCGAGGAACTGCTGGGAGACACTAGGCACTAAGTACTAAGTACTTAGTACTAAGTACTTAGTGCTCGGAACTTCTACTCCTTCCAAACGAACATCATGAGATACCCCACCGTCGCCAGGCTCATCGAGGCGACGGTGAAGGTCTTGTGAGGCGTCCACCCGCCCCGCTTCCCCGCCGCGATCCGGTCGTCGATGGTGCTGAGACTCGGCGCCTTGGCCACGCCGTAGATCATCGCCGCGTCGGAGGCAAGCATCAGCGCCGCGTGCACCCAGCGCCTCGTCTTCCCATGCTGCACCTTGCTCGACTCGGAGAGGTTGAGGATGCCCGTCACCGTGTTGAGCGTGAAGACCCCCGCCAATAGATAGGCGGAGGGCCTGTGCACCTTGTCCGCCCAGAGCGGCGCGGCGCTGCCCTTCTGGAGTTCCTGCTGCCCCGAGAAGTAGGAGATCGCGAAGAGCGGCAGCACGGCATAGCCCGCCGCGCGGTGGATATCGAGCCGCGAGTAGTAGCCGTCGGAGAGGGTGACGGCCCGCTTCCGTCGCACCGTATCGGGAACGACGTTGACAGTACCGAGTCCCGAGTACCGGGTTCCGAGTGCCTGGTACTCGGTACTCGGAACCCGGAACTCGGCACTCGTTGGAAGCGTCCGCACATTCTCGAGGGTAGGCGCAAGGCTGACCAGCGCCTGCGCCAGGAACAAAGCGGGAAGGCCCATCGTGACTCCGGTTCGGCGTTGGGTTGACCGATCCAGAGTAGCGCGATGGGCCTCTTTGCCGGGGTGACGGTCGTCACCCTCGCTGCGGGACCGCTACACCGCCAGACGGGCCTCGTCCCAGAGGACCTGCTGCTTGTCGCTCTCGTACAGCTTGGCGAGGTTCACCACGACGTTCTTCCCGTCCTTCCGGAGCGCGAAGCGGTCCATGTTCCGGGTCGCCCGGCCGCTCATGAAGGTGCCGTCTGGCTGGTACTTGGACTTGTGCTTGGGGCACTGGAACCGCTGGTCGCTGTCGAGCCACTTGAGCGCGGTGTTCTGGTGCGGACACGAGAGCGCGAAGGCGTAGACCGCGTTCTTCCAGCGCACCAGGATGACCTCGTTGTCCCGGTCGATGGTCGCGCCATCGGTGGCGGGGAGCGGATAGGTCACCTCGTCGCCCAGCACCCGGAGCGCCTGACCGAGACTGATCGGCATCGCCGCCGCCTCGCGGGGCGTGGCGGAGAGCGCCGCCATCACGGCCCCGAGAGCGAGCGTGGCTTCCTTCAGGAACTGGCGCCGGCCGGGGAGGCCGCAGCCGTCGGTGCAATCAGTCACGAGAGATCCCTGTCAGCTGACGTTCGGAAGAATGGAGCCGGCGAGGACGACGGCGAACCAGAGCACCAGGCTCACCAGCGAGGCGGTCCGGAGCCGGCCCCAGGCCCGCGCGTCCGACGGATCGCCGCGCTCGAGCCGCCGCTCCGCCTGCATCATCACCCACCCGTTGAACATCAGCAGACCGAACAGCCCCATCTTGATCCAGAAGGCCGGGGTGACGATCAGCGACTCGAGGTCGGCCGCGAACATGAGGAGACCGCTGATCGTCGTGACCGCGAGCGCGCTGACGACGATCGGGTGGATCGTCGCCAGCTCCTTGAGGTGTCGGGGGTGTTCCGAGGCGGACGCCGAAGCGGCCTTGAGCGTGGCGCGGTCGCCCGCGAGGGCAAACCCGCCCGCGGTCATCATCCCGCCGAAGTGCCCGAAGGTGACGGCCGACTGCGCGACCCGGCTGCCGTTGTAGAAGTCGGCCCAGGGGGCGACGACCGACGCCAGTTGGTGTACGAGTGACATATCAATCCTTCCAGAGAAGCATCATGACGTAACTGCCCAGCGCCACGCCCATCGAGGCGATGGCAATATTCCGGTGCGTCGTGGCCCCGGAGGAGTGCCCGGTGCCCCTGAAATCGTCGTCAGGGGCGGTCGCACCGACCACGACGAAGCCGGCGTCCGCCGCGATCATCGCGAGGCCATGCACCCACCGCCGGGTCCGCCCCTTCGGCTCCTTGCGTTCGGTCCAGAGGTTGTAGACCCCGGTCACGGTGTTCACCGCGAACAGGCCGGCAACCCCCGCCGCCAGCGGCCCGTGGGCATCCTTCGCCAGCCCGTGAGAGTCGGGGTGGTTCCAGAGGTAACTGCCGCTAAGGTACTGACCTACGAACAGCGGCAATGTGAGGTAGCTCGCAAGCCGGTGGATCTTGAGGCTGGCGTAATACGCATCACTGTATTCCACCGCCTTGCGCCGCTTCCGGACCGAGTCGTCCGCCACAGTCGCGGAATCCCCCAGCACGACCGGGCCGATCGAGGCCAGGGCCGAGGTGTTGGCGAGTGTCGGGGCGTAGCTCGGCGGAGTGGAGTCGGTTGCGAGGCTGACCTGGACGGTGTCCTGGGAAGGCAGCAGCAGCGAAAGGGCAAGCAGCGCGGCGTTCATGGCGAGATCCTGTCCGGTGAGCGTGAGTGCCACCGGTAGAGTATTCGGGCAAGATGAATCGCCGGTGAAATGCCGCGGCAATTGCCTTCCCACATGAACAGCAATCCCCGGGCCCTCCGCGTTGAACGCCGAACCACCTTCGCGACAGCAGCTTACGGCGTTAATACCCACTTCATGTGCAACGCGCCGAGCCAGTCTGGCTCGGCGCGTTGCAAATCAGAAGGACGATTGGTCCCGTCGGACAACTAGGCGCTCTCGATGACCACCGCCGTGCCGTAGCAGAGCACTTCCGTCACCCCCGGCATCAGTTCGCCCGCGTCATAGCGGACGCCGATCACGGCGTTGGCACCCAGTTCTTCCGCATGCACCAGGAGAATGCCGAACGCTTCCTCGCGCGCCGCCTCACAGAGGCGGGTGAGCATCGTGATGTTGCCGCCGAAGATGGTCTGGAATTTCGCGCCCACCATGCCGATCACCGAGCGCGAGCGCACCGTGATGCCGCGGACGACACCGAGCGACTGGGTGACCTGATAACCGTCAAACTGAAACGCCGTCGTGGTGAAACGCGGGTCGATCGCCATGGCAGGGTCCTCGAGGGGGGAGTCGGATGGGGCGAATCTAACGGGGGTGGAGCCTCGCTCCACCCCCGCCAGTCGCTACTCCTCCTCTTTCTCGTCCTTCTTGTGCTCGGCGGCGATCTTCGCCGTCACCTCGGGCGGCGCCTCCGCATAGCCGTGCGGTTCCTGGTGGAACGTGCCGCGACCATGCGTGATCGAGTGCAGCGTGGTCGCGTACTTGTACATCTCCGCCTCGGGCACCACCGCCTTGATCCGGGTGAGCCGGCCATCCTGGTCGGTGCCGAGGATCTGGCCGCGGCGGGCGGAGAGATCGCCCATCACGTCACCCATGATGTCGCCCGGCGCCCAGACGGTCACGTCGAGCAGCGGTTCCAGCAGCACCGGCCGCGCCTTCGTGGCCACGTTCCGGAAGGCGAGAATGCCGGCCATCTTGAACGACATCTCGTTCGAGTCGACGTCGTGGTACGAGCCGTCGAAGCACTCCGCCTGGAAGTCGACCAGCGGGTAGCCGGCGATCACTCCGCGCACCGCCGCCTCCTGGATGCCGCGATCCACCGCCGGAATGAACTTGTTGGGGATGACACCGCCGACGATGGCATCCACGAACTCGTAGCCGGCGCCGCGCGGACGGGGGGCGAGCCGGATCCAGCAGTCGCCGTACTGGCCGCGGCCGCCGCTCTGCTTCTTGTGCTTCCCCTGGCCCTCGGCCTTCCCCTTGAGCGTCTCGCGATAGGCGACCTTCGGACGCACCAGTTCGGCGTGCACCCCGAACTTCTTCTCGAGCCGGCCCAGCACGATCTCGAAGTGCCGCTCACCCATGCCGTGGATGAGGGTCTGGCCGAGTTCGGAGCTGTACTCGAAGTGGAAGGTCGGATCTTCCTCGTGCAGCCGGTGGAGTCCGGCGGCGAGCTTGTCCTCCTCGCCCCGGTTCTTCACCACCACGCCCGCCGTCGCGACCGCTTCCGGATAGGGAATCGGGTCGAGGTGGATCGGGTGCTCCTTCCGGCAGAAGGTGTCGTTGGTATGGGTGTTCCGCAGCTTGGCGACGGAGCCGATGTCCCCGGCGCTGAGCTCGGTGACCTCGATCCGTTCCTTCCCCTGCTGCAGCGAGAGGTGGTTGAGCTTCTCCGCCACCCCATGCTCCTGGTTCCACACCTCCTCGCCCGTCTTCACGGTGCCGCGATAGAGGCGGAAGAGCGTCACGTCGCCGACGTGCGGCTCGGAGACCGTCTTGAAGACGTGTCCCAGCAGCGGCAGGCCGTCGCCATCGCCATCACCCGCGGGCACCGGGGCCTCGGCGGGTGAGGGGAGCAGGTCGACGATCTCGGTCAGCAGCTGGCGCATGCCGTAGGTGAGGGTCGCGCTGCCGACGAGCATCGGAACGATCTCTCCCGCCAGCACGCCCTTCCGGAGCCCGGCGACGATCTCCGCCCGCGACAGCTCCTCGCCCCCGAGATACTTCTCGAGGAGGGCGTCGTCGGTCGCGGCGATCGCTTCCACCAGCTGCTCGTGGTACTTGGCGTAGGTCTCCTTGACGTCGTCAGGCAGCGGGACGGTGTCGTACTCGCCCGTCTTGGTGCCCTTGCGGTAGGTCAGCGCCTCGTCGGTCAGCAGATTGACGATCCCGTGGAAATCGGCGCCATTGCCGATCGGGATTTCGACGGGGACCACCTTGGGGGACAGGTGCGTCTTCACGTCGTCGAAGACGCGCTCGAAGTTGGCGCGCTCGCGGTCCATCTGCCCGACAAACAGCAGCCGCGGCAGATGCAGCCGGTCGCAGATCTCCCACACCTTCTCGGTCCCGACCTCGACGCCGCCGGTCGCGTTCAGCACCACGACGGCCGCGTCCGCCGAATAGAGCGCGGCGGTGGCTTCCCCGAGGAAGTCGAGGAATCCGGGTGCATCGAGGAGGTTGATCTTGGTGTCGGCCCACTCGGCGAAACCCAGCCCGAGGGAAATGGAGTGCTTGCGTTCGACTTCGTCTGCGGAGTAATCGGTGAGGGTGGTGCCTTCCAGGATGCTGCCATGCCGCTTGGAGGAGCCTGCGACGTAGGCGAGCGCGTCAACGAGGGTTGTCTTGCCAGCCGCTCCGTGGCCTACGATTGCCACGTTGCGGATGGCGGTTGAGCCATAGACCCGCATAGGGCCAACCTCCTTGTAGGGGTTGGGCTATCATGCGGGCCGGGTAACGATGTGTCAAATGTTTGGGCGTGAGAACAGGGTGAAAATCGGTTCAGACCTTGACCCTAGCTGTCCGAAAGGGGATTTTGCAGGGTGAATAAGGGCTGTCCCGCCTTCACCGGACGCCCTCCGAACGGCCGTGAGGTTCCCAACGGCACCCCCACCCCCAACAGGTCTTTCATCCCGGGAGGGCGATTGCGCCGCCTCCGTATCGGCATTCTGGATCTCGTCACCAAAAGTCCCAATCCCTCCCTCTACGGGCGGGTCATGAATCCGAACCTGGCGAGCATCATGCCCCAGGCGATCGGTGTATGGTGCCAGCAGGCCGGGCATGATGTCCGCTTCGTCTGCTACACCGGTCTGGAGGACCTCCTCGAGGAGCTGCCCAGCGACCTCGACCTTCTCTTCATCGGCGCGTTCACCCAGTCGGCCCAGCTCTCCTACGCCCTGAGCGCGCTCTTCCGGAGCCGGGGTGCGGTGACGGTGCTCGGCGGTCCGCACGCCCGCTGCTATCCCGAGGACGCGGTCAAGTATTTCGACTACGTCGTCGGCTTCACCGACAAGAAGATCATCGACGAGATCCTGACCGACTGCTCGCAGCACCGGCCCGTCGGCCAGTTCCTCAGCGCGGCCAACCAGCCGAACGAGATCCCGTCGCTCGAGGAGCGCTGGACCTTCATCCAGCCGACCCTCGCGAAGGCCCCGACCATCAAGATCGTCCCGATGCTCGGCAGCCTCGGCTGTCCCTACACCTGCAGCTTCTGCATCGACTCCACCGTCGACTACCAGCCCTTCAGCTTCCAGGGCCTGCGCAACGACCTGGCGTTCGTGCTCACCAAGTTCAAGAACCCGATCATCGGCTGGCACGACCCGAACTTCGGCATCCGCTTCGACGATTACATGGAAGCGATCGAGGCGGTGGTCCCCCAGGGCCGGATGCGGCACATCGCGGAGAGCAGCCTCTCGCTCCTCTCCGAGCCGCACCTGCAGCGGCTCCGCAAGAACGGCTTCCAGGCGATCCTGCCCGGCATCGAGTCGTGGTACGACCTCGGCAACAAGTCGAAGACCACCCGCACCGGCATGGACAAGGTGCGCCAGGTCTCCGATCACGTGAACATGATTCTCCGCTACATCCCCTACATCCAGACCAACTTCGTGGTCGGCATGGACGGGGACGCCGGGGACGAGCCGTTCGAGCTCACCAAGAAGTTCATCGACCTCTCGCCGGGCGCCTTCCCGGCCTACTCGCTGCTCTCGGCGTTCGGCCGCGCGGCGCCGATGAACCTGGACTACCAGCGGGCGGGCCGGCTGCTGCCGTTCCCCTTCCACTTCCTGAACAACAATCACGCGATGAACGTGAAGCCGCTCAACTACTCGTGGAAGGAGTTCTACGACCACGTGGTGGACGTGACGCGCTACTCGTTCTCGTGGAAGGCCATCGCCCGCCGCATCCCGGCGACGCCGACCGCCATCCCGAAGTGGATGAACGTGATGCGCGCCGTCTCGTCGGAGGGCTTCGGCCGGATCAAGTACCACACCACGATCCGCAAGCTGCTCGACACCGACAAGAGCGTCCGCGACTACATGGAAGGCGAGACGACGGTGCTGCCGGAGTTCTACCTCAACCGGATCAAGAAGGAGCTCGGGTCGCTGTACGAGTGGCTGCCGGAGGGCGGCCTCGACCACGATCCGAACGCCTATCTGAAGAGCACCACCGAGGCGAACCCGCTGGTCAAGCTCGCCACGAAGACCACCGCCGGCACCCGGCAGCCCAAGGCCGAGCCGGCGCTGCAGATGGAAACCGCGCCGCCGCAGATCGGCTGAGCTGCGGCGACTCCGGTCGCATGCAAATGGGGGGAGGGGCAGATGCCCCTCCCCCCATCTCGTTTCCGGCCGCGTTTTACCGGGGTCCCTTCGGCGGCATTCCGGTACGCTGCCCGCCGACGGTGCTCGCTACCCTCCGCGCATGCGCTTCGTTGCCGAGCGGATCCGCCCCCTCTACTTCGCCGACCTGGCCGAGACCCTGCGCCGCCTGATCCTGATCGGCGAGGGCGCCGGCTGGCTCACTCCCGACGAAGCACGCCTCCTGCGTCAGGTCGCCTTCCGCGCCGGCGCGGAGACGAGAGGTACGACCGCGCACTAAGTACTAAGTACTAAGTACTAAGTACTAAGTACTAAGTACTACGTACTAGGTACTCATCACTCATCACTCATCGCTCGGAACTCGGAACTCGGAACTCGTTACTGTCTCCCGTAGACCCGCACCGTCGCCCGCCCGCGCTTCACCTCGCTCCGGTACCAGAACTCGATCTTGCGGATCACCCGCGCCTTGCCAGGCAGGTCGATCGTCCGGCTCCAGCTCCCCTCACGGAACACGAAGCGGGTATCGGGCGAGAACGTCTCGCCGTCGCCGAAGGTGATCCGCACGTTGTACATCTCGAGATTGCCCCCCTCGACCTCGAGCTTGACCGCGGTGAAGAGCCCCTCGCGGGCCGTCACCGGGATCACGTCCTTCTCGGCCCGGAAGCTCACTCGGCGCGAGCCGAGCAGCTCCCAGTCGGCGCGGAGCGCGGCGGGGGCGAGTTGCGGCTGTGACGGCGCGCAGGCGGTGAGCAGCAGAGCGGTGAGCAGCGCGTACATGGAGGCGTCCTCGTTGGGGTTCAGCGGGGAGACGCGGGTCCGGCAGAGATGTTAGGTGTGTGACGGTGGTCACAGAGAAGGGGTCGGGCGAGGGGCGGAGCACGGCTCCTCCCCCTCGGCCCTTGAACCCGGAACCCGGAACCCGGAACCCGGAACTCGGAACTCGGAACTAGCTACCGCTCCGCCGCCGCGAGCAGCACGCAGAGCGCGGTGCCTTCCGCCGCCTGCGCCACTTCCGCGAGATCGGGGAAGGTCGGCGCGATGCGGATGGTGCGGTCCTGCGGATCGTTGCCGAGCGGATGGGTGGCGCCGGCCGGCGTGAGCGCGATCCCCGCCTCCTTGGCGAGTGCCACGACCCGCTTGGCGCATCCCTTCGGCACCTCGAGCGAGATGAAGTAGCCGCCCTTCGGCCTGGTCCAGGTGACCTCCGGAACCCCGCTGAGTCGCGCGGCGAAGATCTCGAGCACCTTCTCGAACTTGGGGGCGATCAGCGCCCGGTGTCTTTCCATGAGTGCAGTGATTCCCTCGGCGTTCTTGAGGAACCGCACGTGACGGAGCTGGTTGATCTTGTCAGGGCCGATCGTGCGCGGCGTCATCCGCGCGAGCAGCCACGCCACATTCTCCTTGGAGCCGGCGAAGAGCGCGAGACCGGCGCCGGCGAGCGTGATCTTGCTGGTCGACGCAAAGACGAACGCCCGGTTGGCGTGCCCGTGGCTGGCGCACAGCTCCAGGATGTTCGCGATCTGGCACTGCTCGGTACCGAGATGGTGCACGCCGTAGGCGTTGTCCCAGAAGATCCGGAAATCGGCGGCGGCGGTCTTCATCGCCGCGAGGCGGAGGACGGTTGCGTCGGAGTAGACCGAGCCGGTCGGATTGCTGTACTTGGGGACGCACCACATTCCCTTGATCGACGCGTCCGCCGCGACCAGCCGCTCGACCTCGTCCATGTCCGGCCCGTCGGGACCGAGGCGGACGGGGATCATCCTGATCCCGTAGTCCTTGCAGATCGTGAAGTGCCGGTCGTAGCCGGGAACGGGGCAGAGGAAGGCGATCTCGCCCTGCTTCGACCAGGGGGCGGCGCCGT
>JBGASX010000045.1:0-41630 GCA_044229445.1 Gemmatimonadales bacterium | reverse complement strand
GTAGGGGCGACCGGCCGGTCGCCCCTACTACGCCGCCGCCCCCCGGATCCGGGCGACGACCGCCGCCAGCTCCCGGAGCTCGAACGGCTTCTCCAGCACGGGACAGCCGGAAGAACTAAGGAAAGCGGCCGCCTCCGGTGAGGCGGTGTCGCCCGACGCAAAGACCAGGCGGCCCAGCAGGTCGGGGCGGGAGGCGCTGACCCAGTGGTGCAGCTCGAGACCGGTGAGCCCCGGCATCTTGAGATCGCAGATGACGACGTCGTAGCTGGCCGGCTCCCGGGTGGCGAGCAGCTTGGCGAGGCCGACCGCGCCGTCGCTCGCCTCGTCCACCGTCCATCCCTGCCGTTCGAAGTAGCGCCGCATGCTGGCCCGGATCGCATCCTCGTCGTCGATGAGCAGCACCTGCCCCTGCCGGGCGCGGGGCGCCGCGACCGTCGGCACCGGCCCGCTCGCCTGGACCGCGCTCACCGGCGCGACCACCGCCCCGAACGGCAGCCAGGCGGTGAACCGCGCCCCGGGCCCCGGCACCCGGTTCTCCGCGCGCAGCTCGCCGCCATGCTGCTGCACGATCCCGAGCGAGACCGACAGCCCGAGCCCGGTCCCCTCCCCCGTTCCGCGGGTCGTGAAGAAGGGCTCGAAGATCCGGCTCAGATGATCGGGGGGAATCCCCGGGCCGCTGTCCTCGACCACGATCGCGACGCCGTCCCGCTCCCGGCGGATCGTGAGCGACACGGTGCCGCCCGGCGTCGCGCGGGCCGCGTTGTCCAGCAGGTTGGTGAGCACCTGTTCGATCGCGGTCGGATCGCAGTGCAGGAGCGGGAGGCCCGGCTCGGTGGTCAGCGCGAGCGACACCGACTGCCGGCTCAGGTCCCCTTCCAGCGCGCGCACCGTCCGCTCGACCAGCACCCCGATCTCCGCCGGTTCCCGCCGCTCCTCGCGCCGGCGCACGAAGGTCAGCAGGTCGCGCACGATCGCCCGCGCGCGGCGCGCCTGCTCCCGGATGGTGCGGATCGGCCCCGCGATCTCCGCCTCCGCCTGCTCGGTCAGCAGCTGCTCGCTGAAGGTGAGGATCGCGGCCAGCGGGTTGTTGAGTTCGTGGGCGACGCCTGACACGAGCCGGCCGAGCGCCTCCATCCGCACCGACTGCGCCAGGCGGGACTGGAGCTGCTCCCGGTCCGACTCGGCCCGGCGCCGGTCGGTGAGGTCGCGAAGCACCAGGATCTCGAGCACGCTCCCCGGGCGGACCAGTGAACTCGCCGCGACCTCGAGCGGGAGTTCCCCGCCGTGCGGGCCCCGGCCGGCCACTTCGAAGACGAGCTGGCCCCCCGGCGTCACCCGGCGCATCTCCGTCAGGCGCCGGATCAGCTCCGCCCGCGACGCCTCGGGGAAGAACTCCACCAGCTCGTGGCCCAGCATCTCGCCCCGCCGCTGGCCGAAGAGCCGCGCCGCGCCGGCATTGGCCAGCACGATCTTCCCGTTGCCGTCGGCCGCGACGATGCCGTCGGTCGCCGTCTCGATGACCGCCTTGAGCCGCGCTTCCGATTCCGCCACCGCGCCCAGCCGCTCCGCACGGACCTGCTCCGTCTCCCGCCGGGTGTCCTCGAGCAGAATGACGACCATGCCGTACGCCATCACGGCGCCGAGTGCGAGGTCAAGAAAGGAGTTTCCCTCGGCGAGCAGCCCGGCCCACGGCAACTGGTCCGTCAGGCCGAAATCGGAGATCCAGTAGGTGGCGCCGTACAGGATCCAGAGTCCGGACTGCGCCGCCATGACGGCCGCCGTGAGCTTCGTCCCCATCGTGCGGCGCCCCGCGGGCAGCCGGAAGAGGATGATCGCGAGCAGCGCGTACGCCCCCGCCGCGATCGGCTGCTGCATCAGCATGACCGGCGTCATGGTCGTCGTCCCGATGGACGCAACCATCGACAGCAGCGCCGCGCCGGCCACCCAGTACGCCCACTTCCCCGGCGGGAGCCGCCCCTCGCAGAAGAGCCAGGTGCCGGACACGATGAACGCGAGGAAGACCAGCTTCGCGAACAGGTAGATGCTGTGCAGCGTGAAGATCAGCAGGGTGGGTTCTGGCGGATCCAGCGGGGCGAGGATGTAACGCCCCGTCACAGCCGAGAGACCGACGAGGAGCGCCAGCCAGCCCCAGGCCCAGCGGATGAAGAACGGCCGGGTGCCCGCGTGGCGGGCCAGCACGTAGAACAGCGTCAGCAGGAGAAACGTCCCGCCGACCTGCACCCACACGCCGATGAAGGAGACCAGATCGCCCGGGCTGTGTACGCCGATCATCCCGCCCATTGATAGGAGGAGAAGCCGATCAACCTAACAGCGCCTGCGGTCGGGCGTCAGAGGCCGCGGGCTGTGCCGCCATCGCCCGCCGGTCGGCCTCGCCGAGTTTCCGCACCTCGGCCATCACCGCCTCGGCGACGGTACGGCTCGACGCCGCCGTGAGCGGCAGCCCCTCCCACACCGCACTGTCCAGCATCGGACCGAAGCGCAGCCGGATCCGCTCCCCGCCCCGCGCCCGCCGGCGGAGGATCTCGAGGAAGCTGTTGCCGAGTCCCGCGACGAAGACCGGCACGACCTGCGGATGGGCCTCGAGGATGAGCCGGCCGACGCCGGCCTGCGGCGGAAGGAAGGTGTAGGGGTCGGAATTCTTGTTGCGCGTCCCCTCGGGGTGATACCCGACGAGCCGCCCCGCGCCGTCGCGGCAGAGCGAGGCGAGGTCGCTCATGGCCCACTGGTTGAACGGCGCCTTCTCCGGCTCCCGGAAGAAGGGGGGATACATCGACCACCACGCGGCCAGTGCATTCAGGACCACCCCGCCCGGCCGCTGGTAGAAGTAGCGTCCCCGCACCGGGAAGAGGATCGCGCGCCAGCCAGGCAGGCGCCGGAAGAGCACGCACATCACCACGTAGAGATCGAAGAACGAACGGTGGTTGGCCACCACCAGCAGCGGCCGCTCCCGCGAGGTCGCCGCCACATGCTCGAGCCCCTCCACCTCCACCAGCGGACCGGTCACCAGCCCGATCCAGCGGGCGCCGATCGCGCGCTGGCACCAGAACCAGAGCCGCTGCCAGCGGCCGCGATTCATGCGGCGCACCAGCCGGACGGCGAAGCGTTCGAAGGGCGTCAGTACACCGAGCGGAGGCCGGGATTCCATGCCAGTCGGGGACGAGGGGGTGGGGAGAGCATTCCCCCGAATCGCCCCGGAGTCAAGCGGAGCTATACTTCTTCCGTTCACCCCCTTTCCCGGACTCGACGCGGAGCGAGCGCGATGGCACGTTGGCGGGAGTTGGCTCGGCGCGGGCTGGTCGCCCTCATCGGTGGTCCGACCCTCGCGATCGGTCATCGCGACCAGGTCGTGGTGGAGCGGCTGCCGCCCTTCGAGTCCCGGCTCCTCGGGGAAAACCGCACCATCGACGTCTACCTCCCGCGCGACTACGCCCACGACAGCACCACCACCTACCCCGTCATCTACGCCAACGACGGGCAGGACATGGAGGCGGTGGACCTCGCCGGCACGCTCGACTCCCTCGAACTCACCGGCGCGATGGCGCAGGTCATCGTGGTCGCGATTCACGCCACCGACCGGATTCAGGACTACGGCACCGCCTACATCGCCAACGCCCAGGGCCTCGGCGCCCGCGCCGACCGCTACGGCCAGTTCATCATGACCGAACTGATGACGATGATCGAGGCCCGCTATCGCGTCACCCACGGCCCCACCAATACCGCGGTGATGGGCTGGTCCCTCGGCGGGCTCTCCGCCTTCGACCTCGCCTGGCGCCACTCCGAGCGCTTCGGCACGGTGGGCGTCTTCTCCGGCTCCTTCTGGTGGCGCACCGACGACACCAGTCCCGAGACCAAGCAGTCCTCCCGCATCATGCATCG
Source organism: Gemmatimonadales bacterium (assembly GCA_044229445.1). GTDB lineage: Bacteria > Gemmatimonadota > Gemmatimonadetes > Gemmatimonadales > GWC2-71-9 > JADJOM01. The sequence continues at coordinate 37,733 of JBGASX010000045.1, read as the reverse complement.
CCGGGTGCGCGACACACCGGGCCGCCCCGCGCTCCGCATGTGGTTCGAGACCGGCCGTCAGGACGAGGCCGCCGACCGCGACCAGGACGGCGTCATCGACGCGATCCAGGACACCGAGGAACTGGTCGTCGCGCTCGAGAAGAAGGGCTACCGCCGGGGACCGGGGATGGTGCACCTGATCGTCGAGGGGAAGCACGATCTCCCCACCTGGAAGCGGCTCCTCCCCGAGTGGCTCACCTGGGCCTTCCCCGCCGCGCCACCGGGCTCGCCGCCGCCATGAACCCGGGCCAGCGGCTGCTGCTGATCGGGGGCGGGCATGCGCAGCTCTTCGTGCTCGAGGCCCTGGCCAAGCGGAAGATCGTGGCCGACGACATCACCCTCGTCTCGTCCCACTCCACCCAGCTCTACTCCGGCATGGTGCCGGGTCTCATCGAAGGCCGCTACAAGCTCGAGCAGCTCACCTTCGACCTGGTCGCGCTCGCGCGCGCGGCGGGGGCGCGCTTCATCCAGGACAGCGTCACCCGGATCGACGCGCAGTCCAAGCTGGTGACCCTCGCGAGCGGCGAGTCGCTCGAGTACGACGTCGCCTCCGTCGCGCTCGGCGGCGCCCCCGGCTCCCACGCAGTCCCCGGCGCGGCGGCACACGCCTGCTTCCTCAAGCCGGCCGAGCGTGCCGGCGCGCTCGTACCTCGAATGGAGATGGCGGCGCGGAACGCGGGACCGGAGCCGCTGCAGGTCGTCGTGGTCGGTGCGGGCGCGGCGGGGATCGAGATCGCGCTCACGACCCGCGCGCGGCTCGACCAGGCCGGCGCCCAGCGCGCCATCATCACGCTCGTCGATGCCTCGAGCGCGCTGCTCCGGAACTCCGGACCGGGCGCGGGGGAGGCAGCCGAGGCGGCACTCCGCCGCGGCGAGATCACCCTTCGGCTCTCGACCGGTGTCGAGGAGGTCGGGGCCGACCATGTGCGGGTGGGTGGTGGCCGGATCATTCCCTCCGATCTGACCATCTGGTGCGCGGGGACCGATGCGCCGCCGCTGCTCCGCGAGTCCGGGCTCCCGGTCGAGTCGCGCGGCTACCTCACGGTGCACGACACCCTCGCCGTGCCCGGGGCCATCGGCCTCTTCGGCGCCGGCGATGCCGTCTCGCTCCAGTACGCACCGCGGCTCCCGAAGTCGGGAGTCACGGCGGTCCGGATGGGACCGATCCTCGCACACAACATCGGCGTGGCGCTCGGCTCGGGCGAGCAGAATCCGATCCCCTACCGGCCGACGCTCCGCGCCCTGCAGCTCCTCAATACCGGGGATAGCAGCGCCATCTGCTGCTACGGCGGGATGGTGGCCTCGGGCCGCTGGGCGATGCTGTTCAAGGATTACATCGATCGTCGCTTTGTGCGACGCTTCAAGGCGCTCGAGGCTGGAACCCCGGCAGGGCCACCATCGTAGGAGGCCTGGCACCGAGCCACTTCAGCATTTCACTCTGGCACATCCCCGTTTCTGCTGCACCTTTGGTGCAGCTGTTCTACCCTCTCCCTGGAGCCACCAGTGGAACGCCGTGATTTCCTGCAGATGACCGGGCTGGCGGCCGGCGCCCTGCTCATCCCGCCGCATGCGCGGGTCTGGAACGGAGCGATCACTCCGATTCCGAGCGCCGACCGCAAGCAACTCGCCGACGCCGCGCTGGAGACCGCGCGGAGCGGCGGCGCCACCTACGCCGATGTCCGCATCGGCCGCTATCTCAACCAGTTCATCAACGGCCGCGAGACCAAGATCCAGAACGTGGTCAGCACCGAGTCCTACGGCGTCGGCATCCGGGTGCTGGTGCAGGGAACCTGGGGCTTCGCCGCCACGCAGGACGTGACGACCGATGGCGTGCGTCGCGCCGCCGCGCAGGCGGTGGCGATCGCCAAGGCGAACAGCCGGCTGCAGACCGAACCGGTGCAGCTCGCCACCCAGAAGGGCGTCGGCGAGGTGAGCTGGAAGACGCCGATCATCCAGAACGCCTTCGACATCTCGATCCACGAGAAGGCCGACCTGCTGACCGCGGTCGGCAACGCGGCACTGCAGGCCGGAGCGACCTACATCTTCACCGGGCTCTTCCTCGTCAACGAGCAGAAGTACTTCGCCTCGACCGACGGCAGCTACATCGATCAGGACATCCACCGCACCTGGCCCAACTTCCAGGTCACCATGGTGGACAAGAGCACCGGCAAGTTCGAGGGCATCGACGCGATGTCCGCCCCGGTGGGCATGGGATGGGAGTATCTCTCCGCCCGGGCCGGGGACAAGATCAAGACGCCCGCCGGCGCGATCGTCTACGGCCGCAGCTACGACATGCTGGAGGACGCCCGCCTCGCCGCCACCAACGCGAAGCAGAAGCAGGGCGCCAAGTCGGTCGAGGCCGGCAAGTGGGACCTCGTCCTCGATCCGACCCACACCTGGCTCACCATCCACGAGTCGGTCGGCCATCCGCTCGAGCTCGACCGGGTGCTCGGCTACGAGGCGAACTTCGCCGGCACCAGCTTCGCGACGCTCGACAAGTGGAAGTCGAAGAGCTTCAAGTACGGCAGCCCGCTGGTCAACTTCGTCGCCGACAAGGTCCAGCCCGGCTCGCTCGGCGCCGTCGGCTACGACGACGAAGGGGTCAAGGCGCGAGAGTGGGACCTCGTGAAGGACGGCATCCTCGTCGGCTACGAGGCCATCCGCGACCAGGTCCACATCCTCGGCGAGGATGCCTCGCACGGCTGCTGCTACGCCGACAGCTGGAACGACGTGCAGTTCCAGCGCATGCCGAACGTCTCGCTCCGCCCCGGTACCAAGCCGCTCACCCCGGCCCAGATGGTGGCCGACGTCGAGAAGGGGATCTTCATCGTGGGCGACGGGTCGTATTCGATCGACCAGCAGCGCTACAACTTCCAGTTCGGCGGGCAGCTCTTCTACGAGATCCGGAAGGGCAAGATCGTCGGCATGCTCCGCGACGTCGCCTACCAGTCCAACACCCAGGAATTCTGGAATGCGGTGACCGCCATCTGCGACAAGCGCGACTACCGGATGGGTGGCTCCTTCTTCGATGGCAAGGGCCAGCCGCCGCAGTCGAGCGCGGTCTCGCACGGCTCCGCCACCGTGCGGGTCAACGGGGTCAACGTGATCAACACCGCACGGAAGATCGGATAACCGCCATGCCTTCACTCAACGAATCCGAGGCCCGCGCGCTGCTCACGCAGGCCCTGAAGCTCTCGACCGCCGAGACCTGCGAGATCAGCCTCCGCGGCAACAGCGGCGGCAACATCCGCTACGCCCGGAACAGCGTCTCCACCGCCGGCTACACCGAAGACCTGCTGCTCGTGGTCAACTGCTCCTACGGCAAGCGGAGCGGCACCGCGACGGCGAACCAGTTCGACCTCGACACGATCACCCGGACCGTGCGCGCCGCCGAGTCGCTCGCGCAACTGGCGCCGGAGGATCCGGAGTTCATGCCGCCGCTCGGGCCGCAGCAGTACAACGCGGTGCCGGGCGCGTGGGTCGATGGCACCTCGGCGCTCTCGCCGGAGTATCACGCCACCGCCGCCGAGGCGAGCATCGGTCCCGCGCGTGCCCGCGGCTGCGTCGCCGCCGGCTTCCTGCAGGACGGGGCCGCGTGGCAGGCGATGGCCAACAGCGCCGGGCTCTTCGCCTATCACCGTTCGACCAGCCTCAACTTCTCCGTCACCATGCGGACCGAGGACGGCACCGGCTCCGGCTACGCCGAGCGGGACGTGAACGACGCGGCGAAGTTCGACTGCGGCGCCGCCTCCGCCATCGCGATCGAGAAGGCGCTCGCCGCACGCGAGGCCAAGGCGATCGAGCCGGGCAAGTACACCGTCATCCTCGAGCCGCTCGCGGCGGTGGACATGGTCCAGCCGCTCCTCTTCTCGCTCAACGCACGTCAGGCGGACGAGGGCCGGAGCCCCATCTCCAAGAAGGGGGGCGGCACCCGTCTCGGCGAGCAGCTCGTCGATCCCGCCGTCACCATCTGGACCGATCCCTGGCACCCCGAGGTCCCGGCCGACCCGTGGGCCGGCGACGGCCGGCCGTCGCAGAAGACCTCCTGGATCGAGAAGGGCGTGGTGAAGAACCTCTTCTACTCCCGCTACTGGGCGGAGAAGCAGGGCAAGCCGGCCACCCCCGGCCCGGTCAACTTCATCATGGAAGGGGGCAGCGCCTCGCTCGAGCAGCTCATCCGCGACACCGCGCGCGGCGTCCTGGTGACCCGCTTCTGGTACATCCGCTACGTGGATCCCCAGACGCTGCTGCTCACCGGCCTCACCCGCGACGGCACGTTCTACATCGAGGACGGGAAGATCAAGCACGCGATCAAGAACTTCCGCTTCAACGAGTCGCCCATCATCATGATGAACAACGTCGATGCGCTGGGCGCGCCGGTGCGGATGCAGGGCAACATGGTGCCGCCGATGCGGGTGCGGGACTTCACCTTCACATCACTTTCGGACGCCGTGTAGGCGGACTGGCGGACTGGCGGACTGGCGGGCAGAATGACATGCCTGCCGTCCGCCTTTCCGCCCGACCGCCCGACCGCCATGCCCCGGTTCACCTTCACCCGCCTGCAGTACGCCTCCGGCGACTGGGATGTCGACCAGCGGATGCCGGCGAACCTGTTGCACTCGCTCGCGGAGTACACCACCATCGACGTCGATCCGCGCGAGCGGGTCGTGCCGCTCGCGAGCAGCGGCGTCTTCGATGCCCGCTTCGCCTACATCGCGGGGCACCGGCTGGTGGAGTTCACCGGGACGGAGCGCGCCAACTTCGCGCGCTTCGTGAAGGGCGGCGGCTTCGTCTTCGCCGATGACTGCAACCACGACGTGGACGGGCTCTTCGCCCGCTCCTTCGAGGCGGAGATGGCCGCGATCTTCGGCCCCGACGCGCTGCAGAAGCTGCCGTCGAGTCACGAGCTCTACCGCGCCTTCTTCGAGTTTCCCGACGGGCCGCCGACCACCGGCCTCGAACTGAACGGCTGGGGCGACGACCTGGTGCACGAGTACCTCAAGGCCATCGTGCTCGACGGCCGCATCGCCCTGCTCTACAGCAACAAGGACTACGGCTGCGAATGGGACTACGACTTCCGCAACAAGCGCTTCCTCGCGGTGGACAACACCCGCTTCGGCGTGAACATCGTGACCTATGCGATGACCGCGTGATGGGGAGCCGCCGATGACCGACGTCACCCAGACCGTCGCCCGGCTCACCGCGCTCCGCCGCGAGGTCGGCAAGGTGGTCGTCGGCCAGGAGCAGGTGATCGAGGAGCTGCTGCTCGCGATCCTCGCCGGTGGCCACGCCCTGCTCGAAGGCGTCCCCGGCCTCGCCAAGACGCTGCTCGTCCGCACCCTCGCCGATGCGACCGGACTCAGCTTCCGCCGCATCCAGTTCACCCCCGACCTCATGCCCTCCGACATCCTGGGCACCGAGGTTCTCGAAGAGGACCACGCGACCGGGAAGCGCTTCTTCAAATTCAATCAGGGGCCGGTCTTCGCGCAGCTCGTGCTGGCCGACGAGATCAACCGCACCCCGCCCAAGACCCAGGCCGCGCTGCTCGAGGCGATGCAGGAGGGATCGGTGACCTATGCCGGCACCACCCACGCGCTCGAGCGGCCCTTCTTCGTGCTCGCGACGCAGAACCCGATCGAGCAGACCGGCACCTATCCGCTCCCCGAGGCACAGCTCGACCGCTTCCTGCTCTACATCCGGGTGGACTATCCCTCGCTCGAGGATGAGCGCGCCGTGCTCGCCCGCACCACCGGCGCCGCCCTCCCCGCCACCACCCCCGTCGCAAGCGCCGCCGACATCCTCGGCGCGCAGCGGCTGGTGCGGGAAGTGACCGTGAGCGACGCGCTCATCGACTACGCCGCGCGCCTCGTCCGCGCTTCGCGCCCCGCGCAGAACCAGGTGCCCTTCGTGACCGAGTGGGTACGCTGGGGCGCCGGCCCGCGCGCCGGCCAGGGGATCATCCTCGCCAGCAAGGCACGCGCGCTCCTCCACGGCCGCTACGCCGCGACCCTCGAGGATCTCCGCGCCGTCGCCGCCCCGGTGCTCCGCCACCGCATCCTCGTGAACTTCCGCGCCGAGGGCGAGGGCGTGACGCCTGACAATGTGACCGAGGCGCTCCTCGCCCAGGTGCCCGCCCCGGCCAGTCCGCTCGCGTGAACCGGTTCGTCACCGCGCGGACCCTCGCGCTGGTCCGCGACCTCGAACTCGCCGCCCGCATGACGGTCGACGGCACCATGCTCGGCCGACACACCAGCCGCCGCGCCGGCGCCGGCCTCGAGTTCAGCCAGTATCGGAGCTACCAGCCCGGCGACGATCCCCGCCGCATCGACTGGAAGCTGCTCGGCCGCTCCGATCGTTACTTCGTGCGCGAGGCCGAGGCCGAGACCAGCATCACGATCCGTCTCCTCCTCGACGCCACCGGCTCCATGGCGCACGAGGAGGAAGGTGTCAGCAAGCTCGACTACGCCCGCTACCTCGCCGCCGCCCTCGCCCTCCTCGCGCAGCGGCAGGGCGATGCCGTCGGCCTCTACATCCTCGGGCGCGGTACGGTGGAGGCACTCCCGCCGCGCCGCGAACTGCCGCACCTCCACCGGCTGCTGCACCGGCTCGAACAGGTGACCCCCGCCGGTGAGTGGCCCGCGTGGTCCGTCGTCGAGCGCACCCTCGCCCCCGGCACCGAGCGCGGCATCACCATCCTGCTCGGCGATCTCCACGAGCGCACCGACGAGATCCGCACCGCGGCCCGCCGTCTCTCCGGCGCCCGCCACGACGTCGTGTGCTTCCAGATTCTCGGTGACCGGGAACGGAGCTTCGACTACCAGGGCGCGGTGACCCTCGAGGATCTCGAGACCGGCAGCCGCGTGGACCTCGACGCCGATGCGGCGCGCCCCGTCGCCGTCGCGCGGCTCGATGCCTCGCTCAGGGTGCTGCGCCGCGATCTCGAGGAGCGCGGCGCCGCACTGGTCGAGTGCCACCTCGCCGAGCCGTTCGAGGCCCCGCTCCGCGCCTATCTCACGCGCCGCCAGCGCCTGCCCTAGGCGGCAGGCATCGCCTCGATGTTCGCCACTCCTGCCTGGCTCCTGGCCCTCGCGGCACTCGTCATTCCGCTGGCACTCCATCTCTGGAGCCGCCGGCCCCGGCAGGTCGTGCGCGTCGGCACGCTGCGGCATCTGGGCGACCTGCCGCAGGCCCGCGCCCGCTCGGCCCGGCTCTCCGATCCGCTGCTGCTTCTCCTCCGGCTGCTGATCCTCGCGGCGGTCGTGCTCGGTCTCGCCGGCCCGCGCTTCCACGGGAGCACCGTAGGACTCCCCGCGAAGCTGGTGCTGGTGAGCCCCGATCTCATCGGCGATGCCGTGCTCGATTCGCTCGACGGCGCCACGGTGCATCTCCTCGCTCCCGGACTCCCCAAGCGCCGCCTCACAAAAGGGATGGCGCCCGACAGCACGAATTTCCTCTCGATCTGGGACGCGCTCAAGGCCGCCGACCAGTTTGTCGCTCCCGGCGGCACGATCGATCTCTACGCCCGCCCACGCCTCGCCTCACTCGGCGCGACTCGGCCCGCGATCCGGGCCGCTGTGCACTGGCACACGCCTGCCGCCGGCACGAGACGTCAGTGGATCGCCGACCTCACCAGGCTCGACCGCGACTCCATCCAGGCCCTCATCGGCGACGGCGACGCGACGTCGATTGTCTACCAGCGCACTCGCACGACCACGCTGAGCACACTGCCACTCCGCGCCTCCGCGCCTCTGCGTGAACCAGCGCCGCGGGCACTCGCCCTCCGCGCCTCCGCTGCTCCCCGTGAACCCGTCACGCCGAGCCAGGCGGCACGCCTGACCGCCGCCACCCGCGCGGTCAGCGAAGCACTCGGCCAGCCGACCAGCATCGCCACTGAGCCGACACAAGCCGACACCACGCTCACCCTCCCCGCCGATATCATCGAGAGCGACGCCCTCGCCGACTCGCTGCTCGAGCGCTGGCCGTGGCGGCCGCTCACGGCCGACTCTCTGGACCCGCGCGAAGTCCCCATCGCCGAGGCGACGCCGAAGGCCGCCCTCCCCGGTCACGAGCCGCGCGACACGCCGAGGACCCGGGAATTGCTGATGCTGGCGGCGCTGCTCCTCGTCGTGGAGCGGTGGCTCGCGAGCCGGTCGCGACGGAGCGCCGCATGAGCGCGACCGCCGAGCTCACCCGCATCGCCAACCGGCTCCGCCTCGAGCGGGCGCTGGGACATCTCGCGTGGGGAGTTGGTGGCGGTGTCGCCGCGGCGGGAGTGATGCACAGCGTCGTGCCGATCGGCGTCGGGCTCGGGATGAGTGCGGCGGTCGCACTCGCCGCAGACCGCTTCCGCCGCATCCGTGCACGGGACGTCGCGGAGCATCTCGACCGCGTCGTGCCGGAGCTCGAGGAGAGCGGCACCCTGCTCCTCGCCGACCCGGGATCGCTGGCGCCACTCGCCGAGCTGCAGCGGGCCCGCATCGACGAGCGCTGGAGCCGGCTCGACATTCTCGCCGTGATCCCGCACCGGGAACTCCGCCGCGGCCTCACCGCCGGCGTCGCGCTCGCGCTCTTCGGGCTGGTGCTGTATCGCTCGCTGCCCGCACCCGTCGGTCCGGGGCAGACTGCGGCCGTCGCCGAGTCAGGCGCGTCGCTCTCGATCGCGGCACTCGATGCCGAGGTGACCCCGCCCGCCTACACCCACACCTCCCGCTTCGGACTGCGAGGCCAGGATGGTGAAGTGCCGGAGGGTTCCGAACTCCGCTGGCTCGCGGAGGTGCGGGGCCCCGCGACGGCGGTCTGGCTCGCGGGATCGACGGGAGATTCGGTGCCGTTCGCGCATGAGGGTGGCGTCCGCTGGCGTGGGACGATGCGCGCCACCCGCTCCGCGCTCTGGCGGCTCCGTGCAACCGGCACCGACACCCTTCGCGCCGAGTCCGCCGATCTCCGGCTCGCGGTGCGCCCCGACCGCCCGCCGAGCATCACGGTTCTCAAGCCTGAAGAGCGCACCCAGCTCGCACCGACCGCGATCGCGCCGCTCGCGGTCGAGGCGCTGGCGACCGACGACTACGGCATCGACAGCACCGCGATCGCGGTGACCATCGCCTCCGGGCGCGGTGAGGCGGTGCGCTTCCGCCGGCTCCGGCTCCCCTTCACCAGTCGCAGCACCGAGCCGGGCAAGGGACCCCACCTCCGCGCCACGCTCGATCTCCCCGGCCTCCACCTCGGCCCCGGCGACGAGCTCTACTTCGTCGCCGAGGCCACCGACTCCCGCCGTCCGGTGCCGAACCGGAGCCGCTCCGGCACGATCTTCATCACGATCGCCGACACCGCAACCGCGCCCACCGCCGATCTCGCGAAGATGGCGATGGGAGTGCAGCCGGAGTATTTCCGCAGCGAGCGGCAGATCATCATCGACACCGAGAAGCTGCTCGCCGACCAGTCCCGCATCAGCGTCGCCGAGTTCCGCCAGCGCGCCAACGATCTCGGCATCGACCAGGGGCTGCTCCGCCTCCGCTACGGTCAGTTTCTCGGCGAGGAGTTCGAGAACGAATCGAGCGACATCGGGAAGGTGCACGAGCACGACAGCGCCGAGAACGCCACCCTGCTCGGCCAGGGGGTGAAGGACCTGCTCCGCGCCGCCCTCAGCGCGATGTGGCAGGCGGAGCTGCAGCTCCGGATCGCGGAGCCGCGCGCAGCACTCCCGTTCGAGCACCGCGCCCTGGAGATGATCAAGCAGGTGCAGCAGGAGGCACGGGTGTACGTGCAGCGGGTCGGCTTCGATCCGCCGCCGATCGAGGTCGAGAAGCTCCGCCTGACCGGCAAGCTGGAGGGACTCGCCGGCCAGGCGCGGAGCAGCACCGCCGCCCCGCACGACTCCCTCCCCGCCATCCGCGAGGCGCTCCGCGCCCTGGGCGAGCCCTCGATCACCCCAGTTGATCTGCGCGGCGCCCTCGAGCGCGCCGGCAACGAGGCCGCCGCCCTCGCCGTCGCCGATCCGGTCTACCTCGGCGCCGTGCGCGACCTGCGCCGCCTCATCGATGCGCTCGCGAGCGGCAAGGGATGCGACGACTGCCGCGCCGCGGTCGAACGGGGACTCTACGCCGCGCTCCCGCCTGCCGCGCCGCTCCTCGCGCATGAGGCCCGCGCCCGCTCGGCGGTTGCCGCCCGGTTCCGCACATTGCTCGGAGCGGCGCCGTGAGCCCGGCGATGCTCGTGGGTGTGGCACTCGCGCTGGTGCTTAGTGCCATCGAGTGGTGGCGAGCCGATCGCGCGAATCTGCCGCTCCGGCTGGCGCTTGTCTGTGTGGCCGCCGCGGCAATCGCTTTTCTGGCGGCCACGGAGGGCCGCCCTACGGCCGGGCAGGGCCCGAATGCGAGCACGGAGGGTCGCGCTACTGGGGCCACTTTCATCGAGCTCGATGCCCCGACCGAGGTCGCCATCGGCGAGGCGCTGCCGGTGCGCGGTCGCGTCACGCTCGGTGCCACCGACTCCGCCTGGGTCCGCCTGCATGATCCCGCCGGCGTGGTGGACTCCGCGCGGATCGCCGGGGCTGCGGGAGAGTTCACGCTCAGCGCGCGGCCCCGCGCCGAGGGGGCGCTGCTCTATCGAGTGACCATCGAGTCGCGCGGCGGGGAGGTGACCGAGTCCCTCGGCGTCGCGGTGCGGACAGCACGACCCCCGACGCTCCTCATCCTCGACGGCTCCCCCAGCTTCGAGACCGCCTACCTCAAGCGCTGGCTCGAGTCGCGCGGCGGCGCCCTCACGGTGCGCACCACTCTCACCCGGGACCGGAGCCGGATCGAGCGGGTGAACGGCGCCCCCGATGCCTCCGGCGGGGTCACCCCCGCGCTGCTCTCGAGGGTGGATGCAGTGGTCATCGATTCGGCGGCGCTGGTGAGATTGACCGGCACGGAGGCCGGTGCGCTGCGTGACGCCATCACCCGCGACGGGCTCGGCGTGCTGCTCACCCTGTCGACCGCCGCGACGCCGCTCTTCGCCGGGTTCCAGACACCACCGCCTGACTCGGCGGCGCTTGAGCACCGGCTCGCGCGGGTGTTGTGGAGCGGGATGCCCCGCCGCGCGAAGACCGCGGTCGAGGTGGCGCCACTGCCGCTACGGCATCGTGCCGGGCTGGCGCCGCTCATGGAGGATGAATCGGGGGCCTGGCTCGGCGCCGCGCAGAATCTCGGCGAGGGACGTCTGGCGGTCTCGCTGGTGCGGACCCCCTCCCGCTGGCAACTGGAGGGGGAGGACGATCTCTTCGCGAGCTACTGGTCTCTCCTGCTCGGCGCAGTCGCCCGCGACACCGCCACCGAGGTCCGGATCGAAGGGGGCACACCGCGCGCCGATGGACGGATGGAGCTCTCGCTCCTCACCGGCTCGGCGCGGCCCGAACTCTCGGCGGTCGCGCCCGGCGGCGCGGTCACCCCGATCGCGCTCGCCCGCGACCCATTTGACGGCCGACGCTGGCGCGGCAGCTTCTGGCCGAGTGAGGCGGGGTGGCACACCCTGCGGCTCGCGGAGCGCACCGTGCCCTTCCTGGTCCTCCCCGCGCGCCCCGAACAATCTCCGGCACGAACGGGGGAGGATCGCCCCGCCCGGTCGAGCATCGCCGCCTTCCTGATCCTGCTCGCCGCGCTCACCATCCTCTGGGCCGAGAGCCGGAGGCGCACCACCGGGGCTGCCGCATGGCCTTCATGAGCGACGTCGTGTTCGACGAGAAGAGCGGCCGCCACGAAATTCTCTTCGTGAACCAGCAGTACGACTACCTGATGTACATCGCCTGGAACGAGGAGCGGCAGGAGTACCTCTTCAACGACGGCCAGCTCTCCGACGCGGAAGCGATCGACATCGCGAGGCGCTCGGGGCGGGACAACTTCGATCCCGCCGCCGCGCTTGCCGAGGCGCGCGTGGAACTTCCCCGGAGAGACCGGGAGCGGAGGGAGCTAGGGCGGAGGGATTAGGCGCGGAGGGATTAGGCGCGGAGGAATTCGGGGAGCTAGGGGATTCTGGAAGCTGGGGAGGCTCGCGCGGGAAGCGGGGGGAGAGAGAAAAGCGGGGGGAGAGAGAAAAGCGGGGGGAGAGAGAAAAGCGGGCGAACACCATGGAAGCCCCTACGGCGTGGGGCAGGCGGCGAGCGAGCGGGCGCGTGGGGGGAGGCGATTGGCCCGGGGCTCATCGCAGGGGCGGGAGGGGGCGAGGCCAGGGCCATCGCCCATCATGCATAATCGCGGGCATTGGCTGCGGCGATTGGGTAGCTATCGGCCGCGGGCGCGGAGATATCCTGCGGGATGGCCGAGCTGCCGCAGCGAAAATCTCTCCGGCGCTTCGATTGGGATTACTCCTCCCCAGGCGCCTACTTCATCACCATCACGACCCGGTTCGGGCGCGACTACTTCGGCTGGAACGATGGCGGGCGCCTGACGCTGTCAGCGGCGGGCCGGATGGTCGCGGCGACCTGGCGCGAGATTCCCGCCCGCTTCCCCGGCGCCCGGCTCGACAGCTTCATCGTCATGCCGAATCATTTCCATTGCATCCTGTGGATCGATCCGGGTCCCTGCGAGCTCCGTCCCAGCATCGCGCGGATGGTCATGGCCTTCAAGTCGCTGACCACCGTCGCCTACATCCACGGCGTGCACGAATGCGGCTGGCCCCCATTCGTTGGAAGACTCTGGCACCGGAATTACCATGACCGCATCATCCGCTCGCAGGAAGCCCTCGAGCGCATCCGCTTCTACGGAGAAGCCAATCCCCAGATCCACGCGCGGCGCCTCTCCCGCAGCTGAAGCGCGGGCCCCGCCTCGCCCCTCGCCTCCCCGAAGCCGCGCGTACGGGCGACCCTTGTGGTCGCCCGCCAGATCAAAAGCCCGCCAGATCAAAAGCCCGCCAGATCAAGAGCCCGCCAGATCAAAAGCCCGCCCCCTCCCCCTTCCCCCTTCGCCCGAGCTAGGCTCTTCCCCCCGCCTCCCGGATCAGCCGCAGCGCCTCCGGGCTCACGAGCTTCTGCATCTCGAACCGCTCCCCCCACGAGAGCGGCGTCACGTCACGGTACTCCTGCATCACATGCTCGCCGTAGCCGGGGTGGAGCTGCTTCCGGAGCGACACCCGCAGGTTCACATCGGCGCCATGCGCGAGCAGGAGTTTCGTGAACGCTGCCGCGTCCGGTAGCGAGTGGTGGTGCACCCAGAAATTCGGCTGCGCCACCACCGTGCTGAACAGCGGCGAATGTCCCCCGAAGCCTTCCCGGTCCACCGTCGCCCGTGTATTCACATCCATCCCCCGCGCGATCAGCCACCGCGCGATCTCCAGCTCGTCGTAGTCGATGGCCATGTGCAACAGCGTCGTGCCATTGAGCGGCGTGCCGTGGGTCGCGTTCACCTCATCGTGGCAGCCGAGTTCGGGGGGATAGATCTCCTCGTGACGAAAGGTGCGAGCAAGGAGCGCGGGGTCGCGACGGAGGTGATCCTCGAGCAGGTCGATCCGGCCCCGGTGCAGCGCCATCACCGGGGTATCGGGGAGGGTGAGGCCGTGCTGCACGTAGAGTTCGAGGATCGCGTGCTTCTCGGCCGGCTTCCGGCTGTCGCTCTCGAGGACGACGTCCACCGGCGCGAGCCGCCTCCCCGCCGCATCCACCACCGGGGCACCGAGTTCCAGCATCAGGGCGGTGCCGGTGAGACTCAGGGTATACGCCGCGCCGCCGAGCATCTCGCCGTCCGGCGGCGGGGATCCCATCATCGCGTGCAGCCGCTTCGCGGTGTCGATCCTCCCCTGCAGCACCGCCCGGTCCATCGCATGGTGATGATCGGTGGCGCCGAGCCGGTGAAGCGCCTCGATGATCCGGTCGCGGCCGAGGTTGGCGGCGTAGGACATCGGCGCGCCCCAGTTGCTGTCCCGAATCAATGCCGATTCGGTGAGCAGCGCGGGCCGCTCCTTTATAAGGGAAAGGACGGTCTCGAGGTCATCCTCCCAGATCGCATCAACCAGCCGGCACGCCATGACCAGCCTCGGCCAGCTCGGCGCCTCATAGCTCCGGGCGAGCACCAGTTGCGCGTCCGCGAGCTTCGTCGCGGCGGGATCGGGCGGGGCGTGATGATGCTCGGCGAAATCGGCGACGGCGTCAGGATCGCCGCGGCGATAGGCGCGGAGCAGATCCTTGGCCTGGTGACGGAGCTGTTCGAGATCGGGACGGACGGGCAGGCGACGGCGGGACATGACGAGCCTCCTTGATGGCACCCGGGGTCCGCATGCTCGGGCAGAGGAGGTTCGTGGCAGTCGGGTACGGCAGCGACACCACCAGGTGGACTCGGTCCTTTCCGCGGACGGGAGGCGCCCTGCACGCCTGAGGCATGGTATCGGCGGGTGCGAGGGTGGTCAAGCCACGGCGGGGGCGTACGGGCGACCACAAGGGTCGCCCGTACACCCCGCCCATCATGTAGGGGCGACCCTTGTGGTCGCCCCCGGTGTGGTCGCCCCCGGTGTGGTCGCCCCCGGTGCGGTCGCCCCCGGTGTGGTCGCCCGATCTTTGTGCCTAGGTGCGGCGGGCGCGCCGGGCGTGAATCTCTGCGTTTGCCTCGATGTAGGATCGGGTGCGCTCGAGGGCCGCCGGCGTGCAGAGGATGCGGTCGTAATAATTCCGGTGCCAGAGCCGCCCCAAGAATGGCGGCCACCCGGAATTCCGCACGCCGCGGATGTACTCAACCGTGGTGGTGGACTTGAAGGCCATGACCATCCTCGCGATGTGTGGGCGGGCGACGCGAGGGCCAGGTTCGATCCGAAGGATCCCGTGAAAGTGGTTCGGCATCACGATGAAGCTGTCCAGGGAGGCACCAGGGAATCGGGCGGGAAGCCCGCGCCAGACTGCCGCGATCATCTCGCCGGCCGCCGAGAGTGTCAGGTGCCCGCCCTGATTCCAACCGAAGTAGCAGCGCCCATGGCGGGTCGTAATCGTGATGAAATAGTCGGCGGGCGCCGAATAGTCCCAATCCACTCGCCGTATCGATCGCCGCTGCGGAAGCGCTACCATGCGCAACCATAGCCCCAAGCCCGCGCCAGTCCCCCATCAAATTTCCGCATTCCCCCGCCCATCTCGCACGGGTCACCATCGTGGTCGCCCATTGCCACTGGCCGCCATCCGCCCAGCCCTCTGCCCCGCGCACATCACGCCGGCCTGCGCCAGGCCCCCTGCGCCCCGCGCCCATACAGGTCGCCTGTGCACGCATACGGGTCGCCTCCACGGAGGTACGGAAGTCGGTAGCGGAACTGCAGTACGTCGGTGAATCGGTGGAGAGGAACGCGGTGCGGAAGCAGATGGTCATTGCCATCCGGCACCTCGACGCCCTGCAGCGGGTGCGGTGTGCCGTTACCGTCGAGAGGCTGACGGCATCGAAGGGCGTACGGGAGGCACGGGGCCCGGTCCGCGCGACGACCCCGGAATCGCGGCAGAAGACGAACGGCGGGCGGCCCCGCGGCATGAGGCGGGGGACCAGGAACAGATCAGGGCCGGCAAACCATCGCCGGCCCTGGTCGTTTATCCCTTCGGCGACTCCGACCTACTGCGCGAACTTCCACTTCGCCTGGTAGTCCCGGGTGAGTGGCTGGCCCTCCAGCAGGGCGCGGAGCAACTCGATCGGCATCTGGTTCGCCTTGAGCACCGCGTCGTGGAACTCCCGCTCGCTCAGCTTCCCCTTCCCCACCATCTCGTTGTGCAGCGCCCGGAGCTGCAGCGCCCCCAGCATGTACCCCGCCTGATACAGCGGCGAGTAGCTGCCGTTGAAGCTCCGGCGCACCTCGGCGGTGGCGTTGGCGCGCTCGTGCCCGACCCGCTCGACCAGGAAGTCGATGGCCTGCTCCGGCGTCATCTGCCCCAGGTGGAACTTGAGCGAGAAGATGATCCGCGCCGCGCGGTGTGCCCGCCAGAAGAGCATCCCGAGCCGGTCCTCGGGCGAGCGGGGGAAGCCGGCGTCGTACATCAGCATCTCCCAGTACACCGCCCACCCTTCGACCGAGAAGGGCGTCCCGAAGCTCTGCCGGTGCGGGTTGTAGCGCTCGTTGTAGAAGCCCTGCAGGTGATGGCCGGGGATCAGCTCGTGATGCACCGTCGCGCGGGAGAAGTGGATGTTGTTGCCGCGCATCGTCATCTGCTTGTCCTCGTCGCCGATCGCCGCGGTGGGATAGGAGACCCAGATGTCGGAGCCGCCGAGGAAGAAGGGATTCACCTTCTGCTCCTGGGCGGTGAGCATGATGAGGGTCCAGTTGTCCCGGGCGAGCGGCGGCACGGTGACGAGGTTGCGGCTCGAGACCCAGTCGGCGGCCTCGTCGGCGAGCCGCTTCACGAGGAGCGGCTGCTCACCGGGGGCCGCGTGATCCTGCTTCACCCGCTCGAGTGCGGCGTGCCAGTCGTCGCCGAGCCCCATCTCGCGCGCCGCCTTCTTCATCTCGCTCTCGCACCAGGCGAGCTGCGCCTCGCCGATCGCGATCAGCTCCTCCGGGGTGTAGGGGATCATCTCGTAGGCGATGTCGCGCACCAGGGCCTCTCGGCCGAGCGGGTCGCCGACGATCGGATCGTCCTGGCCGGGCTGGGTGCCGACGATCTTCTCGCGGAGGATCTTCCGGTAGGCGGTAAGGGCGGAATCCGCCCTGGCATACGGCGCGGCCGTCCACCAGGTGAAGAGGGGATCGTAGCCGCTGTACTGGCCGTTCCACTTCTGCAGCAGGAGCCGGTGCGACTCGACCGCCTCCGCCGCGCGATAGGCGACGATGCGGCTGGGGCGGCTCGCGCTGTCGGCGGCTTCGATGGCCTTCCGGGCGGAGTCGGCCTGCTTCGCGATGATCGTGAGGAGCCCCGCGGCGCGCTCGGGGGCCACCGAGTCCACCCGCTCCCGCGCCTCATCCAGCGCACGGATCGTCTCGCCGAACGGCAGCAGCGGAGTGATCTCGGCCAGCCGCTGCTGCTCGAGATCGAGCAGGCTCAGCCGGTGGGTGATCGCCTGACGGAGGAGGAGGTAATCCACCTTGCCGTCCTGCGAGAGCTTCCCGAAGTCGAGCGCCGCGAGCCGCCCCTGCCACGCGACATAGAAGGCGCGGGCGGCGTCGCGGTGCGCCTTCGACCAGTCCGCCGGGTAGCGGTGGGCGATGGCCCCTTCATCGAGGGTGAAGCGCTCGACCGTCTCGCGGAGTTCGCTCGTCGACGCCCGGAGCGGCAGCGCGAGCGAGGCGGCGTAGCTGTCGCCGGCGCGGACGGGACCCCGTTCGGTGGACTGGGCGTGGAGTGTCGGGACGACAAGAGCGAAGACGACGACCAGGGCGAATCGGCGAGTCATGGAGTGAGGCAGGGTGAGGGAAACGCTGCAGGGGCGACCGGCTGGCCGCCCCCACTCAATATGCGCCTTCTTACGGGTCATGGCGACCAATTGGTCGCCGCTACTGAAGCGCGGGATCGCGAGCAGGCCGCGGCTCGGATCGAGGCCGATGTCGGCCGGCGCGTTCTGGCCGGTGATCAGCTTCTTCTCCGCGCCGTTCTCGAGCACGAAGATCGTGGAGTCGGCCCAGCTGGTGATGAGCGCCGCGCCATTCCACATCTCGACACCGTCCTGGCTGCCGGGGCCGGTGCCGAGGGTGTCGGCCTTGGTCTCACCGGGCTTCCAGCCGAGGATGTGCTTGCCGCCGAAAGGCACGACGATGAAGCGCGCAGCGGCCGCATCCCAGGTGAGGCCGTTCGGCCACTCGAGCCAGTCGCCCTCGGCGCCGACGCTGACCTTCCTACCCGCGAGCACGTAGATCCGGTCGGGGCCGGGGTGTGTCGGCTGGCCCTTCGCGTCGAACTGCACCCCGGTGTCGGTAAAGTAGATCGCATTGTCGGGGCCGACCGCGACGTCGTTGAGAAAGTGCGCCTTGCTGCCGACGTCGATCGAGGCGACCGGCGCGCCGGTGCGCTTGTTGAAGCCGCGGATCGCATCGATGTCCGCAACCCACAGCGTGTCACCCACCAGTGCGAGTCCCTTCGGCGCGTTCAGCGTGACGCCGTTCTTCCCCGCCTCGATGAAGTGCAGGCTGTCGACGGCGCCATCCTTCGTGAGCCGGCTGATGAACCCGTTGTTGTCCTTCTGGCTCGGGTTGCCGTTGATGTTGCTCACGAACCAGACGCCCTGCTCGGCATCCCACAGCACCGATTCCGGCGTCGAGAAGCCGGTGGCCTCGCTGACCTTGGCGGGCGCGGCCGGCGCGGCGGGCTGCGCCGCGGTGGTATCGGCGGCCGCGGGCTTCTGCTGGGCGGAGTTGCAGCCGGTCGCCAGCAGGGCGACGCAGGCGAGGGAGAGGATCGACGTGGCGTGGAGTCTCTGCATGGGTGTTCTCAGGGGTGAAGGTCCGGCGGGAAGCTGATCAGTTCCCGCCGGGAAGGGAAGAGGATGGGGCGCCCTGAATGGTCCTGGCCACGGCGGCGGTCAGCTCGTGGAAGTCCCAGGGCTTGGGGAGGAGCGGCACCCCGTGCGGCAGCGGGACGCCATCGGGCAGCTCCCGTCCGGTGTACCCGCTGGTGAACAGGAACGGCAGGGTGATCCCTTCCCGGATCAGGGCGGCGTGCATCGCCGATCCGCTGAGCCGGGGCATCACCACGTCGGAGAAGACGAGGGTGATCTCGCCGCGGTGCTCGCGCGCGAGCTCGAGGCCCTCCTGGCCGTCGCTCGCCACCAGGACCCGGTAACCGTGGCGCTCGAGCAGTCGCTGGCCCGCACGCCGGAGCGCCGGCTCGTCCTCCACCAGCAGGATGGTGCCCCCCGTCGCCTTCGGCGCGGCGATCGCCGGCAACGGCGCCTGGGGCCGGTCGCTCGCGGCGGGGAAATAGAGGGTCACGGTGGTGCCGGTGCCGGGCACCGATTCCACATCCACGAAGCCGCGGTGCTGCTTCATCAGCCCGTAGACCATCGCCATGCCGAGCCCGGAGCCTTCGCCGGGTGGCTTGGTGGTGAAGAAGGGCTCGAAGATCCGGTCGAGCACCTCGGGGGGCATCCCCGTGCCGCTATCGGTGACGCTGAGCGCGGCGTAGTGGCCGACGGTCCCCCAGCGGCGCTTCGCGACGAAGGCACTGTCCATCGTGGCCGGCGCGAGGCGGACGAGGAGGATGCCCTGGCCGAGCATCGCATCGCGGGCGTTGGTGGCGAGGTTGAGCACCATCTGCTCGACGGCCGATGGATCGGTCTGGGCCGGCGGGGTGTTCGGGTCGATCTCGGTGTCCACCCGGACCGACGCGGGAAGAATCCGGCGCAGCAGGCGAATCGACTCGGGGAGTACCCGTTCCAGCGCCTGCGGCTCGAAGGCGTACTGTCCGGCGCGGCTGAAGGCGAGGAGCTTCCGGATCATCTCCGCGCCGCGGTGCGCCGCGACCTTGAGCTCGCCGAGGTCGTTGCGGGTGGTCTGGTCGGACGCGGGCAGCCGGTCCTCGATGAGCTGCACGTTGGAGAGGATGACGGTGAGCAGGTTGTTGAAGTCGTGCGCGATGCCGCCGGTGAGCTGTCCGACCGCCTCCATCTTCTGCGCCTGACGGAGCTGGCCCTCGATGGTGCGCCTCGCCTCCTCCGATTCGCGGAGCCGGCGTGCGGCGGAGCGGAGCGCCACCGCGCCGACGCCGAGGAGGAGGAGCGCCGTCACGATCATGGCGGCCAGCAGGATTCGCGCGGCCCAGCGGGCGCCGCCGCCGATCGCGGCGGAGAAGCCGTCCTCCAGCCTGGTGAGCGAGACGCTCAGCGTGCCGATCTCGTCCAGCAGGTCGGTACGGGCCGCCCCGTGCAGGTTGCCGGCGCGCACCTGGTCCCGCACCCGGGGACCAAGGGCCTCGAGGCGGAACATCAGCGAATCGGCGCTGGCCCAGATGCGGATCGCCTCGGCGACGTAGGAGACCCGCTGGTAGCGGCGGAGGAAGACCCCCATGCCGTGCACGTCATCGGGATGATTCCGCCCCGCGAGGAAGCCGCGGTGGACGACCTCCCAGTCAGGCGTCTCGGAGAGGACGGCGAGCCGGGCGGCACGGTCGCCGCGATAGACGGCGAGACTCGCCTCGTAGCGGGCGTACTCGAGGGAGTCGCCGGCATCGACGTAGCGCAGCAGGTGGTAGACGGCGTCCTTCTGGGCCTTCGACCAGAGACCCTCCCCTCCGACGTAGGCGCGCGCGGAGGAGAGCGTCTGAAAGCCCACACTCGCAATGAGCAGGAGGGCGAGAATGATGCCCGCGCCGAGGACGCCGAGGACGGCCACCTCGCGGCGGCGGACGGTGCTCGATGGTGGGACCGCTGAGGGGACGGGACCGACGGCGAGGGGGGCCGGGGTCATGGGTCGATATGCGCCTCAGGTCTTCACGTAGATCTCGCCGCCCCGCTCCCGGAACTCCGCCGACTTCTCCGCCATGCCGGCCGCGGCCTCACGGATGTCCTGCGTGATCTTCATCGAGCAGAACTTGGGGCCGCACATCGAGCAGAAGTGCGCCACCTTGGCGCCGTCGGCGGGGAGGGTCTCGTCGTGATAGGCGCGCGCGGTGACCGGGTCGAGCGCGAGGTTGAACTGGTCCTGCCAGCGGAACTCGAAGCGCGCCTTGCTCAGCGCGTTGTCCCATGCCGCCGCGTTCGGGTGTCCCTTGGCGAGGTCGGCGGCGTGGGCCGCGATCTTGTAGGCGATGACGCCGGCCTTCACGTCGTCGCGGTTGGGGAGGCCGAGGTGTTCCTTCGGCGTCACATAGCAGAGCATCGCGGTGCCGTACCAGCCGATCATCGCGGCGCCGATGGCGCTGGTGATGTGGTCGTAGCCCGGCGCGATGTCGGTGGTGAGGGGGCCGAGAGTATAGAACGGCGCCTCGCCGCACCACTCGAGCTGCTTCTCCATGTTCTCCTTGATGAGATGCATGGGAACGTGGCCCGGGCCCTCGTTCATCACCTGCACGTCGTACTCCCAGGCGATCTTGGTGAGCTCGCCCTGGGTCTTGAGTTCGGCGAACTGGGGCTCGTCGTTGGCATCGGCGATCGACCCGGGACGGAGCCCGTCGCCGAGCGAGAACGAGACGTCGTACGCCTGCATGATCTCGCAGATCTCGCGGAAGCGGGTGTAGAGGAAGCTCTGCTTGTGGTGGGCGAGGCACCACTTGGCGATGATCGAGCCGCCGCGGGAGACGATGCCGGTCATCCGCCGCGCGGTGAGCGGGATGTACTCGAGCAGCACGCCGGCGTGCACCGTGAAGTAGTCGACCCCCTGCTCCGCCTGCTCGATCAGCGTGTCGCGGTAGACCTCCCAGGTCAGATCCTCGGCGACGCCGCCGACCTTCTCGAGCGCCTGGTAGATCGGCACGGTGCCGATCGGGACGGCGCTGTTCCGGATGATCCACTGCCGGGTCGCGTGGATGTTGGCCCCGGTGGAGAGGTCCATCACCGTGTCGGCGCCCCAGAGGGTGGCCCAGCGGAGCTTGTCGACCTCTTCCTCGATCGAGCTGGTGACCGCGGAGTTGCCGATGTTGGCGTTGATCTTCACATGGAAGCCGCGGCCGATGATCATCGGCTCGAGCTCCGGGTGGTTGATGTTGGCGGGGATGATCGCGCGGCCGCGGGCCACCTCGCTCCGCACGAACTCCGCCGGCAGCCCCTCGCGGATCGCAATGAACTCCATCTCCGGCGTGATCTCCCCCCGGCGCGCGTAGGCGAGCTGGGTGACGGCCGAGCGGCCGCGGTAGACCGGGCGGAGGAGGGAGTCGGGGATCAGGCCTGAGCCGGAACCGCGCTGGATTGCGCCTCCTCCTGTAGCACTGATATCCCGCTCCAGCAGCCACGGGAGCCGGAGCGCGGGCAGACCCTGGCGGACATCCACCCCCTGCGGGCCGCTCGGATCGTAGACCCGGAGCGGCGGCTCGCCGCCGGAGAGCGCGATCTCCCGCATCGGGACGCGGATGCCGCGCGGGCCCTCGACGTGGACCTTGGTGGAGTGGGGAAAGGCCTCCTGATAGGAGGCGGCCGAGAGGGGCTCGGTGGAGGCGGGCATGGGTGCTCCTTGTGTCAGGCGGGCGGGAGCACTCGAGCCGCGCTCCCTTCGCCGGTATGAACCGGATCAGGTTCCAAGGGTTTTTCTCAATCTGTTTGGGGGGCGTATAGGCGCCCACGGCCCCCCAAACAGATACCCCTGGCGGTCGTGTGGAATCGTAATCCCGAGTACCGGCGCGTCAATGGCACGAGAGATGCCTTATACAGGGCCCGCGAGGCAGGAACTTCCGGTGATTTGAAAGCGTTCAAGCCTCTGACGCACCGCATGATCGCTCAAGCTCCGTGGTCCCGGGCCGATCATGAGAAAAGAAGGGCCGAGCCACCGTAGCTCATGGGAACACCGACGAACCGGATGCAAATGCTTTTCCCGTTGAACGTGACAATTACGAATCTGAATAACCGGCTCAACCGCCGGGGGGTCGGACTCACCCCGAAGCGAACGCGGCAAGGCTAGAGGCAACCAGCAGCCCTCCCCACGCCCCCGCGTTCAGAAGTCTGGACGCGGGGGCGTCGCTTTGCGGGCCACAGCAGGACCAGGAGAGAAGGGAGACAGGGATGTCGAAATTGCTTCACGCGGCCCTGACCAGTGCCGCCGCCCTGCTGAGCACCGGCAGTGCGACACCGAACGACGCGGCCCGACCGGAGGCTGTGGCCATCCGCGAGATCGCCGATGGCTCGCTCCGCGACGTGGCGGTGGCGGTCTACGACCCTGTCCATCCCGTGATCTACTACAACCCGTTCCTGATGGAGCGGTTCGACCCCGAGCTGCAGCGGTTCTTCATGGCCCACGAGCGGGCCCACATCGAGCTCCGGCACACCCGCTCGAGCGCGCTCCGCGCCGAGCCGGGCCAGCGCGACAGCCTGTTGCAGGCCAAGGAACTCGAGGCGGATTGCCTCGCCTCCCGGCGGCTCGGCCACGAGCATGCCGGCGACGCGATGGCCGCGGTGCACTTCTTCGCCCGGCTCGGCAGCCGGCACTTCGACAGCGAGCATCCGCCGGGCTCGGTCCGCGCGGCGCGCATCATGGCTTGCATGCCCTAGCGGGCGCTCCCACATTCAGATCCATGCGCCAGGCATGGACCGCGTCCGGACTCGCCCTCGTCTGCGCCCTCGTCGGAGTCTCTCCCGCGAGGGCGCAGGCGCTCCATCTGGTGCCCGGCATCGAAGAGATCGAAAGTGATACCATCGCCGACGTCGCACTCGCGACGCTCGACCGGGATCCTGTCGCGATCTACTACAATCCGTTGTTGACCAACCGCTACGGACCGTTGCTCACCCGCTTCTTCATCGCGCACGAGTACGGTCACATCGTCCGGCACCACACCCGCGCTGGCTACGCCGATCTCCCGAAGGAGACCCGCGACTCGATCTACCGGGAGCAGGAACTGCAGGCCGATTGCTACGCGGCAGGATTGGCCGGTCCGGAAGCGCGGCAGGCGACCGAGGCGGCCATCCGCTTCTTCACCCGGCTCGCGCCGTTCCGGTTCAACGCCGAGCATGCGACCGGCTATCAGCGGGTGGAGCGGATCCTGGCCTGTCTGCCGGAGCCGCGGGAGCGGGTCAACTACGGGCGGGGCGATACCGGGGTCGAGATCGGCCCGGTGAGCGGTGAGCCGGAGCGGGTGCGCTTCGCGGTGCGCGCGGCGCCGCTCGCCGGGGGCGCGTATGGGACCAACGCCGTGCTGTGGGTGGATGGACTCCGGGTGGCGGACATCTCGAACCTGCGGTTCCCCGACCGCGCCGACGTGGACCGCTTCGGGGCCGGGCTGCACAGCTATCGTCTGACGATGGACATCTACCGATTCGATGACGCGCTGCAGACCAGTCCCGGTGGCAGCGTCTCGGGGCGGGGCCAGCTCCTCATCCGCGACGGCGACCGGTTCCGCATCGAGTGGACACCGGGCGAGACCCCTTCACTGGTGCCGGACCAGGACTAGCACCGCTCCGCCCGCCCGCCTCACTCTTCCGGTGACGCGGGCAGCCCATCCAGGATCTCGCGCACCCGCCGCACCAGCTCCATCGCCGTGAACGGTTTCTGCAGGAACGCCGCATCCCGCCGGAGCAGGATCTTCTGCTCGAGCGTCGTCGCCGCGTACCCCGACATGAAGATGCAGCGCATCCCGTCGCGCGCGGGGATCAGCACATCCGCGAGGTGCGGGCCGCTCATCCCCGGCATCACCACGTCGGTGAGCAGCAGGTCGATCTTCCCCGGATGGAGCCGCGCGAGTTCGAGCGCCGTCTCGCCATCCGGGGCCGAGAGCACGGTGTAGCCGTGATGCTCGAGGAGCCGCCGGGTGAGGTTCCGGACCGATTCCTCGTCCTCGACCAGCAGCACCGTCTCGGTGCCGGAGTTGTCCGCGCCCTGGAGCACGGGCGGCTTGGGCGCCGGCTCCCCCTTCACCCGCGGCAGGTCCACGAGGAAGCAGCTCCCCCGCCCGACTTCACTCGTCACGCTGATGGTGCCGCCGCTCTGCTGCACGATGCCGTAGGCGGTCGCGAGGCCGAGACCGGTGCCCTTCCCCACCTCCTTGGTGGTGAAGAACGGCTCGAAGAGGTGATGGCGGATCTCCTCGGGGATGCCGACGCCCTCATCCTCGACCCGGATGCGGACCGTCGGGACGGGGGCGCCCTCGAGGTTCATCGTCTCGATGGTGAGCCGGCCGCCCTCGGGCATCGCGTCGCGGGCGTTCACCGCGAGGTTGATGAGCACCTGTTCCATCTGCACCGGGTCGGCGCGGACGGCGCCGAGGTGCGGGGCGAGGCGGGTGACCAGCTCGATGTCCTCGCCGATGGTGCGCCGGAGCATGCGGGCGATGCCTGACACGATGCCGTTGAGGTCCACCACCTGGGGGGTGAGGACCTGCTTCCGGCTGAAGGCGAGGAGCTGCTGGGTGAGGGCGGCGGCGCGGACGCCGGCCGAGGTGATCTCCAGCAGGTCGTCGTACAGCTCGTCGTGCGGGTCGACCCGGGTGAGCGCGAGGTCGGCGTGGCCGAGCACCGAGGTGAGCAGGTTGTTGAAGTCGTGGGCGACGCCGCCGGCGAGGCGGCCGACCGCCTCCATCTTGGCCGCCTGACGGAGCTGCTCCTCGCTCCGCCGGAGCGCCTCCTCCGCGGCGCGCTGGGCCTGGATGCTGCGGGCCACCCAGATCACCGTGTCGGCGTCCACGGGGGAGGCCGTCGCGCTGAACCAGACCTGCTCGCCGTTCAGCGGGAGGGCATACTCCATCGCGGTCGGCTGATTGCTGTCGAGCGTCTGGCGCACCGCGGCGAGGAAGCGGTCGCCCTGTTCGCCAGGAAAGACGTCGTGGATCCGCTTGCCGACGATCTGGTCCGGCGGGAGATAGAGCAGGTCCGACCGGGTGGGCGCCACCTTGACGAAGCGCCCCTCCCGGTCGATCACGAGGATCACGTCACGCATCGCGGCGAAGAGCGCCCGGAGCTCCTCTTCCGAGGCGCGGATCGCCGCCTCGGCCCGCTTCCGCTCGACCGCCATCGCCACCTGGCTCGAGACGAACTCGAGAATCGACTGCTCCCGGTCGGAGTAGTGCACCCCCTCGGTGTAGCTCTGCACGGCGAGGACGCCGATGGTGCGCCCCGCCACGCTGAGGGGCACGCCGAGCCAGTCGACGGCGGCGGCGCCGAAGGACTCGACCTCGCCGCGGGCGACGAGCGAGTCGATGAGGGTGGGACGGTCGCGGAGCGGACGGCCCGAGCGGAGCACGTACTCGGTCAGTCCCTTCCGCGCGCGCCGGGGCGCGGGGCGGGCGTCGCGCTCATCGACCCACCAGGGGAAGCTGATGGTGTCGGTCGCGGCATCGTAGGTCGCGATGTAGAAGTTCTTCGCCGGCATCAGCTCGCCGATGATGGCGTGGATGGCGGCGTAGAGCTGCGGCAGGTCGGAGGCGGTGAGCGCGGCCTGCGAGATTCTCCAGGTCGCCTCCTGCAGCCGCTCGGCGCGCTTCCGCTCGCTGATCTCCTGCAGCGCGGCCATGCCGCCGGAGAAGTGGCCGGCGGCGTCGTAGAGCGGCCAGTCGTAGAGCACCACCTCGATCCGGCTGCCGTCGCGGCGGAGCCGGACGGTCTCGCGTCCATCCACCGGCAGCAGCTCCGGCCGGGTCGCGCGCTGCATGAACTCCTCCCGCAGCTCCGGCGGGATCGTCGGCGGCTCCCGGCCCTTCACCTCCTCGGCGCTCCAGCCGAAGAGTTTCTCCGCGGCGCGGTTCCAGGTGGTGACCTTCGCGTCGGTATCGGTCGAGACGATCGCGAGCGGTGAGGCGGCGATCAGCGCGCGGTAGGCCTCGTCGGCGGCATGTTCGTCACGCCGCGCGCGGCGGCGGTCGCCGGCCGTCGCGGCGAGCAGGAGCGCGGTGCCGGAGGTCGAGAGGTGGAAGGCGGTGAAAAAGAGCGCAAGCGCCAGGCTGCCGCTCTTGGGCAGCGGATTCTGTCCGCTCAGGTTCGCGAGCACGCTGAGGCTGAAGATGCCGAGCGAGATGGTCGCGCCGCCGCGCGGCCCGAACCGCAGCGCCGCCCAGGCGAGCAGCGGGAAGGTCATCAGGGCATAGGCCGGTACCGCCGCGCTGACGGCGAGCCCCGCGAGCAGCAGCCCCGCGAGCAGTCCGATGATCTCGAGCGGGTTCCCCGAGGGCGCGATCTCCGGCGCGGGGCCGAGCCAGACGAGCAGGAACGGCGTGAGCAGTGCCAGTCCGCTCAGGCTCTTGAAGAAGCAGGCGAAGAACAGCACCGGGCTGAAGACCTGGGCCTGGCTGTCCCCGATGCGCACGGCGACGAGCGCGAGGCCGGCGTTCAGCAGCGCGCCGAGCATCATGCCGCCGAAGAGCAGCAGGACGTCGGAGAGGCGGTCGAGCGACGGCCGCATCCCGAAGCGGCGGAGCAGCAGCGCGGGCACGAGCGCCGCGGCCAGATTGGCGAGCGCGATGCCGATCGTGGTGACCGGCCCGTGGCCCTCCTGATAGTTGAGGGCGAGACTCGCGACCAGCACCGCCGGCCAGGCGCGGGGCGTCAGCAGCAGCAGCGCTGCCAGCGCGATCCCGATCGGCGGCCAGAGCGGCGGGGTTCCCTCGTGCAGCCGGGAGAACAGATTCGCCAGCAGCCCGGACCCGAACAGCAGGGCCGCGAGGACCGAGCACTGAAGCGCGAATCCGAGACGGGTGCGAGCCGGAGCGATCAGTGGGACTGGGGGTGTCACACGGGTCGCGCTAGGCGGTGGGCGCGGGTGGCGAGGGGGGTGGCTGCGGCGGAGGAGACGGCGCCGCCGGCGGCGCGGCTGCCGGGGGCGGCACCGGGGAGGCCGCGCCGCCCTGGGTCGCGCCCGGCATCGCGACCCGCTGATAGGTCCACAGGCGCATCATCCCGGCGAACGCCTCGGCCAGTTCCGGGTCGAAGTCGACGCCGGCCCGTTCCTCCAGATAGGCAAGCGCCACTTCGGTCTGCCACGGCTCGCGGTAGGGCCGGGCGGTGCAGAGCGCGTCGAAGACGTCGCAGACGTGCACCAGCTTGCTCGCGAAGTGCGTGTCCCGCGTGTAGCGCATCCGCGGGTAGCCGTGCCCGTTGATCAGGATGTGGTGCTCGTAGGCCACGGTGGCCGCGAGATCCAGCTTCTGTTCGCGGGCCATGATGAGCCGGGCGCCGTCCACCGGGTGCTTCCGCAGCACGGCGAGCTCCTGCTCGGTGAGCGCCCCCTTCTTGACCAGGATCTCCTTCGGCACCCGGACCTTGCCGAGGTCGTGCAGCAGGCCCGCGACGCCGAATTCGCGGATGTCCTTCGGCGCGAGCCCGATGTACTCGGCGAGCGCCATCGCGAGCACCGAGACGTTGGTCGCGTGGGTGGTGGTGTACTGGTCGTAGTTCTTGAGGCTGAGCAGCGGCATGAGCATGCGGCTCTGCCCGTGCATCGCGAGCGAGAGCGAACGCACCACCGCATTGGCCTCGGCGAGCGGCAGCGTCTCGGTCTCCTGCACCTCGGCGTGGATCCAGCCGACGGTCTCGATCTCGTCGTCGAGGGTGTACGGCACGCTGGTGCTCTCGGCCGTTTCCACGACGACGTCGGCGCTGGCGCCGCGGAGGCTCACCGCGCCGAAGCGGATCGAGGGCCGGCGCAGCTGGCGGGCCTCGCTGGTGTCCTCCTCGCCGGTGGTGACCTTCTTGTGGATCTCGTTGAGGAAGTCGGAGAGTTCGTCGCGGGTGACGTCGCGGTCGAACTCGACCCGCTGCACGCCGGCCTTCGCGAGGCGGCGGGCCCAGTCCCACGCCTTGAAGTCGCGGAGCGCCTGCTGCCGGTAGAGGACCTCGTCGCCGAGGAAGGAGAAGTTGGGCGCGGGATCGAGACGCTGCAGCCCGTCGAGCTGTTCCCACGCCATGTCCACCGCCCGTTCCCGTGCGGGGTGCCCCGGCCGGTAGAGGCCGGTCGCCGAGAGCGCCTGACCGAGCGCGGTGAGGAACCGGACGGGATCGCTCATGTCTCCTCGGCGGTCACGCCGCTGGCCGCGCGGCGGATCTCGGGATCGTTGCTGTCGGCGGCGAGGCGGAGGACGAGCTGCGCGTTCGGATCCTGGCGGAAGCCGCGGGCGAGCGCGCCGAGCACCGCGAGGAGTTCGGGGGTCCGGGGCTGCAGCCGCCGGCGGCGGAACCAGCCCTGCTTGGTGAGCGCGTGCTCGATCAGCCAGTCGCGGGTCGCGGGGGTGCGGATCGTGCCGAGCACCCGGATCGCCATGGCGCGGATCTCGGCGGTGTTGCGGCGGTCGTTGAGCAGCACCATGAGCCGCGGCACCGCGGCGGTGGGGCAGCCGTCGAGCGCGGCGGTGAGACCCATGCGGACGTTCACGTCGTCGTTGTCGCCGAGTGAGGCAAGCACCGCGTCGGCGCGCTGGCCCGGGATGCGGAGCATCAGCTTGAGCGCCTCGCGCCGCACCCGGGCATCGTCGGCGTCGACGTAGGGCGAGGCGTCGAAGTCGGCGGGGATCTCCGGCAGCGACCCGAGCAGCGCGAGCAGGTTCCGCTGCACGAACCAGGGCGAGGAGGGGAGCCGCTCCACCAGCATCGGGCCGATCATCGGACCGAGCTGGCCGAGCCGGGTGAGCAGGCGGCGCCGCATGGTGCGGCTGTCGGCCACCTCGAGGGTCTCGAGCATCGGCTCGGCCGCCGCCATGCCCATCCGCTCGAGCAGCAGCTCCACCACGTCGGTGTCGCGCGGCTCGTTGTTGAGCAGGATCCGCATGTTGGCCGGCGTCGCGAGCCGGGCCCAGAAGAGCTCCTGGATGTCCTCCGCGACGCCGGGATCCTCGACCATGCGCACCACGGTGCCGGCGCCGCCCTCGCGGACCACCTCCTCGAGCGCGGCCCAGACGGTCTCGCCCACGGTGTCGGTCTCGAGGGACATCTGCACCAGGCGGATCGCCTCGAGCTTCTGCTCCGGCTGCGGCAGGGTGCCGTGGGTCGGATTGCGCGAGAGCCGCTCGAGGACGCGCGAGTAGGGCAGCGGATTGGGGTCGTCCAGCGACCACTTGTCCACCAGCTGGCGGACCGCCTCACGCAGCGCGAGGTCGGCCTCCTCGCGGACCGAGAGATTTCCCTTCTCCGCCTGGAACGCCAGCTTGGTGAGGAGCCGGAGCATCGCCTGGGGGAGGACCTTGTTGCTCGCGTCGCTGACGGCATGCAGCAGGGTGAGCGTGGCACCGGCGGGGAGCACCATCGCCGCGTCCATCACCAGCCGCCGGCGCTGGGCCAGGTCGGCGCCGACCGCGGCCAGCTCGCGCAGGGTCTCGGGGGTGATGTGGTTGAGCAGCGCGGCGAGCTTCTCCTTCAGCGCGTCGGCCTGGTTGCCGGCGGAGAGCCGCAACTCGCGGGACAGGCCGAGCAGGTAGTTGATGACCTTCTTCGCCTGGTCGGGATCGCGCAGCCGCTCGTTGAGCGCGCGCGCGATCGCCCGCGGATCGCTATGGAGTTCGGGGGCGCCCTCCTTCGCCACCGCCGCCGCCGCGAGGCCGATCCAGAGCCGGCTCGCGGTGCTCTCGGCGCGCGCCTGCTCGCCGAGCCGCTGCTCATCGGAGAGCTCCAGCCGGTCGTAGGCGGGCGGAAAGAGCCGGACGTTCTCCCAGCGAGTGTCGAACTCGGTGAGGTCGGCGCCGATCGGCTTGGCCCGCGAGTCGGAGCTGAGGGCGCGGAGCAGCTCCATCAGCTCGTCGCGGCTCACGCCAGGCGTGAACTTGATCGCGCCTATCTGGTGGCGGTGGAGCTTCGCGGCGAGTTCCCGGAGCACCGGGTTGTCCGGGTCGGTGGCGAGGCCCTCGACCAGGAGCTGGTTGCGGGCGACCCCGAGCAGCAGGAAGGGGCGGTTGACCAGCACCGCGCGGAGGTGACTGCCGACCGCCTCGATGGCCGACCCCAGGAGCGGATGATTCTCCGGGTAGGTCGTGCACTTGTGCAGGGCGATGCCGAAGAGAGGCAGGAACACCGCGACGTCGCGCGGCAGGGCCGCACGTTCCTGTTCGGCTGGGATAGTCGAAGTGTCGGCCACTCGGCTCGGGGGGGGAAGGAAGTTCTAAGGTAAGGCGGGTCCGGGAGGGCGGGAAGAGGCGGAACGGGAGAAACGACGGAGGGGCCGCTCCGGTATCGGGGCGGCCCCTCGCATAACGAAACAGGGGGCGACCGGCCGGTCACCCCTGCCCGGTCACTTCGCGCGGTCGATGTACTCGCCGGTGGTCGGGTTCACGCGGACCTTCTCGCCGGTCTGGATGAACTCGGGGACGTTGACCATCGCACCGTTGTCGAGCTTGGCCGGCTTGAACGACGCCGACTTGGTCGCCGTCTTCATCACGGGATTGGTCTCGACCACCTCGAAGACCATCGCGTTGGGGAGCTGGATCCCGATCGGGCGGCCGCTGAAGAACTCGGCGATGATCTTCATCCCGGGCGCGACCCACTGGGCCGAATCACCGAGATCCTCTTCGCTCATCTCGAGCTGGTCGAAGTTCTCGACGTTCATGAAGTGGTAGCTGCCGCCACCGGCGTAGAGGAACTCGAGGGTGTGGGTCTCGAGGTCGGCGACTTCCACGGTGTCGGTCGAGCGGAAGCGGTGCTCGAACTGGGTCCCGGTCCGGAGCTTCCGGAGCTTGGCCTGCACCATCGCGCGGAGGTTGCCCGGGGTGTGGTGATGGAAGTCGAGAACCCGGCACGGCTCACCCTCATAGAGGAGGCACATGCCCTTCCGCATTTCGCTGGCGATGATGTTCATGTCCTGGACCCGCGTATCGAAGAAAAGAACAGAGAGGGAACAGAGGACAGGCCGGGAGCCCGCTGGCGGGTCAGCCCGTTCCCCGTTCCCTGTTCCCTGGTCACCCGGAGTTGCCGGCGCACAAGGTAAAGGAAGGAGTGGGCTGGCGGTAGGGGGCCGGACCGATACATTGGGAAAGTCCTTCCAACCGTGGGGTTTATCCAATGCAGAGTCGCCGGGGATTCGTGGCCGCGATGGCGGGGGCAGCGGGACTGCCCATGATGCGGGGAGATGCCATTCGACGGGCCCTGGAGCTGGGGAGCCGCCCGGTGGTCGGGAGCCCCGACGACGAGGATTACTGGGGCGAGATCCAGCGGGCGTTCGACTGCGACCGCTCGATGGTGAACCTCAACAACGGCGGCTGCAGCCCGACGCCGACCCACGTGCTGGAGCAGATGATCCGGGACCTCCGGTTCTCGAACGAGCTCCCGGTCATCCACATGTGGCAGACGCTCGAGCCCCGGATCGAGAGCGTGCGCCGCGACCTCGCGAAGAGCTTCGGCTGCGATACCGAGGAGATGGCGATCGTCCGCAACGCCTCCGAGGCGAACGAGACGATCATCCTCGGCCTCGACCTCAAGGCCGGGGACGAGGTCATCGTCACCAACCAGAACTACGGCCGGATGCTCACCACCTGGGACCAGCGGGTGCGGCGCGACGGCATCGTGGTCAAGCCGATCTCGATCAAGCTCCCGCCGCCGTCGCAGCAGTACATCGTCGACCAGTTCAAGGCGGCGGTCACCCCGCGCACCAAGGTCATCGAAGTCACCCACATCACCAATCTCTCCGGCCAGATCATGCCGGTCCGGGAGATCGTGGCCTTCGCGCGGCCGCTGGGCATCGAGGTCATCGTGGACGGGGCCCACGCCTACGCCCACTTCCCCTTCACCCGGGATGAGCTCGACTGCGACTACTACGGCACCAGCCTCCACAAGTGGCTGCTCGCCCCGATCGGCACCGGCTTCCTCTATGTCCGCAAGAACCGGCAGAAGCGGCTCTGGCCGCTGATGGCCGCGCCGGCCGGCATGGATGAAAACATCCGGAAGTACGAGGAGATCGGCACCCACCCCGCCGCGAACCACAACGCCATCAGCGTGGCGCTCGCCTTCCACAACGCGATCGGCGGAGAGCGGAAGGTGGCGCGGCTCCGCTACCTCCGGGACCGCTGGGCGAAGCGGGTCCAGAAGGAGAACGACCGGGTCCGGATCCTCACCCCGCTCGACAGCCCCTACGGCGCGGGGATCGGCCTGGTCCACATCGACGGGATGGAACCGGGGAAGCTCGCGGGCTGGATGATGGAGAAGCACAAGATCGTGGTCACCGCGATCACCCACCCGGAGTTCGACGGGCTCCGGATCACCCCGAACGTCTACACCACCCCCGCCGAGGTGGACCTCTTCGCCGAGAAGCTGCTCGAGGCCGCGCGCCGCGGCATCGGCTGAGTCCCCCAAACGGGGGGGGCTTCCCCCCCGTCCCTGTCGCTCCCACCCGAACAAACCCCGGTTAGCCGTCCAACCGGCTATCTTTGTATTCCGCCCGGCGACCGGGGCGGACCCATCACCAAACGTAGGGAGCAGAGATGACCAGCGTCACCCAGGACGAGAAGCGTAAGCGTGCGGCCTCCTTCCCGGCCGAAGGCGGGCTGGCCGCCGGTTCGACGGCGGTGCCGGGGCCCTTGGCGGTGCAGTGGGACAGCGTGTTCGACCGGATGTGCTACATGGTGACCAGCGCCGACCTCGCGGTCCGGAACGCCCGTCGCTACCGCAAGCTCATGGACGAGATCATCGCCGCCACCGGCTGCAGCGAGGAAGAGATCCTCGCGCATGGCAACAAGGTGCGGGCGGTGCTGTTCTTCGCGCAGGACCGGCTCACCAAGCAGGGCGCCCTGAATCACCTCGTGGGCAAGGAGAAGTTCGAGTTCCGGCTCCCGCCGGTCTCGCCCGTCTTCTGAGCGCGCCAACGCCTCTCCCTGACGGCATGACGCAACTCGCCGAACTGATCGCGAACAATCGGGCCTGGGCCGCCGGCATGATCCGGCGCGACCCAGGCTTCTTCTCGCGCCTGCGGGACGTGCAGGCGCCGCGATACATGTGGATCGGCTGCGCGGACAGCCGGGTCCCGGCGAACGAGATCGTGGGGCTCCTCCCGGGCGAGATGTTCGTGCACCGCAACGTGGCGAACGTCGTGGTTCACACCGACCTCAACTGTCTCAGCGTGCTGCAGTACGCGGTCGACGTCCTCAAGATCCGGGACATCATCGTCTGCGGGCATTACGGCTGCGGCGGCATCCAGGCGGCCGCGACCCAGCGGTCCCTCGGCCTCATCGACAACTGGCTCCGCCACGTGCAGGACGTCGCCGCCCGGCACGAGGGGGAACTCGCCCCGATGTCCCCCGATGCCCGCGCCAACCGGCTCTGCGAACTCAACGTGCTGGAGCAGGCGCTCAACGTCTGCCAGACCACGGTGATCCAGGAGGCCTGGCACCGCGGCCAGCAGGTCACCGTCCACGGCTGGATCTACAGCCTCGAGGACGGCCTGGTGCGGAATCTCGGCTTCGACGTCGCCAGCGCGGACCGGACGGTGGAGACCTGGCGCCGCGCCATCGAGACGACGGCGGCCACCAGCCCCCAATGACCGCCGTCCCCGCGGTGGAGATCCTCCCCTACCGCGATGAATTCGCCCCCGACTTCGATCGCCTGAACCGGGAGTGGCTGACCCGCTACTTCTCGGTCGAGCCGCTCGACGAGGAGTATCTCCAGAATCCGCGCGGGAAGATCCTCGCGCCGGGCGGCGAGATCTTCGTCGCGCGGGTCGGCGGCGAGATCGTGGGGACCTGCGCCGCGGTGCCCGAGGGGGCGGACTGCTTCGAACTGGTCAAGCTCGCGGTGGCGCCCAAGGCACAGGGCCAGGGGATCGGGCGGCGGCTGGTGCAGCGGGTCATCGACTTCGCGCGGGAGCGGGGCGCGCGGCGGATCGTGCTCTGGTCCGCCTCGAAGCTCGGACCGGCGGTGCGGATCTACGAGGGACTCGGCTTCGTGCACACCCCGTTCACGGCGCCGGCGCCATACGGTGATCCGCAGGTCGACATCTTCATGACGCTCGAGCTCGGCGCGCCAGAGCGGCCTGTGTGAGGTCGGACCGGGCCTCGGAGGGGCCACCGGTTTATATTGCGCTACCCTTCGAGACTGGACTGCATGCCCAAGAAGACGCCCAAGAGCAGCGAACTGCGCTCCACGAAGCCGAGCGGTTCCATGACCGACCGGGTCGGCCGCCGAGTCGCCGCCGCAGTTCTCGCTTCCGAGCGCCGCGCCAAGTCCACCCGTCCGAAGGGCGCCAAGCGGGTCACCGCCGCCGCGGATCTGGAGAAGGAAAAGGCGGCGCATCTGGCCCAGTCGCTGCGCACCGTCTTTCGGGAACTGGGCGACACCCACCGCCAGTACCGTGAGCGGACCGGCAACGCCGGCACCGCGGCGCTCCGTCAGGCAGCCAACGACTTCAAGCGCGAACCTACCCTGACCTCCCTCACCGCGGTCGCGGTGTTCCTGGACGAGCTCGGTCTGCTCGAGTGGTAGCCGCGCCGGGCCGGTAACGCCCACCCGGGAGCCCCATGAACAAGGTCGTCGGCTTCATTGGAGCATCGATCGGGGGCAGCCTCGGGTGGTGGGCCGGCACCCCGATCGGGGTGATGACGGCCTTCTTCCTCGGGATCCTCGGGACCGCCGCCGGCGGATACTACGCCAAGCGCTGGGCCGACGATCATCTGCCCTGACCGGCGCATGACACCCCGGCTTCCCGCTATCCTCGTTGGGCTGCTCGCGGCGACGCCACTCGCCGCCCAGGAGCCCCCCGCGCACCTCGCGAGCTGCACCACCGACTCCGCCGCCCGCTTCTTCCTGAGCGAAGTGCAGTTCCTGCTGACCGGGACCGACTCGGCGACCGCCGCGCGGCGCCGGGCGCTCTCGCTCGAGGCGCTGCCGCCGGAATCGGCGGACCTCGTCACCGAGGACCCGGTCTGTCTCGAGGCGACGCGGGCGGCGGGGCTCCATCCGCCCTATCCCGTCGCGGTGGTCCGGGCCGGCGACCGCTACCTGGTCCGGGTGCCTGACAAATCCCGCGGCACGCTCGTGGTCTTCGACCTGACACTCCGGCGCCTCGCCACCGAAGGGGGAAGCCCATGATCCGTCGCGCGCTGCCCTGCCTCCTCCCCGTCCTGCTCGCCGCGGCACCGCTCGCGGCGCAGGTGGCCGATCCCCACGCGGTGCAGCCGGAGCGTCCCACGGTGGCCACCCACGCCGGCACGGTGGCACCGGGGTGGATCGAGCTGGAATCCGGAGTGGAATTCGACCACGCCCCCGGCGCCTGGTCGATCGTGACGCCGACCGTCATCAAGATCGGCATCGCACCGCGGATGCAGTTCTCGGTCTTCGGCGGATTCACCCGCCCGGCCGGGGACAACCTGGGCGTCGGCGATCTCGCGGCCGGCGTGAAGTTCCGCCTCGCCGAGGGGATGCCGCTGCTCGGCGACTTCGCGGTGCTGCCGGCGATCAAGCTGCCGGTGGGGGATGCCGCACACGGCACCGGGACGACCGACGTCTCGCTGCTCGCGATCTCGAGTCACCAGTTCGGCAGCGTCAGCATGGACGTGAACGTCGGCTACACCCGGCGGAGCGGGGACGGCACCGGCGCACCGAAGAACGCCTGGATCTGGGCGGTCGCCGCGGGCACGCCGGTGCGGGGCGGCCTCGGTGTGACCGCGGAGGTCTTCGGCTATCCGAAGACCTCCGGGCCGGCCGGGAGCGACGGCACCGTGGCGCTGCTCGGTGGGCCGGTCATCACGCTGCACCCATGGTGGACGCTCGACTTCGGTGGCATTCTCAAGCTCAGCGGTCCGCAGTCCAACGGGCTCTATGCCGGCGGGGTCTACAACTTCGGCCGCCTGTGGCGCTGAACCGGCGGACGGTCCTCGCCACCGTCGTCCTTCTCCCACTCCTGGTCGCCTTCCTCATGTGGGCATTCCTCCGACCCTCGCACGACCGCCGCTGGGCCGTCGACCAGTCGGTGATGCCGTTCGCCCAGTTCGAGGGGAACCGGGTCGTCGTCCAGGGAGTGCGGAATTTCGGGTGGACCAGCGCGACCGGCTTTCGCCCCGAGTGGGGCGTGCGGCGCTACAACCTCGACGAGATCCGCACCGCCTGGTACGTGCTGGTGCCCTTCTCGACGCGGTGGCGGGGTCCGGCCCACGCCTTCGTCAGTTTCGGCTTCGCGGATGGGGAGTATGTCTCCATTTCGGTAGAGGCGCGCCGCGAGGAGGGCGAGGCGTACGGCGTGTTCAAGGGGCTCTTCCGGCGCTTCGAGCTCATCTATATCGTCGGGACCGAGAACGACCTCATCGGCCGCCGAGCGGTCTATGATGGCGTCGACGTCTTCCTGTATCCGATCCGGGCGACGCCGGAGGCGGTGCGGCAGATGTTCGTCGGCATGCTCGAGCGGGCCAACGCGCTGCATGACGCGCCGGAGTGGTACAACACCATTACCAACAACTGCACCCTCAATCTGGTGCATCACGTCAACGCGATCGTGCCGGGCAGGATTCCCTCGAGCTGGCGGATCGTGCTGCCCGGCTACAGCGACGAGGTGATCTACGGCCTCGGCCTGATCGACTCGACGGCGAGCCTCGCCGACACCCGCGCCCGCTTTCGCATCAACGCGCGCGCCGTGGCCGCCCTCAACGCCCCCGACTTCTCCAGCCGGATCCGCGAGCCCTGACCGCATGGCGTCGATCTACGATCTCAAACCGAAATTCCAGTCGCTGCTCCGCCCCATCGTCGTCCGCCTCGCGGCGGCGAAGGTCACCGCGAACCAGGTGACGATCGCGGCGGCGGCGCTCTCCGGCCTGACGGGCGCCCTGCTGCTCCGCTTCCCGACCTCGCGCTGGGCCCTCTTCGCCGTGCCGGTGGTGCTCTTCGCGCGGATGGCGCTCAACGCCATCGACGGCATGCTCGCGCGGGAGCACAACCAGAAGTCGCGGCTCGGCGCGGTGCTGAACGAACTCGGCGACGTGCTCGCCGACGCGGCGCTCTACCTGCCCTTCGCCGCCGTGCCCGGGCTTCCCGCCCCGATCATCGTGATGATCGTGGTGCTCGCGATCGTCGGGGAGATGGCGGGCGTCGTCGCGATCCAGATCGGCGCCGAGCGGCGCTACGATGGCCCGATGGGCAAGAGCGACCGCGCCTTCGTGTTCGGGCTGGTGGCGCTGCTGCTCGGGCTCGGGCTCGCGCCCGGGCTCTGGTCCGCGGTGCTCTTCACCCTCGTGGCGCTGCTCGCCATGGTCACCATCCTCAATCGCAGCCGGCGCGCGCTGGCGAAGGGCGGCCGATGAGCGCACTCACTCCCGG
>JBGASX010000044.1:0-41718 GCA_044229445.1 Gemmatimonadales bacterium | reverse complement strand
CGTGGCTGTGACCACGACCTGATCGACGCGGATGGCTTGGCGTGGGCCGGTGGAGTTATCGAGGAAGCATGCGGCGAGGCTCGTGCCCACGAGGAGCAGGGAGCGGAGTGAGCGATTCGCCTTACGATCGGCGGAGACTGGCATGGCGCTTCATCCGGCAAGCGCCCGTGCGGATCAGTCGGGGTAAGCCGCTATAGGCAGGCCTGCCGGGACGGGTTCGGGGACGGGCTCGCGAGAGCTGAGTGACGAGAATGGGAGTTCATGAACACCAGGCATCATATCATTGCGCTACATGAGCCGGGATCGCCATTCTGTTCATCGAGACATCTGCTGCTGATTCCGGCTTTCGCTGCACAGTATGGTGGGCGGGTGTAAGACTTCGGGTAGATGTGGTGAATGTATTGATAGGGATGGCGGCCGCCGTACTTCACACTCCTTCGCGGAGTCCTGTATGCATCGCGCGTTTGTCCTCTCCATTGCTTCATTTCTGGCCGTCGGGTGCAGCGACGTCACGAACGCGCCCACGACGCCGATCGTCGACGATGCACCAGCGATTGTCAGTGTCGGCGCTCCGACGGATCTCGGTGCCTTTCCCGGCACGACGTACAGTCAGGCAACTGCGATCAACAACCGAGGCCAGGCCGCCGGTGTGGGGATCAGTCCTTCTGGTTTTGCCGTCGCCACGACGTGGCTTGCCGCGGGAGGGCCGGTGGCTCTCGGCACCCTCGAGGGGCATGACTACAGTCAGGCGTGGGGCATCAACAGCCGCGGTCAGATCGTCGGAGTGAGCGGGAGCACCCAGACGGGGGAAATGCGCGCCGCCCTCTGGCGCGTCGATGGCAATGCGGTGAAGGCCGTGAACCTCGGCGGCACCAACAGTCAGGCCTTCGCGATCAACGACGCGGGCCTGATTGTCGGGGTCAGCGACTTTGGTGACGTCTCATCGCACGCCGCGCTCTGGACTCCGAGACGGTCGGGCTATGCGATCCGTGACCTGGGTGCGCTGCCGGGGGATGTGAGCAGTTCCGCGGCGGGGATCAACGAGCGGGGCCAGATCGTGGGGGTCAGCTTCTCCAGCACCGGCGAGAGTCGGGCGGTGTTGTGGACCGTTCGGCGCGGTTCAATCCATGTCACCGATCTCGGCACCCTGCCCCAGGGCGGCAGCGCCGGCGCCACGGATATCAACGACCGCGGTGAGGTCGTCGGCTACGCCGACACTCCCGATGGCATCTCCCGCGCGGTGATCTGGCGACTCAAGCGGCATGGGGCAGAGGCGAGGGAGATTCCGACGCCGGAGGGCTGGACGGCGATGATGGCCCTGGGTCTCAACAACCGCGGGGAAGTCGTGGGCGGGGGGAGCGCCGGGGCGAACGCAGGATCACACGCCTTCCTCTGGACCCGGCGCGGGGGCACGATTGAACTGCCGAACAACGGCTGTTCGGCTGAGGATGTCTGCAGCGCCGCGGAAGAGATCAACGACCGGGGGCAGATCATCGGCCGCGTGTGGGCGGGCGTGGACGAGCATGCGGCGAGGTGGGAGAGGGGGAGGTAGGGGTCCGCAGTCTCCGTGATGTCTGCTGCCCTAATTGTGAATGATGATTTGCCCGCACCCTGAATGAACGTCGGCTCCATGCGGTGTGCTCGCGTGGTCGAGCCTAGTTCGGGGTGACGGGCTTCATCTTTTCCAGGGTCAGAGGGTTCCGGTCCTGGTACCACTCCCCTGACAGGCTGGCCACTCCGAATGGAGAGACTCGGAGAGGGTGAGGCCGCCTACCGATTCACTGCCGTCCTGAAGACCGGATCCTCGGAGAATCCTCGCCAGAGCGGATCGGAGTGAACCTTTAGATGGTAGGGCATCCCGCGGAGCATCGCATTCGAGAGGAGGGTGAACGCCTCGGCCCGGTTCCCAAGAATCGCGGCGATGCGGGCACGGGCGTAGACCGCCGACCAGGGTGGAATCATCGCGGATCGGACAGTCACCGGATCGTGCGCGACCAGCCATGCCACTACCGCCTCGGCCCCGGCGCGATTGCCTTGCCGCGCCAGCAACTCACCATGCACCCCCTGGTATGCCAGGGAGTCCACGATCGGCGTTCGGAACACGGCCAGGTCCTTGGTCGCGTCGTCCTGACAGCCGTACCGAAGGTGATTGCGCGCGGAGTTCAGCTGGATCCGTTCTGCGAGCCGTAAACGTGCCGGAACTCCTTTCGCGGCCGGAATGTCGTGGTTGGCAAGCTTCCGCAGCGTATTGGACTCATCTGCTACGCCGAGGTGAAGGCATGACTGCGCGCTCAGGCCCTGTGTGAGAGAGTCCGCGAGGCGCTGGAAACCGTGTGTGGCAAGCTCTTCCGCAAACTGGTGCTTCGGCCAGATCCCCTCGTCCGAGAAAGAGCGGTGTGACAGCACCCTCGGGATCGCCGCTCTGAGCCCAGCCGTGTCGTGCAGTGCCGCGAGGGCCCGAATCTCCTGGAATGCGACCATCGATCGCCACGCGGGCGGCGCATCTGGGGATAAGGTCCGGATCAGGGCCAGCTCTTCATGGAAACGCCCGGCAAGATGCAGTGCGTCAATCAAGGAGAGGTTCGGCAGAACTTTCTCGTCCCGTCTCCGTCTTGCCGCGACAGCGCTGTCTCGTTCTCTCCAGATCGCGATGGCCTCGTCGAAACGATTGGCCTCCGTGAGTGCATCAATGAGAAGCAATGCGGCATACCGGGATGCCGGCAGTTCCGCGCGCATTCGCCGGGCGATGCGCAACCGGGCTTCGGTGTCGTGGTAGGGTTCGAGGCTGAGATAGTCGGCGAGATCCGCCTCGAAGGGGGTGAGGCGGGCATGACGGGCGACGATCCTGGCACGCAGGTCGTCGATGCCCGCGGAATCGGGCTGGAAGTCGAAGCCATTCCCGCTGCCCGCGCAATTCAGGCCGCGGATGAGCGCGAGAGAAAAGGTCGAATCGGCGGCGAGCGCGGAGTCGAGGTCGGCGCGGTATTCCGTGCAGTCGTCGAGGGGATTTCGTGGACCCGTCGTCAGCAGAAACCAGGAATAGGCTCTTGGGGTGACCGGATGGTCCGCCGAGATCCCCCACTGCGCCTTGGTTGAATCGAAGAGCTGAGCCACTGCTGCGGTCGCTGCGTCGGCGAGTATGGTCGCGGCCTGATTCACCTGCGGCAGCACTCCCCGCGTCGTCGGCACTGTGATCAGACGGTGAAGCGGCCGCCGGCCGATCACGTCGGCCTCGATCACGATGGAATCGTTGACGGTGTAGTAGAAACCCGAGATCGTCAGGTCCGGATCGGCAGGAACTCCATGGATCGGCGTGGCGGAGTCCGCGGTGGCAATCCGAGCGGTGCCGCTTCCGGAGAGGCCGAGCGCGAGGCGATCGGTGAGGATATTGCCGAGGTAGGCGAGGCTGTCGGGCCCAGCGCGGAGTTCGAAGCGCTGGACGAGAACGAGTGGTCTCGTTTCCCTCGACTGCAGCGCAGTCCCGATCCCCGAAGGCGCCGCCCCCCACCGCTTTCCGGCGGTGATGGCCAGCACGGCCACAAGAGCGAGCGTTGTCGCGCCTGCCAGGATACCCGGCCTCGCCTTGCGTGGTGCGGGCAGGTCAGGCGGCTCCACCGATGCTTCTGCCGCTGGAGTTGGGCGCAAAGCGAGGAGGTTCGCCATCGCGGTGGGATCACATGATTGTTCGCGGAGACGGATGAGCGTGGCAGCGATCTCGCCAGGCATCTCATCACCGAGTTCCTCGCGGATCCGGCCCTGGAGCGTCTCGCCGGCAGTGATCGCGCCGACCAGGTCACCGGAGCGCTCGAGCGCAGCCATGAGGCGGAGGGTCGTTCCGGCATCAAGCGGTTGTTCGCGGGAGAGTGAGCCGAGCCATGTTGCGGCACTGTTATAGTCGCTCTCGTTTTCTGCCTGCTGGGCCAGTTGGCTCAGGTTCCGCCGATGGATGACTGCCAGCCGCTGGCGTTCGCCCTCGCTCCACCGTTCGAACTCCTCCGCTTCTTCGATGAAGATGCCATCCAGGAAGGGACCGGCGTATCGGGCTTCAGCCTCCGCGAGTCGACCGGCAGTGCTGTACACTTCGAATTCCGCCAGATCGACGGTGATCACCGCAGGATTCAGGCGGAGCGTACTGGTTCCCAGGATCAGTCCGGGCTGCCCGGAGTCCTTCCGGAGTGCATAGAGGGCCTGCTTGAGGTTGCCGCGCGCCCGCTCCTCATCGCTCTCCGACCAGAGCAGTCCGGCGATCTTCTCTCGCGTCAGCCCACGATCCCCGGCCACGGCGAGGAGCGCGAGGAGCGCGAGCGGCTTCCGCTGCTGGGCGGCGCCTCTGAGGGTCAGAGGCCTCCCAGTCAGCGAGAGACCGCCGAAGGTCTTGAGTTGCAAGAGGTTGGAATCCATCTGACTCCAGGCTGACGCAGATGACCACCGCGCGGCTGACTGCCTGACGATTGTGCGTGCCGCGCGGCTCCCACTATAGGAAATCGCGGGAGGGGCGCAATAGGGTCAGGATGTTTCGCGGAAAGCAGCTCGGCCGCAATGCCGGAGTGTCTGGCCACAGAGGCTGAGAGCCCGGCCGCATGACTGTGCAGCCCGACTGAATTCTTCTGCAGTCCGGCCGCGATCTTGCGAATACCCCCGGCAGCAGGCGCGTCCGCGCCCGAACAGATGAGAGGCCCGCCCGGAAAGGCGCCCCGACTGAGCTCGAGGCCGGTGCATCGCGCCGGAAATGCGCGGAAGTCCGGCGGAAATCAGCGGAGGTCCGCCGGAAATCCAAGGAAGGGCGCCGGAAGCTGGTTCAATCGCGTGGTGAATCAGCGGAAGCCCGCCGGAAGTCGGCGGATGCCGGCGGGAAATCAGCGGAACTCCGCCGTCAACTTGCGGAAGGCCGTCGGAAATCAGCGGACGTCGTCGGGAAATCAGCGGAACTCCGCCGTCAACCTGCGGAAGGCCATCGGAAATCGGCGGAAGTCGTCCGGAAATCAGCGGAACTCCGCCGTCAACACGCGGAAGTCCTCCGGAAGTCGGCGGAGACCGGCGGGAAATCGGCGGATGCCCGCCGGAAATCGTCGGAAGTCTTCCGGAAATCGGCGGTACTCAACGGGAAATCGGCGGAAGTACGCTGGAAACTCGCGGAGGTGCCTGGTCAAGATCGTGCAGCGCCCCGGAAATCCCAGGAAGCCCGATGTCAACCGGATATGGCGCGAGTTACGCCGGTGACAGCGCGGCGAACGGTCGCTTCAGCGACATCAGCCGAGTGGCGGCTTCAGCCGCCGACCGGTGAAGCGCGATGGCGGCGTCGGGAACCACAGCGAAAGGCGGCTTCAACCCGCTGGAAGAAGTGACGGAACCGACTCAAATGTTTTGGGAAGCGAGATCAGAGAATTTGGAACCGAGGGAAGGAAAGTTGGAACCGAGATCAGGAAGTTTGGAGCCGAGGTCAGGAAAGTTGGAAGCGAGGTTAGAAAAGTTGGAAGCGAGATCAGGAAGTTGGGAGCCGAGGTCAGAAGATTGGGAACCGCCGTAAGGAATGTTGAAACCGAGGTCAGGAAAGTTGGAAGCGAGATCAGGAAGTCGGGAGCCGAGGTCAGAAGATTGGGAAGCGTCGTAAGGAAAGTTGAAACCGAGGTCAGGAAAGTTGGGAGCGAGATCAGGACTGAAGTACGCGTCTCAAGAAGTTGGGGTCGAGTTCCAGGTTCCGACTTCCGAGTACCGGGTACGGGCGACCGGCGCCTCAGAACGAAGAGATCCCTCGCTGCGCGGCCGAAGGGAGACTTTCAGGGCTCGGGATGACAAACCAGGCCCCCGCCCCGCCCCACCACAGATTGCTTCGGGCCCGGCGCTCCGCGCCGGGACCCTCGCAATGACAAAGGCCCCACCGCCAACTGGCGGTGAGGCCTTCCTATCTATCGGGACGGCGACCGAAGGGAGTCCCTTCAGGGACGGGATTCGACGCGTCCGGCCCGCAGGGCCGGCACCGGGCAAAGCCCGGTGAGCGGACCGAGGCCGCGGAGCGGCCGCCCTAAAGGACTCCTTCCGGTCGCAGGTCATACCCGCGACCCCTCCCAAACAAAAAGCCCCACAGCCGAAGCTGTGAGGCCACGATCTATCGGGACGGCGGGATTCGAACCCGCGACCCCCTGAACCCCATGCTGCACTTGACGTTACGCGATTTCTACAAGTTGTTGAACCCACGCGCTGTTCTGGGCATCGGCGTTGCGGTTCAGGGGCCCTTCGGGGCCCTTTGTTGCGAGAAACTCACAACGCTACTCACAACACGCGAGATCCCCTGCTCTCCGTTCGTGGGGTCGCCAACCTGGTACAGGTTCCGCGCGTGCGCTGACTCCATGCCGATGCTTGCGGTCTCCATGCCTTAGTTCACCGAAGCACCGCACCCGGACACTACCCAGGGTTGCCGGGTCACGATGCCACGCCTCCCGGCGCTCCCAAACCCAGTGCCCGCGTCTCGCGTTGCCCTGCCCGCACTTTATCGT
The DNA here is from genome assembly GCA_044229445.1 of Gemmatimonadales bacterium. GTDB lineage: Bacteria > Gemmatimonadota > Gemmatimonadetes > Gemmatimonadales > GWC2-71-9 > JADJOM01. Next base: position 35,224 of record JBGASX010000044.1, on the reverse strand, counting down.
ACCTTGAAGGTGGAACCGTCTTGCCGCCTGGCGCTAGCGACAAACGCCGTCCCGGTTCGGGGGCTCTCCTGCATTTCACGCCGGGGACGGCACGTTGTTGGCAGAAAGACGTGCCCGCAACGTAAGTCAACAACGGGTTAGGCACGTAACTCGCCTCTTGAGGGCGCCATGAGAGTACGGTCGTCAATCCTGGACAGTGAATCCGAGAGACAGCTCTTCGCGGCGATCTCCGGGTCATGGGAACCGAAGTACCGCCTGTACCCACAAGTTCCTTTCACCAATCTCGTCGAATTGGATGACAGGGCGCTGTCCGCAGCCGAACTCAGCTTCCTCCACAAGTCGAGCGTGGACTTTGCTCTTGCGCAACAGGACGGCACCCCACTCCTCGGCATTGAGTTCGACGGCATCGCACACGGGATTAGTACTCGAGGCCAGTACCGACCGGGAGTTCCTCTACCCTCCGATCGTGGCAGGGCGTGGAAACTGGGCCTAAAGCTCAAGGTCGCCGAAGCAGCTGGGTTCCCCTTCGTCGTCATGTCCTACGACGAGAAGGCCATCCTCGAAGAAGCAACCCATTTGACTATCACTCACGGCATCGTTGGCAGCTTTCTCGCCCGCGTCGCCTCCCAGAAGCGAATTGCAGAGCTTGTGGAGGAGGAAGCCGACACTTTGGCTCACCGCTCACCCGATGAGCGGCACGAGCATATCCAGGACATGGTCATCGCCGCCGAGCTGGATTCCGACTACGACTGGAACCCTGTATTCAGGCGCTCCATCGAGCTCTCCGAAGCGTTGCGCGAAGCCTCACCCATGGCCACCATCGGGCATTCTTACGATCAGGACCCCCCTCGTCCAGAGCACTGCGATCCGATGGAAGACGATTGCGACGTGGATACCTTTGAGAGATGGTGGACCTCCGTGCGCCGCCACGGAGTAACGTGCACGATCACTACACCGGACTGGGCGCTCTCCCGGACTGTGTGGGTTCGCAACTTCGAAGGGACCGGGGTCACCCCATTTGGATGGATGGATGAGCTCTCGGAACTTGTCACCATCCCTGAGGCGCTTCGCCACCTAGCCGCCGGTACCGTACCGTGAACACGCTGCCTAACCCGCGACTGCATCAGCCAGGGCGCGGCCGAGGGATTAGCTCAGGCTCGCACAACCCGTCGGGGTCGCGTAGGTTCACCGCACTTTGCCGCGCCCTCCAGGTGATGCGCGGTCGTTAGGCTACCCCGAGGAGCGTCATGGCCGATCTCGATCACCGCTATGACATAGATAGTCGGACGAAAGCTTTCGAGCTTCACGAGCGTGGGCTGCTCGTGTGCCTAGCGGGCCCCGGCACAGGTAAGACCTACTCGCTCCTTGCGCGAACTGCTGCCCTCACTGCGCGCTCCGCCACGCCCGACACCATTTGCTACCTTACGTTCATCAAGGAAATCAGCAACGCATTCGTAGATGACTACCTTCAGCGGTTTGGTGATGGAGCATTCGCGAGTACGCCACGCATCACGACGCTGCATAGCTTCGCTTGTCGCGTACTCCGCAACCAGGGCTTTCGCATTGGCTATGATGGCGACCTGTCTTTCGGTAACGTCACTGAGGCTGATGACGCGGGCGAGGCGTTTCTAGAGGACCTCCTTCGGCTCGTCAACCGTGATGACTGCAGGACGGTTCCGCAGCTGCGCCACAACTTCAACACCATCAAGGCGGCGTGGCGGGACGGTGTTGACCCCGCGACCTTGCCAGAACCGGCATCTTCGATTTTCGCAACCGGCCTCACGCTGTTGCGTTGCTATCGGCTTGTTGATTGGGATCAAACCATACCGACCGCTCACTCGCTATTGACTACAATTGGAAAGCTCCCCGAGTGGATAACCAAGATCCGCCACTACTTTGTCGACGAGTACCAGGACTTCAATCGCGCCGAACAGGCAGTGATCGAGTTCCTTGCAGGGCACGCGGAGTCGATGGTAGTGGTCGGGGACGACGACCAGAGTCTCTACGGAGGGCGAGGAGCATCCCCAGACGGACTTCGAGCCCTTTACGCCAATCCGCAATTCGATCGCATCTCACTCTCGAGGTGCTATCGGTGCCCCGAGGCCATTGTGGCTCCGACAAACACGTTCCAAGCCGCTATGAGCGGTACGCCGAGGCCAATGGTTGCATCGAAAGCTGGGGGTGAGGTCCTCTCGTATCGGTTTAAGAGCAGCAAGGCCGAAGTAGCGTTTCTCACGGGCTACCTGCTAGCTCGAATCGCGGAACTGCCTAGCGCACCAACGCCGAAGGACGGGATCGTTTGCCTGTTCCCAAGCAAGCGAGTGTTGAATGCGTATTTCGACATGCTATCCCCAGCCGTGCCCTGCAAACGACGCAAGCCCGAGGCGACTCCACATCGCGCGCTTCTTGCCGTTATGCTCCAATTGCTGCGCAAGCCTGGCCAGCGCTTCCTGGAGCGTCTCCTCCTGTGTCAGTATGGTGACGTGAAGCCCCGGCATCGCAAGATGATTGTCGAGCGCATCATGGAACGAGACATCTCACCGTCCAAGGCCTGTGAATCCCTCATACAGGATCAGTCTCTCACCAAGACTGCCCTCACCTCCGCTCGCTCTTTCACTGGCCTCTGCGCGTCGCTCACAGCACGTGACCTACCTCAGGTCGCGCAATTCCTGTGGTCAGCGCTAGGAGTCTCAAGCCAGAACGCACTAGCCCAACTAGATGTGCTCATTGACGCGGACGAAGCCGACTCAGGCGACTTGATCGACGTCATTTGCGACACACTCCTCCCAGACACCGCACCGCCACCAGACGACCCTCGCGCCGTGCTGTTCCTCACGATGCACGGCTCCAAGGGGCTCACCAAGCGCACCGTTGTGATTCCAGGACTCGAGGAAGCGTGCTTGCCGGGTGAAGTCGCTGGCAATGAGCTGGCGGAGAAGATGCGCCTATTCTTTGTTGCCCTTTCACGTTCCACTGAGCGCCTTTTGCTTACGTTCCCACACAATCGAGGAGGCAATGATAGCCTCAACTTCGTGATGCCAGGACGTGGCATAGGAAGCCATTTCATTGCGCAGGCCGGCATCGGGACGACCTATCACCAATAGTAGTGTCGCTGGAAACCAGTACAGTCTAATTGCGGGTCGTGGCTGCCGGCGCGGCCTGCCGTCTGGTACATTGCGCCGAGTCTGCATCGGCTGCTGCCGCGGTGAAGCCCTGATCGTTAGGGTGCGTATCGACCTTGAGAGGCTAAGTGAACATTCGTCTTGTGGCCCTGAAGGTGGGCGACGAGCTCAAGTATGACGCCACAGTCAACGAGATCGGGCGCATTGCTTCGGCAATGTTCCGGTTCGAGAAGGAGAGATTCCCCAACGACTCGATTACTTCTGTTCGCGCTCAGCTCATCTACGACTGGCTAATGAGCCTAGCCAAGCAACGCATGGAGCCTACCGAGCGGGAGTCCCTCGTCGCAAAGTTCTGTCTCGCCGTGTCACCGGAGGCCCATAAGCCCGCCATAGAGGCGATCCTTGTGGAAGGTGGGCTCTCCGACTCCGAGGCAACCAGAGAGAGCCGGATGCTGTTTGCCGGCCGTCACTTCCACCCCCAGGTACAACTTCACGCTAGGCACTTGTATCTCCAGCGCAATTACTTCCACGCCGTGTTTGAGGCCGCCAAGGCTTACAACAAAGACGTAAAGACCAAAGCCAACACATCTAAGGATGGACAAGCCCTCATGCTGGAGGTGTGGGGTTGCGACAAAGGATCCCTCAAGATCACGCCCTGCCGGTCCGAAACGGATCGGAATGTTCAGGATGGAGTGAAATTCCTATCGGCTGGGCTGATGGCGGCAATCAGGAATCCCACATCCCATGAGCCGGCCGTAGATTGGCCGATCAGCGCCGAGGACTGCTTAGACGTACTCAGCTTCATTTCGTTCCTGTACCGGCGCCTAGATGCTTCTGTGTATGCCCCCTGACCTGCGCAGACCGGCCATCCCGCGGATGGGCGGTCGGCACGCCTGGCGCTGCCGCGCCACGACCCCTCAGCTCCTGCCGTGCCGCTAACCGCCAGCAAGGGAGATCATGCCTATGAAACCGCTACCGATCCTTTGGCAGCGACTCGTGAGTCCCGAGGGCAAGACTTGTGATCGTTGCAGCGCTACATATCAGGAGATCCAGCGCGCCATCGCCACCCTCACACTCTCGCTCCGACCCTTGGGCATTAAGCCGACGCTCAAGATCAAAGAGATAGATGAGAGGACGTTCAAGGCCAGCCCCTCAGAGTCGAATCGTATTTGGATCGCGGGGCGACCAATGGAGGACTGGCTTGGCGCAAGTGTGGGAAGCAGTCGCGGCTGCTCCGTCTGCGGGACATCGGAGTGCCGGACGGTCGAGGTAGAGGGAACTACCTTCGAAACCATTCCCGAAGAACTCTTCCTCAAAGCGGCCTTGGTTGCTTCCTCACACTTGTTGAGCGTCGGGCGCGAGTCGCGGGCGCCTGGAGGTCAGCGCCCTTAGCACAAAGCTCCAGCCATCATCGATAATCACTGGCCTCCAAGCCGCGCATCGGCACGCATCCGGTGGATAGATCTAGTACCTGCTACCGCCTGCGCCTGGCAATTTACGCGCACCTACATCCTCATCATCCCCTCATGCATGGTAAGCATCCGCTGCATCCGACCGATGTGCGCCTGCATTCTGTTCTTGAGGGCGGCGCCCGAGAGCCCTGGCAGCTCCGCCAGGTCCTGCCGCAGCGAGTCGCTCAATGTTGCCCAAGCCGAATCGGGCTTCATGTTCATCCCCCGCATGTCCGCCCCCATCGCGTCCATCATGCGGGAGGCGAGGTCCTGGTGGGCGGCCATCGCCGCTGCGATCTGAGCCGGCTGCATGGCCCCCAGCGAGTCCAGGTGGGCCCGCATCAGAGCCATCATCTGCATCCCCTGCATTGCCATCTGCATTCCGCCCCCCTTGCCGGCAGTGTCGGCCGCGGGCGGCTGTACCGCCTCCTGCTTCTTGCCGCACGCTCCCAGGGTGACAATCACAATCGCCAGAGCCACGTGAGTCACACGCATCGTTCAGCTCTCCCCTCCGCAAGTGGTTTCCATCCCTTCGCTATCCTTGACATTGCCACGAGCTAACGCGCCTGCCACTCGGTCAATCCTCGACGCCGCCAGATGAAGTACAGTACCGGAATCACCAGGAGCGTCAGAACTGTCGAGGTGACCATCCCTCCTACCATGGGAGCAGCGATCCGCTGCATGACCTCGGCCCCCGTCCCATGCGACCAGAGCGCGGGCAGCAGACCGAGCATGATCGCGGCGACGGTCATGAGTTTCGGACGCAGTCGGTTCACGGCACCGGCTTCGATTGCCTGCGTCAACTCTCCCAGCGTGGGCGTTCGACCCGCGCCAGCAATCTCCTCCCACGCATGATCCAGGTAGAGCACCATTACCACGCCTGTCTCGGCAGCCACCCCGGCGAGCGCGATGAATCCCACGGCGACCGCGACCGACAGGTTGAAGTCGAACAGCCACATCGCCCACACGCCGCCGATCAGCGCGAACGGGAGGCTCAGCATTACGATCGCCGTCTCTGCTACGGTGCCGAAGGTGAGGTACAGGAGCAGCATGATGACGGCCACGGTGAGCGGAACCACCACTTGCAATCGCGCCTTCACCCGCTCCAGCGCCTCGTACTGGCCGCTCCATTCGAGGCGGTAACCCGGTGGAATTCTCACCTCCCGGCCCACGACCTGTTTCGCCTCGGCGACGTACCCGCCGACGTCGCGGCCCCGGACATCGATCGAGACCAGGTCGTTGAGCTGGCCGTTCTCACTCCGGATCATTGGTGCCCCGGGCGCGAACCGGATGCTCGCAACCTGGGCGAGTGGCACCTGCATCCCTTCTTTCCCGCTGACCAGCAGGCGGCCGATGGCCTCCGGGCTGTCCCGGAAATCTCGGGCATAGCGGACCTGAACCGGGTAGCGCTCCCTCCCCTGTACGGTCGTGGTCACCAGGTCACCGCCGAGCGCCATCCCCAGTTCCTCCTGCACGTCCGCCGTCGTGAGCCCGTACCGGGCTAGTGCCTCCGCGTCCGGCCGGATATCCAGATACCGGCCGCCAAATGAGCGCTCGGCGTAGATACTGGCGGTGCCGCGAAGTGAGGAGAGGGCACCCTCAATGTCGTGTCCGATCCGCTGAATGACCTCCAGGTCCGGCCCGAAGATCTTGACCCCGAGCGTCGTCCGAATGCCGGTGGAGAGCATATCCGTCCGGTTCTTAATCGGCATGGTCCAGCTATTCACCGCGCCCGTTATCCTAAGCCGTTGGTCCATCGCGGCAATCAGGCGGTCCTGGCTCATGCCAGCCCGCCACTCCTCCTCAGGCTTGAGGTTGACCGTGGTTTCCACCATCGAGATCGGGGCCCAGTCGGTCGCCGTATTCGCCCGCCCCGCCTTGCCCCACACCGACTCCACCTCCGGGAAGCTCATCAGGATACTGTCTTGCACCTGCAGCAGTCTTCGCTGCTGAGTGAGCGACACGCTGGGCAGGGTGTTCGGCATGTACATCAGGCTACCCTCCCGGAGGGGCGGCATGAACTCGCTCCCGAGTTGACTGAGGGGCAGCACGGTGACCGCGAGCAGCGCAGTGGCCGCACCCAGCACGAGCAAGCGCCACCGAAGCGCCCACCGAAGGAGCGGTCGGTACACTGCCGCGGCCCATCGGTTGAGCGGGTTCGCATTCTCCGGCCGGATGCGCCCCTTCACAAAGAAGCCCATAAGCACCGGCACAAGGGTCACCGAGAGCAGGGCCGCGGCACCCATGGCGAACGTCTTCGTGAGCGCCAGCGGCCGGAATAGCCGCCCCTCCTGATCTTCCAAGGTGAAGACCGGTAGGAAGGAGAGGGTGATGATGAGCAGGGACATGAAAAGGGCCGGCCCCACTTCCCTGGAGGCGGCCAGCACCCGCTCCCAGTGTGGCCGGTCTGGCTCATGCTCGATGTGCTTGTGTAGGTTCTCGATCATCACGATGGCCGCATCGATCATCGCGCCGATAGCGATGGCGATGCCACCCAGGGACATAATGTTTGCGTTGATCCCCATCCACCGAATTAGCGTGAGGGCTGCCAGGATGCCCAGCGGCAGGGTAACGATTGCGACCAGGGCGCTCCGGGCGTGCAACAGGAACACGGCGCAGACCAGGGCGACAATCGCCGACTCCTCAAGCAATGTCCGGAGCAGCGTCGCGATGGAACGATGGATGAGCTCGGTGCGATCGTAGGTGCTGACGACGTGCACTCCGGACGGCAAGGAGGGTTCCAATTCATCGATCTTCGCCTTGACTCGTGAGACCACATCCAGGGCATTCGCGCCGATCCTCATCACCACGACGCCGCCGACAGCCTCCCCCTTTCCGTTGCGTTCGGCGATACCGACACGGAGATCCGAGCCCAGCGTCACGTCCGCCACATCACCCACCCGCACCGGCCGGCCCCCGGTGCCGACACTCACGCCGACGTTCGCGATGTCCTCGACGCCACGGAAGTAGCCGAGCCCGCGGATCGCATAGTCGCTGCCAGCGACCTCGACCGTTCGGGCACCGACGTCCTGGTTGGCATTCCGCACGGCCTCCGTGATCTGCTGCGCTGTGACGCCGTACGACTGGAGCCGAGTCGGATCGAGCAGCACCTGGTACTGTCGCACGAATCCTCCAACACTCGCCACTTCGGCGACGCCCGGGACGCCCTGCAACGCATAGCGGAGCTGGAAGTCCTGGATCGAACGGAGCTGAGCCGGCGAGTAGCCCGCCCCCTCCACGGCGTACTGGTAGACCCAGCCGACGCCCGTTGCATCGGGCCCCAGTTCAGTCTTCGCCCCGGCCGGCAACCGCGACTGGACCGCGCTGAGCCGCTCCAAGACGCGGGAGCGGGCCCAGTAGAGATCGGTGCCCTCCTGGAAGATCACATAGACAAAGGCGGTGCTGAACATCGACTGGCCACGGACCACCTTCACTTTCGGCACACCCAACAGGGCGGTCACCAGCGGGTAGGTCACCTGGTTCTCGACCACCTGCGGTGCCTGCCCTGGATAGTCGGTATACACGATCACTTGCACATCGGAGAGATCGGGAATCGCGTCAACCGGCATGGATCGCACGTAGAGCCCGCCGGCCACAAGCAGGCCAAGCGCAGCCAGGGCGATCAACCCACGCCGGGAGAGCGACCATGCAATCAGCTTGGCGATCATGGCTTGCCGTCCTTACCCGAGTCCATCTTCATCCCCTTCATGTCCACCTGCCCTGGGGTCGCCGCAGGAGCAGGGGCACCGGAGCCGCTCATGCCGCCCATGTTGAGCCCCATGCCCATCTGCAGCATCAGACCCTGCATCGCGGCGGCGAGATTCGATTCGGAGTCGAGCAGATACGTTGCCGACGCGACCACTTCATCCCCGGGCTTGAGTCCCTGCCGGATCTCCACCAGCGAATCCCCCCGGGCACCAACGATCACCTCTCGTGGCATGAACGTGCCGTCACCGCGATTCACAAAGACCAGATTCGTGGTGCCCGTGGGCAGGACGGCCTCCAGCGGGACCGCAAGAGCCACCGCCGCGGCCGACGCAAGTTGGACCGTCGCGTACATGCCGGGTCGGAGCTGGCCGTCGCGATTCGCCACCTCGACGCGTGCGGTAAGGGTCCGGGTCTTCTCGTCTACATTCGGCTGAATGAACGTCACTCGCCCCGGATACAGGTGCCCGGGCAGCGCGCCGACAGCCACTGTAACTGGTGTCCCGATCCTCACCATCGGTGCGTCCATCTCGAACACAGCCACGTCCACCCACATCGAACTTCGATCGGCGATGAGAAATAGATTGTCGCCGGCATGGATCGCCTGGCCGTCGGTCACCATCTTCTCGGCGATCTCGCCGCTCCTTGGTGCCCGTAGTTCCAGCGTGCGTCGAGACCGCCCGCTCCGCTCCAGCTCGGCAATCTCCTCCTCGGGGATGTTCCAGAGTGTGAGCCGGAGTCTGGCAGCGGCGAGCAGGGTCGCATCTCCCAGGCGACGCGCCGCCAGATACTCCTCCTGCGCGCTTAATAGCTCCGGCGAATAGATGGCGAGCAACACGTCGCCCGCTCGCACCGGCTTTCCGACATAGTCGGCATCAAGGTGTTCAATCCAGCCGCTGATGCGGGCGTTGACGTAAGTGCGCCGAGGCTCAGCATAGGCGACCGTCCCCGCCAGTCGGATGCCCTGACGTACCAACCGGTTGGTGGCTCGGGCAAAGCTGATGCCGAGTCGGGAGGCAGCCGCGCGATCCAACGCAACGCCGGAGTCTCCCGACATGTTCATCCCGGCCATGCCAGGCATGCCCGCCATCCCTTGTTGGCTGTCCGCCGCTTGCGCCACGCCGGACATCCCAGGCGCCTCACGTTGCGGGGGCACCGTCTTACCGCATCCCGTCAGTATGACGATCAATAGCGCAGTCGCCAGGACTGGCTGCGGCACGCCCGTCTGAGTATGCGGGATCATGGGGCTTTCTCCGGCTCAAGCAGCTGCTCAAGCATGACGAGATGGGTGAGGTGCTCGGCGGCTACCTCGGTCGCTTCGAGTTCCGCGTGGTAGTGTGTGTCCAGCGCAGCGAACACGCTCAGGAAGTCATTCTGACCCGTGCGATACCCACGAAGGGCAGCTCCCACGCCCTCTCTCGTGAGCGGCAGCACGCTGCTTGCCAGGAGGCGCAGCCTGACCGCGCCTGCCCGTGCATCCGCGAGGGTTCGCTCCAACTCTGCGGTAAGTGCGGCGTGCTCCTCATCGAGCCCGCGCTGCGAGGCCTCCGCGTCGATCCGCGCAGCCTGGGTGAGCAGGCGCTGTTTGCGTCCGGCCCAGAGTGGAATGCGGATGCCCACGAACGCCGAGAAGAAATCTGCGCCGAGCGGGCGAGCACCGTATCGAGTAGACAATTCGAAATCGGGGCGCGCGCTCAGGGCCTCGGCGCGAACCGTTGCCTCAGCCGCCTCGATCGCAGCTTGACGCGCCTCCAGTCGAGGATGGGTGGCCAGCGGGTCGGCCTGAGCCAGGTGAAGTGCGTGTCCCGCCTCGGCATCCTCCAGAATCGCCGCGACGCTGTCCACATCAATCGGAGCGACCGAGAGCTGTTCCGGTCCCCGGATGCCTCGTGCCGCGCGAAGGTCGGCCTGGAGGCTGGACTCCTCCGCCTGCAACGAGGCTTGCTCGGTCACCAGCCGCGCCAGCGCGACTCGGGCCTGGAGCGGATCGCTCTGGGGCACGCTACCCGTCCCGTAACGCGCGGTAGAGATCTCGACCGTGCTTTCCACAAGAGTTCGCTGTTGGGCAAGCGTCTGCTTCGCCGTGATGACGTACCGCAGCCGGTAGTACAACATGGCGACCCGCACCGCGATCTCGCGGCGAAGAGCAGAGGTCTCCGCCTCGGCCCCTCTCGCCATCGCTCGGGCCGCGCGGGTCTGCGAGCTGAGTGTGCCCGGCCAAGGGAATTGCTGGGACACCTCGACGTCGACTTCGGTGAAGTCGCTCTCACGAAAGCCGAACCGGGGCAGGGTGAGATCCATGACCCCGAGGGTAAGCATGGGGTCAGGGAGGGCTCCCGCCGGCCGGACCCGAGTAGATGCAGCCCGCGCAACCGCATCGCTTCGCAACACGGCAGGCGCGGCGGCCTGAGCCTCCGCAGTAAGCCGCCGCAGCATGGAGTCGGCATCTACGGACGATTGCCCATTCAACTCTGCGGGCCCTGCCAAGGCTACGCCTAGCAGGAGTCCTACAAGCGTGGAAAGGTAGGTCATCGTTCCTCAGCAGTCGGGCTAGGGAACAACAGTCAGTTCAACTGTTGGTCCCGTCGCGCTCGATCCGGTGATCGGTTTACCTGCTGTGGGCGTCGAGTAACCGGGAGGCCTTGGCTTGCTGCTCAGAGCTGAGGAGCGCGGAGGCCTGCCGGAACGCTTCAGTGGCGGTCGTCGTGACTCGGTCGATTCGTGGAACCGATTTCCCTGGTACCCGGTCGAGCCCGGTGACTACGGTGCGACCGCGATCGTGCTTTAGCTGGTTCTCCAGTACAGTGAGACGCGCTACCTGGTCCGCGCTCAGCGCGAGCTGGTCGCGGCCAGCGAGGATGCGACCAATCACGGTCGCGGCAGGGGGGTTCTTGAGGTGGGCCGGCGGGGTCTGCGCGGCAATGGCAGAACTTCCCAGCGCTATGATCAGCGCCGTGAGAGTAAGAATTCGGGTACACATCGGACAGGAGCTCCCAATCTTGAAGTCGTGAGTGGCCAGTGGACAAACGGTCCGCATGATCAAGCCGGACCCGGGCGCACGCGCGCCGGGCCTATGTGTGGCTGGAACTCGACTTCAGGCGATGGGAGGGGGCTGGGGTGGGGCGATCGGATCGCCCGGGAGGAGTGAGGCGGGAGTAGAGTAAACGGTAGAAATCGGCTGCGTGACCGCAAACAGCTCGACCGTCACCGGCACCATTGGCGCGGCCGGTGCGCAAACGACCATCTGGGCGCAGTCCTGCGCCGGAGTGGAGTGCGGCTTGCCGGTCTCATGGGTCATCCCCTGCATCGGCATCGCACACTCGGCCTTGGGCTGTGCGGCGGCGTGCAGGCACAGCCCGGCGCCCGCGAGGGGGCCGAACTGGAGGAGCAAGAGGAGGGTACCCAGCAGCCGACGCATTGCGAGATCCTACCTGGACGGCTGGCTGTGGTCAAGGATTCGCCACGACCAGCCAACAGAGAACAACGGATACCGGACATCTACTACCCGATGGATCATAACGCGCGCTTAGGTCGAATGGTTCCAGTGCCTTAGGTCGACGGACCGGATCAAGGTCTTACCCAGGTGTGGCGCAACTCTGACCCCTCACGGAGACCGTGAGTCTCGGGTGGATTTGGCCCGAGCCGCATCTGTTAGGGTGCAAGATCTTACGCGGCACAGCAGCTCAGCTTCGCCACGTCCCTGTCGAAGGCCTGCGCGGCCAGCTTCACTGCCTCCGACAGCGTAAGGTAGGGATGGAACGTCGAGGTGATGTCCTCGATCGTCAGCCCGAACTTGACCGCCAGAGCCGGCTCCGTAATCATCTCCCCGGCCTCGGCCGCGAGGATGTGGGCACCGACGATCCTCCGAGTGGACGCATCCGCGACGAGCTTCACGAACCCGCGGGTGTCGTGCGCTGCGAGCGAGCGGGCCACGTGCTCCATCGGAAGCCGGGAGACCAGCGGCTCCAAACCCCGAGCCCGCGCGGTTGCTTCAGTATGCCCTACCGAGGCCACGGCGGGATCGGAGAAAGTCACGCTTGGTACCGCGGTCAAGTCCAATCGCCGGGTATTCCCCGACAGCGCATTTTCCGCAGCGAGCGCGCCGGTGTAGGCGGCTACGTAAACGAACATCGGGTCACCGATAACATCACCCGCGGCGTAGATCCCCGGCACACTTGTTTCGAGATGCTTATCGGTCAGGATCTCGCCTTTCTTGCCTAGGGCCACCCCGATCGTGTCCAGGCCGAAGCCTGCAGTTCTAGGGCGACGTCCTGTGGCAACCAGCAACTGGTCAGCCTCGAGTATCTCAGCTCGCCCTCTGCTGGAAATGTGCACACGGTACGGACCGGGACGATCCACCTGCCCAACTACGGTCTCAGTCTGGACATTGATGCCCTCGGCCCGTAGATAATCCGCGAGGGCAGCACCGATCTCGGGATCCTCTCTGGTGAGCACCCGGTTTTGGCGAGCCAGGATGGTCACGCGAACGCCGAGTCGCGCAAACATCTGGCCCAGCTCCACGGCAACGAACCCCGCCCCGATGACAAGGAGCGAGGCCGGGAGCCGCTGCAACGCCATCGCACTCACGTTGTCCAGGAACCCCGCTTCCGCGAGACCGGGAATGATCGGCGCTTCCGGGCCCGCCCCGGTCGCCACCAGGATTCTCCCGGCGGTTACGACCCTGCCGTTCGCCAATCGCACGTCGCGCGGGCCAATAAGGCTGGCCCGTTGCTCGAAGAGGGTAATGCCCTTATACGATCGTAGTACGTCCCAGTACTTGCCCTCGCGCAGCCGGCTCACCAGGGCATCCTTCTGTCCGCGCACCAGGCTCCAGTCCGGCAGGCCGTCGGTGACCGGAATTCCGTCGAAGCCATGGTGCGCTTGGCGATGTCGCGCCTCGGCGGCGCGGATCAGGGTCTTGCTGGGGACACAGCCCACGTTGACGCAGGTGCCACCGAGGGCCCCTTCCTCGACCATGGCCACTCGGGCACCCAGGTCTGCCCCCTTGATGGCCGCCGCGAATGCAGCCGATCCACCTCCGACGATGACCAGATCGAACTCGGCACGATCGCCCGTCACAAGGGCCGGAGTGTGGACCGGCGATTCGTCCTTGACCCGCGCCCCGTATCCTGCCCTCGCTACTGCAGCCTCGATCCTCGCGGGTGTGGCGCCTGGACCGGCAAGGACGCGAGCCAGGCCGGTGGCATGGCTCACCTGCCGGACCTCCACTACTCCGGGCACCGACTCCAAGGCCTTGGTGACGGCAAGCTCGCAATGGCTGCAGGTCATGCCACGCACGTCGATCGTCAGTTCGCGCTCTTCGCTCATAGGGCTATTCGCTCTGGGCAGTTCGTAGACGCCGTGGCGGGTCCTCATGCGCCTGCCTTGGACGGTTCCTCGAGAATTCGGGCCCCATAGCCGGTCAGCTTCGTCAGGTGCGCGACGATCTGTGCCGGAGTCACCTTTCGTGGGTCATAGCGGACGACACCCAGACTGTCGTTCAGCGTTACCTTCGCATCCAGCACTCCCGCCAGCTTCCTGAGCGCGGTTCTGGCCGTCACCGGGCAGCTCCCGCAGGTCATGCCGGAGATATGGAGCTTCACGGTGGCCGTGTCGACGGGTTGCGCCGAGGTCAATACTGCCTGGGCCGCAGCGGCAGAAATGCCGTCGCCGCAGATGGGACAGAGGACACCGGCTCCTGCGAGCGCGACAACCGCCGCGGTAGCCAGCTTGAGATGCAAGGGCATGGGAAGCCTCTTCAGGAAAAAAGGTACTTCGACCACCAGGGAAATGATCCGAACACCATTGCCAGGACTGTTGCGATCCACAGCAAGACGTGCATGCGCCGGCGGACTCGAGGTTCAGCGCAGGGTCTCCCGGGAACGCACGCGTTCTGCTCCTCCCGCCTCAGCCAGTGGAATCCACCTCCGAGGGAGAGGGCGGTGCCGAGGAGGAAGTAAGGTCGCAGTGGCTCGAAGGTCGCCGACAGCCCGGCCCCCGAAAGACCGAGCAGCACCGCGACGAGCGGCCCGGCGCAACACAAGGCAGAGGCAAGTGCTGCCGTCACCCCGCCAACTGCAGCTAGAATCGGCTTACGCATGCTCCAGCGGCTCCTCAAGAGCTTCAAGGATAGGACATTCGGCCGTCGGCGCGCGACGTTCGCAGGCCTCGACCAATCCCTCGAGCACTCGCTTCAGGTTTTCCAACTCACGCAACTTCTGCCGTACCAGGGCTACCTTGGCGCTCGCCCGGTGGCTGACCTCGTGGCAGGCCTCGCCCTGCAGGACCCGGAGCGCGAGCAGTTCCGCGATCTCTTCCAGAGTGAACCCCAACTCTTGCGCCCGCTTGATGAAGCGGATGCGGGGTACCACATCCTCTGGGTATTGCCGGTACCCGGCCGTCGACCGCCGTGGGGTCGGAAGCAGCCCTCGCCGTTCGTAGTACCGGACGGTCTGGATGTTGACCCGCGACCGGGTCGCGACCTCGCCAATCGTCATGGCTCACCCTCCTCACCTACCCTATACGATAAACCATGTACTTAGGTATAGGGTCAAGGGGTCGCGTAGCGGGTGGGTGCTCCTGTGGCGGCCGCACATCGCCTGATCAGTCAGGTTAACGCATCAACGCGCCCGCCGGGCGAATGGTTCTTTGTAGCGCCGGCACGAGGAGACCTGAATCTGCTACAGCATGTGGGCTTGCATCCGCTTCGGGGTGTATTTATGTTTTTATCAACTTTACTTTTTCATACAAACATGTCATACGCCGACTCGAAGCCCGACATCAGGTGGGACCCGCCCGGGCTCTTCCAGGGGGTCACGATCCGTCGCCAGATCCAGCGCGAGTGGTTCGCCTGGAAGATCCCACACAACGGGCTGGTTTCGCAGGCAATGGCCGCGGACCTGCTCAACGTAAGCGTCATGAGCATCAACAACTGGGTCAGAGCCAAGAAGATCCGGCATGTCAAGGTGGCCGGCCAGCCGTCGGCCGTTCCGCTGAGCGAGATCAAACGGGTTCGGAAGGCGCTCGCCGAGGAGCGCAGGCTCCGCGGCGGGCGATAGGAGAGAGAGGTGCCGCATGGGTAGACAGTTGACGATCGGCCAGACAGCCAAGCGGCTGGGCCTCGAGGTGGACACGGTCCGGAAGCTCGAGCGCGATGGCAAGATCCGCGCAGTCCGGACCCGGGGCGGTCACCGCCGGTTCACAGAGGAAGAAGTCGACCGGTACCGGAAGAGCCGCCGGAGGACGGGCACTGCCAAGTCGGGATCGCGGAGGCGCCAAGGCACCGCTCGCCGATCGACATCGGCCCGGATCGCGCCCAATCGCCACCCCAGGACCGGCGAGTTCGCGGCCCGGGACGCTTGCTTCCCGGACGACTTGGACGATCTCGATGAGGACCTGCCCGACGATGAATTCGACGAGGACCTGCGGGACGGGATCTACTCGGCGCCTCCGCCGGCCCCGCCAGCGCCCCGCGTCGTGCAACCACCTCCGGCGCCCGTTCCCCGCCCCAGCCTGTTTGAAGCTCGCCCCGCACCGGTGGTCCCCGCGCGGGACACGTTCACCGAATTCGTTGGCCAGTTGCGGCTGCAACGGATCAAGGGCTACGGGCGAGCGGCCATGCCCTACGGCCTGCCGGCGGAATGGCAAGGGAGGGTCATCGCGGAACTGGAGCGGTACGTGACCGCGATCCAGTTCCCGGCCGATCTGTCCGACGCCAAGGCTGCGGAGATTGTACGCGCCCGCGTGACCGAGGTCCTCCGCCCATACCACGACGCCGTGGAGAAGGGCGCCCGGGAGAAGCAGGCCAAGGACGAGGCGGATCGGCGCCGCGCGGCGCTGATCGTCCACGGTAACGAGTACGCACGACGGGAGACACTCGAATGGGACTGGTCCGCCACCTCTGAGGCCCGGGACGAGGTGAAGAAGGTCCTCGACCGCGAGGTCCAGCACGACTGGACCGAGCGCGAGGTGGAAGACGAGGTGGACGAGGTCCTCGACGAATGGGACGATGACCAGGACGACGAGTTGGATGATGGTGAGTAGGGAAATGGGCCACGAAGATCTGGGAATTCGCCGGGAGAATCTGGGATGCGCCGAGCAGGCCATCCCAGATTCGATTCCGGGATGGTCTCCCGGAGTCACCGGCCGGAAAAACTGTGGGATCAGGTCGGCCGATAACTCCGGCCGGTAACTCTGGGACGACGACTTGAAAGCCTCGGCGGTGACCCTGCCGCCACCACGACGAGCAATGCACCCATGGCAGCGCCTCTTATCTCTACCGCCACCCTCCCCCACGGGCTCCCCCCGTGGCTGGTGGCGTTTGTGGATGAGGCGCTGAGAGAGAACCGCACCCTGGCCGAGAACGGGGCGGGCCAGGCGGTCACAGCCCGGGAGGTGCTGCTCCAGAAGCTGGTCGCCGCGGCCCAGGCCTATCTGGACGGGCAGCTGACGGTGGAGGAGGCCGCAGCGGTCCTCGGAAGGCATCCCGAGACCATCCGCCGGGCCGTGAGGAAAGGGGCCCTGCCGGACGGGCGGGCCACCCCCCGCGGGCGTCACCGCATCCGTCGCGGCGATCTGGATCGGCTTGCCGCCCCCAGGAGCGTGGCGTATGATCCCAATGCCGATGCCCAGGACATCGCCAGACGACGGAGGCCTCTATGAGGAACTCATGCCGCCGCTGGTCGAAGTCCATCGGTGAACGCGGTCAGCGGGTGCGGCTCTATGAAGCCCGCCCCGGCGGGCCGATCATGCGCTCCACCTGGATCAACGGAAAGGAGGACCGGAAGAGTCTGGGCCACCGGGACCGGGAGCTGGCTGCCCGGCAGGCCTACGAGCTGTTGCAGGGCGTGCTCTCGAACGAGCAGGCCATCGAGGAGGAGAGTGTCACGCTGGGGATGCTGGCCAGGCTGTACCTGGACAGCCCGCAGCACCAGGCCAAGAAGGAGCGGACCCGGAAGGAAGACGCGAAGAAGCTTAATCGCGTGGTCAAGTTCCTCGGGCCCAACCGCAA
The DNA here is from genome assembly GCA_044229445.1 of Gemmatimonadales bacterium. Classification (GTDB taxonomy): domain Bacteria; phylum Gemmatimonadota; class Gemmatimonadetes; order Gemmatimonadales; family GWC2-71-9; genus JADJOM01. Next base: position 17,936 of record JBGASX010000044.1, on the reverse strand, counting down.
CGTGGTGAGCCTGTCTGAATCGGATGTGCTGCGGTTCACGATGGCCAGACGGGTGGGAGAAAGGGGCCTCGACAAGATCGTGCCGGGCAGCGCAGTCAGCGACCGGACGGTCGAGCTGGATCTGATTCTCCTGATGTCGGCGCTCAATTGGGGCACCCGCGAGCGGAACAGCACTGGCCGGCGGCTATTGCGGGAGAATCCGCTACACGGGATCAAGCTGCCGAAGGAGAAGAATCCCAGGCGACCCGTCATGCGGCACGACGTCTACCTCAAGCTGCTCGAGGTAGCCGGTCAGGTTCACCCGCTGCTCAAGCTGGCCCTGATCGTCGCGGAGGGCACCGGCCGGCGCATCTCAGGCTGGCGCAACCTCCGGTGGGACGACGTCGATTTCCAGAACGAGCAGATCCGCTGGCGGGCCGAGTTCGACAAGAAGGGGTACGAGGACGTGGTCCCGATGAGCGACACAGTACGGGACGCGTTGCGGGAGGCCCGGAAGGCGCAACGGGCGATCGGTTCGGCGCCGGTCTTCCCCGCCCCGAAGGACCCGACGCGGCCGTGCGACCGGCACCTGCTGGACAACTGGCTCCGGAAGGCGGTCACACTTGCCAAGGTGAAGCTGGATCCCGGTGGACTCTGGCACTCGATGCGCCGGAAGTGGGCGACGGAACGGAAGGGATACCCGGTGAAGGACGTCGCGGCGGCGGGTGGTTGGCGGGATGAGAGCACGATGCTCACCAGCTACCAGCAGGTGGACGCAGCGACGATCAAGCAGGTCGTGCTCCACCCGACACAGCGCTTGGTGGGGACGTAGGATGAATCCCCTGTTTCCAGTTACTAAAATCAGGGATTCCTCCCCTCGCTTCGCTCGGGGTCGGAATGACAACACGGGGCAAGTAGCTGGAAGAACTCACAACAAGACTCACAACACCGCTGGCGGGCAAAGAAAAAGCCTCACAGCGGAAAACACTGTGAGACTTGATCTTTCAACTATCGGGACGGCGGGATTCGAACCCGCGACCCCCTGAACCCCATTCAGGTGCGCTACCGGGCTGCGCTACGTCCCGGTGAAAACCGGGCCGAAAAGGTACCCCGGACAGGGGCCCACCGGTAGGCCTGACGCCAATATCGAGAGAGTAGCGCGTGACCAGCCTCAGGTTGATCTCAGCCTGGACCCTTACACCAGTCTATGATCGCTCGGGAAGCGCCTGAGGCCAGCCGCGCGCCGCCCGGAGTGGCAGGAGCCGTACCAGCCACCCCCCGGCCCCGTAAGTCGTTGCAGGACATCACCCCCGCCCCGCCTGTGGCCCCCGCCCCGTGCCCCAGGTCACCCTCCCAGCCGCACCCGACGCCAGAGGTGAGGGCATTACGCGAACCACTTTTCGGGTACATGTTCAGGCTGGTCGACAAGTACCGAGTTCCGAGTACCGAGTTCCGAGGAAACGCCCCACGGGGGAGTCCAGGTGTCGGGAGCGGAGAGGGCGGTGGCCCCGCGTGTAGTCACTCGGAACTCGGAACTCGGTACTCGGAACTGACTTTGAACCTCCACCAGCAGATTATGAGACGCCGTCAATTCGTCATCCGCACCGGCCAGACCGCGATCGCCCTCGGCATCCTCCCCCGGCTGGCCGCCTGCAAGGGCGGCGAACCGAGCGGGCAGGACGGGCCCTTCCTCGCCCTCCGCGACCGCTACTTCCTCAAGGCCCTCGAGCTCAACCCCGTCACCGCGACCTACCTCGGCGGCGACGGCTACGACCCGAGCCTGACGAAGATCAACGGCCGGCTCCGCGACTGGCGCCCCGATGCCCTCGCCGTCGAACGCCAGTTCTACGAGGAAATCGAGACCGCCCGGATGAAGATCGATCCCGGCACCCTCTCCCCCCAGGCCCGCATCGACCACGCGGTCCTCGGCGCCCAGCTCACCTTTCTCATCCGCCAGTCAGGCGAACTCCGCACCCACGAACGGATCATCGACACCTACGTCGCCGAACCGTTCCGCGGCGTGGACTGGCAGATTCAGGGGATGACGGAGGGCGACAGTAGGGGCGGGCCTCCGCGCCCGCCCGAAGCCGGAGCCCCGCCCCCCACTCGCGGCAATGAAGAAGAGTGGGGCCTCGTGATCGAGCGGATCAACGGGATCCCCGTCTACCTCGAGAGCGCCAAGGCGAATCTCCTCGCCGGCAAGAAGAGCGGCAACCAGCCCGATCACCGGATGATCGAGAAGGACGGCATCGCCGGCGCCAAGGCGAACGCCGACTACTTCCGGAAGGCACTCCTCGACAGCGCCAAGGGCTACCTCGCCGGCCAGCCCTTCGCCGACGCGACGCTCGCGCAGCTCACGACCGCCTCCACCCAGGCCGCCGACGCCTGGGAGGGCTTCGCCGGCTTCCTGCTCACGACCTACGATCCCAAGGATCTCACCGACCGCTTCGCCGCCGGCGAGAAGGAATACGCCTGGCGGGTGAAGAACTGCCTCCGCCTCGACCGGAACCTCGAGGATCTCTTCGCCTTCGGCGCCGAGGAGGTGGACCGCTACGAGTCCGAGATGTTCAAGGTGGCGGAGGAGGTGGCGAAGGAGATGGGGCTCAACCTGCCGTGGAGCAGCGGCCCCGATCAGCGGAGCTCCGTCCGCACGGTGATGGATGCGCTCTCGAAGGACTCTCCGAAGAACGACGACGAGCTCTTCACCTGGTACCGCGACGCCGGCACCCGCGCCGTCGCCTACGGTCGCGACCAGAAGCTGTTCGACATCCCGGCCGACTACAAACTCGAGGTGACGCCGACGCCGCCGGTGCTCCGGAGCACGATCGACGCGGCCTACTACCCCGCCCCGCCCTTCAAGAAGACCGGCGTCGGCCGCTTCTACCTGAGCCCCACCGGCAACGATCCCGCGGCACTCAAGCTCAACAATCGCGCCTCCGTCGCCGACACCGCCGTGCACGAGGGCTTCCCCGGGCACGACTGGCACTACAAGTACATGACCCAGCACGCGACCGAGATCAGCAACATCCGCTGGCTCACGCCGGGCGCCGTGGAGGACTCGAGCTCGATGTGGGAGGACTCGATGGCCTCCGAAGGCTGGGGGCTCTACAGCGAGGAGCTGATGGCGGAGCCGACCGACGGTCACCCCTACGGCTTCTACAGCGCCTCCGAGCGGCTCTACGAACTGCAGGGGCAGCTGCTCCGCGCGGTGCGGGTACGGGTGGACATCGGAATCCACACCGGACGAATGAAGTTCGACGAGGCGGTGGACTACTTCACCACCCACGTCGACTTCTACCCCGGCGCCCGTCAGGCAGCCGACAAGGACCCGACCGCGCGCGCCGTGGCCGACAACGCCCAGCGCGCGATGTACCGCTACTCCAAGTGGCCCACCCAGGCGATCTGCTACAACCTCGGCAAGAACGCGATCATCGACCTGCGCGAGGCGGTGAAGAAGAAGCAGGGCGACAAGTTCTCCGCCCGCACGTTCCACGAGCGGCTGATGCGGATGGGGACGATACCGGCGGGCTACTTTCGGGACTGGTTCTTAGCGACATAGTGTTCCGAGTACCGAGTTCCGAGTTCCGAGTTCGCACCATGGGTTGGTTCTCAGAACCCGAAACCCGGAACCCGGAACTTGTGACCGGAACTCAGCACTCAGCACTCGGTACTCGGAACTCGGAACTCGGTACTTGTATTCCCCTCAACTTTCCCCGTCCCCCGATCGATACCAGATACAACGGCATCGCTCGGGAGGCGACCGATGGGAACATCATGGGAAGCAGACGGCGCAGATGAAGTCTGGAGCGACCGCGAGGCCTGGCGCGGCGAGCTCCATCTCGAGGACGCCGAGGCGCTCTCGTTCGATGTGGACGCGTGGCGCGGCGAGGGCGAGGTGGGCTGGGTCTGGGCCGAACCGGAGCCCGAGGAGGATCTGACCGACTGGCCGGAGGATCTCGCGGGGCCGGAGTACTGGCTCTTCAAGAAGTACGATGGCTGAAACGATAAACGGCCGCCCGGATGGGCGGCCGTTCTGACGTTCGGAAGCCGGCGGCGGGGATTGAACCCGCGACCCCCTGATTACGAATCAGGTGCTCTACCGCTGAGCTACACCGGCGGCTGACGGAGACCGCTGCTTTCCTGGTTCCCCAAGAAAAAATCGTCGGTCCGGTTGAACCGACGACCGCATTCGACAGCTGCCATGCCCTGGCGCGGATTCGAACCGCGACGCCTTACGGCACTACCCCCTCAAGATAGCGTGTCTACCAGTTTCACCACCAGGGCGAGGGGCAACAAGTTAGCGGTACTACAACGGGGGGTCAACCCTGACGGGGACAAAGCGCATGCCCTTGTCGCCCAAACGGTTAGACCCCCCGGCCGGCTACTTGATCTTGATCGACCAGGGGCTCCCCTGAATCGGCTGCCCACCCAGGGTGATCGCCACCGTATCGGTACCGGCGAAGAGGGCGAGGTAGCTGACACCGTAGGTCCCGTCGCCATTGTCCGTGACGCTCTTGCTGCCGGCATTGGCCCCGGTCACCACCACCGAGAGCTGCCCGCCGAACCCGCCGCTGGTGAGCAGATTGCCATACACATCCCGGGTGGTGATGACGATGTTCACGAGGCGGAGCGGGCGCACCGCCCCAGGGACCTTCGCCGTGGTGGTCGCGGCGTCGGGCGGCCCGGGGGAGACGACGAGCAGGCCGGTCGAGGCGAGCGCGAGACCGTTGGCCGTGGCGCCGATCTGCTTGGTCTCCGCGACCGTGGAGGAGAGCGAGCCGGTCGCGACCCCCGCGCCATCGGTCAGCGTGGGTGACTGCACCAGGGTGTTGCCGGTGCCGCTCGCGCTCAGCACGACGAGGACACCGGGAATCGGCGAGCCGCTCGAGTCACGCACCGTGACGTGGATGCTGGCCGACGCCCCGGCGGTGATGCTCCCCGGCGTCACCGCGATGGTGGAGTTCGTCGCACTCGGCACCCGGAGGCCCACGAGCACCGGATGCGAGGTGATCGAGACGTAGCCCGACGCCGCGAAGATCAGGGTGCTGGGACCGGATGGCCCCGAGAGCGAGAGATCGGTGAAGGTGGCGAGCCCGGTGGCATCGGTCTGCTTCGAGGTGGTGCCGCCCAGTGCCGCACCACCGGAGGCGACCGCGACGGCGACCGAGACGCCGGCCACGGCGAGCGGTGACCCGCCGGCATCCTGGAGCTGGATCGTCGGCTGGATGGTGAACGGCGCGCCGGACTGCACGGTGTCGGAAGGCTGGGTGGCGATCGCGAGGATCGGTGCCGGACCCGGCGTGGCATCGGCGGTGAAGGACGCCGACACCGCGGCATCGGCGGTGACGGCCAGCGTCGCCGTCTGGGTCCCCGGGCTCGCGCCGAGGGTCCAGGCGCCCGCCGCCCTGCCGTTCGCATCCGACACGAGCTGGACCGGGCTGACGCTGCCGGCACCGGGCGACCAGGTGAGGCTCACCCCGGCGAGGGGATTGGCGAAGCCGTCACGCACCTCGACGACCAGCGAGTCGGTGAGCGGCTGCCCGGCCTCACCGGTCTGCTGGTCGCCCTGGAGCACGGTGAGTGTGGAGGCGTCACCGGCGGTGGCCGTCGCGCTGATCACGGCCTTGGGCGCGACATGCCCGGTGTCACCCGCGGTGACCTCGATGGTCTGCACGCCCGCCGAGGGACCGAGGGTCCAGCGGAAGGCGACTCGGCCATCGTCATCGGTCTGGAGCCCGGCAGGAGAGATGCCGCCGCCGGAAGGGATGTTCACCGAGATCGGGAGTCGCACCACCGCCCGCCCTACGCCATCGGTGATCCGCACGACCACCGAATCGGCGAGCGCGCTGCCAACTGGCGCCTGCTGGCCACCGCCGAGCAGGACGGAGACCTGGCGCGGCTGGCCCTCGCGCGGGGTGATGAGACTGTCACCGCACGCCGCGAGTCCGAGGATCGAGAGCAGTGTGAGCGGGAACCAGCGTCGCATGCGATGGGGCTCCTCCCCGGTGCGGCGGCAGCACCGTGATCGGCGCTGCGTCGCGTGACCTATGTTAGGTCATCCCGCACCACGCGGCGGTGATCGAAACCACCGGCCACCCTCGCGCCTCCGATTCAGCCCTCAACCGAAGGATCGAGTCCTTGCCGGGCTCGGTGCGGGCGGGAGGGGCTCGTCAGTCAGCGCGCCCCTTCCGGGTGCTCAGTGCTGGCTTCGGACCAGGTGCCCTCAGCAGCGAGAGACTCGTCCGCGGGGCCCTTCCGGGCGCTCGGCTTTGCGTTAGGGGGAATTCCGTCGCAGGGCTGGCTACGCACGCGCCCTCCAGGGCCACCGCGAACTCGCCCCTTTCCGCCCTACCGCCTTTCCGCCCTACCGCCCGTCCGCCCGTCCGCCCGTCCGCCCGTCGCCTTACGGAATGTTGCTCAGGTACGGGCTCCCGCCGATCGAGTTGCCCGAGAGGGTGATGTCGATCGCATCGTCCCCGCCGCCATTCGCCGGGGTGTAGTCGAGCGTGTAGGTGCCGTCACCGTTATCGGTGACGTTGAGCGTGCTGCCGCTGTTCGGACCGCTGACGACGCTGCCCGCGATGATGGCGCCACCGCTGGTCGTGATCGTGTTGCCGAAGGCATCACGGAGCTGGACGGTGATGGTCGTGGGAGATCCGGCGTTGCCACCGGGGACGCTGGCGGTGGTGTTCGCCGCATCCGGCGCCCCGAACGGATCGACCTGGTGCGCGGCGTTGCCGCTGCTGACGTTGTGGCTGACGTCGCCGCCGTAGCTCGCCGTGATGGTCTTCGCCCCCGCCGTGCTCGGCGTGTAGCTGCAGCTCCCCGAGCCGCCGCTCAGCGCGGCGATGCTGCAGCCATCGGTCCCATCGCTCACCGAGACCGAGCCCGACGGCGTCCCGAACGCCGAGGCCACCGTGACGTTCACCGTGATCTGCTGACCCACGACGCTCGGATCGGGGGTGTCGGAGGTGATGGTGGTGGTGCTGGTCGCCTGCCCGACGGTGTGCGCCACACCCGCCGAGCTGCTGCCGGCGTAGTTGGCATCGCCGGCGTAGCTCGCGGTGAGCGTCCGGGTGCCGACCGTAATCGAGGTGATGCTGCAACTGCCCACCGCCACGCTGGCGTTGCAGCTATCGGTGCCGTCGCTCACGGTGACGGTGCCGGTCGGCGTGCCGCTGCCGGGGGCGACCGCGACGACGCTGAAGCTCACGGTGTAGGCGGTGCCGACGGTGGACGGATCGGGCGCGTCGCTGGTGATCGTGGTCGTGGTGGAGGCCTGGTTCACCGTGTGCGCGACCGGCGTCGAGGCGCTGCCGCCGAAGTTGCCGTTGCCGGCGTAGGTCGCGACCAGCGACTTGGCGCCCGCGGTGGTGGTGACGATGGTGCAGGTGCCCGAGGCGACCGAGCTGGTGCAGCTCCCGCCGGTGCCGTCGGTGACGGTAACGCCGCCGTTCGGCGTACCGCCCGACGAGGTGACAGTGTAGGTCACCACGATGCCCTGGCCGGTGACGCTCGGGCTCGGCGTGTGGCCGGTGAGCGTGGTCGTGGTGGCGGCGGAGCTCACGGTGTGACCGACGCCGGCCGAGGTGCTCGTCGCGTAGTCGCTGCTGCCGGCGTAGGTGGCGACGAGGGTCTTGGTCCCGGAGGTCGTCGAGGTGAGCTGGCAGCTCCCGGCGGCGACGGTGCCGGTGCAGCTGTCAGTTCCGTCGCTCACGGTGACGTTGCCGGTCGGCGTGCCGCTGCCGGGGGCGACCGCGACGACGCTGAAGTCGACGGTGTAGGCCGAGCCGACCGACGACGGGTCGGGGTTGTCGGCGGTGATCGTGGTCGTGGTGGAGGCCGCGTTCACCGTGTGCGCCGAACCGGTCGAGCTGCTGCCGCTGTAGTTGGCGTCGCCACCGTAGCTGCCGACCAGGGTCTTGAGTCCGGCGGTCGTCGCGGTGAGCTGGCAGGAGCCGGCGCCGCCGATCAGCGAGCCGTTGCAGGTATCACCCGTGCCGTCACTCACCGTGACCGTACCGGTCGGCGTCACGCCGGCACCGCTCACCGCAAAGTTCACCGTGAACGGCTGACCCACCACCGTGGTCGCGGCGGAGATCGAGGTGAGCGTCGTGGTGCTCGTGGTCGCCGACACGGTGCTCGCGTAGGGGCTGCCGCTGATCGCCACACCATTGAGCAGGATGGCGACGTTGTCGCTGCCGGCCGCGTTCGGGGTGTACGAGGCGGAGTAGGTGCCGTTGCCGTTGTCGGTCACCGCCGGCACCGCGCTGTTGGCGCCGCTCACGCTGATCGTGACGGTGGCGCCACCGCTGGTGACCAGGTTGCCGGAGACGTCCTTCGCCTGCACCGCGATGCTGGTCGCCTGGCCGATGGTGCCGGACGGCACGGTCGCGGTGGACTGCGCCCCGCTCGCCGGCCCGGCGGTGATGGTGACCGACGAGGTCGTGGCGTTCGCCGCACCGGCGGTGAGCTTGATCGTGCGCGACCCGATCAGGCCGGTGATCTCGAGGTTGCCGAAGGTCGCAACACCGGCGCCGTCGGTGAAGACGGTGGTGACGCCACCCAGCGTGCCCGCGCCCGTCGCGATGGTGGCCGTGACGCCGGTGCTCGGCACCACATTACCGCTCGCATCCTTCACCACCGCCACCGGCTGGGTCGCGAAGGCGACGGTGTTCTGCGCGCTCGCCGACGGCTGGGTGGTGATGGTGAGCGTGCTCGGCGCGCCGGCGGTGAGCGTAATCGTGCTGGAGCCGACACTGACGTAGCCGCTGGCCGCGAAGAGCAGGCTGAAGTTGCCGGTGGTGCCGGTGAGCTTGAGGTCGGTAAAGACCGCCTGGCCGCTCGCGTTGGTGACCTCGGTCAGCGTCGTGCCGAGGATCGCGCCGGTGCCGCTGTTAATCGTGACACTCACCGACACGCCGGCCAGCAGCACCGGATTGCCGCTCCCGTCCTTGAGCTGCACCACCGGCTGCTGCGCGAAGATCTGGCCGTTCACCGCGGTGGCCGACGGCTGGGTGCTCATGCCGAGCTGGCTGCCGCCGCCGGCGCTGAGCGCGATCGCGGTGCTGGTCACCGGCGTGAGGCCGGTGCCGGAGAAGCTCAGGGTGTAGGAACCCGCGGTACCCGTGAGGGTGAGGCCGGTGAAAGTCGCGGCCCCGCTGCTGTTGGTGGTCGCGATCGCGTTGGTAAGCGAGCCCGACGGACCGGAGGCGACCGTCGCGGTGATTGCGATGCCGGCCGTGGTGACGGCGTTACCGGCGCCATCGCGGAGCTGCAGCACCGGCGGCGACGAGAAGGCGACGCCGCTCGCGGCGTTCGACGGCGGCTGGGTGGTGAAGCTGAGCGTCGAGGCCGGTCCCGCGGTCACCGTGACCGCATTGGAGGCCACGGTGCCGAAGCCGCTCGCCGACGCATCGAACTGGAAGGTGTAGCTGCCGACCAGGCCGGTGACGGTGAAGCCGGTGAAGGTCGCGAGGCCGTTGGTCGCGGTCGTCGCGGTGAGCGGCGTCAGCACCGGCGTGCCGCCGGGGCTGGTGAGCACCGAGGCGGTGACCACGACGCCAGGCGCGGGCGTGGCGACGGCGTTGTTGTACTGGTCGGCGACCTGGACCCGGGGCGTGATCGCGAAGAGCACGCCGCTCTGCACCGTGGTCGACGGCTGCCGGTTCATGATGATCTTCGTCGCCACACCCGCCGTGCCCGTCGCATTGAAGGTGACCGGGTTGCCGGTGATGCCGGCGCCGGTGACGGTCGCGGTGACGGTGTTGGTGCGCGCGGTGGTGTCGAGCTGCCAGCTCGTGAGCGTCGCGATGCCGGAGGCGTTGGTGGTCTGGGTGGCGCCGGTGAGGACGCCCGCGGGACCGGCGGTGATCGCGAAGGTGACGGTGACACCCGGCACCGGGTTGTTCACCGCGTCACGCACCAGCACCGAGGGGGGCGCGGCGACGGCGGTCCCCACCGTGGCGGACTGGGTGGTGACGCTGTTCGCGATGACCGAGGTCGGGCCGCCCGAGGTGCCGGTCGCGGTGAAGGTCACCGGATTGCCGGTGATGCCGGTGCCGGCGGCGGTCGCCGTCAGGGTGTTGATCCCCGCCGCGCCGCCGAGCGTCCAGCTCGTCACGGTCGCGAGGCCACTCGCGTTGGTCGTGATCGCCGTCGTCGGCACCACGGTGCCGCCGCCGCCCGCGACCGCGAAGGTCACGCCGACACCGCTCTTCGGATTGCCGAAGGCGTCGCTGACCAGTACCTGCGGCGCCACCGCGACCGCCGTGCCCACCTGAGCCGACTGCGCGTCGCCGGCATTGATCGCGATCTGCGCTGCGGCGCCCGCGACGCCGGTCGCGGTGAAGGTGACGTCCACCAGTCCGGCGGAACTCGCCGTGAGGCTGTTGCTCCCCGCCGTGGTGCCGAGGATCCAGCTGCCGACGGCACCGACGCCGGCACCGTTGGTGGTGGCAGTCGCCAGGGTCACCGAGCCACCGCCGGTCGCCACCGCGAAGGTGACGGCGACGTTAGGCACCGGGTTGCCGAAGGTATCGAGGATCTTGACCGACGGCGGCGTCGCGACGGCGGTGTTCACCGTGGCGGTCTGGCCGTTGCCGGCGTTGACGTTCATCGAGGCCGGCGTGCCCGCGGTGCCGGTGGCGGTGAAGGTCACCGGGCTGCCGCTCAAACCGGTCGAGGTCGCGGTGAGGGTGTTGCTCCCCGCGGTCGTGCCGAGGGTCCAGCTGCCGACGCTCGCGATGCCGCTCGCATTGGTGGTGGCGCTGCCGCCGATCACCGAGCCACCGCCGGTCGCCACCGCGAAGGTGACGCTGACGTTGGCGACCGGGTTGTTGCCGGCGTCGGTGACGAGCACCGACGGCGCGACGGCGACCGTCGTCCCCACCGTCGCCGACTGACCGTTGCCGCCGCTTAGCGCGATCTTGGTCGCGCCGCCCGCGGTGCCGGTCGCGGTGAAGGTGACCGGGCTCCCGGTGAGGCCGGCGCTGGTCGCGGTCAGGGTGTTGCTGCCGGCGGCGGCGCCGAGGGTCCAGCTGCCGACCGTCGCGATGCCGCTGGCGTTGCTCACGGCGGTGCCGCCGGTGACCGAGCCGCCGCCCGTGGCGACCGCGAATGTCACCGTCGTGCCGCTCTTCGGGTTGCCGAAGCCGTCGAGGATCAGCACCGACGGCGCGATCGGCACCGCCTGACCGGCGGTGACGGTCTGGTTGTCGCCCAGGTTGAGCGCCATCGACGCCGCCGCACCGGCGGTACCGGTGGCGGTGAAGGTGACGGGGCTGCCGCTCAGCGTGCCTGAGGTCGCGGTGAGGGTGTTCGGCCCGGCGGTGGTGCCGAGCGTCCAGCTTCCGACGGTGGCGATGCCCTGGGCATTCGTGGTCGCGGCCGCACCGGTGATCGAGCCGCCGCCGGAACCGACCGCGAAGGTGACGCTGACGCCGGCGACCGGGTTGTTGTTCGCGTCGGTGACCTTCACCGACGGCAGGGTCGCGACGCTGGTGTTGACCGTCGCCGACTGGTTGTTGCCGGCGTTGATCGCGATGGCCGACGCGCCGCCCGCGGTACCGGTCGCGTTGAAGGTGACCGGGCTGCCGGTGAGACCGGCCGAGATCGCGGTGACGGTGTTGGTGCCGACCGCCGCGCCGAGGGTCCAGCTCGTGAGCGAGGCGGTGCCGGTCGAGTCGGTGACCTGGCTCGCGCCGTTGAGCGAGCCGCCGCCCGCCGTGACTGCGAAGGTCACCGGCACGCCGCTCACCGGATTGCCGACGGCATCGACGACCAGCACCGAGGGCGGCGTCGCGACCGCGGTGCCGACGGTGGCACTCTGCGTGGTCGCCGAGCTGGCGGAGATCTGCGCCGCCGCACCGGCGGTGAGCGAGAAGCTCGCCGACGAGGTGGCCGTGAGCCCGGTGGAGGAGAAGAGCAGCGTGTAGCTGCCCACCGGGCCGGTGACGGTGAGGGTGGTGAAGGAGGCGGTGCCGTTGGCGTTGGTGCTCACCTGGCGGCCGGACGGATTGACCGTGCCGCCGGGGCCGCTGTTGATCGCGGCGGTGACCGCGCGACCGGAGGTGGCCACCGCGTTCCCGGAGGCATCCACCACCTGCAGCACCGGCTGCTGGGCGAAGGCGACGCCGCTCTGCTCGGTCGCGCCGGGGTTGGTCACCACGACGAGCGCGCTCGCGGCCCCGGGCGTGAGGGAGATCGAGTTCGACGTTGCACCGGTCAGGTTGGTGCCGGTGAAGGCCAGGGTGTAGTTCCCGACCAGGCCGGTGAGCGAGAGGCCGCTGAAGGTGGCGACGCCGTTGACCGTGAGCACCGTGGTATTGCCGCCGAGCGTGCCGCCCGACTGCTGCACCGTGATCGGGACATTGCTGGTGCTGACGTTGTTGCCGTTCCCGTCCTGCAGCTGGATGACCGGCTGCTGCGCGAACACCGCGCCATTCGCGGCCGTGCCAGAGGGCTGGGTCGTGATCGCGAGCTTGCCGGCCGAGCCGGCGGTGGCGGTCGCGCTGAACGTCACCGTCGTCGATCCGCCGGCCAGCGTCGCCGTCGCATCGAGGGTGTTGCTGCCGGCGCTCGTGCCGAGGGTCCACGCGGCGGAGCTGAGGCCGTTCACATCCGTGGGCTGTGAGGCGCCGACGCTGCCGCCGCCGCTCGCCACCGCGAAGCTCACCGTGACGCCGCTGACCGGATTGCCGCTCGCGTCGGTGACCTTCACCTGCGGATTGACCGCGACCGGCGAGCCGGCGGTGGCGCTCTGCCCGTCGCCGGCGACCTTGTTCATCTGCGCCGCGGCGCCGGCAGCAAGGGTGATGTTGCCGCTGCTGATACCCGTGAGCGGCGTCGCCGTGAACGCCAGCGTCCGCACCCCGACCGTGCCGCTGATCGCAAGATCAATGAAACTCGCCTGGCCGTTGGCGCCGGTCGTCGCGGTGAGGGTCCCGCCGAGCGTGCCGCCGCCGGTGCCGATCGCGGCGGTGATCACCGTGCCCGCCTGACTCACCGGGTTGCCGGCCGCGTCCTGGAGCTGCAGCACCGGCTGGGTGGTGAGGATGATGCCGCTCTGCGCCGTCGCCGCCGGCTGCGTCAGGAGGGCGAGCTTCGCCGCCGGGCCCGCCGCGATCGTGGTGGGCGTGGCGGTGACCGGCGTGATGTTGCTGTTGCCGAAGGCAAGTGTGTAGCTGCCGACGGCGCCGTTGATGATGAGGTTGCTGAAAGTCGCGGTGCCATTCGCCGCGGTGAGCACGGTGTCGGTGCCGGCGAGCGTCCCGCTGGCACCGGTCGCGATCGTGGCGCCGATCGCCACGCCCGCCTGACTCACCGCATTCCCGACGCCGTCGCGAAGCTGGATGACTACCGCCGGCGCCAGCGCCACACCGCTCTGTCCGGTGGCCGGCGGCTGGGTCGTGATGGTGAGCGCGGTGCCGCTGCCGGCGGCGAGCGCGATCGAGGTCGACGTGGCACTCGTGACACCGGTGGCGCCCGCGGTCACGCTGAAGGTCAGGGTGTAGTTGCCGGCCGGTCCCGAGAGCGAGAGACCGGTGAAGCTCGCCGTACCGCTCGCGGTCGTGACGACGCTCGCGGTGCCGCCCAGCGTGACACCCGCCGGCGCACCGGTCACCGTCGCGGTGATGGTGACGCCGGACTGCGGCACGGTGTTGCCGGTGGCATCCTGCAGCGTGATGACCGGCTGCTGGGCGAAGACCGAGCCCGACTGCGCGCTGGCCGACGGCTGGGTGGTGACGGCGAGCTTGCTGGCGGCACCGGCGCCGACGGTGATGCTGCCTGACACGGCCGGCGTCAGGCCGGCCGCGCTGAAGGCCAGGGTCCTGGCACCCGCCGGGCCGGCGATGAAGAGGTCGGTGTACGCCGCGGAACCGTTCGCCCCGGTCTGGATGGTGGTCGTGCCGCCGAGCGTTCCGGCGCCGGTGGCGATCGTCGCCGTGACGGAGACCCCGTTCGCGGCCACGGCGTTGCCGGCCGAATCCTCGACCTGCACCACCGGCTGGGTCGCGAAGATGGCGCCGTTCTGTGCCGAGGCGGCGGGCTGCGTGGTGAGCACCAGCTTCGCGGCGGTGCCGGCGGTGAGCGCCACGACGTTGGTGGTGTCCATCGCGAGCGCACCGGCGCTGAACACGATGCGGTAGGCGCCGGCGGCGCCGAAAAGATTGAGGTTGCCGAAGCTGGCGGTACCCGCGGCAGAGGTGCCGACGGTCGTGGTGCCGCGGAGCGTGGCGCCTGGGCCGACCACGGCGGCGGTCACCTGCACGTTCGACTGGGTGACGGTGTTGCCGAAGGGATCCTGGAGCTGCACCGCCGGCTGCTGGCCGAAGACCACCCCGCTCTGCGCGCTGGCCGAGGGCTGGGTCGCGACGTGGAGCCGGGTCGCGGCGCCGGCGCCGGCGGTGGCGTTGAAGCTGATCGGGTTGTTGCTGATCCCGGTGCCCGACGCGGTGGCCGTCACGGTGTTCGCGACGCCGGCGACGGTGCCGAGCGTCCAGTCGGTCAGGGTGGCGATGCCGTTGGCGCCGGTGGCGACCGAGACGCTGCTCCCGCTCCCGTTGGGATCGGCGACGCTGCCGCCGCCCGCGGTGACCTGGAAGAGCACCGTGACGCCCTGCACCGGATTGCTGTTCGCGTCGGTGACCTTGACCGAGGGCTTCTGCGCGACGCTGAGCCCCGCGGTGCCCGCAAGCGAGGTGGGGCTCTGCGCCACGATCTGCGACGGCGTGGCCGAGGTGCCGGTCGCGGTGAACTGGAGCTGCGCGAGCCCCGAGGCGGCGGCGGTGAGCTGGTTGGCGCCGGCGGTGGGCTTGAGGGTCCAGTAGGCGAACGCCTTGCCCTGCGCGTCGGTCGTGCTGGTGAGCGGCGTGACCGACCCGCCGTCGGTGACCACCCAGTTCACGTTGCGGCCCGGGACCCCGTTGCCGTTGGCATCCTGGACCTGCACCACGACCGAGTCGGTGAGCTGGAAGCCGGCCGGCGCGGTCTGCGCATCGCCGAAGAGCTTGACCGCGCGGGTGGCACCGCCGGCAGTGGCGGTGGACGTGAACGTGACCGGGGAGCCCTTCACCCCGGCGACGGTCGCCGTGGCGGTCTGGGTTCCCGCCGTGAGACCCAGCCGGCGCTGCACCGCCGCTCGGCCATCGGCACCCGTCACCACGCTCGCGGCACTCACGCTCCCCTGGCCCGTCGGCACCGCCCAGTTCACCGTCTGTCCGGCGATCGGGTTGTGGTACCGGTCGGTCACCAGGACGGCGAGCGAGTCGGTCAGGGTCGAGCCGACCGCCCCGCTCTGCCCGACGCCGAGGACCGCGAGGACGGTGTCCGGCGCGCCGGCGAGACCGGTCGCGGTGAAGGTGGCGGTGAGCGAGCGGTTCCCCGAGACCTGGCCGAGCACCCGGGCGTCCACCCGCTGCGCGCCGGCGAGCTGTCCCAGTACCCAGCGCGAACGGGCCCGCCCGTCGATGTCGGTGACCGCGGTGTCGGGGATGACGTCGCCGCCGGTGCCGCCGGCGATGAGCTGGAAGACGACCCGGGCGGTCTGGACCGGCCGGCTCTTCGAGTCGGTGATGCGGACGATCAGGGTGTCGGTGAGCGGCAGGCCGACGGTGCCCTGCTGGGCGTTACCCGATTCGACCGTGAGTGTCGCGGGGAGGCCGTCGTCCGGCAGCGTGAGGTCCCCCCCTCCACCACACCGCACAGCGGCGAGCAGAACGGCGACGGGGACAAACCAGCGGCGGAACGAGGGGAGGCGCGCCACAAACCTGGGAGGCTAAAGACAGATCGTTGGATGGCAGGGGCCATGCCGACTCCGGGCGGGAAATGCTAGCCGCCAAGCCCTGACTGCGCTAGGAGATCCGGAATCTGTTGCAAGGCGGGTGTCGCGGCGGCGCCACAGGAGTGCTGTATATAGGAAGCGACTGGGTGGGGGCGGCGCTGAGTAGGGGCGGGGCTGAGACCCGCCCCTACACCAGCGCTCACCTCACGGCAGCGTAATGCCGATCCCGAAGTTCACCATCCGCTCCCGGTGGTCGTCGTAGTCCTGCCCCACGAAGTCGAGCGACGGGGTGATGGAGACCCGGCGTCCGATCGGGGCGTCGAAGCCGATGCCGAGCGACCAGGCTCGGCCGGTCTGGTCCTGGTTGGTGATCGTCCCGAAGGCGTCGTAGCTGTGGTAGTTGGAGAAGGCCATGCCGAGGCCGCCCTTGAGCCAGAAGCCGGTCTCCGGCGCCGGATAGACCTGCGCGATGCCGAGGAGGCTGCCCAGCGCCCGGTCGTACTGGGGACTGGTGTAGTAGGTGGTGCCCCAGACCTGGACCTCGCCACCCAGCAGGAGTGAGGGGCTCACGGTGCCACCCATCTTGAGGTAGCCCATGCCGCCGCCCTTGCCGTCACTCCACCCCAGCCCATCGCGGGCATCGAAGGACTCGGCCCCGCCGCCAACGCCGGCGGCGAACCAGAAACCTTCGCGCCGGGAACGGCCGGAGCGATCGGAGACCTCGCGGAGGCCGCAGCCCTCGCTGCAGTGGGCACGGGGATGCCGGGGACGCCGATCCGAATCGTCGTCCTGGGCCGCGAGCAGCGCCGGTGTGGCGAGGCCGAGGCCGGCGAGGAGGAGGAGCAGTCGAAGTGAAGCTGTACGAGTCGTCATGGTAGTGTCCCTCTCAGTCATGACCGTCGAAGGTGAGCGAAAGACCGACGTTGATGACGCGCTCCCGGTACCCCGAGGGACCGGTGATGTCCATCCGAACCATCTCTATGCTCGGGCCGAGCCAGACGCCGCGCGCCACCGGCGCCTCGAAGCCGCCGCCGATCGACCAGGCGAGGCCGTAGTCGGAGGTGATCGGCGCGGTGCAGTCGCAGTAGTCGTCGATGACGTCCTGCCCGTAGCGCCCGAACCCGCCGGCGGCGCGCAGATAGAGTCCGCTGGCGCCGAGCGGGTAGACCCGCGCCCCGACCATCGCCGCCGTCACCGTCTCGAGCGCGCCGTCGCCGGTGATGTTGAACCAGGCGAAGCCCTCGAGGCCGAGCCGGAGCTGCTGCCCGACGGTCGCACCGACGCCGATGTTCACCGTGGGCCGGACGCGGGAGGAGGTGTACGGCGCGGGTGCGCCGAGATCGGCGATCCCCTCCCCGCCGAGCCCGAGGCCGAAGCTCGCGTAGTAGGGACCGCGGCGGGTCCCCTCCGGATGATCGGAGACGGGACGGAGGTAGGGATTGTCGTGTTCCTGTGCGACGAGGGGACCCGCAAAGCAGACTGCGCTGAGGAGCAGCGCGCCAACCCGGTGGATTCGCATCTCGACCTGACCTCGGACGGTGTATCTTGGTGACGCTGAAACGGGTGTCGGAGGGCGGAGGAAGCAAGCAATAGACCGCGCCCGCAGCGACGCCGTAACCGATTGGGAATCAGCGCGTTACAAGACTGGCCCCGATGGCAGTGTCCTCCGAAGTGTCCACCAATCCAGCCAGGGTGTCACCCTCGATGTCGCCTCGTGGACGCTCGCTGCTCTTCTTCGCCGGCTGCGTCATTTCGGCCGCGGTCTTCGTGCGGCTGGGGATCTGGCAGCTCTCCCGGCTGGGCGAGCGGCGGGCGAAGAACGCGACGGCGCTGGCCCAGCGGGAGATGGCCCCGATCTCCCTCGATGATCCGGTTGCGGCGGCGCAGCTCACCGGCGCCTCGGCGAACAACCGCAGGGTGCGGGTGACGGGGCGTTACGACCATGCGGCCGACATCGTGATTCGGGGACAGAGCGAGGGGGGCGTGCCGGGAGTGCGGATCGTGACACCGTTCCGCCCGCTCCGGGGCGACACGGCGGTGCTGGTGCACCGGGGCTTCGTGACCTCGGGCGACGCCCGGACGGTGGACGTCGCCTCGCTGCACGAGGATGGGGTGCAGACGGTGACGGGGATCGCGTTCGATGCGCCGGCCGCGACCGGCACCGGCGATCCGC
>JBGASX010000043.1:0-41796 GCA_044229445.1 Gemmatimonadales bacterium | reverse complement strand
GCCAGCTGTTCCTCCACCGTCTTCTTGTCCCCCACCACCGTGATGGTCATCCGGCTCGGATCGAGATACTTCGATGCGGTCGCCTTGATCTGGTCCGGTGTCACCCCCAGCACGTTCTTGACGTACCCCGAAAGCCAGGCGTCACCGAGACCGTACTGATCCACGAACTGGAGCTGGCCGATCACGCCGTAGCGCGAGCTGTTCTGGATGGTGAAGATGCCAACCATGTTGTTCTTGATTCCGTTCAGCTCCTTCTCCGGTGGTGCTTCGTTCCGGAGCCGGTCGGTCTCGTAGAAGATCTCCTTGAGTGAGGCGCCGGTGACGTTCGTCGTCACGTCGGCGACTTCCACCCAGAGCGCGGTCTTCGGCCAGGAGCCCACGAAGGAGCCGGGGGAGTAGGTGTAGCCCTTGTCCTCGCGGATGTTGCTGGTGATGCGGGAGCCGAAGGAGCCGCCGAGCAGCGCGTCGGTCACGCTGAGCCGGATCCAGTCGGGGCTCGAGGGATCGGCGACCGGGAGGCCCACCCGGACCGAGCTCTGCACCGCGTCGGGCCGGTCGATCAGCGCCACCTGGCGGTGATTCACCGGGGTCGGCGGATTCACCGTCGCGGCGGGGCCGGTGGCCCAGCCACCGAACGCCGCGCGGATCGCCCGCTCCACCCGCGCTGCATCGTAGACACCGCTGATGTAGAGATGACTCCGCCGCGCACCGTAGTTCTTCGTGTAGAAGGCGCGCACCTTGTCGGCGGTGTAGCTCATCAGCATCGCTTCGGGGGGAACGACCCGCCCGTAGGGATGATTGGGGAAGAGCATCTCGCGGAACTTTGCCCGGGCAATCTGCCCCGGCTGGGTCATCGAGATCGCGTTGTCGCGGGCCCGATTGGCGCGCACCCGCTCCACATCCGCCGGCGCGAACTTCGGGTGCAGCACGACATCGGCGAGGAGCGCGATATACCGGTCGGCGTTCTCGCTCAGCACCTCGCCGCCGACGCTCACCCCGTCATCCGACGAGCCGGCACTGACCGCGCCGCCCATCTCGGCCGCTTCGCGGGAGATGTCGCTCCCCGCGCGGCTGGTGGTGCCTTCGAGCAGCATGTCCGCGGTGAGACCGGAGAGCTGCACTTCATCCGCGGCCTCGTCGATGCCACCGGTCGCGATCTGGAGACTCACCGCGACCTTGGGGACGAGGCCGTACCGTACGAGGGTGACCTGCAGTCCGTTCGGCAGGGTGAAGTTCTTCCGCGGCGGAAGCCGGAAGTCCTTCGGCGTTCCGGGGGCCGGGGGCAGTTCCTTCTGGGCCAGCGCCGGAGTCGCGACGAGCGCGAGGCCCGCCAGTATCGTGATGACGCGCATGGGAGTCCGCCTCACTGGCTGCCGGCCGCGGCCGCCTGCCTGGCGCCGGGCACGATGGTGTAGACCGTGCGATTCTCGCGGCGGAGATATTCCCGCGCGGTCCGCTGGATGAGTTCAGGGGTCACCTTCGAGAATTCCGCCTCGAGGCGATTGATCCGGCCCGGGTCATTGTCGAACAGTGCGAAGGACGCCAGCATGTCCATCCGGCCGAAACCGGAGAACTGCTCCATCATGTCGTAGAGCGCCGAGCGCATCTTGGTGCGGGCCCGCGCCAGCGTCGCGGCATCGATCGGGCGGTCCTGCAGATCTGCGACCGTCCGGTCCACGCTCGCGATCAGCGAATCGGGCGCCACGGTGGAATCGTGGTAGACCGAGACCATCCAGAGCATCGGGCCCTGGTAGTTGAACTGATGGCCGAGGCCCCAGTTGATGCCGGCGCTCACGTCGCCGGTATAGCCCTTTTCGGTGACCAGCGTCTGGTACAGCCGCGAGTCGCGGCCCTGTCCCAGGATCTGGTCGATCATCCCCATCGCGAACCACTCCGGCGTCCATCGCTCCGGCATGTGCCACGCGAAGCCGATCGCCGGACGATTCGCGAGCGAGTCCACGCGGCCTGTCCGCTTCTCGGCGGTCTGCCGCGGCTCGGTGAGATCGGGCGGCGGCGGCAGCTCCGAGGACGCGATCTGTCCGAAGTACTTCTCGATCCAGGCGCGCGCCTGGGCGGGATTGAAGTCGCCCACGACACCGAGCACGGCGTTGTTCGGAGCGTAGTACCGACGGAAGAAGGCGGAGGCATCGGCGAGGGTGGCGGCGTCGAGGTCGTGCAGGTCGCCGTAGAAATTGTGCGCGTTGTACCAGTTCTCGTTCGCCGCCATCGGCAGGTCGATCCACGGGAACGAACCGTACGGCTGGTTGAGCACATTCACCCGGACTTCGCTCTTCACCACGTCCTGCTGGTTGCGGAGGTTGGCGGTGTCGATCGCCAGCCCCTTCATCCGGTCCGCCTCCGCCCACAGCATCGTCTCGAGCGTGTGGGCGGGCACGACTTCGTAGTAGTTGGTGAAGTCGAAGCGGGTCGAGCCGTTGAGCAGCCCGCCGTTGGATTCCACCAGCTTGATGAACTCCAGTTTGCCGAGGTTGCCGGAGCCCTGGAACATCAGATGTTCGAAGAGATGCGCGAAGCCGGTGCGGTCCTTCGGCTCGTTGCGGAAGCCGATGTGATAGTAGACCCCGATCGCCACCGTCGGCGCGGTGGTGTCCCGCGACAGGACGACGCGAAGTCCGTTCTTGAGTGTGTAGTAGTCGTACGGGACCTGCACGCCGGCGGGCGCCTGCGCGCGGGCGGTGCCCGACGGCAGGGTCAGCGTCAGGACGAGCGCGGCGGCCGCGATCGGCCGCCGAAAGGCTGCGAACATGGGACGGGCTCCAGATGTGGTAGGCATGGGGTCGGCTGCAGGACGACCGGTGGGTCGCCCTACGGGGGCCTCCCCCTCGGGTTTCAGCGCTTCGGGGCCAGCGCCTGCGTGATCGTTGTCCGGACCGTCACTCGGGATTCCTTCGCAAGCGCGGCGGTCAGCGTGGCGCGGCCGGCCTCACCGCCGACCCGCGCCAAAGTCCGTACGGCCTGGCTCGCGAACAGCGGATCACCATCGGACAGGTACCTGGTTGCGATGGCCATCGCTCGGCTCTTGTCCGCGAGTCTCGCCAGCAGGTTGAGCGCCTGGCCCCGAACGCTGCGCGGCTCGCTGGTGACGGTCATCGCCTCGATGGCCGCGACTCCCGTGTCATCGGGGAAGACCCCGAGGCGCTCCGCCGCGGCCGTGCGCACGCCGGTCGCACCACCGCTCCGGGTGAGCCCGATCAGCAGCGCGCGCCCGTCAGGCGAGCGGGTGGGATCGAAGACGCCGAGCGCCTGCATCTGGACGTAGAAACTCGGGTCGGTGGTGATCAGCCGGAGCGCCTCGGGCTGCGCCGCCACGGAGTCGACTTTCGCCAGTGCGACGATCGCCTGGCTCCGGACGCTGCTCGAGGGATCGCCGAGGCCGGCGAGGATCAGGTCCCGGCTGGTCGCCGCGTCGCGTTCCGCGAGCTGCCGGATCGCCTCGGCGCGCAGGTGATCATCGGCGTCATTCAGGGCGATGAAGCGGCGGGCCTCCCGGGCCACGTCGGTCGTCGAGGAGTCGAGCGCCGACAGCGCCCAGTAACGCGCCGCGAACTCGAGATCGTGCCTGGCCAGCTCGGCGAGCTCGGCGGGAGTCTGGTCGGTCTGGACCGTGCCGAGCAGCCACCCCCCCTCATCAAAGCGGAAGGTGACCGGTTCACCAGGCAGTGCGAGCACGAAGCGCTGCGTCTGTTCCGTCACCATGATCTCGCGCCGCACCACGGAGTCGCGGGTGAGGATCCGGATCGTCGCCGGAAAGCGGAAGAGCGGGTGGGTGGAGTCGATCACCTGCGTCTGCCGGACGGTGAGCGTCAGGGTCTTCGCCGAGGCATCGTACTTCCGCTCGACCTTCACTTTCGGATAGCCGATGCCATAGGCCCACTGATCGAAGAACCAGTCGAGATCCCGCCCGGAGGCCTTCTCCATCGCGATCGCGAAGTCGGCGGTCTCCACCGGCTTGTACGCGTTGTCGGTGAGGAACCGGCGCATCCCCGCCCAGAACACCGAGTCGCCGAGCAGGCGCCGGAGCTGGTGCGCGACCTGCGCGCCCTTGGGATAGATGTGCCCGCTGAAGAAGAGCTGAATCGGGTCGGTGCCGGGCTGCTCGCCCATCACCAGCGGCCGAGGGATGTTCCGGTCGGCGTTCTCCGCATCGCGCTGCTGGTTGATCCAGCTCCACTGTCCCGCGCTCCAGCCCCGGCTCTTCTCGTTGTGGACCGACTCCATGTAGGTCGTCAGCCCCTCGTTCAGCCAGGCGTGCGCCCAGGTCGCGGTCGTGGTCAGGTCGCCCAGCCACTGGTGTGCCAGTTCGTGCGCCGCGAGGCCGCGGCCGCCGAACTCCGGCTCGCCCCCGGCGCCGTGCAGCACCTGGTCGGTCTGCGTGGTCGCCGAGACATTCTCCATGCCGCCGTAGGTCAGGTCGGGAATGACCGACTGGGCGTACTTGGCCCAGGGATAGTTCACCCCGAGCACCTGGCTGTAGGTCTCGATCATCGACGGGGTCTCGCCGAAGGTACGCCAGGCGGCGGTGATTGTGTCAGGCGCTACCCAGTATTCGACCGGGATGCCGCGCCAGTTGTCCCGCAGCACGGTGAACCGACCCGCGACGAGTGAGACCAGGTAGGTCGAGGCCGGCAGCTCCTGCGACCAGTGCCAGACCTGCTTCCCGCCGGCGGCAGGCGTCACGGCGACGAGACGCCCGTTGGACAGCGCGCTGAAGCCGGTGTCGGTGGTGATCAGGGTCTCCCAGGTCGCCTTGTCGTTCGGAGCGTCGTAGGTGGGGAACCAGCTGTGGTTCTCGGTGGCTTCGCCCTGGGTGTACATCACCCGGCGCCGCGGCACGAAGTACATCCCCCGTTCCGGGCGGCCATGATACCGGAGTGAGAAGACGACGGTGTCGCCCACCTGCGCCCGTCGGGCGAGCCGGACCGTGACCCGTCCAGTGTCCGATGTGAAGCGCAGCTTCTTGCCTCGGCTGTCGGTGGCGCCGTCGATGGTCAGTTGGGAGGCATCGAGGCGGATAGTGTCGGTCGGCGCGGCGGTGACCACGAGCCGGGTCTCGACCTCGCCGGCCATGCTCCGCTGATCGAGGTCGTAGCTGATCGCGATGCGCTGGTGCAGCAGATCGAAGCTGCGGGGATGCACCGGCCAGGCGCGGGGCGGGGTGTATTCGCCGACCGTGCCGGAGCGCGGGGCGGCCTGGGCCTGGGCGGAAGCGATCGTGATGGCTAAGGCAAAGAGCGAGCAGACGAACGACAGACGGCGGGACATCGAGCGTCCTTGCGGAGAGGAGCCCGGAGTATGGTCACCTCTCTGCCGACGCGCCAGCGTGGTAACTAAAGGGCGGTCGCCACCGGGATGGGCAGCATCGATCGCGGCTCTTCGAGCATGCCGCGGATCTCCTCGGCGGTGAGCGGCGGAGCGAAGTAGTACCCCTGTCCGAGTTCGCAGCCGAGGCTCATCAGCGCCAGGCACTGGTCGGTGCGCTCCACGCCCTCGGCGACGGTGCGGAGCTTGAGCGTGTCGCCCAGGCCGATGATCGCGCGGGCGAGTGCGGACTTCTCCAGCCCGCCGCCGATATCCTCGACGAAGGGCCGGGCGATCTTGATCATGTCGATCGGGAAACGCTGCAGGTAGCTGAGCGAGGAATAGCCGGTCCCGAAATCGTCGATCGCGAGCTGCACACCGAGCGTCTTCAGTTCGATCAGCCGGTCGAGCACGGAGCCCTCCTGCTGCATCAGCACGCTCTCCGTGATCTCGAGGACCACCGCAGACGGCTCCACGCCCGATTCGGCCAGCGCCTCCCGGGTTTCGCGGACGATGTCCAGCTCGTGGAGCTGCCGTCCCGAGATGTTCACCGCCATCGTCATCCGGGTATGCGGGAAGGTCTGTCTCCAGCGCTTCACCTGGCGGCACGACTCGCGAAGCACCCAGTGGCCCAGCTGCACGATGAGTCCGGTCTCTTCGGCAAGCGGGATGAAGTGCTGCGGCAGCAACGCGCCGAAGCGCGGATGCTCCCAGCGCACCAGCGCCTCGACGCCTTCGAGGAGGCCGGTCCGGAGCGAGAAGATCGGCTGATACACCAGGGTGAGCCCATCGGTCTCGATGGCGTGACGCAGCGCCGCCTCGAGCTCGAGCCGGTGCTTCACCGCCGCATACATCTGCGACTGGAAGGTCTCCGCCCGCCCCTTGCCGCGCCGTTTGGCGTTGTACATCGCCATGTCGGCGTTGCGGAGCAGTTCGTCGGCCGCATCCTCGGCGGCCGCCGTCGCGACACCGATACTCACGCTCATCGGCACTTCATTGCCGCCCAGCATGAAGGGGCGGGCCAGCGCGTGCTGGAAGCGTTCGACCAGCATGTTCAGATCGTCAGGCGAGACCCCGTCCTCGATCAGGACGGCGAACTCGTCGCCGCCGAGGCGGGCGACGGTGTCGCTCGCGCGGGCGCTCGACTGCAGCCGCTCGGCCGTACTGGCGAGCAGGCGATCGCCCTCGCCGTGGCCGAGACTGTCGTTGACCTTCTTGAAGTCGTCGAGGTCGAGGTACAGCACGCTGACCGGGCGACTCTGCCGCCGCGCGAGGGTCAGCGCATGACTCACGCGGTCGAGGAACAGCGCCCGGTTGGCGAGCCCGGTCAGCGGATCGTGGAAGGCCTGATGGGTGAGCTCGCGCTCCAGCCGCTTCCGCTCGCTCACATCGCGGCCGTTGAGCACGACGCCGCGGACCGTCGGATCGCTCAGCAGGTTCGTCGCCAGGATCTCCGCGTGGAGGAGCGAGCCGTCCGGCTGGCGGAAGCGCCACTCCACCGGCGCACTCACCGCGATCGTCGCGGCGGCCTGCCGGAGGAACTCACGGGCGCGGTCCCGATCCTCGGGATCGATGAGGTCGGTGAGCGTCCGGCCGAGCAGGGCATTCGGGTCCTGACGAAGCACGCGCGTCACCGAGGGACTCGCAAACCGGATGCTGCCATCGGCGCGCACGACCAGGATGACGTCAGACGAATTCTGCACCAGGGAACGGAACCGGGCCTCGGCCGCGGAATCGGCAAGCAGCCGGACGTTCTGCCGCACCGCGATGAGCTGACGGATGACGACGAGCGCCGTCATCAGCACCGCGCCGACCGCGATGCCGCTGATCGGATCGGACCAGGGCTGGATTGCGGCGCCGAGCAGCAGACCATAAGTCGTCGCGATCGCGACGTATGGCAGTGGCGAGAGCGGCTGCACGTTGGGGCGCGGCTCCGCACGACGCTCCAGCCGCGGGACCGGCCGGCGCCAGTACAGTTCGGCGCTGGCGGTGAGGAGCAGATAGAAGAGGAGGTAGACCGCATCGGTCCACGCCGCGCTCCGGATCCCGGAGTCGAGCAGGACGAGGTCGAAGGCCAGGTCCGCGACGATGCTGACCAGGATGCCGGTCATCAGCAGCCGGAACGCGACCTTGTTGCTGTCGAGCGGGCCACGCAGGATCACCGTCGTGGCGCCGTACAGCACCAGCAGGCTCGCCAGTGGATACGCGAAGGCGAGGACGGCGGTCGCCAGCGCTCCTTCGCCCGCGTTCTGGGTCGGAAGGACGGTGAAGTACCAGATGGCGACGGCGCCACCGATCAGGACGATCGCGGCGTCGAGGGCGTACTTGAGCTTCTCGACTCTGAGTCGGCGTGCCATCGGGAATGACAGCAGCGCCGCCAGCATCAGGAAGCTGTCGCTCAGATAGAAGACGTCGGCCCAGGACACGGCCGGCGCCTCGCCCAGGGCCACGAGGTAATAGACCGATATGCCGTTGCCGATCAGGACCATCACGCAGCCCGTGCCGAGGAAGCGCAGCGAGCGACGGACCCCGTAGTCCAGGATGGTGTTCCCGGCGGCGAGGAAGCAGAGAACCGCCACGGTGAGGTTGAGCGGCATGAAGGCCAGATTCCCCAGCAGCGATCGCAGCTCTTCGCTGCCCCACCCCGCGCGCTCCCAGACCAGATACGTCAGGCCATAGAGCGCGGTCACCATGGTGACCGCCCCCACTCGGCTGCGTTCGGTCTGCGGCTGGTTCGTCATGCCTCTTCCCGGCCGTTTTCGGCCTCGAAACTCTTCCACCCCATTGCCTTAGGTCCCCACCGCACGGCGGAAATCCCCATCGAGCCGCATTTTGCGGCTGGAAAGCGGGGGTAGCGATCTGTTCTGGATGCCTTCAGGGGGTACATGGGCAAACGTGATGCCGGGCATCCCCAGGGGGTGCTCCCCGTCCCTCCCGGTCCGGTCCGTTGGCCGATACCCGGTCCCCGGTACCTGAAGAAGGGCTCACGCCCGCTTGCGTCGATTTTCGGAGGGGTCTATGGATGATGCATCACCAATCGCGGATTCCTGCGTCCCATCGTCACCGATCGGAGAAGGTCTCGTGCCCAAGCTGTCCGCCGTATCGATGTTCCGTCTTCCTTTCCTCGCACTGCTCCTGGTCGCGGCCTGCAGCCCGAAACAGGTCCCGCTCGCCCAGACCGAAGACCGTGACGGGCTCCGGTTCGTCATCGGGAGCAAGGACCCGTTCACAGGGATTCTGCTCGTCCCGCAGGACAGCGCCACCGGCGTGCGCGTCAACATGCCCTACCGCAAAGGGGTGCGGGACGGCGGCGCGGAGGGGCTGCACCGGAACGGCAAGCGTGCGTTCGCGGAGACATGGAAGGCGGGAAGGCGCGAGGGTGTGCGCGAGGAGTGGGATTCCGCCGGCCAGCTCTCCCGTACCCAGACGTTCGTGAACGGAGAACTCGAGGGGGTGATGAAGGACTACAACGCCCTCGGCAAGGTGATCAGCGAGCGGCCGATGCACGCCGGCAAGGAGGAGGGGGTCACCACCACCTGGTATGACGACGGGAAGAAGCGCAGCGAAGGCCACTTCGTTGCCGGGCTGCTGCAGGGCACCCTGCAGATCTGGTATCCCGACGGGACCAAGAAATACGAAGGGGTCTTCGCGGAGGGGCGGCCGGAGGGGGTGGTGACGGAGTACTATCCCAGCGGCAAGGAGAAGATTCGCACGACGTGGAAGAATGGAGAGGCGGAAGGGCCCTACACGCGCTGGTTCGACAACGGGCAGATGGAGGCCGATGGCACCGCCAAGGACGGCGCAATCATCGGCCTCCGCATGTGGTCACGGGATGGCAAGCCGATCACCCATCCCAAGTTCAATCCCGGTCTGCTCAACGGCCCGCATCCGACCTGAGCGGGTCGGCGCTCAGGGCTTCCAGGTTCCCTTCGCGACGGCCGGGATGAAGCTGTCCACGCCGTTCGGAGGGAACTTGAGCGTCTTGCCCTGCTCGGCGCTCTGATAGGCCGCCATCAGGATCCGCACGACGTCCAGTCCGTCATCCCAGGTGAGCAGCGGCTCTTCCTTGCCAAGGAAGACGCGCACGAAGTGCCGGTTCTCCGCCTCGTAGCCGTAGGCGGCCGCCTCGTTGGCGACCACCGGCATGAGTCCCATCTCCGCGTTCTGCTTCTCGACCAGGTCCTCGCCGGTCTTTCCCTTCACTTCGCGGCTGAAGAAGAGCTTGAGGCCGGTGTCGAGCGTGTTCCACGACATCGAGTACTCGGGGCCAAGCAGTTCCGCGGAGAGCCGCAGGCCGGCGCCGACGAAGCTCCAGCTCGTCGTCGCCTCGCCGAGGACCCGGTGACCGTCCGCCGTCTCGAACTCGATCATCAGGCTCGCGAAGTCTTCGGACGGCTGCTTCGCGTAGTCCACCTCTTTCCCCATCGTCCCTTTGAGCCGCTTGCTGTATTCGGGGCGACTCCACTTGAGGCTCGCGATGTGGGCGGTGATCCGTACCGGCTTGACCGTGCCCAGCGAATCACCGGGGCGGGTGAGCAGGTGGCGCACCACCAGCGCCGAATGGCACATCATGTCGTTGAGCACGCCGCCACCCTGCAGCGCACCGCGCCAGAACCAGGGCATGTGCGGTCCGCTGTGCTCCTCGGCGGCGCGGGCAAGATACGGCCGGCCGGTGTTCGCGGCGCCCCGCGCCCAGATCAGGTTGCGGCCGGCCTCGACCTGCGGCGCGAAGAGCTGATTCTCCAGGTAGCCGTGCTTGAGGCCGGCCCGCTTGACCAGGGTGGTCACCAGCTTCGCCTCGGCGACATTGCGCGCGAGCGGCTTCTCGCAGGCAATGCCCACGAGATCGCCGTGGCCGCGCATGATCGGGTCGGTCAGCTCCTCGACGTTCTCGACCCGGGCCTGGTTCGGGCCGCAGAGCCAGATCGCGTCGATCTCCGGATCCACCACCATCTCGGCGATCGAGCGGTAGGGCTGGCAGGCGCCGATGTCGAGCTTCCGCGCGTACGCCGCGGCCGACTCCGCATTCTTCCGGTTGGGGCTCCAGACGCCGCGAATCTCGGCGTCGCGAACGCCCTGGAAGGATTGCATGTGAAAGCGGGCGTTGAAGCCGCTGCCAATGAAGCCGATGCCGAGTGGACGGGTAGGCATGAAGGGCCGGAAGTAAGGAGTTGATGGTGGTGTCGCCCGGAGAATATCCGGGATCACAGCATGAACCGCGCGGTCTGCCGCGTCGGTGATCTGGGTTCCAATTCGCGTCCGCTAGTCGTTGACCAGGGCCTGGTAGACCAGGGTCCGGAACCGCTCGCCGAGATCCATGTTCCGCCGCGGCATGAGCTGCACCATGTAGACGGCAACGAGATCGCTGGCCGGGTCCACCCAGTAGTTGGAGCCGTAGGCACCGCCCCACGAGAACCGCCCAGCCCGGCCGAATTCCCCCGCCGCGCCCGGATTGGTGAGGATCTCGAAGCCGAGCCCGAAGCCGAGTCCCCGGCTGCGGTACACGGTGTCGATCTGGTCACTCGTCATCAGACGCACCGTCGCGGGCGAGAGTATCCGCGCGCCATCGAGGCTGCCGCCGTTGTCCAGCATCTGCAGGAAGCGGGCATAGTCCCGGGCGGTGGAGACGAGACCCGCACCGCCGGAGAAGCTCACCCGCGGACCGCTGACGTAGTCGCCCTGGCCGAGCGGCCCTTCAGGTGCCCGCACCAGCCGGCCGCTGTCGGAGAGGGCGTACACCGTGGTGAGCCGGCCAGCGGCAGTCGCCGGCGGATAGAACCAGGTGTCGGTCATCCGGAGTGGAGTAAAGATGCGCGAACGGAAGAAGACATCCAGTGGCTGGCCCGACACCCGCTCGACGATGCAGCCAAGGATGTCGGTGTTGTAGCCGTAGACGAAATGGGAGCCGGGCTGTTCCACGATCGGCAGTGTGCCGAGGCGGTCGATGCTGGCGCAGATCGGCTCCGCCTTGTCGGCGAAGTACCAGCCGTAGCCCGCGGCCGGGCCCAGGCCCGCGGCGCGATACTGCTCGCGGACCAGCGAATCGGTGCCGTAGGAGATGCCGGCGGTATGGGTGAGCAGGTCGCGGATGGTGATCGCGCGCTGCACCGGCACCAGAGCGAGGCCGGTGTCGGTCTTCATGGCGACCCGGGTCGTGGCGAAGCTCGGGACGAACTTCGAGACCGGATCGGAGAGCCGGAGCTTCCCCTCTTCCATCAGAGACATCACGGCGACGCTGGTGATCGCCTTGGTCTGCGAGGCGATGCGGAAGAGCGCGTCGGTCGTCATCGGCCGGTGGGCCTCCACGTCCGCCATGCCGAACGCCTTCTGGTAGGCGACCTGGCCGTGGCGCATCACCAGCATGACGACCCCGGAGACGCGGCCCGAATCCACGAAGGCCTGCGCCACCCGGTCGATCCGCGCCAGCCGGTCGGGGGCGAAGCCGAGCGCGGCGGGTGCGACCGGCGCACGGTGCTGGGCGGCGGCGCTGGCGAGCGGTGTGCTCGCCAGGGCGATGCAGAGAAGCGGCCCGACTCGACGCATGCAGTCCTCGGTACGGTAGGGGTCGTGCTGTTGCTGGTTCAGTCGTCGCCGATGGGACTGCCGGGCGGCGGCGCGATGGGCTCCCGCGGCCGGTTCTCCTTCTCGCCCGGCTCCTCGAGGAATCGCCTGAGGTCACCGCTCAGCGCCGCGGCCTGGGCCCGGTCGGCGGCGTTGGCGCCCGTCCGCGCGCGGGTCAGCTCGAGCTGGCGCCGGAGTCCCTCGAGTTCCGCCAGTGCCACTGCCCGGGCCTGCGGAAAGTCGGCGCCGGCGGCGAGGCGCATCAGGTCGTCGGCCACGACGTAGCGGACCGCGCGCGCGACTTCCGCCTCGTACGGATCCTTCGGGGTGGCCCCGAACGTCGCGGCCACGACGGCGTGCAGCACCTCGGCGAGACCGAGCTGCTTCGGGTCGAGCGCCGGCTGCTGTGTCAGGCGGGCCGCCCGCTCCGGATTGAAGAGCAGCGAGAGGGTGAGGTCGGCCGCGGACATCGCCGGCGCCACCGCGTCGAAGGTGATCCCCGTCGTGCGATTGAACAGCTCGCGGTGCGGGGCGTACGGCGTCGGACGGGGTGGCAGCACGGCCAGCACGCTCCGGGGCAGGGTGAGTTCCGCCGGGGCGAGGGTGCGGAGCAGCGACTTGAGCGCCCGGCGCTGGTCGGCCGCCGGCACCGGCTTCACCGGGACCTGGCCATCGCCACGCAGCGCGTAGCTGTACCACTCGCCCCCGATCAGCTTCACCGCCGCTTCGGTCTGATAGCGGTGATGGAGGAAGACGGGGACGAGCACCTCCTCGAGCGTCGCCATCGGGCTGCCGGCGCGGATGGTGCTCTCGCCGAACCGGTTGAGTGCCACTCGGCGCACGTCCATCACCCGGTCGAGCTCGACGGCGGCATCGGTGCCGTTGTCCCAGAGATGCGCCGCGGGATGACTGCTGCCCTGCGGCCGGGCATCGCCATCGGTGAGGAAGGTGATCCCGCGCGCGCGGGCATTCGCGAGGATCCGCTCGAGCGCCGGCCGTTCATCGCTGCCGGACGGGAGGGTGGAGTAGCCGTAGGCGATCGTCACGCTGTCCCAGCTTCCCAGTCCCTTCGCATACGCGCTGTCGAGCGAGAGCGAGCCATCGGCGGCGATCTGCACCAGCGGATGGGGATAGTCCATCACGGAGGCGCGCCCCTGGCTGCTCGCGATGTAGTTGTGCTCGAGGCCGAGCGAATGCCCCACCTCGTGCGCGGCGAGCTGACGCAGCCGCGCCAGCGCCATCGCGAGCGGCGCCGCCGGCTCTTCATTGCCCGTCGGGTAGGGATCGACCAGGCCTTCGGCGATGAGATAGTCCTGCCGCACCCGGAGCGAGCCGAGCTGCACCAGCCCCTTGAGGATCTCGCCGGTGCGGGGATCCACGACCGCGGAGCCGGTGCTCCAGCCGCGGGTCGCGCGGTGAACCCACTGGATCACGTTGTAGCGGATGTCCATCGCGTCGGCGCTGTCCGGCAGCATCTCGACCCGAAAGGCGTTGCTGAATCCGGCGGCCTCGAAGGCGGCGCTCCACCAGCGCGCGCCCTCGAGCAGCGCCGAGCGCACCGGCTCGGGCACACCGGGGTCGAGATAATAGGTGATCGGGGTGACCGGGTCGCTGACCGCGGCATTCGGGTTCTTCTTGACGAGCCGATGCCGGGCGATGAACCGCTGCACCAGCGGCTGCCCGATCGGCGTCGCGTAATCGGCATACTCGACATCGAAGAAGCCGGAGCCGGCGATGTCGATCCTCGGCTGGTAGCCGGCCGGTGGCAGCGCCACGAAAGAGAAGTGCTGCCGCAGCGTGACCGCGTCGGGACTCGGCGTGACATCCCGGATCCACTGGCCGGTCGGGTTACCGGTGAAGGTGAGCGTCGCCTCCACCTCCGTGTTCCGCGGGAAGGCCCGCGTCCTCGGCAGATAGATCGCGCTGCGTGAAGCGTCGAGGCGATACTCCCCCTGCCGCGTGCTGCGCAGGGTTCCCGACACGTCGTTCTCGTCCGCGAGGAAGAAGTCGGTCGCGTCCACCAGCGTCCGGCCTCCGGTTACCGCGACGACCTGAAAGCCCCAGAGCACCGACTGCGCGAAGGACTCCTCGACGGCGCGCTGTTCCTGGGCCCCACCATTCACCGCGCGGAAGTTGTAGTTGGGCTGAACAAGCAGCAGCTTGGGGCCCACCCGGTCGAACCGGACGATCTTTGAGCCGCCGACCCTGCTCCGGTCGAGCCCGATGTCGTTGGAGCCGACGCCCGTGCTGAGCGACGGGACCATGATCAGCTCCTCGCCGGCGAGCGGAACCTCCAGGTAGAGGCGACCGCCGCTGTCATCCCAGTAGAGCGGAAGGAACCCCTCGAGCTTGCGACAGCCGCGAGTCTTGGTCTCGATGCTCGGGATCGAATCCTGCGCACTGAGGGGCGTGGACAGCACCGCGAGCGACAGGAGCAGAAGCGGGAGGCGCATCGGTGGGGCACCGAATGTTAGGAGTGGGAGGGACGGTATCACCTCCCGGCGCGAAAGGCCAGCGGGTGGTGCGTAGCCGCGCACGACGGTGCGCGCCTACTACACTGCCCGGGCGAAGTGTCCGCGGGTATAGGCGCTGCCGGTGATCGCGCGAACCGCGCCGCTGTCCGGGGTCCGCCCCGCGGCGAGTGCGGCGAGCTGATCGCGGTAGGCCGCCGTCACCTCGGCGACGGGATCGCCCGGGACGTTGAAGACCATCCGGAAGTTCCGGAAGCCGCGCCGCCAGAGCGAAGGGAGGTACTCGGACGCATCGACCGGGCGCGAGTGCAGCAGCCGGTTGCGGCAGGCCGAGTCGGTCGCGACCGGAAAGACGTAGCCGGTCGGATCGGTCAGTTCGACGTGGGTGTGCTTCTTGACGCAGAGATCGCGGCAGGTGGTGGGCTCCCGCTCGAACGCGGCGGACAGGGTGCAGTGCTCGATCGTCATCCCCTCCGGCCGCCCGTAGGCGAAGATCTCGAAGCCCCGTCCCTCCCACGGCGCGGCCACCTGCGCCATCTCGTCTCCGGTCAGCTCGATCGAGAGCACGATCCGGCTCGCGCCGAGCTGGAAGATCTCGCGCGCGGTGGTCTGGTTGAAGCAGTTGACCGCGTAGTCAGCCACGACGTCGCGTCCCAAGCGTGCCTGCTCGGTGACCAGGCCGAGGTGGCCGCTCACCAGCGGCAGACCGAGGGCCAGCCACTTGTCGAGCACCTTCCGCTCCTCCGGCCGCACGATCGTCGGTGTGCGGAGGCGGAGTGTGACGCCCCGCGCGGCGAGGGTGTCGGCCAGCGTGCGCACCCGCGAGACCGGCGGGGTCGGGTGCCGGATGAAGAGGTCGAGGGTGACCTCGTTCGCGCCGGCATCGGCGGCCGCCAGCGCATCCTCGATGCGCCATACCTCGGCGGTGAGCCGGTAGGCGGGTTCCTGCGCGATGCGGGAGACGGCGGCCGCCACCGAGTGGCGCGCGATCGCCGCGTCCACCGCCGACTCGCGCAGGGCGCGCCTGTCTTCGGCGGTCAGGGTGCGGCGCCTGACAAGTTCCTGCACCGCCTCCTGGCGCAGGTCATTCAGGATGCTCACGGGAAGGAAGACGTCGGGGGCGAGACCCGAGCAGTCGAGCGCACTCAGCACGAACGGCGTCTCGCCGAGCCGGCCGAGCTGCTCCTGCAGCTTGGCGCGATCGAGCGGGCGCTTCTCGGCGGGAGTCAGCGGCACGGCGCTGCGGACGGTGACGATGTCGCCGTTCACGGTGAAGCGCGCGGTGAGCGGCTCGCCCGCCGCTCCACCGACGAAGATCCCGATGGGAATCTTGCCACCGTTGTCATCCGCGCCCACCTCCGCGAA
The DNA here is from genome assembly GCA_044229445.1 of Gemmatimonadales bacterium. Taxonomy (GTDB): domain Bacteria; phylum Gemmatimonadota; class Gemmatimonadetes; order Gemmatimonadales; family GWC2-71-9; genus JADJOM01. Next base: position 26,080 of record JBGASX010000043.1, on the reverse strand, counting down.
CGATGAGCGCGCTCCCGCGAGCAGCGCCGCGTGCGAGGAGCGCACCACGACCCAGCCCTCCGGGACGTCGGTGCCGGCGTTGATGGCCTGGGTGTACTTGCCGCCGTGCCGGCCCAGGTCACGCACCCGGGTCACCGCGAAGCCGGTGTTGCCCTTTGCCGAGCCCTCCGGATGCTCGAAGCCGAGCCCGTCGCCGACGGCCACCGGCTGCGAGACGGTGATCAGCAGCTCCTTGCCCTGGCGCCCGGTCACCCGGCCGAGCTCCGCGCCGCGATTGTCAGGCTGGTCACGGGTGATGTAGTCGCGGCCGGCCCGGCCCCCGTACATGCCGCCGGTGAATCCGCGGGAGAAGATCTGCACCAGCGGCTGTACTTCCGCCGCGCTCGGCTTCTTCCAGCGGCCTTCGGCCAGCCGGTCGAGGAAGTCGCGATAGCCGTGCGTGACGGTCGCGACGTATTCGGGCTTCTTCTTCCGGCCTTCGATCTTGAGGCAACCGATCCCCGCGTCGGTGATCTCGGCCAGGTGATCCCAGGCGCCGAGGTCGCGCGCGGAGATGAGGTAGCCGCGGTCGAGTTCGGCGCCGGTGAGCGCGTCGGTCAGGACGTAGTCCTTGCGGCACGACTGCGCGCATGATCCCCGGTTGGCGCTACGCTCCGAGATCATCCCCGACATGAAGCATTGCCCCGAGTAGGCGATGCAGAGCGCGCCATGCACGAAGCTCTCGAGGCCAAGCTCGGGCACCGCGGCCCGGATGGCGCGGATGTCCTCCAGCGTGTTTTCGCGTGCGAGGACGACGCGATCGACGCCGAGCTCCTGCAGCACCCGGGCGCCGCTCGCGTCGTGGACCGTCATCTGGGTCGAGCCGTGGATCTCGAGCTCGGGATAGATCTCCTGAATCAGCCGGACGGCGCCCAGATCCTGGACGATCGCCGCGTCGATGCCGCGATCGATGCACTCTCCGAGGTGGAGGAGGGCGTCACGCAGTTCGGCCGGCTTGAACAGAATGTTGAAGGTGAGGTAGATCCGGACACCGCGGGCGTGCGCCAGCCGGCAGGCCTCCTCGAGATCGTCCATCGTGAGCTGCGCGCCGTCGTCACGGGCGTTGAAACGCTCGGCGCCGAGATAGATGGCGTTGGCGCCGTTGGCGAGTGCTGCGCGGGCGGCATCGAGGGTGCCGGCGGGCGCGAGCAGCTCGGGGACTGGACGTGGCATGCGGGGAATCTACAACCGGCGACATCCCGAATGGACGGGCCGGGTGACTAGGACTTGCGCCGGCTCCACCAGAGCAGCGGTCCACTCACGGCGACGATCGGCAGGGTGAGGCTGAACAGGAAGGCGAGCGTCCGCGTCGGCCAGCCCCAGAGATCCCCGGTATGCACCTCGCGGTTCCACTGGCGCACCAGCTTGTACGCGAGGGGTGCCGTCTTCGTCGAGACATCCGCGAGCACCGCCCCGCTGCAGGGGTCCATGAAGACGCTCGTCCTGCCGGCCGGCGTCCGGTCCCCGGGATGGCGCATTACCACACGCACCGCTGCCCCCGGCCCGGGTCCCGCCTGAATCCAGGTCGCCTCGGCACCGGGCTGATCGGTGCGGGCGTTCTCGAGAAGCTGGTCGAACTCGACCGCGCTATCTGGGCTGCACGTCGACGCGTGGAGGCCGGAACCATCCGGTATGGGGGGCGCGTGGGTTGCGCGCGCGACCAGGTCATAGCTGCTCCGCTGCCAGTGCAGCACGATCCCGCTGATCCCGAACAGCATCAGTGCCACCCATGAATAGGCCGCCAGCGCACTATGCAGGTGGAAGAGAATCCGCCGCGAATTCCCGGTGCGGACGATGCTGAAGATCTTGCCCGGCCACCACAGCATCAGACCCGTGACGGAGAGGAACAGCAGGCCGACCGCCGCCCAGCCGCTGATCTCCGACCCGAAGCTGTCGATCAGGAACCTGGTGTGGAGGTCATGCACCGGGCGGAGTGACCAGATGTCCTCCGCGAGGCCGAGGACGGCACCGTTGTACGGGTTGACGACAAGCTGCGCGTCGGCGGAGCCGGGGCGATGGAGCGAGATCTGGTAGCCGCGATCGGGCCGTTCGGGAAAGCGGACGCTGGTGAGCACCGCGCCCGGATACTTCGCCTGCAGTCGCGCGGTGAGGTCATGCAGCGAGAGCGGCGCGCTGCCCGGCTCGATATGCGTGAGCAGCGAATTCGAGGCGTCCTCCAGCTCCGGCTGGACAGCGAGGATTGCGCCGGTAATCCCGAGCACCACGAGCACCGGCGCCAGGATGGCGCCGATGATCAGGTGCGCGGTAAGCAGCGTTCGGCGAAGGGTCACGCGTGAGGGGGCGCGGGGCTTCGCCTCATGCGGTCGCGGTGTCGCGCGTCAGCCGGCGGAAGATCCACATGGCGAAGTACGCCACGCCGACCCAAAAGGCGATCTTGATGGCGATCACGAAGATCCCGATCGTGATGCCGATCAGGGGCAGCAGCAGCAGCGCGATGACCTTGAAGAGGATCAGGGCCACGATACCGGTGGCGGCGAGGCCGAGGACGGGCTTGAGCATCGGGTACGGCTCCAATTGGGGACCGGGTCACTACGGGCCAATCGTTCCAAGGTGTCACGCCGGTCGCCGGGACGTTTCAAACGTGCAACCTCGCGTCCCGGCCTATTCGTAGCGGACTCCCAGCTTTTCCAGCGCTTCGGGGGGACAGCCCTTCCACTCCATGACGAACTGGTTGCCGAGGTAGCGGAGATCCTCGACGCCGATCTTGCTCGAGAAGAAGCCCGAGGCGGTCAGGTCGCGGAAGCGGGTGAAGAAGGCGACCCCCTGCGAGAACTCGGGCTTGGCTCGCTTGGGCCAGGCGATGTCGTCGAGGATGGCGCGCCGTCCCGCGTCGGCGAGGTCGATGAACTCCCGGCCGAAGCGCGAGTGCGCTTCGGCGTCCAGCCAGGCGAGCCCGCCGCGGATCCCGGTCCGCATGCCCGGATTCTCGTTCAGGATGAAGTCCATGAACTCGGGGACGCCGGCGTCGATCGCGCCGCCGGAGCGTCCGTCGCGGGGTATCACCAGCTCGGAGAGCATGCGCACGGTGGCGTATTCGTGGGCGGTGAAGAAGGCGGGGGTGAAGTCGCTCGTGCCGAGCACGCGGCGCGCCGCCTCGGCCGCGCGGGTGACCTGGGCGGGGGAGAGTCCGGCCGCGAGCAGCGGAATCCCCGCGAAGAGCTGCAGCGCGTCGCGCCGCGAGAGTTCGCCGCTCACAGTTCCCCCCGCTTCATCGCCTGCGTGATGTAGTCCGACGCGCGCATCGAGAGCGCGAGGATCGTCCAGGTCGGGTTCTTGTCCGCTTGTGACACGAACGGGCCGCCGTCGGTCACGAAGAGGTTCTTCACGTCCCACGCCTGGTTGTTCGGGGTGAGCGCCGAGCGCGCCGGGTCGCTGCCCATGCGGACGGTCCCCAGTTCGTGGATGATCGATCCGCCGTTCGAGATGCCGTAGCCGCTCTCCTTGCTTGGCATGTCGTCCCAGATCTCGCCCCCCATTTCGGTGATCAGGGTGCGGAAGGTTTCCTGCATGTGCTTCACCTGGTTGGTCTCGTAGTCCGACCACTTCCAATGGAAGCGCAGCACCGGGATGCCCCACTGGTCCACCACGTCGGGATCGATCTCGCAGTAGCAGTTCTCGTTGGGGATCTGCTCGCCCCGCCCGGAGAGGCCGATCGTGGCTCCGTAATACCGGCGGTAGTCATCCTTGAGCTGGCGGCCATAGCCGCCGCCGCCGGGATAGTTCTCGATCCCGCCCATGAAGCCGTAGGACGGCTCGCCGAGCCCGCCCCAGAGCTCGATGTGATAGCCGCGGGGAAAGTCGAGCTTCTTGTTGTCGAGCCACCACGGCATGTAGAGGTGGGCGCCACCGACCCCATCCTCGTTGTGAGGCACGTGGTCGACCAGCTTCGGGATGAAGCCGCCGACGTCGGTGCCGGTGGTGTCGGTGAGGTACTTGCCCACGACGCCGCTCGAGTTTGCCAGTCCGTCGGGGAACTTCGAGGACTTGGAGTTGAGCAGGATCCGGGCGCTCTCGCAGGCGCTCGCCGCCAGCACCACGACCCGGGCCTCCACCCGCTGCTCGGCGCGGGTCGCGGTGTCGATGTAGAGGACGCCGTCGGCGCGGCCCTTCGCGTCGAGGGTCACCTCGCGCACCATCGCCCCGGTGATCAGTGTCAGGCGGCCCGTCTCCATCGCGGGCCATACCAGCACGTTGGGCGAGGAGAAGTTGGCGTTCACCGCGCAGCCGCGGTTGCACTGGCCGCAGTAGTGGCAGGCGTTGCGGCCGTTGTGGGGCCGGGTGAGGATCGACAGGCGCGAGGGGATACAGGTGACGTTGTGCCGGTCGGCCGCCTGCTTCACCAGCAGCTCCCAGCAGCGCGGCTTCGGCGGCGGCAGGAAGATCCCGTCCGGATGATTGTGCAGCCCCTCGACGCTCCCGAAGATCCCGACCAGCCGGTCGACCTCGTCGTACCAGGGCTTGAGGTCGTCGTACGAGATCGGCCAGTCGTCGCCGAGCCCATCCTTCGACTTGCCCTTGAAGTCGTCGGGCCCGAAGCGGAGCGAGATCCGGCCCCAGTGGTTGGTGCGTCCGCCAAGCATCCGGGCCCGCCACCAGTCGAACTTGGTGCCGGGAGCCCGGGTGTACGGCTCGCCCGGCACGTTCCAGCCGCCGATGCAGCCATCGAACTCCCCGAAGGGCCGCTCGCTGGTGGACGCCCCCCGCCGGGGAGAGTCGTAGGCCGGCTTCAGCATCGCCGAGTCCTTGGTGTTGTCCCAGCTTCGGCCGGCCTCGAGCAGCACCACGTTGGCGCCCGCCTTCGTGAGCATGTAGGCGGCCATGCCGCCGCCCGCGCCGGAGCCGACGATGCAGACATCATAGGGAGTGCTGCGGGGAAGCGAGTGCGCCATGGGTCGCGATCAGGAGGAGGGGAGAAGGGTCTGCACGAATCTTCCCGCGAGAGCGGTGCGCGTCAACCGACCGGACGCGGCGATGTGCGCAGCCGGACTCACCGCCGCGCGCCGGCACGGCGCGGTCGGCCGTGGATATGCCGGCTACTGCGGGAGGGTGCCCGCTCCGGCGCGGACGTACTGTCGGGTGAAGGAGCGCGGGGTGAGCCCGATGGTCAGTTCGACGAAGACGATCATCCGGGTGCCATCGAGCCCGACCCCGTACGACTCGACGACCTTGCCGCCCCCGTCGACCTTCTGCTCGACGATCAGCGCATCGCCCTTCCAGCGGGCCGTGGTCTTCACCGCTCCACCGCTATCGACCGCCGGCGTCACCTGCGTCTTGCCGATGCGCAGCGTCTGTTCCACGCCGGCGCTGTCGATGGTCGTGAATGTCCCCTCGGCGATACTGATGCGGACTCCCACCGGCACGACACGCACGAGCTCGAGTGTCTGGCGGATCCGGGCGAGGTCCTTCTCACTCATCCCCCTGCCGTAGCGGCCGCCACCGAACCGTCGGCCGCCACCGATATCGGCGCCCGGCCCCCGTTCGCTGCCGGGTCCGCCGCTGCCCGGCGGTCCGTACCCCGGTGCCCCGGTGCCGCCCGGCCCTTCGCCGCCCGGCCCCGCGCCGCCAGGGCCGGGGATGGGCCCCGCCGCTGGTCCGTCGCCGCGCCCGAACCGGGTCGTGAGGCTGTCGCTGCGGGCGGGGTCGAGTCGCCACGCGCCGTCGGGCCTCGGCTGCTGCGCCACGGCCGACGCGGCGCCCAGCATCGCGGCCACCAGCAGGGCCGGTGCGACTCGGCGAATCACCCTGGGGGAGTGCATCATGGCGTGAGGTTGCCTGTTGAGGAGGCCGATGCGGCGGCGTGCGACTCTCGCGGCGTCGGCACACGAAGTATACGAGGGTCTGCCAGCCGGGGACGAGCGGTTCCCGCCCGGATTGCACCGATCGAAGCGAATGGTGGTGGGAGTGTTCCGGAATGCCCGTCCGGCCGGTCCTCGCTCAGTGCGCCTGTCGCTCGAGTTCGAAGAAGATTCCGTTACGGACCGCGAAGGCCCGGTCGTCCGTGCTCTGGAGGAGCACACCGCCGAGCCCCTGCCATGCCCTGCCGTTGCAGGCGACCTCGGTCACGACGAATTGCTGTCCGGGAGTCTCGGGTAGCCCGAGCTGAGCCGCACGGATCCGGTAGCCGGTCGTGAGCAGGCTGTCCGCCGGCGCGGTATGGCGCTGATAGGACGGCGCGACGCAGGTATCACTGCCGGCGATCGCCTCCGCGATGCCGAACTGCAGCGTCTTCCCCGTGAACGTGTCCGCCTGCGCCGGGCTCATGGCGCTGATGCCCGGCTCGCGGTGCCCCACGATGGTCCAGACTCCCGTTGGATCCCTGAGCGAGGCGGAACTAATCTGCCGACTGAACCGGAGCGGCGCGGGGACGCCCTTCGAATAGATCTGCAGCGTCGCACCGTCGAACTCGTACCGCTCGGCGGCCTGCAGGAGCCGGAGGTATTCCGTCTCCTGCTGATTCACCGCGTCGGTGCACGCCATGCGGGTGGCCCCGAGCGCGCCGAGGCTGATGGCCGTGCCGTCGATGCGCACATCCCCGAAGTACCGGTTGCAGGAGGCGCGGCCGATGACCCGGCCGGAATCGGGGAACTCCAGCGTCACGGCCGCATCGGGCAGCGGCGACTTGCCTGCGAGGTCCTCCAGCTGCCAGGCGCTGCCGATCAGATCGGCCGGGGCCGCTCCACCCGCGGCCGACCTCTCCCGGCCGCACCCGGCGGTGAGCAGGGCAACGACAATGATCATCGAGGGGCAGCGGGATCTGGTCATCGCGAGTGGCTCCGGTCGTTCGAGCGGCGTGGCATGCGGTGCCTGCCACGAGGTCAAGATGGGAACCTGCCGGGGGCCGCGCCATCCCGGTCGAGAAGCATCCCATTCCCGCTCGTCCCTTCGAGCGACCCGCTCATCCCCGCGCCGATGGCGCGTCACGCGCCTCACCCGCACATTGCCGACATGACTTCGCGCCGCCGCTGGCTGATCGCGATCGTGGTGCTGCTCGCCTTCACGGCGGCTGGCCTCTCGCGCTTTGCGCACTTCTGGCTGGATGATCTGGCTCGCGGCCATGCCGGCAGCGCGGGTCCGCGCTTCATCGAGGAGATGACGGGCAGTTATGCCGCCGCACTCGTCTTCGGCCTGCTGATCCTCCTGGTGGATCGCTGGCCGCTCGACTCCGCGACGTGGCGGCGCCGGCTCGCGGGCTACGTGGCGGCGGTGGTCGCGCTCGGGCTGCTGCACACCTCCCTCATGTGGGCGAGTCGGGTCCTGATCTTCCCGCTCGTCGGCCTCGGCGATTACGACTACGGGCTGATGCGCTATCGCTTCCCCATGGAGTTCGCCATCCAGGCGCCGAACATCCTCGTGATGATCGCCGGCCTCCATGGCTGGCGATACTATCAGGAGGCCCGGCGGCGGGAACTGCAGGCCGCCCAGCTCGAGGGGGAGCTCAATCGCGCCCAGCTCGGCCGCCTGGAGGCGCAGCTCCAGCCGCACTTCCTGTTCAACACGCTCAACGCCATCTCCTCGCTGATGTATAGCGATCCCGCGCTCGCCGACCGGATGATCGGGCGGCTGTCGGATCTGCTCCGGCTCACCTTTCAGCGCGCTCCCGACGCCGAGGTGGCCCTGGCCAGCGAACTCGAATGGCTGGGCTGGTATCTCGACATCATGCAGCTCCGCTTCGGGGACCGTCTCACCGTGGTGCGGGACATTCCGGCCGAGACGCTGAAGTACGTGGTGCCCCGGTTGGTGCTGCAGCCGCTCGTCGAAAACGCGCTCACCCACGGGGCCGCGAAGCAGGCGGGACCGGCGACCATCACGATCGCCGCCCGGCGCGATGGGGACCGGCTCCGGATCAGCGTCACCGACGACGGTCCGGGCCTCGCCGGCGAGCCGGCCGCCGCGCTGACGTCCGGCGTCGGGCTCTCCAACACGGTGGGGAGGCTGCGCGCGCTCTACGGGGATCAGAGCCGCCTGGCGCTCGAGCGCCCCGCTGCCGGGGGGCTCCGGGTCGTGCTCGATCTGCCGGCCCGCCACCCATGAGCATCCGTGCCGTCATCATCGACGACGAGCCGCTCGCCCGCGACAAGCTGCGCGGCTTTCTTGTCAGGCACCCGGCGTTCGAACTGGTGGGGGAGGCGGGCGACGGGCGGTCGGCCCTGACGCTGCTGGAGACTGCCCGGCCCGATCTCGCCTTCCTCGACATCCAGATGCCCGAACTGGACGGCTTCGAAGTCCTCTCGGCACTGGAGGGGCAGGCGCTGCCGTACGTGATCTTCGTGACCGCGTACGACGCGTATGCGGTACAGGCCTTCGAGGTCGGCGCGGTGGACTACCTGCTCAAGCCGGTCGCGCCCGACCGCTTCGATCAGGCGCTCGAGCGCGCGGAGGAGCGGCTTCGGCGCGGCGCCGATCCGGAATTCGCCGCCAAACTCGCGCGCGCCCTCGAGCAGCTCGCCCCCGCGCGGCCACCGGTCGAGCGGTTCCTGGTCCGTGAGCGGGGCCGCTCGAGCTTCGTGCCGGTCGCCGAGATCGACTGGATCGAAGCCGCCGGGAACTATCTCAAGCTCCATGCACGAAGCGGCACGCACCTGATCCGGGCGACGATGAAAGAGATCGAGGCGCGCCTCGATCCGGCGCGCTTCGTCCGCATCCACCGCACGACGATCGTCAACCTCGACCGGGTCCGCTACCTCGAGCCCTGGTCGCACGGGGATCAGGTCGTGGTGCTGCAGAGCGGCGAGAAGCTCACCCTGAGCCGCCGCTACCGCGACCGGTTGCCACGCACCTTCTCCGAGGAATAGACGGCGGCGACCCCGCCACGTCCCGCCGATCCCACCCCCAGTCCCGTCCATCCCGATCTGCTCGCATCCGGATCGACGACTCCGCATCCTGCTGCCGTCACCCTCAGAGGAGCATGGAGATGCTGTCACGACTGCTGCAGGCTGGGCTGCTCGCGGTGCTCGCGACCGGCGGCGTCGCGGTGTGGGCCGCCCGCCGTCCGGAGGCCGGTGCACCCTCGGCGACGGGCTGGTCCAGCTACGGGGGCGACCCCGGCGGCACTCGCCACTCGACGCTCACCCGGATCACCCGGGAGAACGTGACTCACCTCGGCGTCGCGTGGACCTATCGGACCGGCGACGCGACCCACGACGATCACGGCGAGGGACCGAAGGAGGGGTGCGGCCGCTGCCACACGGGGGCCAGCAAGTTCGAGGCGACCCCGATCCTCGCCGACGGGCGGCTCTATCTCAGTACCCCGCTCAACCGGGTCATCGCCCTCGACCCCGAGAACGGGCACGAGCTCTGGCGCTATGATCCGAAGCTCCGCCTCGACCTCGAGCGCAACGAAGGTTTCGTCTCCCGCGGGGTGGCCTTCTGGCAGGACGGCGCGGCACGGATGCCGGGGTCGTGTGCGCACCGGATCTTCTTCGGGACCGTTGATGCGCGGCTTCTCTCGCTCGATGCCGCGACCGGTCGTCTCTGTGCCGAGTTCGGTGAGGGCGGCACCGTGCATCTCGACCGGAACGTCGGCCGGGTGCAGGAGGGCCAGTATGGCGTCACCTCCCCGCCCGCGGTGATCGGCGACGTGGTCATCGTCGGCTCGGCGATCGGCGACAACCGCCGAGTCGACATGGAACATGGGACGGTGCGCGGGTTCGACGCGCGGAATGGCCACCAGCTCTGGAGCTTCGATCCGATTCCGCGGACCGCGGCCGATCCCGCCTACGTGGAGTGGAGTCCCGAGGCGGCCGCGACGACCGGGGCCGGCAACGCCTGGGCGCCGCTGTCGGTCGATACGGCACTCGGTCTCGTCTTCGTCCCGACCGGTTCGGCGGCACCCGACTTCTTCGGCGGGGAGCGACCGGGGGACAATCGCTACACCAACTCGGTCGTCGCGCTCGAGGCGAAGTCGGGACGGGTGCGCTGGCACTTCCAGGTGGTGCACCACGACCTGTGGGACTTCGACGTCGGCTCGCAGCCGTCGCTGATCACCGTGCCGCGCAACGGCCGCCAGGTTCCCGCCGTCGCGGTGGCGACCAAGATGGGCCACCTCTTCATCCTCGATCGCGCCACCGGGACCCCGCTCTTCCCCGTCGAGGAGCGTCCCGTGCCGGCGAGTGATGTGACGGGGGAGACGACGGCGAAGACCCAGCCCTTTCCGGTGCTCCCGAAGCCGCTCTTCGACGGCGAACTCCGCCGCGAGGACATCTGGGGCGTCTCTCCGGACGAGCGGGACGCATGCCTGACACAATTCGACCAGATGCGGCACGGGCCGATCTACACCCCGCCCAGCCTCCAGGGGACGGTGATGTTTCCCGGCTACGCCGGCGGAACGACCTGGGGCGGGGTGAGCTGGTCGCCGGAGAAGAACCTGCTCGTCACCAACCTGATTCGGATCCCCCTCTGGGTCCGGCTCGAGCGGCGCGAGCCGGGCGACTCGAGCGGCAACCAGATCGGCACGCCCTACCGGATGAGTCGCGGCATGCTGGCGTCGCCCAAGGGGCTTCCCTGCAGCAAACCGCCGTGGGGTTCCCTGGTGGCGATCGATCTCGCGACCGGCGCACAGCGCTGGCAGGTGCCGCTCGGCCAGGTGCCGGAACTCGCGACGGTCGCGGGGTCGGGCCGATGGGGGTCGCCTAACATGGGCGGGTCCATCACCACCGCAGGCGGGCTGATCTTCATTGGCGCCGCGATGGACGATGTGCTGCGGGCCGTGGATCTCGAGACCGGGCAGGTGCTCTGGCAGGGCAAGCTTCCGGCGGGCGGGCAGGCGACGCCGATGACCTACGAGGCTGGCGGGCAGCAGTACGTGGTCATCGCCGCGGGTGGCCACGGCAATCTGGGGACGACCTTCGGCGACTACCTCGTGGCGTTCACCCTGCCGCGGTGACGCCGCGCCGCCTTACCGATAGCTGAGGCTCAGCACCCGGCCCCGCCAGTAGGGCTGGGGGCCCGCAGGAAGGAGCCATTCGACCTCGCCGTACAGCGGGATCTTCACCCCGCCGCGCTCGACGTACTCGGCGAAGCGTCCCTGCCACGGGGTGGGGATGCTTTCGCCGTTCTGGGTGTAGGGGCGGAGCGCAGTGTAGATCCGGGTGACCAGGTGATCGGCGCCAAAAAAGAAGTCGAGCGACACCTCGGTGTCGCCGCTTCGCAGTGTGGCGCGGGCACTCGAGTCGTCGATGGCCGTCCAGCGGATCGCCGCCGAGGGAAGCAGGGCGGTCGGGACCCACACGCCCTCCGCGAGGTAGCGCAGCAATTCACCTCGTGCCATGTCCGGCGTGCCCTCGACCCTCGCCACCGTGACGAGGCCAAGGAGGCTGGCCCGCATGGCCCCTTCACCGCCGACGAAGCCGTCACGCACCCGTACCGCGAGGCCAGGTCCCATCCGGATCCGCGCATCCCACAGGAACCCTGCGGGCAGCGTGGCGATGTCCTGGGTTGCGGTGAACGGCTGCCAGCCTCCCGTCTTCGGACTCAGCAGGAAGGTTCCCTGCTGCGTGATATGCGCGCCTCGGATCGCCGTGCGCCCCTCGCGGATCGCCGCGCGGAAGTAGGCCGCCACTGGTGCGGGGAGGCTGTCGAGATCGGCGAAACGAAACGGTGGTGGCGAGGCGATCGCCGTGCCCTCGGCCTCGAGTCGGGCCACCATCCCCTTCGAGACTCGCTGCCAGCGCAGGTTCCCGCCGACGAGCAGGCCCAGCGCCGCCGCACACAGGACTGCGATCAACATCAGGAACGTGCGCATGGAGACTCCGCCGGTGAGAGGCCGGAGCGGAGGATAGTCGTGGGGCGGTGAATGCGGTGTGAACCGGGGCTGAACTCCGACCGCCTCAGGGGATGAGGCAGATCTCCCGGGCTTCGGTGAGGCCGGTCCGCGCGTCACGGGTTGGGAGGAACTCGTGCGCGATCCACCCGTCGAATCCGGTGTCCGCGATCGCCTGCGCGATGCCCCGGTAGTTGAGCTCCTGGGTCGGATCGAGTTCGTTGCGGCCCGGGTTCCCCGCCGTGTGATAGTGCGCGATCCATTGCCCATGATCACGGATGGTGCGGATGACGTCGCCTTCCATGATCTGCATGTGGTAGATGTCGTAGAGCAGACGGACGCGCGGCGAGTTGACGGCGTACATCAGGTTGAGGCCGAAGCTCATCCGGTCGCCCATGAAGTCGTGATGATCGACCCGGCTGTTGAGCAGTTCGAGGCAGATCGTGACCCCCTCCTGCTCGGCCAGCCCCTTCACCTGATCCAGCGCCTCCACGCAGGCCGCCAGCCCCGCTTCATCGCTGCGCCCCTCACGGTTGCCGACCATCGCGATGATGTTCGGTACGCCGTGCCGGCGGGCGGCCGGGATGGCGCGCTCGAGTTCCCCGATGAGGAGGGGATGATTGGCGCGGTCGTTGAGGCCGCGGCGGATGAAGTCGCGCCGGTCGGTCGGCATCCCCATCGAACAGATCAGCCCCTGCTCCTCGGCGAGGGGCCACTCGTTCTCCTTCAGGAGGTCCACCGCTCCGAAGCCGAGCGCCTTCACCATCGGGAAGAACTCGCGGTCCGGGATCTCGTCGAAGGGCCAGCGGCAGACCGATTGACGCAGCCGCCCGGTGCGCGGCGCTGCCGAGGATACCAGGGCCGGCAACCCGCGTGCTGCCGGGGAAAGACCGAGCACTCCCAATCCAGCCATGCCAAGCAGTTCACGACGGGTCGTCATGGCGCTCGCTTTTGCAGGACGTCGATGACCGCACGGTGCAGGTCGTCCAGCGAGGTCGGCTTGAGCAGCACCCGGCGGATGCCGGCAGCCCTCGTGACCTCTTCCGGGAAGTCATCAATGTGTCCCGTGGCGAGGATCACCGGAAGGTCGGCGCGGATCCTGGTGATCGCCGTGGCCAGCTCGACCCCGTTGTGCCCCGGCATCGTGAAGTCGGTGATCACGAGGTCGAAGGCGCGCGGATCGGCGCGCACCAGTTCGATCGCCTTGGTAGTAGAGGTGGCGGTGACCACCGTGTAGCCGAGCATCTCGAGGCGGCGCTGCCCGAGATCGGCGAGGGACGGTTCGTCGTCGACGAAGAGCACCCGCTCTCCATGGGCCTGCTCCTCGGGGTGTTCGATGGTGGTGACCGCTTCCTCGCGAAGCTCGCTCATCAGGGCGGGGAAGTAGCAGCGGACTTCGGTGCCCACCTGGAGCTCGCTCGAGATGCGGACCGCCCCTTCGTGATCCTTCATGATCCCGTGCACCATCGCGAGCCCGAGCCCCGTCCCCGCACCCGGCTCCTTGGTGGTGAAGAAGGGATCGAAGACCCGCTCGATCACCGTGGGGTCGATGCCGGAGCCGGAGTCCCGGACCGACAGCATGGCATACGGGCCTTCGCGCATGTCGGGATTGGCTCGCGCGATGCTGTCCCGGACGTAGAACGGTTCCAGCGCGATCTTCAGCGTGCCGCGCTGTGGCATCGCGTGCGCGGCGTTGGTGCTGAGGTTCATCAGCACCTGGTGGACGGAGGTCGCATCGCCGAGGATCGTCGGCGTGGTTTCGTTCAGCTCCACCTGGATGTCGATGGTGGATGGCAGCGTGGCCCGCAGCAGCCGGATGACTTCGGGAACCTGCTGCTGCAGCGCGAGGGGCTGACGCGTCGGCGCACCCCGCCGGCTGAAGGTCAGGATCCGTTCCACGAGATCCCGCCCGCGATGGGCGAAGGTGAGCAGCTCGCGGACATCCTGGACCATCCCCGAGGTGTCGGGGCGCTTGGCCAGCTCGACGTGCAGCAGCTCCCCGTAGCCGATGATGCCGTTGAGGATGTTGCGGAAGTCGTGCGCGATCCCGCCCGCCAGGGTGCCGACCGCCTCCAGCTTCTGGGCCTGCCGCAGTTCTTCCTCGAGCGTGCGCCGCGCCGCCTCGGCCTCGCGCCGCGCGGTGATGTCGACGATGGCGCTGAGGATGAACACCCCTTCTTCGGTGACCACCGGCGTGAGCCCGATCTCGAGCGCGACCTGGCTCCCGTCCTTGCGGCGGCCGAAGAGATCGCGCCCCGCCCCCATCCGCCGCACCTTGGGCTCGGCCACGAAGCCCTGACGGAAGTGGGGATGGACACTGCGGAACTGCTCGGGGACGAGGAGATCGACCGGCTTCCCGAGCAACTCCTCACGGGAATAGCCGAAGAGCCGCTCGATCTCGCGATTGACGAGCACGATGCGCCCTTCAGCGTCGATCATCAGGAGGCCACTCGGTGCGGACTCGACGGCGGCTCGAAGCCGCTGCTCCACGTTGGGAGCGTGCTGAGGGGTCATGAGAGGGCAGCCACGGAGAGGGCGTGGAGGGGAAGCCCGAAGAGGGGGTCGGGACGAGCCGCGCGCCGTGTAGTGCGGTATAAGGTACGGGCCCCATCGGAATTGGCCAGAGGACGGAAACTGGCCAGTGTCAGGCCGTTGGCGCGGACGACGGTCAACTCACACCATGTAGTTCTTTGGCGGGTTCTTCTGCTTCAGAATCGGCCGGTCGAAAGCGAAGCTCGAGATGTCACTCGGCGTGGCCCCGTCGATGGACAGCTCGCTCAGAATCCGTCCGATGACCGAGGCGAACTTGAAGGCATGCCCCGCGCAGATGGCGATGCTGATGTTCTCGTGCCCGGGGATGCGGTCGAGCACGAAGTCACGGTCGGGCGTCAGCGTGTAGAGGCAGGTCTTGGTATACAGCACCGGGCCGAGGGCGCGGGGAAGGTATCGTTTTGCCCAGGTTTGCACCCGCTCGAAGTTGTCCGGATCGGGGTCGAAGGTGCGGGTCTCCGCGGTGACGGTGCGCCCGCCCGCATCCTGCGCGATCTTCGTCGCCGCCTCTCCAAACACTGGAAAGCCGTAGAACGACGGGTCGTCCATCCAGATCCAGATCGGGAATCGCCCGGGCGTGAACTCCTCGAGGTGCGGGGAGCTGAAATAGGTGACCTGCTCCTGGGTGACCTCCAGCGGCAGCGGCGTCCCGAGCCAGCCCAGGATGTTCGGGGCCCAGGCGCCCGAGGTCACCACCAGCTTGCGGCAGCGGTAGGCCGTGCCGCCGGCGACCACTTCCACTTCGTTGCCGACGCTGCGGACCGACGAGATCGGCATCCCGTCGAGGAGCGTGGCGCCATGCTCGCGGGCGAGCCGCTGATGGGCCGCGGTCGCGCGCGCGGCCATGGCGATGCCTCCATCCGCCTGATAGATGCCGTGGCAGTCCTCGGTGAGCTGGAATTGCGGCCACCGGCGCATGATCTCGGCGGCGTCGAGATGCTCGAAGGGCACCTGCTCCTTCGTCAGGCTCGCCATGTAGGGCTCGAGCGGGATCGCGCTGACCCGGTGGCAGAAGTCGAGGCCGCCGGTCTTGAGGACGCACGGCTCACCGGCTTCCGACTCCACCTCCGCCCAGCAGGCATAGGCCCGCTTGGCCAGGTGCACGTACACGGGAGAGTTGTAGGAGAGCCGGATGATGCGGCTGTGGTCCTGCGAGCCGCCGCGGACATGTCCCAATTCGAACTGTTCGAGGGCCAGCACGTCGCGGCCCGCCGCTCGGGAGAGCCAGTAGGCGGCGCCGCTTCCGAGGCCGCCGAGTCCGAGCACGATGTAGTCGTAGTTGGTTCGCATGGGGCGGGAAAGTGCTGCGCGACGGGAATGTGCGCCAGTCGGCCCTCCGTGCCGTCGCTGACTGAAAGTCAGGCCTTGACGCCTTCGCCGCGGAGGCGGAGCTTAGTCCGCATTGTGACACGCCATTCCACGGATCCGGGCCCGCGGGCACCCAGCGGCACGCAGGCCATCGAACGCGCCTTTGCCATCCTGCGCGCCTTCTCCGACATGCATCGTGAGTGGACCCTGGCGGAGCTTTCCCGGACGCTGCATCTGACCAAGCCCACCGCCCTCCGGCTGCTGGGCGTCCTCGAGCGGGAGGGCATGGTCCGCCGGAGTGGACCGGGCGGGAGCTACCGGCTCGGGCCGACGGCGATCGAGTTCGGTGCGCTGGCGCAGCGGACCACCGACCTGGCCGGCGTCGCGCGGGCCGAGCTGGAACGGCTCGAAGGACTGACCGGCGAGACGGTGAGTCTCGAAGTGCTGGCCGGGCCCCAGATCCAGGTGCTCGACCAGGTGCGGGGCCGGTCCCGTGGCAGCGCCGCTGAGTACGTCGGTGCGCGCTGGCCGGCCCATGCGGCGGCCACGGGAAAGGTGATGCTGGCGGCGGCACACGCCGCCGGCAACGAGGTGTGGCGGGACTACGTGGCAGCGGTGGGCAGTCGGCTTCCGCGGTTCACCGATCGGACGATCGCCAGCATCTCCCGGCTCCGGATCGAGCTGACGGTCGTCGAACGGCAGGGCTTCGCCACGGCGATCGAGGAGCTCAACGTCGGATACGCGGCGATCGCGGCTCCGATCCGCGACCACAACGGGGCCGTGGTCGCGGCCATCTGCCTCGGCGGGCCGCTGCCACGAATCGCACGGCGCCGCCTCCGGAGCCTGGTGCGTCAGGTCATCGACGCCTCCACCGCGGTGTCGCGCGGCCTGGGCAGTTCGGCGGGACTCCGCGGCGCTGATTCTCCGGCCCGGCTGCGCGCATGAGAACCTCGCCCCGCCGGTACTGGCCTCTCGCGATGGTGCGCGGCCTGCTCGCGCTCGCCCTGCTGGCCGGTGGCGTCGGACGGGTGGTGATGGCCCAGGCGCCTCGCGGGCATCTGCTCATCGTCGGTGGTGGTGAGCAGTCGGATGATCTGGTGCGCCGCTTTGTCGATCTTGCGGGCGGGGCCGGGAAGGCGCGGATCGCCGTGATCCCGATGGCGAGTGAGGAGGCGCAGGCCACCGGCGACGAGAAGGCGGAGCAGTTGCGCGAGTTCGGCGCCGAGGCCCTGGTTTTCAATCTGTCGCGGGCGGAGGCGGACGATTCGGCGACCGCGGCCCGGTTCGGGGGTATCACCGGAATCTGGTTCTGCGGGGGCGATCAGGCCCGGCTCGCGCCGATTCTGTATGACACCCCGGTGCTGGCCGCGATGCAGCGGCGCTTCCGCGATGGCGCCGTCATCGGCGGCACCTCGGCCGGGGCGGCGATCATGAGCGATTCAATGCTCACCGGCAACCAGCGCCGGCCCGACAGCCTGGGCTATTACGGGGACGAGTACCCCGCCATCGCCAGGGAGACGATCGAGGTGGTGCGGGGGCTGGGATTCCTGCACGGTGCAATCGTGGACCAGCATTTCATCCGGCGGGAGCGGCACAACCGGCTGCTCAGTGCCGTACTGGAACGGCCGTCGCTCGTCGGCGTCGGGATCGACGAGGGCACCGCCCTCGAGATCGGGGCCGATGGAGTGTGGCATGTGGTGGGGGCGAGCGCGGTCGTGATCTACGACGCCCGTTCGGCCCGCATCACGCAGGGAGGGGCCGCGCACCTCGGGGCAAGCGGCATCCGGTTGCAGATCGTCCCGTCAGGCGGCAGTTTCGATCCACGCAACGGTCGGGCGGTGCTGCCGACCCCATGAAGTCTCGCGCACCCGGGGGGACAGGCCGTGCCCGGGGCGCGCGCAGGGAGCAGGACACCCGTAGCAAACGCTGACAATCCAGGCTGGACCCGAACCTCATGGAGGCACGAGTATGAGGCAGTTGTGTCGTTTGACCCTGACAACCATCGGCGTGATATGCCTGGGGCTCTTCGCAGCCGCCCCGGTCGCCGCGCAGGTGCTCCGGGGGACGGTTTCAGATTCCGCCGACCAGAAGCCGCTGGAAGGCGCCCTGGTCTCCGTGGTCGGGACGGGCCGGCGCATCGTGACGCGGGCCTCGGGCGAGTACAGCTTCGCTGACGTCCCGGCCGGCAGCTATACAGTGCGGGTCCAGATGATCGGCTTCTCGCCGATGGATCAGAAGATCGCGATCGCCGCCGATGGCGAGGACGTGACGCTCAATTTCGTGATGAAGCGGAAGCCGGTGCAGATCGAGGAACTGGTGGTCGTCGGGTACGGCACCCAGAACCGGCTGAACCTCTCCACCGCGGTCTCCTCCGTGAGCAACCAGGACGTGACGGGCCAGCCCAACGCCAGCGTCGACGTGGCGCTGCAGGGCAAGGCACCCGGCGTCTACGTCAACGAGAACTCGGGCAATCCGGGCAACGCGGCGACCATCCGGGTGCGCGGCGCGGCGTCCCTCACCGCGGGCAGCCAGCCGCTGTACGTGGTGGATGGCGTGCCGATCGTCTCGGAGGACATCTCGCAGCTCGACCTCGGCGGGCAGGGCGTCCGGGCGGCGAGCGGCATCAACGCCGATGAGATCGAGACCATCGACGTGCTCAAGGACGCGGCGGCGTCGGCGATCTACGGCTCCCGCGGCTCCAACGGCGTGGTCATGATCACGACCAAGCGCGGGTCGCTCGGCAAGCCGGTCGTCAGCTTCAACGCCTACGCCGGCACCCAGAGCCCGTCCAAGCGGCTCAAGCTGCTCAACTCGACGCAGTACATCACCTACATGAACGAAGCGGCGTCCAACGACGGCTACGGCCCCGACTACTTCGGCCCGGTCGGCGTCGCGGACAGCATCAACACCAACTGGCAGGACCAGGTGCTGCGCAGCGCGCCGATCGGCAACGCCGAACTGGCGGTGGCGGGCGGCAATGAGAGCATCAAGTACCGGGTCTCGGGCGGCTACTTCGAGCAGAAGGGCATCGCGCTGGCGTCGAACTATCGCCGGCTCAGCGGCCGCGTGAACCTCGACTTCAAGGCGAGCGACAAGCTGGACTTCTCCACCAGCCTGGGCCTCTCGGGCGAGAACATCCTGCGGATCGAGAACGACAACACCCTCGACGGCGTGGTCGCGAACGCCTACGCCCTGGTGCCCTACCTGCCGGTGAAGATCGGCAATCAGTTCACCAGCACCGCGGACGGGCTCAACTACACCAACCCGGTCGCGCTGGCGACGTACAACGACGCCTTTGCCCGGACCACGACGATCCTCGGCAACGTCGAAGCGAAGTACAAGATGAGCAACGTCCTGAAGGCGACCGGGCGGGTCGGCGTCAACCTCTACAACCTGCGGGAGACGAAGTACGAGTCGCCGCTCGTGGTGGGGCAGTACGCGGCCGGCGTGGGCGGCGTGGCGCGGCGGGCCAACAGCCTGTCGAACCGCTACGTCTTCGACGGCTTCCTGACCTACGACAGGAGCTGGAGCACCAAGCACTCGCTCCAGGTGACCGGCGGCTCGAGCATCGAGATGAGCCGCGGCGAGTCGGTGTTCCTCCGCGGCGAAACGCTCAGCGATCCGTCACTCCACGAAGTGTCCAACGCGACGACGATCACGAGCTTCAGCGGCACGCCGACGGAGAACAACCTGGTCTCGTTCTTCGGCCGGGCCAACTACACGCTCAACGACCGCTACCTGATCGGGGCCACCTTCCGGACCGACGGCTCCTCGCAGTTCGCGCCCACCAAGCGCTTCGGCACCTTCCCCGGCGCCTCGCTGGCCTGGGTCGTGTCGCGCGAAGGGTTCTTCAAGCAGGGCGGCGCGGTGGACTTCCTCAAGCTGCGCACCAGCTACGGCTACACCGGCAACATCGCCGGCAGCAACTATCCCTTCCAGAGCTCGAACTGCACCACCAACTACGGCTCCGAAGCGGGCTACTCCTCCTGCACCATCGGCAACCCGAAGCTGGGCTGGGAGCGGACCCGGCAGGTGGATGCCGGTCTCGATCTCGAGATGCTGGACAGCCGGATCAGCGTGACGGCCGACTGGTACCACAAGAAGACCGAGGACCTCATCGTGAGCCGGCCGGTCGCCGGCAACAGCGGCTACACCTCCTTCTTCAGCAACGTCGGCAACATCGTGAACAAGGGCATCGAGTTCTCGGTGACCGGCGTCATCGCCCAGTCCAACCGGGCCGAGGGTTTCCGCTGGGCGACGACGTACAACATGGCGTTCAACAAGAACCGGGTGACCAAGCTCTACGGTAACCAGCCGTTCTCGACCGGCATCCGGAACATCAACCGGGTGCAGGTCGGCCAGCCGCTCGGCGCCTTCCAGGCCTACAAGTTCCTCGGCGTGGACCCGGCCACTGGCGACGCGATCTACAAGGACGTCAATGGCGACGGCCAGATCACCACGGCCGACCGCACCATCGTCGGCAGCCCGTGGCCCGATTTCACCGGCGGCCTCACGAGCAACATGACCTGGAAGGGCTTCGACCTCACCGCCTTCTTCCAGTTCAGCAAGGGCAATGACGTCTTCAATGGCGTGAAGATCTTCAGCCTCTCGGGCGGATACTACTACGACAATTCGTTCACCGAGGCGCTCAATCGCTGGCAGAAGCCGGGCGACAAGACCAACGAGCCCCGGGCCAGCTTCGATGGCACGTCCGGCGCGCGCGAAGTCTCGAGCCGGTTCGTGGAGGACGGATCCTATCTCCGGCTGCAGGAGCTGACCCTCGGCTACCAGCTCCCCGGCGCCTTTGCGGCGAGCATGGGCTTCGCCAACGCGCGGATCTACGTCCGCGGCCACAACGTCTTCACCAGCACCAAGTACTCCGGCTACAGCCCGGACGTGAACAGCAACGGCTCCACCGCGAACGTCTCGCTCGGTACCGACTTCTACTCGTATCCGCAGGCGCGCTCCTGGGCCTTCGGTGTACAGGCGGGGTGGTGAGCCATGCACACGACTACTGAACGGACCTCGAGGAGCTTCTCCATGCTCAGCCGCTCCGCCCTGACACTCGTCGCGGCACTCGCCATCGGCGGGTGCAACGACTTCCTCGACACCAGTCCGCCTGACCAGTTGCCGGATAACCTGGCGGTCACGACGCCGGCTGGTGCCCGCGCCGCGCTTGCGGGGGCCTACAATGCCCTGCAGAGCGGCAGCTACTACGGCACCGATTTCGTCACCTACTCGGACCTGTATTCCGACAACGCGATCCACACCGGCACCTTCAGCACCTACGCCGATGCGGGACAGCGTCAGCTCCGCTCGGACAACGGCGACCTGCAGGGGATGTGGGACGCGATCTACGACGGCATCAAGCGGACGAACATACTGCTGCAGAAGGTGCCGAACATCGCGACGCTGGATGTCACGGAACGGGACCAGATCCTGGGAGAGGCGCACTTCCTCCGGGCCCTGCACTATCACAACCTGGTGAAGCTCTTCGGCGGCGTGCCGCTCCGGCTCACCCCGATCACCAAGCCGGAAGAAGCCGCGCAGATCACCCGCGCGACGGTCCCGGAGGTCTACACCCAGATCATCAGCGATCTGAACCAGGCCGAGCTGCTGATGAGCGGTGGTGGCGGGAGTCACGCCTCCGCCGCGGCGGCCAAGGCGCTCCTCGCCCGGGTGTACCTGTACCAGGCCGACTACGCCAACGCGCTGCTCAAGGCCAATGAGGTCGTGGCACTGGGCTTCCAGCTGGCGCCGGTGTTCTCCGATCTTTTCGATGCCCAGGGCAAGTCCACGCCCGAGGACATCTTCAAGATCACGTTCACCGCGGAGCAGTTCAACAACATCGGCTACTACTGGCTGTCGTTCGACGACGGCGGGCGCTACGAACTCGCCCCGTCGCAGTCCCTGATCGACGCCTACGACACCCTGTCGACCGATGCCCGCCTGCTCTGGGGTATCACGCCGGATGCGTCAGCCGGATACGCGGAGGGCTCGGCCTTCGGCTCCAAGTTCCCCACGCCGGTCGGTGCCGAGGACTTCCCTGCGATCCGCTACGCCGAGGTGCTGCTGATCAAGGCGGAGGCCTTCGCGCGGCAGTCGCAGCTCGACAGTGCGGTGGCCACCTACAACCAGATCCGGGTGCGGGCCGGCCTGGCGCCGCATACGCTCGGTGTCGAGGTCACGACCCAGCCTGAAGTCATCGCCGCGATCGACCACGAGCGGCAGCTCGAACTGGCGATGGAAGGCGATCGCTTCCCCGATCTGGTGCGGACCGGCCAGGCGGTGACGGTGATGGGAATCCAGCCCTATCAGACCCTGTTCCCGATTCCGCAGGCGGAAATCGACGTCGCGCCGAGCATCACCCAGAACCCCGGGTACTGACGGCGCAGGTCGAACGAGGGGCTTTCAACGCACGAGAGGCCGGCAGCGGAACATCGCTGCCGGCCTCTCCTGTCTCTGCGCCCGGCGGACCTATCGAGTCAGCCGTGCCGCGTACTTGGCGCGGAGCTTCGCCACCTTGGGAGTAATGACCGCGGAACAGTACGGATTGGACGGATTCCGCCTGAAATAGCCCTGATGATAGGCCTCGGCCGGATAGAAGCGATCGAGCGCCAGCACCTGGGTGACGATCGGTGCACCGAACACCTTCCCGGCAGTCAGTTCGCGGATCACCTGTTCCGCCGTCGCGCGCTGCTCGGGCGAGTGGTAGAAGATCGCCGAGCGGTACTGGGTGCCGACGTCCGCGCCCTGGCGGTTGAGGGTGGTCGGATCGTGAATCGCGAAAAAGACCTCCAGCAGGTCGTGATAGCTGAGTTCCGCCGGATCGAAGCTGACCTGCACGACCTCCGCGTGTCCCGTCGTCCCACTGCAGATCTGCTCGTACGAGGGGTTCACGGTCGTGCCTCCGGTGTACCCGGAGACGACCTTGTGCACGCCTTTGAGCATCTCGAGTGGCGCTTCCACGCACCAGAAGCAGCCGCCGGCGAGCGTTGCAAGCTCCAATTCCTTGGCCACAGTCACTCCATCGATCGTTGAAGTTGCCCTACTTCGTCACCAGCCCGGGCGAGGGCTTGGTCACGACCGGCGGCGGCACCGGCCGCTTGCTGCTCCGCGCGAGGAGCTGCGGAAGGTTCGCCAGTTCGAATGCCGTCACCGCCATCACCGCCGAGGCCTGCTTGAGGTCGTCGGGCACGGCGTGGTCGTAGGTGTCCACCTGCGAGTGGTGGGTGTGGTTATAACCCCGGGAGATCTGGTCAAAGTTCCATCCCGGCACCCCGTAGGGAATGAAGGAGAGGTGGTCCGTCCCGCCCTTGTTGAAGTCGCGCACCGCTCCGGCACCCAACGACACGACCGGGGCAAGCAGATCTCTCCAGAGCTGTTCATCCTGGGTGCGGCCCTGGAGGGCCTGCCCGGTGATGGCGCCGGTACCGTTGTCGAGCACCAGGACGGCCTGGATGCTGTCCGCCTCGTCGGCGTGGCGGGCGGCATAGGCGCGTGAGCCGAGCAGCCCCTCCTCCTCACCGCTGAACAGAATGAAGCGGATGGTGCGATCCGGCTTGAGACCGGACTGGATGATGGCGCGGGCCGCCTCGAGGACGACCATCGAGCCGGTGCCGTTGTCGGTGCTGCCGGTGCCGAGGTCCCAGCTGTCGAGGTGGGCGCCAAGGATCACGACCTGGTTCGGATACTTGCTGCCCCGGATCTCGCCGATCGTGTTGTACTGCATGACCGGACCCGAGCCAATCCTGTTGTCGACGCTGCCCTCGAGCTTCGGCGTGACGCCCTGCCTGATCAGCCGGTCGAACATCGCATAGTCCTCGTGCGCGATGACCACGTTCGGCAGCGGGGAGACGTTGCTGGGACTGCCGCTCATGTTGAGCAGGCCATGCTCCTTGCCCGCGTCGACCAGCGTGCCGAGCGCCCCGGCCTGCTTGAGGAGATAGGGCAGGTCGGTCCGGAACTGCTGCCGCGCCTTCCGCGTCGCCTCAGTGGTGTCGGTCGGCGTCGCGGGGGCCGCGGGGCGGGCGGCCCGCTGTGCCGCGGAGTCAGCCGCGGTCATCTCGGGACCATCGGGATTCCAGATGGAGGCCGGTGCGCGGGTCATCAGCCAGGCGCCTTTGATCTTGTCGCGATAGACCGCGATGCTCTCGGCGTTGGTCACGTCCACCCGCACCACCGGTCCGCTCAGCGCCTTCCCGCCCGTGCCTGCGGTCCACGCCCAGCTCTCGGCGTGCAGGTTCCGCTCGAATGGTGCCTTGATCGTGAAGGCCGCGGGGCCGCGGGTCCACGTCACGCCGAACTGCCAGGACTCGAGCTGGGCGGTGAGCCCGTACGCGCGGAACCGGTCGGCGGTCCACTCGTTGGCGCGGACCATCGCAGGAGAGCCGGTCAGCCGCGGACCGATCACGTCGGTCAGGTGCTCCAGGTTCGCCATGACTTCGGAGTGATTGAGTGCCTGGTCGATGAGGCGGCCGGAGCCGGTGGTATCGACCTGGGCGGAGAGCAGATGCGCGCCGACCAGCGGCAGCAGCGCCATACCGAACATGCGTTTCATGATCCGATCACCTTGTAGACGTCCCACCGCTGTGTTGCGGGAATGATCAGCGGCGCCAGGGCCTGCGCGTGCTCCTTGAACGGTCCAGCTCCCATGCCGCCGAGGGCGGCCTCGAAATCGGCCAGCGAGTCGAAGACGTACTCATCGACGAGGTGTGATGGAGAGACACCAACATGCCCCGCCATGAGCCGGATGTCACGGGCGCGGCGGAACTCGGAGTGCGCAACCTTGTCCTTGCCCCAGGCGCTCATGATCCGGACCGCATCGCCCTGCCTGCCGAACGGGATGTCGAGGTGCCACTGACAGACGTACATGAGGGGCCTCCGCGAGGGTTGAGGAAACCGGTCGCCCCAATCTGCGGCTCGGGACGGAGTCGCGGAATGGCCGTCAGATCTGGTGGAGGATGTCGCGATCGTAAGGCAGCGGGTCGCCGCGGCGCGGGAGCAGCCGGTCCCGGAAGATCCACAGCACGCCCAGGCCGCCGGCAAAGAGCAGCAGGCTGAGCGGGAGTGTGGCCTGGAAAGTCGCCAGCGGATCGGCGCCGGCCGCGTCCTCCGGGGAGAGCCAGGGGCCGGCCACGAAGGCGAGGAGATTGTTCATCGCGTGCGCGGCCATCGAGAGCCGGAGCGATCCGGTCCGCAGATAGATGCCGGTGAGGCCGAGGGCCAGCAGGAAGATCCCGAGTGGCGAGAGGTGCAGCATCGCGAAGAGCGCGGTCGTCACCAGCGTGCCGCGCACCCGGCCCCACTTGTGGCACCAGCGGTGGAGCAGCAGGCCACGGAAGATCAATTCCTCGGCGATCGGGGCGAACACGATCACCGTCACCCAGAGCACGACGGTATCGAGCCGCCCCGAAGTCTCCGGAAACATGGTATCCGCGCGGTGCAGCCACGCGCGGACCAGCTCGGGTTTGACCAGGGAGATCGGATAGTAGAGGAGCCAGGTGCCGCCGAAGTTCACCGCGGTGAGCGCCGGGACGAGCACGAGGATGCGGGCGATGCCCGGTGGATTGGGCACCGGATGATCGAGCCACAGCATCTCGAGCCCGCTGCGGCGGCCGAGCCACCAGGCGAAGAGGAACATCGCCGGGTAGAGCAGCATCATCGTGATCAGTTCGGAGCCGGGAAAGATCGCGATGGGGACCGCGGCCAGCAGCATGATGCCGAGGCACCCGAGGAGGAGTGCACGGGCGCGGAACGGCGGATGGGCGGCCATGGGCGCTACTTGAGCCGGTCCCCGATGTACCGTCGGATGTCGAGCGAGAGGCTCTCCATGGGGGCGTAGTACCCCTGCCGGAAGACGCGGCTCCCCATGCCGCGCTGGACCGCGCCGCAGATGACCCAGTCCTGCAGGTTGGTGATGTCCCAGAATTCCACCGCGTCCATGGGGTCGAAGTCCGGCCGCGCGATCTCGTCGGGGTGGAACAGGAAGTCGCAGATGACCGTGGTACTCGCCGGTCCGTGCGGCCAGAGGGTGAACGCCGCCGCATGGTCGGCCGAGAGCGAGACCATCAGGTTCGGGTAGATGAGTTCACCCTTGTGCAGCACCCGCTCATCGTCATTCAGGCCGGCGAAGGGCTTCCGGTCGGTGGTGCCGCTCATGGTGAAGGTCCACGCCCCTTCGCGATGCGGCACGCCCCGGTCCCAGTCGAGGTCCATGCCGCCCTTCTGCTTGAAGGCCGGCACCACCCGGCAGAGTTCGGGGTGGACGGGCCCGCAGTGATAGCACTCGTTGTAGTTCTCGAGCACGACCTTCCAGTTGGCCTCGACCCCGTAGCAGATGCGGTGCGCGCATCGCAACTCGGCGAGCGGATAGCGGGCGGTGCGTTCCGGGGCGCCACCGAG
>JBGASX010000137.1:0-6331 GCA_044229445.1 Gemmatimonadales bacterium | reverse complement strand
CCCGGGGGAGCAGCTCATCTACATCCCGGCGGGCCGTGACAGCGCGGTCACCATCGCGCGCGAGGACGGCCCCGACAAGTACACTGTCGTCGCGACGGTCCCGACGATGACCGGTGCCAAGACCATCAGCGTCGATCCCGTCCGGCACATCGCCTATCTCTTCCAGCCGCAGTACGGGCCGCCGCCGGCCCCCGATCCGAACGCGCCGCCGCCGCAGCCGGGGCGGCGGGGCCCGCGCGGTCCGGTGATCGCGGCGTGGTTCTTCGCGATTCATCACTGAGCACCCTCACCCACGGAATCGCATGATCGACCATTTGAGGCGCCTGTTGAGTGGCGCGGTGGCGCCGGGCGTCCACACGATCGCATACGAACCCGACCTCGTTCCCCCGCCGGAGCTCATGCGCACCGAGGGGATCGAGGTGCTGGAGGAGTGGTTCCGCTGGGCCGAAGAGTGGAGCATGCTGCTTCGGGTGTACGGGGGGATCACGCCACGGAGCGCGGTGCTGGAGATCGGCTGCGGACTCGGGCGCATCGCTTTCCCGCTCCGCTACATCCTGTCGTCGGAGGGTTCCTACGACGGTTTCGAGATCTGCGACTACAAAGTCGAGTTCCTGCAGCAGACCTTCCAGAAGGCCCATCCCAGCTTCCGCTTCACCTGGGCCAACGTCCACAACACCTACTACAACCCCAAGGGGGAAGTCCCGGCGGCGGAGTATCGCTTCCCCTATCCCGACGGAGCGTTCGACATCGTCTACGCGGCGTCGGTCTTCACCCACATGCTGCCGGAGGCGGCGGCGCACTACTTCCGTGAGGCGGGGCGGGTGCTCAAGCCGGGCGGCCGCTGTCTCTTCAGCATGTTCCTGCTCGACAACTACCGGGCGGGCCAGCCGCGCCCGAAGGGGTTCGCGCGGCCGGCCTTCAACTTCGATCATCCCTACGGTGCGTATCAGGACGGCTTCGCCATGGGCGTCCCGGAGAACCCGGAGGAGATGACGGCCTACCGCGCCTCGCTGCTCGAGCGCTTCGCCGGGGAAGCGGGGCTCCGCGTCGCGCAGCCCCCGCTTCCTGCTACTGGTCGGGCAGCACGCCGACCTGGATCGCGCAGGACCTGGTGGTGCTGGCAGAAGTTTGAATCCCGGCAGGTTCGACTACACTGATATCCGTCCCGATATCGGCGTCGACCTTCCACGTCCGGGTCCGCCTGCTTCCGCCACACGGTGAGATAGCGGGAGCGCCCCACCACCACGCTGCTGTCGCCCTGCTGCTTCCAGGTCTCGGACCGCCCCATGGTATAGCCCAGGGTCCCGTCGCCGGAGATGCGGGCGAGCCGGCCGCGCGAGCCGAGGGCCGTAGCCGCCGCAGGTAGCTGGCCTCCGCGTGGGCGCGGATCGCGTCATGGCCGATGACGAAGTCGCCGTGGCGGTCGGTCTGGCGCCCCGAGTCGGCGAAGAAGCTCACCCAGGCGTCGGTGCGTGAGGCGGCCACGACTGAGTCGAAGGCGACGTCGGCGGCCATGAGCGAGGCCTGGCCGGCGGCGGGATCGGCGGGTGCGCCAGGGCGGGGGGCGCAGGCGGCAAGGAGCGAGAGCAGCGCGAGACGGGATAGACGCATCAGAATCTCCGTGGCAGGGGACGGTATTTCGACTCGCCGGGTGGCGAGGGGATCGGCATATTCCTACGGAGCGACTCACCCCAGGATTCCCTTGAGGATCTCATGGCCATGAAACCCGTCAAGCCCGGCGCGAAGGTCCAGCTTACCGACGAGACCGCCATCGACAAGAGCGAACCCCACGGCAAGGCGGTAGACGAGCAGCTCCAGCCGCTGCTCGACAAGCTCCCCGCGCTGCAGACGGCGCTCTACGCCGAGTCGAAGCAGGCGCTGCTGGTCGTGCTGCAGGGCCGCGACGCGTCAGGCAAGGATGGCCTCACCCGGGTGGTCTTCGGTCCGCTCAACTCCCAGGGCTGCGTGGTGAGCAACTTCAAGCGTCCCACGGTCTACGAGCTGGCCCGCGACTATCTGTGGCGGGTGCACCAGGTCGTACCGCCGAAGGGGAGCATCGGGATCTTCAACCGCTCGCACTACGAGGATGTGCTCGTCGTCCGGGTGCACGACCTCGTCCCCAAGTCCGTCTGGTCGAAGCGCTACGACCAGATCAACGACTTCGAGCGGATGCTCAGTGAGAACGGGGTCACGATCCTCAAGTTCTTCCTGCATATCTCCAAGGACGAACAGAAGGCCCGCCTGCTGGAGCGGCTCCATGACCCGCTCAAGAACTGGAAGTTCGAGGTCGGGGACCTGGAGGAGCGGAAGCGCTGGGACGATTACACCGAGGCCTACGAGGATGTGCTGGAGAAGTGCAGCACCGAGTGGGCGCCCTGGTACATCGTGCCGTCGGACCGGAAGACCACCCGGAACCTGCTGGTGGCGCGAGTGATCGTGGATACGCTCGAGCGGATGAAGCCGGTGTTCCCGCGGGTGGACCCGGAGGTGCTGAAGATCGCGCGGCAGTGGGAGCGAGAGACGACCGCACTCAAACGGATCGATGAGTGAACGAAGACTAGGCACTAAGTACTAAGTACTTAGTACTTAGTACTTAGTAATTGCCGTACTTATCGACGATGATGTACGTCAGCCGGTTCCCCGCGAAGAAGTAGGGGGCGTTGTTCCCCAGGTTCTGCGCGAGGGCATTCATCAGCGCCGGGTCGTTCGAGGTGAGCGAGATCGCCAGCATGTAGGGATCAGTGCTGGGCGCGCGGTTGTCCCAGTCGAGCTGGTATGTGGGCGTGACGAAGCTGAACCCGTCCGGCAGGTAGGGAATCATCTCGCCCGGCACCACGCCGGCGTTGGCGCCGCCGGGCCAGTGATTGTTGTGGTCGGCCTCGTAGTTGTAGGCGGCGAGACGGACGGTGGTGAATTCGCCGACCACTTTCGCCGCGTAGGCGGTGCGGGAGAGGTCGATGTACTTGAGCGTGACGATCGACGCCAGCAGGCCGATCACCACGACCACCACCATCATTTCGACCAGGGTGAAGCCGCGACGCAGGTGTCTCATCTCCGCCTCCGCTGGGCCAGCAGGTCGTAGCTGTTGCCGAGGAAGTCCTTCGCCGACTGATTCGAGGTGTAGGTCAGGGTCACGCCCTTGTTGGTTCCCTCGAGCGAATACGCATCCCCACCCACGTTGTAGCGGAGCCCCGTGGTGTCCGCCCCCGCCTCGCCGAGTGTCGCCGGCAGTCGCCCGCTGGCGGTCTTGAACTGCTCGATCCGGTCGATCTCCACGAACATCCGCACCCGAAGGCTCGCGGTGCGCAGCTCCACGCTCTCTTCCGGGGGCTTGGGGAAGAGCCAGCCGGGCTGGATCACCAGAATGCCTCCCAGGACGGCGATGAGCAAGCTCATCGTGATCCAGAAGGGGGCCTTGCTGGGCGGCACTTCGGGGACGGGCTGGGTGGTGCGCTTGTCGTGTTCGGTGCGGACGACGTCTTGATAGGCTTGCAGCAGCGCCCGTCGATCGTGGGAGCCTGGTGGCTGGGCGGGAGCCGGGGACGGCGGGGGGGCGTCGGCCATTAGTTGGTCACTCGTTCTCCTTCGAGCGCCCGGGCCACCTGGTCCGGGAAGCTCCGAATGTCAATCGGTTTGGTAATATAGCCGTCAAACCCGGCCGCGAGAGCCCGCTCCCGGTCCCCGGCCATGGCGTGGGCGGTCAGGGCCACCACCCGGAGGGCCCGGTGAGGCGACTCCCGGATCTCGGCCAGCAGCTCGAAGCCGTCCTTGCCCGGGAGCTGGATGTCCATCAGGACCAGGGCCGGCTGGGCCTCCTCGATGGTCGGCAGCAGCCCCTCGCCGCTCGTCAGGCCGACGACGGCGTGCTTCCGCAGCGTCAGGAGGGTGCGGAAGAGCTTCATGTTGTCCGGGCTGTCTTCGACGACGAGGATGGTGGCCATGGGCTACGCCTTCATCCGTCGGAGGACGGCACGCACCCGGGCGGAGAGCGCCGTCGGGCGGACCGGTTTGGTCATGTAGTCCTGGGCCCCGAGGTCGAGCGCGCGGGTCTCGGTGTCGTCGGAACGTGCGGTCAGCACGATGACGGGAATCTGGGCCGTCGCGACGCTGGCGCCAAGCTCCTCCAGCACCCCGAGTCCGTCCATCCTCGGCATGTCCATGTCCAGCACGATCAGGTCGATCTGGTGCTGCGCGACGAGGTCGATCGCATCGAGGCCGTCGGCGGCCTCGAAGACCTGCGCGCCATCGCGCTCCAGCACGGCCCGCACCAGTCGGCGCATCTGGGCGTCGTCGTCGGCGACGAGGACCTTGGGCTTGAGGTTCTCGGTGCGGCCCGGCTCGCGTTCGGCGGGCTTCGCCGGCTCGGCATCGGCGATCGCCACCGCCGCGCGGACCTCCTCGGGCACCAGCATGACGCTCGGCCGGTTCGGCAGCGTGGAGCCGTCCTCCTGCACCCGCTCGCCGAGCACCCGCACCAGTTCATCGAGCGTGGTGTGGCCCTGCCACATCCGGTCGAGCCCGCTCTCCCACAGCGACTGCATCCCCGCCTTCCGCGCCTGCTGCCCGATCAGGTCAGGCGTCGCGCCGCTGTCGATGAGCCGGGCGACCGACTCGTCCACCGGCATGATCTCGACCACGCCGAGCCGCCCGCGGTAGCCGGTCCCGCCGCACTTCTTGCAGCCGTTCGCCTTGCGCAGCGCGGGGGTCCCCGGCCAGTCAGGCGTCGGCCGCGCATCGGGAGGCAGGTCCTCCACCGCCATCGCCGTGGCGCAGTGGGGGCAGACCCGCCGTACCAGGCGCTGCGCGAGGACCCCGCGCACCACGGAGGCGACCTTGAAGCTGTCGACACCCATGTCGCGGAGCCTGACAATGGCGCCCGGGGCGTCGTTGGTGTGGAGGGTCGAGAGCACGAAGTGCCCCGAGAGCCCCGCCTGGATGGCGGTCTTGGCGGTCTCGGTATCGCGGATCTCGCCCACCAGCACGATGTCCGGGTCCTGCCGCAGCACCGAGCGGAGCGCAGACGCGAAGGTCAGCCCCTGCGCCTCGTTCACCTGGATCTGCGACACGCCGGCGAGATCGTATTCGACCGGATCCTCGACGGTGACGATGTTCACCCGGCCGGTCTTGAGCTGATTGATCGCGGCGTAGAGCGTGGTGGTCTTGCCGCTCCCGGTCGGGCCCGTGACGAGCAGCAGCCCCTCGCGGAAGCCGAGCAGGCGGGTGAGCAGGAGGCGCTCCCGCTCGCTCAGGCCGAGATCGTCGATGGTGGACCGGAGATTGGTCTTGTCCAGGATCCGGATCACGACCTTCTCACCCCGGCGGGCGATCGGCACCGTCGAGACCCGCAGGTCGACGTGCTGGCCATCGACCTTGATCGCGGCGCGACCGTCCTGCGGGTGCAGCGGATCGGTGACGTCGAGACGAGCGAAGATCTTGGCGCGCCGGACCAAAGAAGAGCCGGCCGAACCGGGCAGGCGCATGACCTCGCGGAGGACGCCGTCGACCCGGTAGCGCACCACGGTCGCGCCCTCCTCGGGCTCCGCGTGGATGTCGCTCGCGCCCTGGCGGACCCCTTCGGAGATCATCGCGTCGACCAGCTTCGCCACCGGCCCGTCGAGCACCGGATCGCGCTCCTCGGGTGTCTCGTCCTCGACCACGGTCTCGACGCGGGACGGCTCGAGCCGGTCCAGGAGCCGCTCGATGCTCTTCTCGGGGCGGTAGACGGCGTCGATCTTCTCGATGAGCTGCGCCGGGGTCGTCACCTGGAAGTCGACATCCCGACCGGTCATGAACCCGATCGCCTGCTCGGCGTTCAGGTCGCGCGGGTCCGCGGTGGCGAGGCGGATCCGGCGGTCGTCGGCCCAGAGCGGGAGGACACGGTGTTTCCGCGCCAGGGATTCGGGAACCAGCAGGGCGGCGCGGGAATCGGCGTGGGCGAGATCGGCAATCTGGAGCTTGTACTGGGTGGCGATGGCGCGGAGGATGGTGTCGTCGCTGGCGATGCCGAGCCCGACGACGGCCTCCCAGACCGTCTCGCCGTCACCCCCGGTGAGCACCTGCTCGGCCTGCGCGCGCGAAAGCACCCTCGCATCCTCGAGGGTCCGGGCCAGCCAGCCGTCTGCAGGGAGAGCTCTCCGAGCCGCTTGCTCGATCACAAGTGTCCTTGAACGGAACCCGGTCTCCGACCCGGGTCCATCCGGTTCGATTGGGGTCTGGCCCGTGGAGTCCGAATAGGCCAGAATTCGCGCAACCTGTTCCGCAGTCCCACTATCGGCAGCCGACGCCCGATCCTTTATGCGCCCCCAATCCCTCGCGGTCATCGGTCTTGGAG
>JBGASX010000042.1:0-42028 GCA_044229445.1 Gemmatimonadales bacterium | reverse complement strand
CCGACCACGGCCTTCTGGGACACCTCGGAATACATCGCGGCCGCCTATGTCCTCGGCATTCCGCATCCGCCGGGGAACCCGCTGTTCACCGTGCTCGCGCACACGTGGGGCGCGCTGCCGCTGAGTCCGCAGTACGCGGTGCGGATCAACCTCTTCGCCGCCGCCACCAGCGCCGCCTCGGCCGCGCTCTGGTTCCTGGTGGCCGATCGCTGGATGCGTGACGTGGTGACGGTCCGCTGGGCCCGCCTCGCCGCGGCCTTCGCCGGCATCCTGGTGGGGGCGATGGCCTGGACGGTCTGGAACCAGTCGACCGTCAACGAGAAGGTGTACACCGTCTCGATGCTCTTCACGGCGCTGGTGATGTGGCTCGGCGTGCACTGGGCGGATGATCAGCCTGGCCAGCATCGCGACCGGTGGCTCATCCTGATTGCCTACCTCATCGCGCTGACCTCCACCAACCACATGATGGGCGTACTGGCCGCGCCGGCCGTCGGGATCTACGTGCTCTTCACCGAACCGTCGGTGCTGCTCAAGCCGTGGATCCTGTGGCTCGGTGTCTCACTCGCGCTGGCGGTCTCGGGCCAGTGGAGCGGCTTCGTGGATGGCCCCGCCGAGACCCGCATGGGACTCGGCATCGTCTTCGCGGCGCTGGCCGGATACACCTTCTGGCGCGATGCCGGCGAATTCCGCCGCCCGATGCTCTACCTCGCGATTCTCGCGGTGGTCATCGGCGTCTCGCTGAACTATGTCTTTCTGCCGATCCGCGCCCACCAGCTCCCGCCGATCAACGAGGGCGAGCCGACGACCTGGGATGCGCTGCAGCAGGTGCTCAACCGGGCCCAGTACGGCAAGCCGTCAGTCACGTTCCGGCAGGCGGACTTCATCTCGCAGCTCGGCAACTACCTGCAGTACTTCAGCTGGCAGTTCGCGCGCGACTGGGGCAACGCCGGCATGCGCGCCTCGATGGCGCTCTTCACCCTGCTTGGCCTGACGGGCGCCTCGGCGCTCTGGCAGCGCGACCGCCGCGCCTTCTGGGCCTCGCTCACGCTGATGGCGACGGTCACGCTGGCGCTGATCTTCTACCTCAACTTCAAGTACGGCTTCTCCTACCCGACCGACCCCTCCAAGGGCCAGGTCCTGCGGGAGGTGCGCGAGCGCGACTACTTCTTCGTCGTGTCGTTCGCGGCGTTCGGGCTCTGGATCGCGGTCGGCTTCGGCGCCCTGATGCAGGCGACCGCCGACCTGTTCAAGGGGCGGATGAGCGAGTCGGGACGCTGGATCGCGGCGACGCCCCTCCTCGGCCTCGCGCTGATTCCGATCGCCGGCAATCACGTCACCGCGAGCCGGGCGCACGAGACCCTGGCGCGCGATTTCGCACGTGACCTGCTCGAGTCGGTGGAACCGTACGGCATTCTGATCACGGCGGGCGACAACGACACCTTCCCGCTCTGGTATGCCCAGGAGGTCGAGGGCATCCGGCCGGATGTGACGCTCGCGAATCTCTCGCTGATGAATACGCGCTGGCATCTGCAGCAGCTGCGCCGGCGGGAGACGCCGACCTTCGACCCCACGAAGGCGGCCGCGATCTGGAAGGACTGGAAGGGCGAAAAGCCGACCAACAAGGTGCTCGACCTGACCGAGCAGGCGATCAACGAACTCCCCGAGGCGCAACTGGTGCCGCCGAATTCGGGCGTCAAATTCGGCGACCTGCAGGTGGCCTTCGGCCACGACACCCTGATGCTGTCGGACCTGATCGCGGTGTTCCTGATCCGCGACAACATCGGCAAGCGGCCCATCTACTTCGCCTGGAGCGACGGGGGCGTGCCCGACCAGACCCTGGGGCTGACCGCCTATCTGGCGACCGAAGGGCTGGTCCGCCGGCTGAATCCGACGCCGCTCAAGGAAGGGGGCTCGATCGTCCTTAACCGCGGTCTCGGCTATCTCGATGTCGACCGGACCAAGCGGCTGCTGTTCGGCACCTACAACTACGGGGCGGCGGCCTGGGACCGGCCCAGGGGCTGGGTCGACCGGCCGTCACAGAGCATCCTGTCGCTGTACAGTGTGATCTACGGAACGACCTCGACGACTTTCCTGCAGCAGGGCGACAGCGCACTGTCGGCGCGGTCGGACTCGATCGCCCGGGCGGTGGAGTCCAATCTGAAGTAGGCGGATCAGCCGCCCACGCGGAGACGCGGGGCGGAGATCGTGGCAGCGGCTCGAACCTCAACGGCCACCGTGGCGCGACGTCCGCCTGCGGTGGCCGCGATGCGTGCGGTGCCGAAGCGGACGCCGACGACCACACCCTCCGGCGTCACCTGCGCCACGTTCGGATCGCTCGACTGCCACTCCACGCGGACCCCGCGCAGGGGCCCGCTCTTGTGACCCTGTACCAGCGCCTTGAGCTCGCCCGATTCACCCACCCGGAGCGTCAGCGCCGAGGGCTCGAGGCGCACCGCCACGACGTTGACCGGCGCCACACGGACGTCGAACCCGGTAAAGCCCGTCCCCACCGAGGCGCTGACGCGTGCCTGGCCGGGGGAGATGCCGCGGAGCGTGCCATCGGGCGCCACCGCGATGATGTCCGGGTGGGTGGAGGTCCACGTCACGACCCGGCCGGCGAGCGTCGAGCCGAGGCGGTCGCTCGCCTGGGCCTGGAGCCGGATCACCTCCCCGACCTCGACCACGGTCGGCCGCGGAGTGATCCGGACGGCGGCCACCTCCACGCGCGAGACCTGGTAGGTCACGTCGCACACCTGCCCGGCGAACGCCGCGCGAATCTGCGCGCTGCCCGGCCGGAAGCCGGTGAGTTCCCCCTGGGGCGTCACCCGAAGCACGGTGGGATCGCTGCTGCTCCAGGTCGCGTTGGTGGCTGGCTTACCCTCGCCAGTGCCGGTACGCCAGACCGCGACCAGCTTCACGACCTGACCCACCGCGAGCGCCCCTTCCCCTGGCAGCACCTGGAGATAGCCGGCGAGCCCGCGGATTTCGAGTGCCGTCTCCGCCACCTGTCCTTCGCTCTCGGCCTGAATGCGGGCCTGTCCCTCGGTGAGCGCCAGCACGGCGCCGTCCGAATCGACAGTTGCCACCGAGGGATCGAGGGTGCTCCAGCGGATCACCCGGCCGGGCAGCACCGAGCCGCCCTGATCAAATGCCACCGCCTGCAGCGTGGCCCGATCTCCAACCTGCCACAGCGTGCTCGTCGCGGTGATGCGGAGGATGGACACTGGAACCCGGGCGACCCGTACCTGGATGGAGGCGCGGGCGCCATCGACCGAGGCCACGATCTCCGCTTCGCCCTCCGCCAGCGCCGTCACCACACCGCTCTCCGAGACCCGTACCACCCCTGGCGCCTGCGACTGCCAGGTAATCGCGGCCTCGGAGAGCGGCAGCCCCGCGCGGTCGCGAGCAATGGCCTGCAGTTGCAAACCCGAGCCGGCCTGCAGCAGCGCTCCGTTAGGCTGGATTGATACCGTGAGGGCCTGCCCCCCGACCTGCGCGCGCGGCGCGGACAGCATCGGCTCGGTGCGAGGCCGTGGCCGAGGCAACGGGCTCACCGGAATGCTGGGCATGGGGGGAAGCGCGCGCTGCTCGCCGGCCCCACCGAGTTCCCGCATGGTGGCGCGGACCCACGGGTCGGCCCCGAACGGTGCGGCCTCGGCGGCGGTGATCGCCTCATCGAGGGACGCCCAGCGCTCGGCCGGGTCCTTGGCGAGCATCTTGTCGATCACGACCGCGAGTTCGAGCGGGCAGTCGGTGCGGAGCGGGAGCAGCGGTGGCGGCGGATCGGAAACGTGAGCGAGCAGTACCGGCACGACTTCCTGGTGCACGAACGGGGGCCGGCCAGTAAGGAGTTCGAACGCGACACAGCCCAGCGCATACTGATCGGATGCCCCCGTGACCACCTTGCCGGTGCACTGCTCCGGGCTCATGTAGGTAGGCGTACCGACCGTCGAGCCGGTCTGCGTCAGGCTCACGCCCTGCGCCACCTTGGCGATCCCGAAGTCGGCGACGATGGCGGCCCCATCCTCGTCGAGCATGATATTGGCCGGCTTGATATCCCGATGCACCACCCCGCGGCGATGCGCGTGTTCGAGCGCCGACCCGACCTGGGCGAGGATCGCCAGCACGACCGGCACCGGCAGCGGCCCGGTCTCCGCCAGCACCCGATCCAGCGACCGGCCGCCGATGAACTTCATCACGAAGTAGCGGAGCGCCTCGGTGGTACGAACCGCGTAGATCGGGATGATGTTGGGATGGCTCAGCTGGGCGGCGGTGCGGGCCTCGAGCAGGAAGCGATCGGCCATCCCTTCCGTTGCATCGAGTCCCGGCACCATGACCTTCACCGCGACTCGGCGACCGAGCGACAGATCCTCGGCGAGATAGACGGCCGCCATTCCACCCCGGCCGAGTTCGCTGAGCACCCGGTACTCTCCGGCCGTCGCGGCGACGAGTTCATCGCGCAGCAGCTCGAAGGGCGAGCTCATCGACGCCGAGGGGCGGGAAGAGGCCACGCCGACCGGCCCGCCGCAGTGCATGCAGAAGCGGGCGCCGCCGACGGCAGTGGTGCCGCAGTGGGGGCAGGTCTGGGTCGTCTCGGTCATCACCCCCAG
Source organism: Gemmatimonadales bacterium (assembly GCA_044229445.1). Taxonomy (GTDB): domain Bacteria; phylum Gemmatimonadota; class Gemmatimonadetes; order Gemmatimonadales; family GWC2-71-9; genus JADJOM01. The sequence goes on along the minus strand of JBGASX010000042.1, from coordinate 37,418 downwards.
AGTATCGGACGCCGCCGCCGGGGAATGAGCCCGGCCCGCGTCCCGTTGTGGAAGCTCCGGGGCCATTGTAGCGTATACCCGCGCCGGACAGGGGCGCCGGGGCGTGGTGGCCGAGTGGTTTAAGGCAGCGGTCTTGAAAACCGCCGAACTCGAAAGGGTTCCGTGAGTTCGAATCTCACCCACGCCGTTCCGTGAGGCTCAAGTCCTCCGGGGATCTTGACGAGAATTGGATGAATCGGTACTGTTGCTGACACAATTGATGGTTCGTGGTCATTTGCCGCCTATTGCAACCACGTTAAACAAGTGCTAAAACGCGACGCCTGGCGGCTATTCCCGTCAGGTCTTTTTTTTGCCCAGGAGCCCGCCGATGCCCCGCACCGCCGCCTGTTCGAGCCGTTGTACCGTCGAGGTCGCCCGATGAGCCAGTCCGAGACCAGGCCCGAGACCCGCGCGGTCCGCGCCGGCGTGGCGACTGATGGGAATCATGGCGCCGTGATTCCGCCGATCTACCTCTCGTCCACCTTCGCCTTCAATGGGTTCCGGGACAAGCGACCCTACGACTACACCCGGACCGCGAACCCCACCCGTGACACGCTGGGCGCCGCGCTCGCGGAACTGGAAGAGGGAGCCGGCGCTGTGGTGACCTCGACCGGGCTCTCGGCCGTGCTGCTGGTCCTGCAGCTCCTCAAGCCAGGCGACCGGCTGGTCGCGCCGCATGACTGCTATGGTGGAACCCGGCGCCAGCTCGACACGCTCGCCGGCCGTGGTCACTTCAAGGTGGAGTACATCGACCAGAGCGACGCCGAAGCGCTGACCGCCGCGCTTGCGACGCCGGCCACGATGCTGTGGGTCGAGACCCCGAGCAATCCGCTGCTCCGGATCACCGACCTCCACCTGGCCGCCTCACTGGCCCGGACGGCCGGAGCCCTGCTGGTCGTCGACAACACCTTCCTCTCTCCCGCGCTGCAGCGTCCACTCGCGCTTGGTGCGGACATCGTGGTCCACTCGACGACCAAGTACCTGAACGGTCACAGCGATGTGGTCGGCGGAGCCGTGATTGCGCGGACGGCCGCGCTGGCCGAAGAGCTGAGCTGGTGGGCCAACGTCATCGGCGTGACCGGCGCCCCGTTTGACAGTTATCTCACCCTGCGCGGCATCCGCACCCTCCACCCGCGGATGCGCTCGCATCTCGAGAACGCGGCCGCCGTGGCCGATTTGCTGGCGTCGCATCCCGCCGTCGCGAAGGTCAACTACCCGGGGCTCCCCGATCACCCGGGGCACGCGATCGCGGCGCGGCAGCAGGCGGGCTACGGCGCGATGGTGAGCTTCGAGCTGGAGGGGGGTGAGGCTGCGGTTCCCACCTTCCTCGAGGGGCTGACCTGTTTCACGCTCGCGGAATCGCTTGGCGGTGTGGAGTCGCTCATCGCCCATCCCTCGTCGATGACCCATGCGTCGATGACCGCCGAACAGCGCGCGGCGGCGGGCATCACCGAGGGATTGCTCAGACTGTCGGTTGGAATCGAGGCGACGGAGGATCTGCTGGAGGACCTCACCCGGGCGCTCACCCGAGTGGCCGAGTTCGCCCCGGTGGAAGCGACGGCCTGATCGGGAACGGCCGCGGTGCAGGGCGGCCAGAACGCCGCCCCATTTTCAGTTGGTCGTGACCGGCCCCATCCGGACGACCTCGAAATCGCTCCCCTGCACCCGCTTCAAGGCGTTCAGCTCGCTGTCGTTCCAGCGCGCATCCGGTGCGCCCGACAGGAACCAGTTGCTGCCGTTGTCCGCCACGATCATCCCGTAGGTCTTGAGTGCGGTCAGGATGACCTGTGCGCTCGGCGGGTATGACGAGATGTCGAAACCGGCCTTGAGCCGGACCCGCATCCCCATCGGCGGCCGCGTGCTGCTCGTGTCGCTGCTGGCATAGTGCCGCGCCGGCGCGATGTAGCCGTGCCGTGATCGCTGCACCGTGAAACGGAGTGCGTGCCGGATCACTCCCTGCTCTACCACTTCGTCGTAGCGCACCAGTCCCGGAAAGATCGGAAGGCCCGCGGCATCGGCCGAGGTCCACCCGGCGGGACGCAGCGCATTGCTGCCGAGATCGAAGACCGCACCGGAGCCGGCGTGCCACCCCGAGCCCTGCGGATAGCTGCTGTACAGTTCGTAGAGCATCCACCGGTCGCGGTCGATCACGAGGACGTGCCGATCACCGCTGCTCGACGAGCCACCCTCGATCGGAGCACCCGCAGGAATCGGATAGGGTCCGGAATCGCTCTCGTCGCTGTAGTCGAAGGAGACCGGGACGGGGGTCGTCAGGCTGTCGACGACGATGTACGGGATGCCAAACGGGCCGCCGTTGTAGTCCGCACCGAAATCGGGATGCAGGGAGCCCGTCAGTCCGATACTCGCAATGAGGGCCGCCGAATTCGGGTCGACCGCGGCCGTGTCGACCGGAAGATTCCAGGGATTGTTCGCCGGGAACGGCAGTCGCCCTTCGAGACTCGCCCCAGCCCCGAGACCTGGTCCGACCCCGCCACCACCCCCACGCCCGCCGCCGCCGCCCTGGTCAGTCGGCGTGGACGGACCTCCGGCGCAGGCGCAGGCCAGCGCGCAGGCGAGGAGGAGAGAGCGGCATCCGGTCATTCAGCGCATCCGTTAGGGATGTTCAATTCTGGGTCAGCGCGCCCGCCGGGGCTGTAACGGGGGGCACAGTCACCCGGGTCGAAGCCGGACCCGGCGCGTCCGCTCCGGCCTTGTCGGGGACCCTTCGGGAGGGTAGAATCCCACCCCGTTGGAGTCGTGGCCGAGTGGCTGAAGGCGGCGGTTTGCTAAACCGTTATAGGGTTGAAAAGCTCTATCCAGGGTTCGAATCCCTGCGACTCCGCTGAGTGAGGAGTGAGGAGTAAGGAGTTCCTCCTGGCTCCTCACTCCTCACTTTTTTCTCTATCCGGCACCAGCCCCATGCCTCCGGTCCGCGTCCGCTTCGCTCCTTCCCCTACCGGCTACCTGCACGTCGGCGGCGCCCGAACAGCCCTGTTCAACTGGCTGTATGCCAAGAAGACCGGCGGCACCTTCATTCTGCGCATCGAAGACACCGACAAGGAACGGAGTACCGAGGCCCATACCCAGGTCATCCTCGATGGCCTCAAGTGGCTCGGGATCACTTACGACGAGGGCCCCTATTTCCAGGGGCAGTACTACGACCGCCATCGGGCCGATGCGTATGGTCTGCTGGAGCGCGGCCGGGCCTATCGCTGTTTCTGTACCCGGGAAGAGCTGGACGCCATGCGCGCGGTCGCAGAGAAGACCAGCACCGGCTTTCATTATGATGGCCGCTGCGGCCGGCTGACGACCACGGAGATCGAGACCCGTCTCGCCAAGGGCGACCCCTTCAGCATCAGGCTGCGGATGCCCGATGGTGAGATCGCCTGGGAAGATGCCGTGCACTCCCGCATCAGCTTCCAGGGTCACGACCTCGACGACTTCATCATCCTGCGGAGCGACGGCACCCCGATCTACAACCTCGCCGTCGTTTCCGACGACGTGGAGATGCAGATCACCCACGTGATCCGGGGCGACGACCACATTTCGAACACCCCGAAGCAGATCGCGCTGTACCGCGCACTCGGTCAGCCGACTCCGATCTTCGCGCACGTGCCGATGATCCTCGGCAACGACGGCAAGAAGCTCTCGAAGCGCCACGGTGCGACCGCCGTGGGGGACTACGAGCACACCGGCATCCTTCCGCTGGCGATGCGCAACTTCCTCGCGCTCCTCGGCTGGTCGCCGGGCGGCGACCGGGAGATCCTCCCTGAGGCGGAGATGATCGAGCTCTTCTCGCTCGAAGGGATCCAGAAGAAGGCCGCCGTCTTCGACACGACCAAGCTCGAGTGGATGAACGGCCAGTATCTCTCGGCCGAGCCGGCGTCGGCGTTGCGCGATCCGGTGGCCAAGCTGCTGGCCGAGATGGGCGTCGACTGGACGGGGCACAATCTCGAGTCGCTGATCGATGCGGTGAAGGCGCGGTCGCGGACCCTGCTCGACATCGCCAATCAGCTCGCAGTCCGGCTGGACCGGAGCCGGATCGTCCGCGACGCCAAGGGCGAACAGCTGGTGACCAAGCTCGGGGCCGCCTTCGCCGCGAATCTCGATGCCGCGCACGCCGCACTGTCCGCCCTGCCGGCCGACGGCTGGACCGCCCATGATCTCGAGGCCGCGCTCAAGGCTGTCGCGGAGCGTGAGGGAAAGAAGCTGGGCGACATCATGCAGCCCGTCCGCGTCGCGCTCACCGGCGGCACCGTTTCCGAGCCGGTCAACGAGCTCCTCTTCGTCGTGGGCCGGGATGAGAGCCTCGCGCGGATCCTGGCCGCTCGCTAACCCGCAGTTCCTCCTCCTGCTCCTCGCGGCGCCCCTCGCCGCGCAGGAGCCGGGAAACGGGATCGTCCACTCCCCCACCGCCATCCGCTTCGCCTTCACCGGCGACATCAACCTCGGCACTCGCACGCTCGACGATGGCCTCCCCGCGGACAGCGGCCGCCAGCTCTTCGCGGCGGTCGATTCGCTCCTCAAAGGCGATCTCGTCGTCGGCAACTTCGAGGGGGTGCTGTCCGACTCCGGGTATTCCCTCAAGTGCGGTCCGCCTCCGGACAGCTCCGCGACGTCCGACAGCACCGTCAAGCCTCGGCGGGCTTCCACTCGCAAGCGGGTCCGTCGCGCCACCCACGCCAACTGCTACTCGTTCGCGACCCCGACCTGGCTCGCTGCACGATTGCCCGAGGCCGGTTTCACGCATCTGAACCTCGCGAACAACCACGCCAACGACTTCGGCACCGATGGCCGCGCGCACAGCGAGGACGCGCTGCGGGCGCTGGGGCTCGTGCCGTATGGTCCCCTCGGTTCAGTCGTCATCCAGCCGGTGATGCATGACGGCCAGCTGACGCTCGTGGGGATCGTCGGCTTCACCACCTACCCGCATGCGTACAACCTCCTCGACCTCGCAGCGAGTGCAGGCATCGTGGACTCGGTACGGAAGCTGGTCGACGTGCTGGTCGTCACCTTCCACGGCGGCAAGGAGGGCGCCGCGGCGGTGCGTACACCGAAAGGCCCGGAGTTTCTCGCGAAGGAACCGAGAGGCAATCTGCGGAAATGGGCCCGCACCGTCATCGACGCCGGGGCGGACGCCGTGGTCGGCCACGGGCCGCATGTGCTCCGGGGTGTGGAGTTCTACCGCGGCAAGCCGATCTTCTACTCGCTCGGCAACTTCATGACGTATCGGGGATTCAATCTGGAGGGACCGCTGGGGCAGACGACGGTGCTGCAGCTTGAACTCGACGGCGACGGCACATTCCGCTCGGCCCGCATGCCGGCGCTGATTCAGATCCCGCAGGCCGGCCCGACGCCGGACCAGTCCGGCTCGGCGGTGAAGCTTCTGCAGCGGGTAACGTCGCTCGACTTTCCGGGGACTGGCGCCCGCATCGACGACGACGGGGCAATCACCCCGCCCTAGACGTAGACCTCGGTCCGGAATCTCCAGATCCGCCGCAGCAGGTCGTCCAGAAACCCCTGTGTCACGAATGCCTGCACCGAGATCATCGTGGCCTCGGCGTCCATGCCCCAGAGAATCGCCCGCTTCGCTTCGCTCTCGAAATCGGCCTGGACGAACGCGCGCTGATCCTGGGTCCAGACGATCGGGAGCTGCTGCGAGAGGCCGGCCGCCACGCCGTTGACGCCAGGGCCACCCACCGCGATCGTCGGATTCAGATGAAAGATCCGGTTGTCGAGATACCAGGCGTCGCCCACCACCACGGCGCGGCGGAACGGCTGGCCGTCGCTCCGCTTGTCGATCTCTTCCTTGAGTCGGTAGGCCGTCGGACGGTCCCGCTCCTCGGCGCGGATATCCGAGCCGGTCACGATGACCACGGTTTCGTCGGTGTCGATGAGTTTCATTGCGTCGTGTCCGGTCGTTCCCGCTGAGCCCGTTCCAGTTCCTTCTGCCGCTGCTTCTCCTTGCGGAGATCCTTCACCGCCCGCTTGAACTCGTCCAGCGTCGTCGCACGCTGCGCCGCCGAGCGCAGGTCCTCCGCGATCCAGCCGCTGGTGTGGTCCAGGGCCCGCTGCTGATTGCCTCCGCTCGGGATCGGGAGGAGGGCCAGCACGGCCGCCGGGATCTTGAGCCCGGCAATGTAGATATTCCGCGAATCGAGTCCGAATTTCTTGCCGGCTACCGTGGCTGTCCAGTCAGGCAGCTTGACCTGGTCCGCCCCCGGCTCCCGCGCCATCGAATCGAGGTACTGCTGAACGATGGCGTTCACCGCGCTGTCCACCAGCTCGACGTGCGACTTCCCGAGGCGGGTCGCCAGTTCCTTTGGCGGCACCGGGAGGGGACGGACCCAGAGACGCCCGTCACCAAGGGCCGGACCGATCCGCCCGGCTGGACTCCGGCGCACCGACGCGCTCTCCACCGGCTCATTGGCAACGAGCGGCGGCTCCTCGGGTCGGCTCACGGTATCGGTCGGCACCGGGTTCACCGGTGGCGTGGGAGCACGCCGAGTGCCGCGTCCCTGCTCGACGAGCGGGATGTAGAAGCGGGCGGGGGTGGTCCGCTCCTGCTCGGGCGAAGGGGGAATGGCAATCAGTGAGGGGACTCGCTCCGGCACAACGGGGAGCCGGCCGTGAATCACCACGAGAAAGAGCAGACTGTGCACGGCGAGGCTGACGCCGATCGCGACCGCGCGGCGCCACCCTGTCCCCGCCCTGCCAGGTTCAGTCCACACCCGCCAGTGTCCTCCCCAGGCGCAGCACCCCTTCCCGAAGCCGCTCGGGTGGTACGGTCAGCGCGATTCGGAAATGCCCCTCGCCTCCTGCACCAAATGCACTTCCCGGCAGCACGACGACGCCTTCATTCTCGAGCGCGCGCCGCGCAAATTCTGCGGAGCTGACGCCATTCGGCAGCGGCACCCAGAGGTACATCGTCCCCTTCGGCGAATCGCAGCGGAAACCGGCCTCCGTGAGCGCGCCGATGCCCGCATCCCGGCGCCGCTGGAGCTCCGCGACGTTGGGCGCCATGAGTCGTTCCGCGTGATCGAGGGCGTAGGCCCCCGCTTCCTGCACCGCGAGCCAGGGTCCGGTATCCACGTAGGACTTCACGCGAGTGAGCGCCGTGACGAAGGCGGTTTCCCCCGCGACCCACCCCAGCCGCCAGCCCGTCATCGAGAAGCTCTTGCTCAGCGAGAAGAACTCCATCGCCACTTCGCGGGCTCCCGGGATCTCGAAGATGCTCGGCGCGCGGTAGCCATCGAAGGTGAGATCACAGTACGGGTTGTCGTAGGCGATCGTGATCCCGTACTGCCGGCAGATCGCTACGGTCCGCTCGAGATAGTCGATCGGCGCGATGGCGGCCGTGGGATTGTTGGGATAGTTGAGGTAGACCAGCCGGACACGGCGCAGCATGGCATCGCCCAGTTCCTCGAGCTCCACGAGGAACCTGGTGCGCGCTGTGAGCGGATAGACGAGGGGTTCGCCGCCGGCAAGCATCGTCCCGCCGAGGTAGGCCTGATAGCCGGGCTCGGGCACGACGGCGACGTCCCCGGGATTGAGGACTGCAAATGGCAGGTGCGAGAGCCCTTCCTTCGACCCGAGCAGCGGGAGCACCTGCGTCACCGGGTCGAAGGTGATTCCGAAGCGCCGCTGCATCCACGCGACCGCGGCCCGCCGGAATTCCGGGTTTCCCTGCTGGAAGCCGTACTTGCTGAACCTGGTCTCTCCCACCGCGCGCTGCATGACTTCGATCACTTCGGTGGGGGGCGGATAATCCGCGTCCCCCGCGCCGAGATCGATGACATCCACGCCCTTCGCGATGAGCGCACGCTTCTTCGCCGGCAGGTCCGCCAGCGGATAGCCGGGGAGGCGCCCGATCCGGTCAGCAGGTTTCATCGGACGGTATTCCGCAGCACGCCGACGCCAGGCACCTCCACCTCGATCACGTCGCCCGAGGCGAGACGGCCCACCCCGGCCGGCGTCCCCGTGGCGATCAAGTCCCCCGGCTCCAAAGTCATCACGCTCGAGATGAACGCCAGGATGACGGGAATGCTGTAGGCCATTTCGGAGGTGGCGCCCTGCTGCTTCACCGTACCGTTGAGGCGGGTGGTGACGGTGAGCGTGCGCCAGTCGAGCCCCTCGACGACCGCCGGCCCCACCGGGCAGAAGGTATCGAAGCCCTTGGCGCGTCCCCACTGACCGTCGGTCTTCTGCAGGTCGCGGGCGGTGACATCGTTTACGCAGGTGAATCCCAGGCGTGCCTTCTCCGCCTGCGCCACGCTCACGTTCCGGAGCCGCTCGAGCACCACGATCCCGATCTCCCCCTCGTACTCGACCTGCTGCGATTGCGGCGGCATCACGATCGCGTCCCCCGGCGCAAGCAGCGCGGAGGGTGGCTTCAGGAAGATCATCGGTTCGGGGGGCACCGAGTTCCCGAGCTCCTGCGCGTGCGCGATGTAGTTCCGTCCCACGCAGACGATCTTGGACGGCTTGACCGGGATCATACGCTGGCCTCGATTCCGTGACGGGCGAAGAAGTCCTCGACCCGGGTACGCACCTCCGACCACGGTCCGATCACCCGATCGGCGCGTGGCAATCCGCTGAGGACGAGGGGCCCGTAACGCTTGGTGACGACCCGCTTGTCGAGCAGAATCACAACTCCCGCGTCGGTGCGGGTCCGGATCAGCCGGCCGAAGCCCTGCTTGAGCTTGAGGGCGGCATGGGGGAGCAGGTAACCCATGAAGCCGTCCTCCCCCTGCTCGGCGAGCCGCTCCAGCCGCGCCGCCGTGATCGGTTCGGAAGGAACCTTGAAGGGCAGTTTCGTGATCACCAGCGAGCGGAGCGCGCGTCCCGGCACGTCGACCCCCTCCCAGAAGGAGTCGGTCCCGAGGAGAATCGCCCGCCCGAGTTCCCGAAAGCGGCGCAGCAGTACGTCCCTGGGCGCTTCACCCTGGACCAGGATCGGCCACCGTTCGCCCGCGATGCCCCGCAGTTCCACGGCGGTCCGGCGCAGCGCGCCGTGGCTCGTGAAGAGCACGAACATCCCGCCGTCGGACGCCTGCGCCAGGTCGTGCACGACCTGCACCACTGCACCGGAGTGCCCCGGCTCATCTTCGCGCGGATCGGGCAGATCGTTGGGAATCCCGAACAGGCACTGCTCGGCGTAGTCGAAGGGCGAGGGCAGGATGGTCTTCACCGTCACCGGATTCGGCGCGATCGAAAGCCCGAGGCGCGACTCGAGGAAGTCGAATTCCCCGCCGGCGGCGAGTGTGGCACTGGTGAGCGCGACCGTCTTCACCCGGTCGAAGATGGCCTCGCGCAGAATCGGCGCAAGATCGAGCGGGACCGCCGCGAGCGAGACCTGCTGACCCTTGGGCCCGCTGCGCTCGAGCCACCGCACGGTCGGCGTGCCACCCGGCGCGGGCCGAAGCGCCTGATTGAGCGCGTCGGCCACGGAATCGAGCCGCCGCATGACGCCCCGCAGCTCACCCAGGAGCTGGATGCGCCGTTCGGTGAGATCGTTGCCGGCCATGCGGTCGGCGATGGTCTCGACGTAGTCCTTGATCGACCGGAAGGCAATCAGCGTGGCATCCAGCTCCCGCTGCAGGCCGGCCGCCCAGACCGGATCGGTGCCGAATGCGTCGGTCAGGCGGAGCACCCCGCCCTGCTCCTGCTCCACCCGCCCGTGCAGCCGGAGCAGGAGCTGGTCGGAGGCGCGGCGCGCGTCCGAGACGCCCGGCAGCAGCCGTTCCCGAAGCAGGTCGAGACTGGCACGGCTCAGGAGGTCACCGGTCGCCGTGAGATCGGCGGCGAGCGTCGGGAGCAGTCCCTTCCCGTTCCGTTCGAAGCGTCCCAGCAGCCGACGGATGCCCCGGCTGGTCACCTGGGCCCCGAGATGGCCGGCCGCCACGTCCTCGAGATGATGCGCCTCATCCAGAATGAGCCGGTCGTACGGCGGCAGCACCGCGGCTTCCTTCCAGTTCTCGGATGCACGGCGCACCGCGAGATCGGCGGAGAGCAGGTGGTGGTTCACCACCACGACGTCGGCCTCGGCCGCCTTCCGGCGCGCCTTGAACAGGAAGCACGCATCGAAGTGCGAACACTGCAGCCGGGGGCAGAGATCCGCCTCCGCGCTGACTTCGTCCCAGACTTCGCCGCTCGGCGTCACCGGCAGATCCGCCAGGGTCCCGTCCGCGGTACGACCCGCCCACGCGAAGAGGCCCTGCAGCTCGTCGTACTTGTCAGGCTCGAGCAGCGAGCGCTGCGCGCCCACGGCGTGATGCATGCGGGCAAGGCAGAGATAGTTCCGCCAGCCCTTGAGCATCGCGAAGGTCGGCACCCGCAGGTCGGTCGCGAGCGCGTCCCGGAGGAGCGGCAGGTCCTTGCCGATCAGCTGCTCCTGCAGGTTGATCGTGTTGGTGCTGATCACCGTGCGTTCGCCGTTGGCCTTCGCCCAGGCGAGCGCGGGCACGAGATACGCGAACGACTTGCCGATCCCCGTGCCCGCTTCGAGCAGCAGCACCCCGCCATCGTTGTAGGCGTCGGCGATGTAGGCCGCCATGTCCCGCTGGCTCGGGCGATCCTCGTACTGCCCCATCTGCTTCGCGACCGCACCATGCTCGGCCAGGTCGCCGATCACCTCGAACGCATCGAGCCGGGCCTCCCCTTTGGCTCTCGGCACTTCGACGACGACGTAGAGATCGTCGCCGCTGTTGGTGACGATCCCGAAGCCAACCCCGCCGTCGTGGAGCCTGGCCGCGACCGACAGGTCGGCCATCGACGGTTCGAGAACGCCGCTGGGATGATTGTGGAGCAGCATTTCGCCGCGGGAGGCGACGCCGGGCAGCGCCAGGACGCGATCGACCGTCCCGCGCGCCACCGTCCGGGCTTCGAGGAGCCGCCCTCCGGCATCCACGGACGCGACGAACGACACCTCCCGGCCGCCGGCAGCGGCGATTTCGGTGGCCAGATGCCGCTGCACATCGGCGGGGATGCGGGGGTGTTGAGCCATCAGCCCTGGGTGTGTTGGTGATTGAATGCAGCCGGAAGATAATCGGGGAGACGTGCCGGTCGTGCGGCCCACGCGCGTCTGACCCCTAGGTCTTCAGCTCGCGTTTCTTGGCGGCGGGAAAGAGCACGTTGTTGAGGATCAGCCGGTAGCCCGGCGAGTGCGGATGCAGCGAGAGATCGGTCGGGGGATCGCCGATCTGGTGCTGCGGATCCTCGGGATCGTGCCCGCCGTAGAAGGTCCAGGTCCCCTGACCCAGTTCACCGTGGATGTACTTCGCCCAGCTGGCGCCAGGCTCATCCGCCAGGATCGTCACCGAGGGCTTGAGGGTGTGCTTCGTGAATGAGGTGGTGAGCCCGTAGAAGTCCGGAATGACGTCGCGATGGTTCTGGACCAGCATCGTCGCCACCGGGTCGATCGTGGCGCTGAAATTGAACAGCTTGAACGCGCCGAGCGGCTGGCGCCGGTCGAGACTGTTCACCTGGTGCCCGTCGATATCCGAGTAGGCGGGGATGTTCGGCGAGAGCTCGAGCTGCGCGTTCTGGAACGCCAGCGCCTGGCTCCAGTCCATCTTGCTCGCCGCATCGGGATCCATCGGTGAACCGTCGGCGTAGGCAGCAGCGATGTCGGCGTGGGCGCTCGCGAGGGCGAGATCCAGAGTCTCAGTCGCGGTGCACATCGCGAACAGGAATCCCCCCCGGTTCACGAAGGCGCGGATCTCCTGCGCCACCGCGCGCTTGTCGGCCGGCACGTTCGGAAAACCGAGCTGCTTGGCCACGGCCTGATTGCGGGCCACCATGTCGGCGAGCCATGGGGCACCGGCGTAGTTCAGGTAGAACTTGGAATACTGGCCGGTGAAGTCTTCGTGATGCAGGTGGAGCCAGTCGAACTTCACGAGGCCTTTGGCGATCACCTCCGGGTCCCAGATCTTGTCGAACTTGATCCCGGCATAGTCGAGCACCATCGTCACCGCGTCGTCCCACGGCGAGGCGTTCGGCGGCGCATAGACCGCGACCTTGGGCGGCTTCTCCAGCGGGATCGCGTCCATGTTTCCCTGGGCGATCTCCGCCTTGATGCTCGTCACCTGGCCGTCGGAGACCGGTTCGCAGGCGACACCAGCTAGCGCCGCATCCCGCTGCGTGGCGGCGTCACCCGGCAACAGGAACGAACCGCCCCGGTAGTTGAGGAACCACTCCGCCTTCGCGCCGCGATCGAGCACCCGGTAGGTCACGCCGTACGCCTTGAGGTGATCGGTCTGGGCATCATCCATCGGCACCAGCAGCCAGGGCGCCTCATGGGACCAGAGCGCGCCAACCCGGCGCAGGGCTGGGGCCCCCACGCCGACGAGCAATGGCGCACCGAGCACGCCGAGAAAGTCGCGTCGTTTCATGTGCGGGGCACCGCGTTCCGGGCCTGATCGAGCAGACGGCGCGCCTGCGGCACCAGTGCACTTGTCGGATAGTCGAGGATCATCTGCTCCAGCGCCTGAGTGGCATCCTCGCGACGATCCAGCGAAAGAAGCAGCCGCCCCAGCTCGAGCAGCGCGGCAGCGGAAGTCGCTGGCGTGTCCTTGTTCACGACCAGCCGGAAGAGCCGCTCGGCGTCGGCGTTTTGCGACGCGGACGCATAGAGCTGCGCGGCGAACAGGGTCACGTCGGATCGCCCGGCATCCACCGGCAATCCGCGCCCCACCTGCTCGAACGCCTTCGCGGCACCGAGGGTATCCCCCCCATCGAGCTGCCGCAGCGCCACCCCGAAGGGGAGGAGCGTATCGGGGCCGATCGGCTGAATCAGGGCGAGCAACCCCGAGCGCTCGGTCGCCTCTTCCCGCGTGCCCGCAAACGGGCCCGCGCTCTTCCACAGCGCCGAGGCGCCCTTGAGATCACCCGCGTACAACCGCAGCCGGCCCAGCAGCGCCAGCGCCTCCACGCTGCTGTCGGCGGCGAGCAGCGTCTCGGCCCGGCCGATTTCCCCCGCCTGACCCCAGCGTGCGGCGACCTCCCGCCGCAATCGCAGGAAGTCGTCGACCGGCAGCACGGCCCGGTACCGCTCGAGTTGGGTCGAGGCCTCCTCGGTCTTTCCTTCCTTCACCAGCAGCTCGATCAGGGTCGCGGTCGCGCCCGCCTGCACCGTCGGACCGCCCTCGCTGTCACCGGCGATGCGCGTGAGCATCCGTCTCGCCGCAGGCCGGTCACCCGCCGCCACGTATGCACGCGCGGACTCGAGCCGGAGCCGGGATCGCTGGGGTGCGCCGGTCCAGCGGTCGGCGATCTCCTCGAGGGTGCGCGCCTGGGCCTGCAGATACGGCGTGGTGGACTCGACCCGCACCTGCTCGAGGAATCCCTGCAGGGCATCGAGCTGTTGCGGTGCACCGGGCGGCAGCGACTTCATCAGCGCGTCCAGCGCACCGAGCGGATCGCCCCAGCGGGCACGGAGCTCGACCGTGATCCGCGTGACCTCGAGGCCGGATTCCTTGTCGAGCGCCCGGAGGATGTCCGAGCGGACCCGCTCCGGCGCGGGGCCCAGCGTCGCAATCGCGGATGACCGGTAGCCCGGAAGCTGCCGGACGGCACGCGCCCACTCGCGCACCGCCGTCGCCCAGTCCTGCTCCGCGATCGCGAGCTGCGCCAGCTCCGCGGCCAGGGCGTCCGGCTTCCCGGTCCGCTCTCGCCCCGTCTGATAGGCACGGCGCGCCATGCTGCGATCACGGCGCTGGAGCGCGGCCGCGGCCCATTCCCGGAACGGCGTCTCATCACCCGGTGCGGCGCGGGACCACATATCCACCAGATGCGGCAGGCTGTCGAGCAGATTCGCCGCCGCGTAGGCCCGCAGCGCGACGCCGTAGCTCGGAATCACGGAGGGATCGGCGGCGAGCGCCGCCTGCACCGCGGGGAGAATCTCCGGAATGCGGTTGATCGGCGTGAGTGCCCGTTCGAGACCCAGCAGCGCGCTCACATCGGCCGGCTTGTCCTTGAGCACCGCGCGGTAGAGCTCCGCGGCCTGGGCATAGCTGCCGCGCCGTTCCAGGTCAAACGCGCGGGACATCTGGTCCTGTGCGGCGAGCGCCACAGGAAGGGCGAGCGCAAGCACCCCAAGCCACGGCCCCCGCGCGCGGAGTGTGCCGCTCACGGTTTCGCCCCCTGCGCGGCACTTGCCGCACCCGGCTTTTCGCTCAGGCGGCGGAAGTACTCCACCACCCGGCGGCGGTCCTCCGGAGAGAGCTGTTGCAGCTCTTCCCACGAGGGCAATCGCAGAAGTGCGTCGGCGCCATCCAGCCTGGTGCGGAGTGCCGGGGGCAACCGGATGCTGTCGTCCTTGGCCGTGGTGCTCTGCCGCTCCTGCTTGTCGTCCTCCTCCTGGCCCTGCAGGGTGCGGCCGGCATCGAGCATTCGGCGGAACAGCCGTTCCTGGCGCTCGATCGTCTGCCGATCAAGCCGCCCAGCCTCCAGCGTCCTGGCGAGGTCCTTCGCCTCCTGCGCCATGTCCCCGGCGCCCGGCATCTGGCCGCCCGCCCGCATCCGCTCGAGCCGCTCGGCGAGCGCCCGCTGCTGGGCCCCGAGCTGACGCAACTGTTCCTGGGCCTGTCCTCCCTGTCCCATCATGGGCAGGAGCCCACCCGACTGCTGCCCGAGCTGACCCTGCTGCTGGGCCATCTGAGCCATCTGCTCCATGGCTTCCTGGAGTCCGGAGCCGCTCTGCGATCCCTCCACCGCCCCACGACTCCGCAGGAGCGTGAACGCCGCCGAGTTGAGCGCATCCACCGCCTCGGCGGCTCGGCGGGAGGCTTCCCGCGGATTGGGCGCGGCGTTGGAGAGCGCCTCGCGCCCCTTCTGCATGGCGTTCTCCGCGGTGGCCAATGCAATCCCCGACTGCTGGGACACCATCGCATTTTTCCCGCCGATTTCCTTCACCTGCTGCTGCAGGCGCTCGACGCCCTCTTCGATCGCTCCCTGCTCGGAGCGCACCGACGCTGAGGTCTCGCCGCGCTGCAGCGCCTCTCCCACCTTCAGCTGCCGATCCGCGAGGCGGCTCGCATCGCCGAGCACCTGGTCCAGCGCAGCCATGACCTCCCGGCGCCATTCATCCTGCAGCGACTCGCGCTGCTCGGTGATCTGCTCGCCGAGCGGATCGAGCTTCTGCGACGCCTGCTGGCCCTGCTGCTTGGCCTCCGCCTTCTTGCCCTGCCCCGCCGATTTGGCCGCCTGCCGCATCTGTTGCGCCGCCTGACTGGCACGCTGCGCGGCCTGCTGCATGGCATCCTGTCGCTGCGGGCTTTCGGCCCCGAGCTCCTTCGAGAGCCGGTCCAGTTCGGCGCCGAGCGAATCGGCCCGATTGGAGAGCGCCTGCTCTTCGCGCGTCGCCCGCGTCGAGTCGAGGGCCGCCACCTGCTGGTTCCACTGCTGCTGCTGCATCGCGAGGTCTTTCGCCTCGGCGGTGAGATTCGCCATGTCCCCCTCGAGGGCCGCTCGTTTGAACAGCTCGCGACTCCGCTCCAGCGCATCGCGGAGCTCCTTCTGCGCCTGCGCGAGCTTCTCGAGGGCGTCATGGGCCCGTTCCGGATCGAGCTCCTTGAGCGCCTGCTGCAGCTCCGCGAGCCGGTCGCGGAGCTCCGGAGTGATGGCCCGCTCCAGCTGATCCTGGATCTCCCGCAGCTTCTGCTGCCAGGCGGGATCGTTCATACCGGCCGCCTCGGCGCTCTGCTGCAGCGCCTTGATGGCGTCCTTGACCTGCTCCGCCTGCCGCATCAGCTCCTGCTGCGAGTCCGCCACGTTCTCGGCGCGCTTCGCGTTGTCGAAGCTGAGCGATTCATCGGTCGAGCCGTTCTGACTCTGGTCCTGGCCCGGCCGTGGCCGTTCCTGGGCCAGATCCTCCGTCTGCCGCTCGAGCTTACGACTCGACTGCGCGATGCTGTCCAGTCGCCGAGTGACATCGCTGGCGGTCAGTCTGGTCGCCTCACGAATCTCACTCAGCGTCGGGAGGCGCAGCACGAATTCCGTCGAGCGACCCACATGCGCACTGGGGGCATTGTCGACAGCCCGGACAACGAACCGGACCGTATCGCCTGGCAGCAGTCCGCGCTGGTTCAGGTCGAGTTCCCAGGGGAGAATCGCGCGGTCATGAACGCCCGGCGGCAGCGTCACCGTTTCGACGCGCGCCGGATCCTCGAAGCCAAGCCGGCTGATGCGCCGGCTCTCCACGGTCACCCGGCTCAGGCCGTGATCGTCCTGGGCATCGATGACCAGCGGGACGCGAAGCGTGAGTGGGACGAGCGTGTCCGCGCCGGGCACCGGGACCTCCACGCGCGGAGCGCTGTCAGGCACCACGATGATCGGGATGCGAACGGTGTCGCCCGCGAGCGGCGTGCCTGACGCGGTCGACAGCGCCAGCATCCACGTGCGTGCCCCCGTCGGGGTGAACAGTCCGTGGAATCGCATGCCCGAGACGTCCAGCGGTCCGATGGAGCTCCCCGCCAGCCATCCTGCCGAGTCGAGCTGCGCCGTGGCTTCGCCGACGGTCTCGAGACGCGTTCCCTCCGGCACCACCACCGAATCGCCACGGCTCGGGATCGGTTCGTCCTCCAGACCGAGGTAGCGCGGATAGCGGGCGGTGACGCTCAGCGATCCGAGAAAGGCGGGGATCCGTACCCGCACCTGCACGGTATCAGAACTTCGACCACCGCTCGAAAGCCGGAGGAAGAGATCCGTCTGCAGAGGGCCGACGCTCGTCACGGCCCGTCCAGCCGAATCGAGGACCACCCCCTGCCCATGCCACTCCTCGCCCGGGGCACGCAGCCAGAGGATCGCATGCTGCCGGCCACGGGCCAGCATCCGCACGTCGACCTGAGCGCCGCGCTCGATCTCCTCGCCACTCACGGTCAGCTCGAGCGGAGCGACCGTCGCCGACCAGGCCTCGAATGGACGCCAGAGGAGCGCCGAACGCCCCCGCGTCGGAGCCGAGCTGCCGAGCAGCGCGGCACCCGCGAGTGCCGTGAGCCCTCCCTGGAGCGCCCGGCGACGGAAGGGCTGCTCGAGCACGTTCACCAGGTTCGGAGCCCGTGCGCTGAGCTCCTCCGCCTGCCGCTGGTCCGCGACCGCGAGCAGGTCTGCGCTCGTCCCCGCGGCGGCCGGCTCGAGATGCCCGGTCAGCGCCCCGCGACGGAATCCCGACGCCTCCAGCCGTTCCGCGAGCCATGATGGAGAAAGCCGCTGCGCCCGGCGCTGCGCGACCAGGAGCGAAGCGCCGGCCAGCGCACCCACCGCTCCCCATGCCGCGAGGACCCACCAGGGCTGACTGAACCATCCGAGCCGCGCCCCCCAAGCGGCGACACCAAGCACCAGGGCGAGGCCACCGATGCTCGCGCCGGCCCACGCGATCAGGTTCAGCCGCCGGAAGCCCTGCAAGAGCGAAGCAATCACACCCCCGGTTCGGCTCATGGCGTGGCTCCGCCGTAGCCGACCGCATAGGCAAAGAGGTTCACGCCCATCCGGAGCGCCGCCTCGTGTTTCTCCGGGGGATCCTTGTGCACGTCGGCATCCTCCCAGCCATCGCCGAGGTCGCACTGGTAATCGTAGAAGACGGCGAGCCGCCCATCGAGAAAGAGGCCGAATCCCTGTGCCGGCTTGCCGTCATGCTCGTGAATCTTGGGGAGACCCTTCGGGAAGTCGTAGACCAGGTGATAGATCGGGTGGTCGAGCGGGACCTCGACGAGGGGATGGTCCGGGAAGAGGCGGGCCATTTCGCGACGGAACGACGCGTCCATCCCGTAGTTGTCGCTCGCGTGGAGGAAACCACCCTGGAGCAGCCACCGGCGCAGCACGACCAGTTCGGCGTCGCTGAGCCGGAAGTTCCCGTGTCCCGTCATGTGGAGGTAGGGCACCGACCATATGTCATCGTCCACGAGGCGCACCACCCGCTCCCGCGCCCCGACCCTGAGCCGGGTCCGCGTCGCAATCGCCTCCAGCAGATTCGGCAGGCTGGACGGATTCGCGTACCAGTCACCGCCACCGTCGTAGTGGAGCCGCCCGATCGTCATCGTCGCGATGCCGTCGGCCGCGCGGTCCTGCGCACCCAGTCGCGCCGTCGCACTCGCGAGCAGCAGGAAGGCGACCGCCGCGGTCCCGCCGAGGGCAGACGAACGCAGACGGGTCATCCGAGTGACGTCACGATGCGGTAGGCCTCATTCCTGGGGACACCCAATTCGGTCACGAGCCGTTGCACCGCTTCCTTGCGAGTGACGCCGGCGGCCAGAATGACCCGGGCGCGTTCCTCGATATCCGCGACCGGGAGTGCCTCGGCGGGAGCATCCGGTCGCCCGGCCATCACGACCGTGATCTCGCCCCGCGGCGCGGTTGCCTGGTAGTACGATGCCAGTTCCCCAAGGGTTCCGCGCCGGAACTCCTCGTACATCTTGGTGAGTTCCCGCGCCACCACGACTTCCCGATCCGCGCCGGCGACCGCGGCCAGATCCTCCAGCAGGTCGCCCAGTCTCGGAGGGGCCTCATAGAGGACGACGGTCCATGCACACGCCGCCGCCTCCTTCAGCAGGCGATCCCGCTCCTTCCCCTTTCGGGGCACGAACCCGAGGAAGAGATAGCGGTCCGCCGGCAGGCCAGAGGCGGAGAGCGCCGTCGTGACCGCGCAAGCACCTGGAATGGGGACGACCCCGAAACCAGCGGCCCGCACCGCCCCGACGAGGGACTCCCCCGGGTCGCTGATGCCCGGTGTCCCGGCATCGGTCACCAGCGCGACATCCCGGCCCTCGCGCAGGATGTCGAGCAGCAGATCCTGGCGCCGGTCCGGGGAGTGCGCGTGAAAGCTCAGGACTCGCGGGTGGGCATCGAGGTGAGAGAGGAGCCCCATCGCACGCCTGGTGTCTTCCGCGGCCACGACCGGGACGCGCCGCAGGGTCTCGGCGGCGCGCGGTGAGAGGTCGCCGAGGTTGCCGAGCGGCGTAGCCACAACGTAGAGGGTGGCGGGTGGGGTCGCCGATGTCATGCCGTCAAAGGTAAGCCCGGAGCGAACGGAGTGCGGAGGGCGGTTCCCCGAAGCAACAAGGTGCCCCGCGCACTCGGGGCACCTCGTCTGCGGAGTCGTCAGCGGGCGCTGCGCATCAGCCCATGTGCTGCTGGATCTTCCCCTCGAGGATGGTCTTGATCCGGGGATCGGCACCGATGATGGTGTCCACGTGCTTGCCGTCCTTGAACAGCATGATGGTCGGGATCGACCGGACATTGAAGCGGACCGCGGTGTTCTGGTTGGTGTCGGTGTCCAGCTTAGCCACCTTGATCTTGCCGGCGTACTGATCGGCCAGCTGGTCGATGACCGGCGCGATCGCCTGACATGGGCCGCACCACACCGCCCAGAAGTCGACGATAGCCAGCCCCTTGGCCTGCTCGATCTGAGTGGCAAAATCCTTGTCCGTCACATTCACGACATTCGTGCTGGCCATGCGTTCCTGATCCTTTCCGGATATCTTGAGCGAGACGCGGACCCCGCCGCGTCAGAGAAATCAATATCAGACGCCGAACCGCCATCGCCCGTGACCGACCATCCCCGCATCGCCCACATCGGCATCGCCGTGGAGAGCATCGAAGCCGCGCTGGCGTTCTATCACGACGTTCTCGGTCTCGCACCGGGCCACCCAGAGGAATCAGACGGTGCCCGCATCGTCTCGCTCCCCTTCGGGACGTCGGATGTCGAACTGCTCGAACCCCGCTCGCCCGAGAGCCCGATCGCGAAATTCCTGGCGCGGCGCGGTCCGGGAATCCATCACGTCTGTTACCAAGTGGCCGATCTCGACGCCGCCCTCACCGCCTGCCGCACCGCCGGCTACCGGCTGGTCGATGAATCGCCACGAATCGGCGCGGGGGGCCATCGCATCGCCTTCGTCCACCCGAAAAGCACCAGCGGCATCCTTATAGAGCTCACCGAGTAGCGCTCGCTCAGGGCCCGGTCTTTCGGGAGGCGCAGGAACGCCCCGGGGTCCCGGCGAGCGTGAGGTCGATCGACGTCACGATCCACCCCTGCTTGCCAAGATTGAGCACGGTGAACGGCACGTTGCGCGTGCAGCGAGTCCCATCCGGGTCGCTCCGGTCCAGATCCACCTGCACCGTCATGCGGTTCTTGTCGTCGGTGACCGGCACGGTGCGCAGGATGTGAAACGGGGTGTCGCGCAGGAAGGACTGCGTCACGAACAGCCGCTGTTCATAGTCCGCCGGATGGTGCGTCTGGCTGGCCGGACCACGCGAGGTTCCCCAGTACCGGCCCATCCGGGTGATATTGCTGTCGGCGATGGCCTGCATGAAGCTGCGGACCGCACCTTCCGGCGTGGTGGCCGTGTCCGCCGGCACCGCGGCACCGGGACCGCCGCCACAGGCGAGCGTCAGCAGCAGAACACCGGACCAGCGACGGTAGGACACGCGGACCTCCGGCCAAACGGGAATCGAAGCGCGCAACATAAACGAGGCTTCTGGAGCGGGCAATGATGCCGATGCGTCTGTACATCAACATTGATCATGTCGCGACCGTTCGGCAGGCACGCCGTACCGATGAACCCGATCCCATCGCCGCCGCCGCGCTCGCGGAAGCCGCTGGCGCAGATGGAATCACCGCCCATCTGCGCGAAGACCGGCGGCACATGCAGGACGAGGACATCGTCCGGCTCACCGGGAGTCTGTCGACGCTCCTGAACCTCGAGCTCGCGACGAGCGAGGAGATCGTGGCCCTCGCCTGCCGGCTCCGGCCCTACCAGGTGACACTCGTCCCCGAGCGCCGGGAGGAGGTGACCACGGAGGGCGGACTCGACCTGACGCGCAACGTCGGCCGGCTAACCGACGTGATCGCCCGACTCACGGCGGCCGGCTGCCGGGTCAGCCTGTTCATCGACCCGACCCGCGATAGCGTCGACCGCTCCCGCGCCCTCGGCGTCCCCGCGATCGAACTGCACACAGGCCGCTATGCCCACGCATGGCCGAATGCCTCGGCGGCCCTCGAGGAACTCGCGGACGCGGCGAGGCATGCGCGCAGCCTCGGTCTTGCCGTACACGCCGGACACGGCCTGACCTACCGGAATGTGACCCCGGTCGCTGCGATCCCGGAAATCGAGGAACTGAACATCGGCCACAGCGTCATCAGCCGTGCCGTAATGGTCGGAATGGCCGCTGCCGTCGCCGAGATGCGTGCCCTGGTTGTCTTCCGTTGATCAGTGATTTGACCTGCGCGCAGTCGGCTCCTACACTAAAGGGGCGCGAGGCACCGGCACCATCTTCCGGGCATCCGGCCGCCCGGTGACCCGTGCGCGCACAACCCGCGATACACCCTCGGACCCCAGGGCGCCATGAGCCAGCCGCTCGGCATTGACGATTTCTTCGCGCTGGAGGCGGGTGAGTACCTCGACCGGCTCGCGTCGCTGTCCGCGACGGCGACCGCGCCGAACGCCGATGAACTGGTGCGCTTCACCCGCGCGCTTCGCGGCAGCGCGCTCATGGCCAATCAGCAGGCAATCGCCCGGGCATCCAACGGCCTCGAGCACCTGGTGCGGAGCTTTCGCGACGGGCGCCGCCCGTGGGATGCGTCCCTCGCCGGCCTCTGTCGTGAAGCGGTCGATGTCCTGAGGACGCTCGTCGAGCGGGTCCGGAACTGGACGCCCGACGATTCCGCGCGCGCCGAGCGCCTGGCACTGCGCCTCGAAGAGGCCGCCGGGAACGCCCAGCGCCCCGCCCCGGCAGCGGCCGCGAGCGAAACCGGCGTCCGGGTCTTTCTGGCACGGGAATCAGCGGCGCTCGGAAGCGTCCTCGATCAGGCGGGGCGCAGTCTCGCCGGTGGCTCGGCCTCCTTCGACTCCCTGCAGGCCGTGCTGCGCCGGATGCAACCGCTACGCGGCCTCGCCGCGCTCGCGGACTATCCGCCGCTCCCCGACCTGCTGGACGGCATCGAACGCACGGTGACGAGCGTGAGTCGGCTCGAACTCCCGGCGAAAGAAGGCGGCGCCCGCCTGGATGCCGCCGCCGCCGCCCTCGCCCGCTCGGCCCGGGATATCGCCGAACATGGCCGACCCGAGGCGGAGGCCCCGGAGTTCCGGCGCTTCGCTTCGCTGCTCATCGCCCCCGCCCCCCAGGAACTCCCGGTCGTACCCATCGAGGCGCTCTTCTACGCCGGTGAAGACGGCGTGGTCCATCGCGGGACGGCGCCTCGCAGTGTTGTCGGCGCCGCGATGAGCGCCGCCGCCGTGGTGAGCCGCGGCGAGCATCTCTGTCAGGCAGCCGACGAGATCGCGGAGGCCTCCGCCGATTCCCAGCGCAGCCTGCGCCTCCACCTGCTCCTCGCCGACCTGCGAACCCTCGCCACCGGCCTGCCTGGCGCGCTCGAGATCGCCGTCGACACCTTCGCCGTCTCGGCCAGGTCCGCCGTCAGCCGAGGCGCCGCGGCCCGGGAACCGGAGCGATTCGTCGCACTGATGCGGGAGGCAGGGGGTCGGCTGCGCGGGTTCACCGAGGTGACGCAGCCGGGAACCCTCGCCTCGGCATTCGAAGAGCTGATCACCTCCCTCGACATGCTGGGGGCGGTGCCGGTCGCGGTGGACGATGAATCGGACGTGGTGCCGATCGAGTCCCTGGCCCCCGACGAGCCGGAGTCCCTCGAAGCGGCGGTCCTGCCCATCGAGACCCTCGCGCCGGACGAGGAGGTAGTCGCTGCGCCACCGGAAGTCGCCGCCGCCCCGGCGGCCCTGATCACGTCGGCCCGCGACAGCTGGGACCTCGCCGCCAGCTTCAGTCTGTATGAAGAGCTGATCGCCGGACGCCCTGCCGCGGGGCCCACGGAAATCGAAGCCCCCGTGGCCCCGGCCCTCGAGATGGAGCCGGTCGCCGTCGCCACGGCCCCCGCAGTGGAAGCGGCCATCCTCGACATCGAAGAACTGCTCTACCACGGCCGGTCTGCGCTGGAACGGGCCGACGCCGTTCGCCGCGAGATTCGCGCACTCTGGTCCACCTCCGATTCGGCCGGCGCCGTCCAGCCGCTGGTCGAAGAACTGCTCGACCTCGTCGAGCTCGCCATCGCTGACTGAGCCCAATTTGACGTCCTCTGCGCCCAAGCGGCGCGCGCCGGTGTGGCAGGTCCTCGTCGGGATCACCATCTCCGCCGCGCTGCTCTATGCCTCACTCCGCGGCATCCAGTTCGCCCAGGTTCTCGAGTTCGTCCGCACGGCGCACATCGCACCCATGCTGCTCGGCGTGGGGCTGGCGACGGCGACCTTCGTGCTCCGCATTTTCCGATGGCAGATCCTGCTCCATGGGGATGATGGCAGGAAGCTGGGAGCGACTCCGCTCTGGCATGCCATCGCCATGGGCTTCATGGCGAACAACGTCCTCCCGCTTCGCATGGGTGAGGTGGTGCGGACGTTCGCCGCCTCGAAGCTGACGGGGACCCGCTTCCCTTCCGTCCTGGCCTCGATCGCGGTGGAACGGCTCTTCGATGCGATGATCGTGGTCGGGTTGCTCGCCGGAGGGCTCCTTACTGCCCGGCTGCCTGAGAGCGATCTCTCCGGGCGAGTCGCGAATATCGTGACCTTCGGCGGGATCGCCGCCATGCTCGGCCTGGTCGGGGCGGGACTGGTCGTGGCCTTCCCACTGCTGGCCGAGCGGGTCGTGCGCGCCCTCGTCCCCTCAGCAAAGCTCGCGGACAAGCTGGTCGCCCTGATCGAGGGTGTCCGTCACGGCCTCTCGGTCCTCCGCTCCCCGGGCCGTATCGCGGGCGTCGCCCTCTGGTCGCTGGCGATCTGGATGACCTCCGCGCTCTCCTTTTATGTGATGTTTTCGGCCTTCGGCATTCAGGCGGACCTGTCGGTCGCCCTGCTGATGCAGGGACTGATCATGTTCGGGATCGCCCTGCCCTCGTCGCCGGGGTACGTCGGCGTCTTCGAGGCGCCGATCATCCTGCTGCTCGGCCTGTATCAGGTCGACAAGAATCTCGCCGCGGCCTACGCCCTCACGTACCACGTCACGACGTTCATCCCGATCACTCTGCTCGGCGCCTGGTCGGTCTTCCGGACAAACCTTGGACTCGGTGCCATGCGGCAGGGGCCGCCGTGACGACGGCGGTGGAGGTCGCCGCCCATGCCAAGGTCAACCTGCTGCTTCGGGTCCTGGCACGGGAGGAGGACGGGTACCACGGTATCGAATCGCTGTTCTGCCTGCTCGACCTCGCCGACACGCTCCGCGTCGAGCGGCGCGACACGCCCGGCATCACCCTCGAGGTTGCCGGCGCCGACTGCGGCCCTGCGGCGGAGAATCTCGCGGTTCGCGCCGCGACCCTCGTCCTTGGCGCCACTGGCAACAGCTTCGGCGTCCATCTCACGCTCACCAAGCGCATTCCAGTTCAGGGTGGGCTGGGCGGCGGCTCAAGCGACGCGGCAGCCGCCCTGATCGCCACCAATCAACTGGCTGGCAATGCAGTCCCCCGGCACGAGCTGCTGCAGTTCGCCGCGCGCCTCGGCAGCGACGTGCCATTCTTCGTCAGCGGCGCCCCCCTGGCACTCGGCTGGGGCCATGGGGAGCGTCTTCTCCGGCTACCGGCATTGCCGTCGGCCCCGGGACTCCTGCTGATCCCCCCGATCGGGGTCAGCACGCCGGAGGCCTATCGGATGGTCGATGCGGCGCGTCAGAACCTCGGCAGGCGCGGGGCGGTCGCCATGGATCTGGAGAGTGTGGCGACCTGGGGGAGCGTCGCCCGCATGGGGGGCAATGACTTCGAGTTCGCACTCTTCGGCCGGCATTCCGAACTCCGCCAGGCATTCGATGCCCTGACCGGCACCCATCCGCTGCTGTGCCGGATGAGCGGTTCCGGTTCGACGATCTTCGGTATCTATCGCAACAGTCGCGACCGGGACGACGCCCAAATGTCCCTGAGTCCGAGACTGGGTCGAGCCATCCCGATTGCAACCCTCGCTGAGCCACCCTCCGCGCCGCAGCCGGTCAGGCCCCCTGCCTGATCCCAGCGCGAGCCGAACCTTTCACCCCCCCTTCGTTTCCCTTACGTTTCCATCAGACTGGCCCCTCGTCCAATGGCAGGACAGCAGACTTTGGATCTGCGAATGGTGGTTCGAATCCACCGGGGCCAACTTCCTTCCGGTCGGAGTGGTGCCGGGGGTCGGCGTCGGTGACTGCAGTTGACCCAACCTCTGTCCCCGACTAGTTTTGGGGGCTATTGCCATGAGCGAATTCCTGCAGCGGAGCCAGATGCTTTTACTCTGCGGATCGGCCAACCGGCCGCTCGCGGAGGAAGTTGCTGCGCAACTGGGCCAGCCGCTCTGCCAGGTAACGATCAAGCGGTTCTCTGACGGCGAACTCTTCGTCAAGATCGACGAGAACGTCCGCGGGCGGGATGTGTTCGTGATTCAGCCGACCAATCCGCCGGCCGAGAACCTGATGGAGTTGTTGCTGCTGATCGACGCGGCGCGTCGGGCGAGCGCGGCACGAATCACGGCGGTCATTCCGTACTTCGGATATGCGCGTCAGGACCGCAAGGATCAGCCGCGCGTGGCGATCAGTGCCAAGCTGATGGCGAACATGGTGACGGTGGCCGGCACCGAACGGGTGCTGGCGATGGACTTCCACTCGCATCAGATGCAGGGCTTCTTCGACCTGCCGGTGGACCATCTGTACGCCGCGCCGGTGTTCGTGAATCACTACCGCCAGAAGTCGCTTCGCGATCTGGTGGTGGTGGCCTCCGATGTTGGCGGAGCGAAGATGGCGAGGGGCTTCGCCAAGCGGCTCAACGCGACGCTGGCGATCATTGACAAACGGCGGCCGTCGGCGAACGTGGCCGAGGTCGTCAACGTGGTCGGCGAGGTCAAGGGGAAGGATGTCATCATCCCCGACGACATGATCGATACCGGTGGCACGATGTCCGAGGCGATTCACGCGCTGAAGCGCCTGGGGGCGGAGGACATCTACTGCTGCGCGACGCACGGCCTGCTCTCGGGACCCGCCATCGAGCGGCTCAAGAACAGCCCGGTCACCGAGGTCGCGGTGGCCAACACGGTACTCCTGCCGCCGGATCGGCATTTCGACCGGCTCAAGGTACTTTCGATCGCTCCGCTGCTGGCAAAGGCGATCGGCTACACCCACAGCGATCAATCGGTGAGTTCGCTGTTCGACTGATTTCCAATGGGCGGCGCGGAAGCCGCCTTGTACGGGTGGCCGCACCGGCCACCCCTGAGCGAAGGACCAAGGACCCATGGCACACCAGGCTTCACTTCAGGTAGCACGCCGCGCTGGCACCGGTAAGGGCGCTGCCCGCAGCCTCCGCCGCGCCGGCCAGATTCCGGCGATCATCTACGGCCACAATCGCGCCCCCGAGGCGCTGAGCATCGACCGGGCCGCCCTGAGCAAGCTGCTGGCAGGTATCAGCGCCGGCAGCACCATCCTCGATGTGGCGGTCGACGGCGCGGCGCCGGTGAAGGCCCTGATCCGCGACATCCAGCGCAATCCGCTTCGGAACACCGAGGTGATCCACCTCGACCTCTACGAAGTCCGCGCCGACGAGAAGGTCACGCTCGAGGTGCCGGTGCACCTCAGCGGGACCGCCGATGGCGTGCGCAACTTCGGCGGCGTCCTCGACCAGGTGCTCCACCGCCTGGAGATCCGGGTCTTCCCGGCGGACATCCCGACCCGCGTGGAGATCGACGTGACCCCGCTGGGCATCGGCAAGTCGATCTACGTTCGCGACGTGAAGCTTGCCAAGGTCGAGATCCTCAACGACCCGAACCTCCCGGTCTGCTCCATCGTGGCCCCGCGCACCGAAGAGGCGCCTGCCGCCGCGACGGGCGAGGCTGTGGCCGAGCCGGAAGTCATCCGCAAGGCCAAGACCGAGGAAGAGGCAGAGAAGAAGGACTGAGTTCTGCGCGCTATCGTCGGCCTGGGCAATCCGGGTCAGGAGTACGAGACAACCCGGCACAATGCCGGGTTTCTCTTGGCGGATCACCTCGTCGCCCGCTGGAAACTGCCACCCTTCCGGCGCGTCCCGGCTGCCAGGGAAAGCGGTGGCCAACTGCTCGGCCACGACGTCACCGTCATCAAGCCGCTGACCTACATGAACCGGAGCGGGGCCGCGCTGGCCTCGCTCCGTTCGCTTGCGGACTTCGATGTCACGCGGGACCTCCTGGTGCTGGTGGACGATTTCGCCCTGCCCCTCGGTCGCTTCCGGCTCCGTGGTGCGGGGTCCGCCGGCGGGCACAACGGGCTCAAGAGCGTCGAGGGCACCCTGCGGCGGCAAGACTATGCCCGCCTGCGCATCGGGATCGGTCCGCTACCGACCGGCACTCGTGACACCGCCGATTTTGTGCTTGGCCAGTTCGAGCCTGCAGAGCGGGACGCCCTCGCAGAGCAGCTCGGTCCCATGGCCGAGGCCGTGGAATGCTGGCTCACCGAGGGCATCGAGCTCGCGATGAGCCGCTTCAACGGCAAGTAGACACTGACAGATTCCATTGCCGTCGGCCCGCGCCGGCGGTGCTCTCATTCGATGGTCGTGCGCACATGCTCCGCCTAGGCATCGTCGGTCTCCCCAACGTCGGCAAGTCGACCCTGTTCAATGCCCTCACCTCGGCGGGAGCGCTGGTGGCGAACTATCCGTTCGCCACGATCGAGCCCAATACCGGTGTGGTGACCGTGCCCGATCCCCGCCTCGGCGTCCTCGCAGGGATCGTGAAACCGGAGCGCACCCTTCCCGCCGTCGTCGAGTTCGTCGACATCGCCGGGCTGGTGAAGGGCGCCAGCCAGGGCGAGGGACTCGGCAACCAGTTCCTCGCCAACATCCGCGAGGTGGATGCGATCGTGCACGTCATCCGCTGTTTCGATGACGACGACGTGCAGCACGTGATGGGCTCGGTGGATCCGGCCCGCGATCGCGAGGTGATCAACATCGAGCTGCAGCTCGCCGACCTCGCGGGTGTCGAGAAGCGCCTCGACAAGTCGGCCCGCGCCGCGAAATCCGGCGACGCGCAGGCGAAGCTCGAAAGCCGCCTGCTGACCGCACTCAAGGCAGCCTTGTCCGAGGGCAAGCCCGCGCGAGCGGTGACGCCCAGCGACGAAGAGGCCGCCACTTATCGTGCCTTCAACCTGCTCACGTCGAAGCCTGTCCTCTACGCGGCCAACGTGCTGGAGAGTGAGCTTGCCACCGGCAATCGGCACGTGGAAGCGCTCAAGGCTGCGGTCGCGGCCGACAGCGAGACCGCCGACATCGTCGTCTTCTCGGGAAAGGTCGAGGCCGAACTGGCGGAACTCCCGCCGGAGGATCGCGGTGAGTTTCTGGCCGCACTCGGCGCCACCGAGTCGGGGCTGGATCGTCTCGCGCATGCCGCCTACCACCTGCTCGGACTGCAGAGCTACTTCACGGCGGGCGAGAAGGAGGTCCGGGCCTGGACCATCCACCGCGGCGACAAGGCCCCCCAGGCGGCCGGCGTCATCCACACCGACTTCGAGAAGGGCTTCATCCGGGCCGAGACCGTTTCCTATGCCGACTTTGTCCGCGTTGGTGGCTGGAAGCCGGCCCGGGAGCAGGGGCTGGCTCGGGCCGAGGGCAAGGAGTACGTGGTACAGGATGGAGACGTCCTGCTGTTCCGCTTCAACGTCTAGGGTTGCGGCGGCTTCTTATTCCGACCCTTCCGGTCGCCCCCCACGCGGCCGTATAATCTTCCACTGCTCGCCACGCAGCCTTCGTCGCACCGCCCCCGACCGGGGGCGGGCGCCATTCCCGAGGAATCTCCCCGCATGACCACGTCCAGCGGCGCGCTCGCGCGCTTCAGTCCCGATTCGGCTCTCGCCCGCGCCCCCGAAATCGCGGCGGAAAGCACCGCGTTCCGCGAAGTCCTGACGGAGATCAGCCGGGTCATCGTGGGACAGCAGGTCCTGCTCGAGCGGCTGCTGATCGGTCTCCTGGCCGACGGCCATCTCCTGCTCGAGGGGCTTCCCGGTCTCGCCAAGACCCTCGCCGTGCGGACCCTGGCATCCACGATCGACTGTGACTGCCGGCGGGTGCAGTTCACGCCGGACCTGCTGCCGTCGGACCTGATCGGCACGATGATCTACAATCAGAAGGCGGGCGACTTCACCGTGCAGAAGGGCCCCATCTTCACGAACATCCTGCTGGCCGACGAGGTGAATCGCGCGCCCGCGAAGGTGCAGAGCGCCCTGCTGGAATCGATGCAGGAACGCCAGGTCACCATCGGCGGAGAGAGCCATCGACTGCCGGAGCTGTTTCTCGTCCTCGCGACGCAGAACCCGCTGGAGCACGAGGGCACCTATCCGCTCCCCGAGGCCCAGGTCGACCGGTTCCTGTTCAAGCTCATCGTCACCTATCCCAGCCGGACCGAGGAGCGCGAGATCATCGACCGGATGACGGACGCCGCCGAACCGACCACCCGGGCCGTCATCCACCCGGACCGGGTGCTGCGGGCGCGCGAGATCGTGCGGGGACTGCACGTCGACGAGAAGATCAAGGAGTACGTGCTCGACATCGTCGCGGCGACGCGCGAGCCGGCGAAGTGGAACCTGAAGGACCTGACGGGTCTGATCCAGTTCGGGGCCTCGCCGCGGGCCGGCATCAATCTCGTCAAGGCCGCCAAGGCGCATGCCTTCCTCGCAGGACGGGCGTACGTGCTGCCAGAGGATGTGAAGACGATGGCACACGACACCATTCGCCATCGCCTGATTCCGACCTACCAGGCGGAGGCCGACGGCGTCACCTCCGACCAGATGCTCGACCGGATCCTCGCCGCCGTGCCGGTGCCGTGATTCCTGACGAGCTGCTTCGCGAAGTCCGCCGGATCGAGCTGACGACGCGCGATCTGGTCCGCGACCTGGTCGCGGGCGACTATGCGAGCGCCTTTCGCGGCCGCGGGGTCGAGTTCGCGGAGGTGCGCGAGTATCTCCCGGGTGACGATGTCCGGAGCATCGACTGGAACGTCACGGCCCGCCTCGGGACTCCCTATGTCAAGCGGTTCCAGGAGGAGCGTCAGCTTTCGCTGATCCTCCTGGTCGACGTCAGCGCCTCGGGCGGCTTCGGAAGCGTGCACCGCACCAAGCGGCAGCTCGCGGCCGAAGTCGCGGCGGTACTCTCCCTCGCCGCGACGCGTCACCGCGACCGGGTCGGCGCGGCATTCTACTCGGACCGGGTGGAGTGGTTCAGCCCGCCCAAGAGCGGCCGCAGTCAGGCATTGCAGCTGGTCACCAAGGTGCTCGCCTACCAGCCGGAGGACCGCGGAACCGACCTGCTGCGTTCGCTCGACTTCCTCGAGCCCCTGCTCCGCCGCCGCGCGCTGGTGGCGGTGCTGTCGGATTTTCTCGATCCCGCCCAGTGGCTCGGCCTCGACCGGCTCGCCTGGCGCCACGACGTCGTGGCGGTGCAGCTCACCGACCCGCGCGAGCGCGAACTGCCACCGGTCGGACTCGTGACGCTCTGGGAACCGGAGTCCGGCGACTGGCAGGTGGTAGACGCCGATGATGCGGGGGTGCGCGAGCAGTTCCGCGAGCAGCGGGCGGCGTTCGATGAAGCGCTGGGGCGGCACTGCGCGGGACGGGGGGTGGACTTGGTCCGCCTCGACACCGATCAGCCCTACGGCGAACGGCTCGCCGCGTTCTTCAGCCGCCGGCAGCTCCGGCGGGGCTGAACATGCGCCGCCTGACACTTCCGCTGCTCCTCCTTCTCGCTGCCGGCGCACCGGTGGCGGGCGCCGCACAATCGCTGGAGCTCAAGCCCCGCCAGGCCAAGGGGACGATCGGCGACCGGTTCGTGTTCGACGTGACCGTACAGCTCAAGCCGGGCATGGAGCTGATCGACGCGGTCCCGCACACCCTCGTGCCGCCTCCGCGCGGGATCCGGGTCCTCGCCGCAGACACCCTGCGGCCGGATGGCGGCGGAACCTACCGGGGAACGGCCACGGTGGCGTTCTACCGGATCGGTCCGCAGCCGGTCCCGACGCTCGCGTTGCTCTACCGGACCGAGCCGGGCGCCCCGCCTGACACACTGCTCCATCTGCCGGTCTCGGTCGAGGTCGTGCCGATCCTCGAGGCGGGTAATCCCCAGCTCAAGGACATCAAGCCGCTGCAACCGCTCAGCGGTCCCGTGTGGATCCAGCTCACGGTCCTCCTCGCGTGCGTGGCCGGGGGACTCTGGTGGCTGGCGAAGCGCCGGGCGGCGACCGTGGCGCCGGCGGAACAGCCTGCGCTGCCTGGCGGTCCTTTCGATCAGGCCCTGGCACG
Organism: Gemmatimonadales bacterium; assembly: GCA_044229445.1. GTDB lineage: Bacteria > Gemmatimonadota > Gemmatimonadetes > Gemmatimonadales > GWC2-71-9 > JADJOM01. The sequence goes on along the minus strand of JBGASX010000042.1, from coordinate 6,122 downwards.
GCTCGCCGCGCTCGAGAGCGCTGCACATCCGAACGGGAATGGTTATGCGCCGCTGTTCGCGGACATCGCCGACGTCGTGCGCACCTGCCTGCTCGAGGTCGGCGCCATTCCTCATCATGGACTCACGACCGGCGAGCTTGGCGGGGCCCTTCCTCCGCCCCTTTCGGACGGCGGACTGCGCGACCGCTGCGAGACCGTGCTCGGCGATGCGGACCTGGTGAAGTTCGCGAAGGTCCGGCCCGACCACACTGCCGCGAGCGAACAGGTCGCCCGCGCCCGCACCCTGCTCGAGGCGTGGCGCACCGCCGCCGAACCGAACAATGCGATTCGCTGACCCGTACTTCCTGGTGCTGCTGCTGGTCCCGCTCGGGCTGCTGCTCCGGAGCTGGCTCCTCCGGCGGCGCGCCCCGGTGCACCGGATCGCGTTCCCCGCACTGCGCTTCGCCACGGCCGGCAAGACGACGCTGCGGGCGCGATGGCACCGGCTGCCCGCGACACTCGGACTCCTCGGGATGGCGGTGCTCGTGACCGCACTCGCCCGGCCGCAGGTGCCCGGCGATTCCGAGCCGACCCGGGTCAAGTCGCGCAATCTGATTCTGGCGCTTGATATCTCGAGCAGCATGAAGGCGGCGGATTTCCAGCCCGGCAATCGCCTCGCGGTCGCCCGCACCGTGCTGCGGGAGTTCATCAAACGGCGCGAAGGGGACCTCATGGGGCTGGTGATCTTCGCCGGCCGGGCGTTTCTCCAGGCCCCGCTGACGACCGACATCAGCGTGCTCGACCGGCTGGCCGAACAGGTCGACATCGGCAACCTCCCCGACGGAACTGCCATCGGGAGCGCGATCACCCTCGGCCTCAATCAGCTCAAGAATCTTCCGAAGAACTCCTGCGCGATCATCCTGATCACCGACGGTGCCAACAACGCCGGCGACGTGACCCCGGTGCAGGCCGCGGAAGCAGCCAGGGCGCTCGGCGTCCGCATCCATACCATCGGGCTGAGCTCGGCGGACACCTTCTCCGTCGCGCTGAATGGCGTCTGGACGGTGCGCAACGTCAACGCGCGGCTCTCGGGCCGGGACGAAGAGGTCCTCAAGGACATCTCGACCCGCACCGGCGGCCAGTTCTACAAGGCAACAGACCCCAGCATGCTCACTGAAGTGCTGAAGGAGATCGATCCGCTGGAGCGGATCGAGGTCAAGGTGAGCGAGACGCGGGAGTGGCATGAGCTCTTCCCAATCCTGGTCGGCATCGGGCTCTCCCTCCTGCTGCTCGAGATGCTGCTCAAGCTCACCTGGCTGAGGGCCCTGCCATGAGCATCTTCGCCGATCCCTCGGCCTTCGCCCTGTTCCTGGTATTGCCGGCGCTCTGGCTCATCGGCCGCCATGCGACGACCCAGCGTCAGGAATCGCTGCGCCGGTTCGGCGATCCGGCCCTCCTCTCCCGCACCTCGTCGCTGCCCGCGGGGGCACCGGCCACGTTCAGAACCATCCTGCGCTGGTCCGGGCTCACCCTGCTGGTGCTGGCGCTGGCCCGGCCACAGCTGGGCAGGCGTCCGAAGGATCTGGCGCGCACGGGGCGCGACATCATCGTGGCGCTCGATCTCTCGCGCTCCATGGGTGCCGCGGACGTCGGCGGAAGCCGCCTGCACCTCGCCAAGCGGCTCGCGTGGCAGCTCGCCAGTGCGCGCGCCGGCGACCGGATCGGCCTGGTCATCTTCGGCGGGGCGGGCTTCCTGCAGCTGCCTCCGACCAGTGACCTCGCGGCCTTTCAGCTCTTCCTCGATGCCGCGTCGCCCGACGACATCGGCGATCCGTCCACGAACATCCTCGCCGGTCTCAAGGTGGCCGAGCGGGCCCTGCGTCGCGAAGGCACCGCGGTCGGCTCGCGCGCGGTCATTCTGCTCACGGACGGCGAGCGGAGCCAGGGCGCCATCGATCCGATCCTGGACCTGTACAGCAAGGCCAAGCTGCCGGTCTTCGCGGTCGGGATCGGCACGGCGGAGGGGGCCAGGGTGCCGAATGACAGCGGTGATGTGACCGGCCCCTGGCATGTCGATGACATCGGCCGGCCGATCATCTCGAAGCTGGACGAGGAGGTCCTGAAGGCGATCGCCCTCGCGTCAGGCGGGAGCTATGCCCGCTTCGACGACCGCGCGGCGCTGGAGACCATGAGCAAGGCCCTGCTGAATCTCGAGGCCCGGACGCTCGCCACCCAGCCGGCGACCGAACCGAACGAGCGCTACCAGTGGCCGCTCTTCGTCGCCATCGCCCTGCTGCTGGCGGACTCGCTGCTCGGCCTCCCGAAGGCGAAGCGCCCCGCGCCGCACCCCGGGATCACGCGCCAACCCTCTGCACGGCCCACGGGCCCGATGCTCGCAACGGGCGCGGTCATCGTGCTCGGCCTGCTCTCCTGCACCTCGGCGCAGCGCGACGTGGCCCGCGGCCAGCAGTTGTACGACAAGGGCAAGTACCTGGAGGCGTACGAGGCCTATCAGAACGTGCTCCGCCAGCAGGGCGGCTCGGACGTCCGGTACAACGCCGGGAACTCGCTCTACCGGCTCAAGCAGTATTCGGAGGCGGTCAAGATGTACCGCGACGCCCTGGGCGGCGCGAACGACAAGCTGCGCGGCCAGACCTACTTCAACATGGGGAATGCGTTCGTGCGCGCGGCCGAGGACGCCAACGCGCTCAGCGGGTATCTCGAGCGGGCGGACGACGCGTATGAGGAGGCCCTTCGCCTCAACCCCGACGACAAGGACGCCAAGTGGAATCTGGAGATCGCCCTGGCTCGGGGCGGTGATCCCGGTGAACGGGGCTCGCGCGGTCGTGGGGGACGCGCGGACTATGGCCGCGGCAGCCAGGAGGAGGGCTACGAAGGCAGCCGTGAATCGGCGGTCGGCGCGATGGCCGGAGGCGGCCAGGGTGGAGACGAGGGCGAGTCGGCGGAGGAACTGGACGAGCAGCAGGCCCGCTCGCTCCTGGAGTCGGTCGAGCGCCAGCAGCTCTCCACCCATGAGGGGCGCCGGAGCAAATCCGGTCAGGGCGGCGGCCGGGACTGGTAGGCGCGCCGGGCGAAGCCAAATTAGATTTCCGGACCTTCAAGAACCCCAGGGGTTACCGATGTCGAATCCGTTTGCCGGCAGCAGTTCCACTTCAACCCTCGCAGGCACGCAGGCCGAGGCGGCCAAGGTCACCGGATTTCTGCAGCGGGTCTATGGCTGGATGTTCATCGGCCTGGCCATCACCGCGGCGGTCGCGCTGTTCGTGGCCAGTTCGCCGGTCCTGATCCAGGGCCTGCTCTCCAATCAGCTGTTGTTCTGGGCGGTGCTTCTCGCCCCGATCGGCTTCGTCTGGTATCTCGGGGCCAAGGTGGACACGCTGGCTCCGAATACGGCGGCGATGCTCTTCGCCACCTACGCCGCGCTGAACGGCATCACCTTCTCCGTCATCCTGCTGGTCTACACTGGCGCCTCGATTGCGTCGACCTTCCTGACCGCCTCCGGCATGTTCGGAGCGCTGGCGCTCTATGGGACCGTCACCAAGCGCAACCTGGAAGGGGTGGGACAGTTCGCGATCATGGGGCTGTTCGGGGTCATCATCGCCTCGATCGTCGGAATCTTCTGGCAGAATGACATGTTCCAGTTCATCCTGTCGGTCTGCGGGGTCGTGGTCTTCACCGCGCTGACCGCCTACCGGGCGCAGCAGATGCGCGCCATGGCGCTGGCGCTTCCCGACGGCAAGATCGGCGCGTACGCGGTGGTTGGAGCGCTGGGACTCTATCTCGCCTTCGTCAACCTGTTCCTCTTCCTGCTCCGGCTTTTCGGTCGGCGCCGGTAAGCCTCGGTGGTCCGGGCCCCCTCCCTTCCGGGAGGGGGCTTTTTCATGGGGGGCACTACCGATAAACCATTCTGGTGACTAGGTTTTCCCGCTCACAATTCGTCCTCCCCGGTACCCGCACCAGGACCGGGGCGTCCAGCCCAAAGGAAGGTGTCATGGCCCGTCAGTACGAGGCGGTCTATATCTTCGACAGTTCCCTCGAAGAAGCCGCCATCACCGAGAAGCTCACCCGCTTCCACTCGCTTATCCCGCAGACCAGTGGCGAACCCGTCAAGGTGAACCACTGGGGCAAGCGCACGCTCGCCTACCCCATCAAGAAGCGCGAGACCGGCTACTACGTCATCGCCAACTTCGAGGCCGCCCCGAACCTCCTGCCGGAGTTCGAGCGCGCCCTCAAGCTGGACGACGGCGTCCTTCGCTTCCTGGTCGTAGTGAACGAGCACGATTACACGCCGGTCCGCGACATGACCGACCGCAAGTTCGAGGAGGATGACGAATGATGAAGCGCACGCGGAAGGGTGACCCGCTGGCCGAAGCGGGCATCCGGTACATCGACTACAAGGACGAGAAGCAGCTCCAGCGGTTCCTCACCGAGCGCGGCAAGATCCTGCCCGCCCGGCTCTCCGGAATCACGGCGCGGCACCAGCGCCAGCTGGCGACGGCGATCAAGCGGGCGCGGTATCTCGCCCTGCTGCCCTACGTGAAGCGGGGCACGAGCTGACCGTCACCGCCGGCGGCCGACCGGCGGTGACCTGGAGGTCGATGCTGCTGCTGCTGGGCTACCTCGTCCTCTTTCCACCGCTGTTCGTGCTGGGGCCGCTGGCGGGCCTGCTGGCCGCCTCGCGACCGACCACACTGCGGGAATGGGCATGGGTCTCGGCGGCGGTGTTGTGGCTCGCCTCGTCGCTCTTGAGGCCGGGTGGCCTGGCCACCCAGATCATGTCGGCGTGGGCGCTCTTCCTGACCGGGGCGTTCGTGCTCATGATGCTCTCGGGGCATCGCCGAATCGTCGCCGGAGCGATCCTGGCGGCGCTGGGGAGCCTGGGCGCGACGACGGGCTGGGCCTGGTGGCTCGGGACCCGCTGGCAGGACATCCAGCTGGCAGTCGCGCACATGGGCTGGGAAGCGCGTCGCGAGCTCCTGGCGCAGGTCCAGCTCAATCCGGCGCAGGCGGCGAGCGCGAGAATGATGCTGGACGCGCTGTCGGACGGGGTAGGCGTCATGGCCCACCTCCTCCCCGCCCTGCTGGTCCTGGTGTCGCTTCCGGGGCTGGCACTCGCCTGGGCCTGGTACCACCGGCTGGCGGTACGCCCGGCCGGACCGGCGCCCGAGGCGTTTGCCGAGTTCCGGTTCAATGACCAGCTCATCTGGATGGTGGTCTCCTGTTTTGCGGTCTTCGTCCTGCCGGTGCCTGAGCCGGTCCGGGATTTCATGGGCAACATCGCCGTGGTGGCTGGTGGCCTCTACGCGGCGCGGGGCGCAGCGATCATCTGGGGTGGCATCGAGTCGTTCCCCCTGCCGATCCTTGTCGTGATTGGTTTCGGAATTCTGCTGATTCTTCCGGTCGCGCTGGGCGGCGCCTTCGCCCTCGGCCTGGCCGATACCTGGGTGGATTTCCGGCGGCGCTTCGCGTCCGCCGACACAGAAGGGAGATCTCCATGGAAGTGATTCTCCGCGAGGACGTGAAGTCCCTCGGGAAGGCTGGCGAGCTGGTCAAGGTGAAGCCGGGCTACGCCCGTAACTTCCTGCTGCCGAAGGGCCTCGCCTACGAGGCGACCGAGGGCAACCGGAAGCGGATTCAGGCCGAGTCCAAGGCCCGCGAGGCCCGCATGGCGGAAGAGCGCAGCGCGGCCGAGCTGATCGCCTCGAAGCTCAACGCCGTGAGCCTCACGCTGTCGCGGAAGGCGGGCGAGGGCGACCGGCTGTTCGGGTCCATCACGGCCCAGGACATCGCCGACGCGCTCAGCGCGCAGGGCCACGCGATCGACAAGCGCAAGATCGACCTCGAGCATCCGATCAAGACCGTGGGCCAGCACACCGTGCCGGTCCGGCTCCATCACGACGTCCATGCGGAACTGCGTCTGACCGTCGTGGCGGAGTGACCGTCGCGGATGACCGTCGGGATCCGGTACGTTGACGGACCGAGGCTCGCGCGGTCCCTGCTGGCGGCGTCGGATTGGGTAGCCGCAGGGCGCGAGGAGATCAACCGTATCAACGTCTTCCCCGTGCCGGATGGGGACACGGGAACGAACTTCAGTCTGACACTCCGCTCCGTCGCCGACGCCC
>JBGASX010000041.1:0-42344 GCA_044229445.1 Gemmatimonadales bacterium | reverse complement strand
CACGGGAACGAACTTCAGTCTGACCCTCCGCTCCGTCGCCGACGCCCTCAGGGCGCTCGGCGACGCGCCGCTTGGTACTACCGCCAAAATCGCCGCCCGCGGAGCCGTCCTCGGCGCCCGCGGCAATTCCGGCATGATGCTCGCCCATTTCCTCCTCGGCTTTGCCGAGGTGATGGACGACAAGGAAGAGGCGACCACCGAGGAGATCGCCGAGGGGTTCCGCCGCGGCGCCGACCGGCTGTACGCCTCGCTCGATGACCCGCGCGAAGGCACCATCCTCACGGTGGCCCGCGAGGCGGCGGAGGCGGCCTCCCGGGCTGCCGCCGATTCGCCCGATGTTTCGGTCTTCATGACCCGCCTGCTCGCCGAGGGCGAACTCGCGCTGGCCCGGACGCCGGACCTGATGGCGGTCCTCAAGGAGGCCGGTGTCGTCGATGCCGGCGGCATGGGCTTCGTCAGGATGATCGAGGGGGTCGTGCGGTACATCGAGGGCGACCCGATCCTCCCCGCCGCACCGATCACCGACACCTCCGAGTTCGTCGTGCCGGCCGCCGACGTCGAGGTCGCAGCCGAACGCGACTTCCAGTACTGCACCGAGGTAATGATCCGCGCGGAGATGCTCCCGCCGGCCAACGAGGTCCGCGCGCAGATCCGGAACTTCGGTGGCTCCGTACAGGTAGTGCTTGCGGGGGATATCCTGAAGATCCATGTGCACACCGACACGCCGGAGGCCGTCTTTACCTTCGCAGCCCGGTGGGGATCGGTCGAGACCACCAAGGCCGAAGACATGCGGGCGCAGCACCGCAAACTGGCGCATGGTGATCACCGGCCGGTGGCGGTGGTGGTGGACTCCTCGGCGGACCTGCCCGACGCCGTGCTGGACCGGCATCACATCCAGCTGGTGCCGCTCCAGGTGATGTTTGGAGACGAAACGTTCCGGGACCGCGTCGAGCTCAAGCCTTCCGATTTCTACCGGAAGATGCGCGTGTCGAAGGAGCACCCGACGACCTCGCAGCCGACCCCGGCCGAATTCGCGCGGGTGCTCCGGGACGCCAGGGCGGGAGCGGATGAGGTCGTGGCGGTGCTGCTGTCGGCCCGGCTGTCTGGGACGTATCAGTCCGCGCTTACTGCGGTCCGGGCAACCGCCATCGACGGCGTGCAGTGCGTCGATAGCGCCTCCGCCTCGCTGGGCCTCGGGATGCTGGCGCTCCGCGCGGCCGAACTCGCCGAATCGGGCTGGATGGCGAACGACATCGCCGCCGAGCTGCAGCGGATCCGGAAGCAGTCGGGCTGTTTCCTGACGGTCGATCGCTTCGACAACCTCCTCCGCTCGGGGCGCGTGACGCGAGGCAAGGCCTGGATCGGGGCGATGCTCGACGTGAAGCCGATCCTGGAGATCAACCAGGAGGGCGCGATCGTCCCGGTGGATCGGGTGCGCGGGCGCCCGAATCTGGTTCCGCGGGTGCTGAGTCTGGTGGAGAAGCGGCTGGCGCCGAAACCCAACTCAGTGCGGTTCGGGATCGTACATGCGGATGCGCCTGAGGCGGCGGAACGGCTCCGGGCCGCGCTGGTGGCGGCCTACCAGCCGAAGGACTGCTTCGTCGCGCTCGCGACCGGCGTCCTCGGAGCCCACGTCGGGTTCGGGGCCTGGGCGATCTTCTGGCAGGTCGAGGACGGTACCCCAGCGCGGCCGCGCGCAGGACGGCCGGCATGACGGGCCGAACGGCGAATGGCGGGTATCCCCGGGAGGACATCTCGGCGGCCGTCGAGGCCATCGAGGATCTGAAGGGACGCGAGATCGTGGTACTCGACCTCCGCGGCCTGAGTGAGGCGACCGACTTCTTCATCATCGCGTCGGGAACCTCGGATACCCATGTGCGTGGCCTCGGCCACGCGGTGCTGGACCGGCTGGACCGGCGTGGCGCTCATGCCCACCACGTCGAAGGACTGCCCACTGGGCGCTGGGTGTTGCTTGATTTCGTGGACTTCGTGGTCCACCTCTTCCATCCGGATGCGCGGAGCTTCTACCAGCTCGAGCGCCTCTGGAACGATGCGCCGGAGATCCGAACCGGCGCCTGAACTGGCAGGTATGCCCATGATCCGTCGTACCGCGCTCGCCGTTGCCCTCCTGATCGGCGCTCCCTCGCTCCTCCCGGCGCAATACTACTTCGGGCAGAACAAGGTCCAGTACCGGGCCTTCGACTTCCAGGTCCTGCGGACCGAGCACTTCGACATCTACTTCTATCCGGAAGCCCGGACGGCGGCCCTCGATGCCGGCCGGCTCGCCGAGCGCTCCTATCAGCGGCTGTCGCGGATTCTCCGCCACGAGTACAAGGAGCGGAAGCCGATCATCCTCTACGCCTCTCACTCCGACTTCCAGCAGACCAATGCGCTCGGCCCTGAAGGCCCGAGTGAAGGAACGGGAGGTGTCACCGACTTCTTCAAGCAGCGGATCGTCCTGCCCTTCACCGGTTCCTATGAGGAACTGGAACACGTGCTGCAGCACGAAATGACCCACCAGTTCCAGTACGACATCTGGAGCCGGGGGCGGGCCGGCGCCGGGTTGCAGACCATCATCAACGTGAACCCGCCGCTCTGGTTCGTGGAGGGCATGGCGGAGTATCTGTCGATCGGCGGGGTGGATCCCAACACGGCGATGTGGCTGCGCGATGCCTCGATCGAGGGCAAGATCCCTACGATCGACCAGCTCGAGAACGACCCGCGGATCTTCCCGTACCGGTTCGGCCAGGCCCTCGTGGCGTTCATCGGCCAGCGCTGGGGCGACGAAGCGATCGGCGCGATCATGCAGGGCACCCTTGCGGGCGGCGGCGGCCTCGAGGGCTCGATCAAGCGCGTGCTGGGGGTCGACTACAAGCAGCTCTCGAATCTCTGGAAGGATCATATCCAGAAGACCTACCTGCCCGAGGTCGCCTCGCGGCAGAAGGCACGCGACATCGCGAAAGAAATCCTCACCGAAGACCGTTCGCAGGGCACGCTGCATCTTGCCCCCGCCCTCTCCCCGGACGGGAACGAGGTCGCGTATTTCAGCGAGAAGAACTTCTACTTCGTCGACCTGTACCTGGCCGACGTGGCCAGCGGCAAGGTGAAGCACCGGCTGCTCAAGTCGTCGTACAGCAGCAATTACGAGACGTTCCGGTTCATCAATTCGTCCGGCAGCTGGTCGCCAGACGGCAAGTATCTCGTGGTCGCGGCCAAGCGTGGTCCGCGCGACGAGATTCTCGTCATCGACGTCAAGCGCAACAAGGAAGCCCGCCGGATCCGGGTGAAGCTGAATGGCGTCACGACGCCATCGTGGAGTCCCGACGGCAAGCAGCTCGTCTTCACCGGGTACGACGGCGGCATCTCGGATCTCTTCCTGATCAACGCCGATGGCTCGAATCTCCGCCGGCTGACGAACGACAAGTATGCCGACCTGCAGCCGGTCTGGTCGCCGGACGGCACCACGATCGCCTTTGCCACCGACCGTGGCCCGGGGACCGACTTCTCCGCCCTGCGCTTCGGCAACATGCGGATCGCCACCTACGACGTGGCGACTGGCCGGATCGAGGTGCTGCCGGGGATGGATCTCGGCAAGAACGTGAGCCCGCAGTGGTCGCCGGACGGGCACCAGATCGCCTTCGTCTCCGACCGCGATGGGGTGAGCAACGTCTTCCTCTACGACGAGGGGGACAAGCAGGTCTATCAGCTCACCGACCTCTTCACCGGGGCCCAGGGCATCACGCCGCTCTCCCCGGTCCTCTCATGGGCGCGGGGGGCGGACCGACTGGCCTTCGTGTACTACTCGCGGGACCAGTTCGATGTGTACGGCATCGACAACCCGCGAAGCATGAAGCGCCAGCCGTGGCACGCACCGCAGGTGGTGCTTGGCCGCGATTCCGCCGGGGTGGCCCCTCCAGGCGGCTATCCCACCCTGGGAGACAGCACCCATGCCGCCGTGCCGCGCGACTCCGCCGGCAACGCCGCCCAGCCGCTCGAATCGACGGGGTCGCTGTACGTCACCTCCGGCGGGTTCCGCCCGTCGGAGACCGCGCCTGACGTCACCGATTCGACCCAGCGGCCCGTGACCATCTCCGCGCTCATGGACTCGACCGAGATCCCGCTGCCGGATACCGCGGAATTCAAGGTCAATCGCTACAAGGTGAGTTTCAAGCCGGACTACGTGGCCCGGCCGACCATCGGGTACACCCGGGACAATTTCGGCCGCGGCTTCTACGGCGGCAGTGCCATTCAGCTTTCCGATATGCTCGGCAACGAGCAGCTCCTGTTCGCCGCCTACGTGAACGGCCGGATCAGCGAGGCGCTGGTCAATGCCACGTACGTCAACATGAGCCACCGGCTCAACTGGGCCGCCACCGTCGGGCAGGAGCCGTACTACTTCCTCGAGCCGAGCCAGATCCGCTCGGATGGAGTGGACTCGGCGACGTTCATCACCAACCTCCGCCGGATCGTCGTCCGTTCCGTCGGCGCGCAGGCGATCTACCCGTTGAGCCGGTTCAAGCGCGTCGAGTTCGGGATCACGGCCTCCTCGATCAGCGACCGGCTGCAGCAGATCTTCGAGCCCTATCAGCCCTCGACCGGACTGCCGACCGCCAATCCATCGGAGCGTGAGGTCAGCCTGCCGGGCGCGAGCTACATCCAGCCGACGCTGGCATACACCTTCGACAACTCCCTCAACGGCTATGTGGGCCCGTTCTATGGCCGCCGCTACCGCCTCGAGGCCTCCCAGTCGATCGGCGGCTGGCGCTATTTCGAAGGGCTGGCCGACTACCGGCGCTACGATCACCTGGTCGGACCCTTCACGCTCGCGACCCGTGCGCTCTACTTCGGCCGCATCGGACGCGACGCGAGCCGCTTCCGGGTCTTCCTCGGGAACACCGATCTGCTGCGCGGCAACACCTCCGGGAGCTATTACCGGAATGAATGCCGCACCACGGACGCGAATACCTTCACCGGCTGCAACGAACTCGACCGGCTCGTCGGCACGCAGCTCGCCGTCGGCAGCGCCGAACTCCGTTTCCCGCTCCTCAATGCCTCCTTCGGGTTCCTGCCCGTCGGGTTTCCTCCGATCGAGGGCGCGCTGTTCTACGACGTGGGACTCGCATGGAACGAGGGAGACCAGCTCCGCTGGAGCCGGCGCCCCGGGGACAGCCCGACCGGCGTGCGGACCCCGCTCCAGACCTTCGGCGCTTCGGCCCGGATGAACCTCTTCAATTTCGTGATCCTCCGGCTGGACTACTCGATCCCGCAGGAACGGCGGATGATCAAGGGCTACTGGACGCTCAGCCTCGGCCCGGTGTTCTAGCCCGGACGCCCTGGTGGAAAGGCGGTCGATGGCCGCGCGCAAGCCCACGCGCGCCGCCACCGGCCGCCTTCTCCGTCCCCGGCGGATCTGCTAGATTCCCCGCGTGAAAACCCGTCCCCTGCTGGCCCTGACGGCGCTCCTCGCGACCGCCTGTCAGTCCGGCTCCCAACCCCTCGCCCACGGTCTCTCGGTCGCCTCCACGACGCCACCGTCGAGCCTGTTACGGCTCCCGGCCGCAGGTGGCACCGCTGAGCTGTTCCATCTCCCGCGCCTGGAGCGCTGGGGGTGGCAGTCGAGTGCCCCGCTTCCGCCGCTCCGCCGCCCGGTCGGGGTGGACCTGGATCAGGGGCTGGTCTACGCCCTCGGGGTCAAGAACGAAATCGTTGCGCTGGACCTGCAGACCGCCCGCCCCCGACCGCAACTGCTCACCAATGTGCGGGACGTCACCGTCGGCCCCGACGGCACGCTCTTCACCGTCGACGACAGTCTCCGTGTGGTGCAATTCGTCCGACGGAACCCGGTGCGATTCCAGTCCCGCCTGCCGGCCCGGCCGAGGGACATGTTCGGGACCCGGACGGCCTCGCTCATTGCGATGTCGTCGGGCGCGACCAGCACTCTGACCTATCTTCGGACCGACGACCAGCCCTCCAGGGCGCTGCTGCCCAATGGCGATGCCGCAGCCACCTTCTGGGGTGATCTGCTCGCCATCGCAGCGGACACCGCCGTCGTGCTGGTGGACCCCGATGCCCTCGACCAGCACAAGAGCATCCGCGTCTCCGGACATGCCCGCGCGGTGATCTTCTCGCCGTCCGGTCACCGGTTCTATGTGGCTCGGCGCGAGGGCTCCGTCCTCGTCTACAATCGCTTCTCTGAAGACAAAGTCGGCGAGATCGATCTCCCGGGGGGCGCCGGTGCGCTTCGGGTCGACCCCTACGGGCGCTGGCTCATGGTGCATCCCGCCGACGCCGATTCGCTCTGGCTCGTCGATCTCGCCACCAATCGGCTGGTCCACGGCTTCGCCGCGGACTGGGCGCCCGATCTCCCCACGATCACGAACCAGCAGACCCTCCTGGTCAAGGCGGGCGAGGATGTCATCGCCTACGACTTGAGCAAGCCCGAATTCGCCGAGACGGGACGCATCAAGGGTGGTGCCTCCGACCTCTGGCTGCCGCTCGCCTGGACGCCCGAGACCGGGACAGCGAGTACCGAGTCCCCGGTGGCGGCCACCGACTCGACTGCGACGGTGACCGACTCGACCGGCGATCAGGACACCCGGGTGTACCTCCAGGTTTCCAGTTCGCAGAATCGGGACTGGTCGACCGAGCTGGCCCGCCAGCTGGAGCAGCAGGGCCTGCCGGCGAAGGTGCTGGATCCTCGCGCGGGCGAAGAAGGCTACCGTGTCGTCCTCGGCCCCTACCCCACCCGCGAAGCTGCTGAATCGACGGGCCGCCGACTCGGCCGTCCGTTCTTCATCTATCAACCCGACCGCTAAGACAGGACGAGAAGCATGAAGCTCACGAAGCTCGAACTCTCCGGCTTCAAGTCGTTTGCCGACACCGTCACGCTCAGCTTCCAGGATGGGGTGACGGGGATCGTCGGCCCGAACGGCTGCGGAAAGTCGAACGTCTCCGATGCAGTCCGCTGGGTGCTGGGCGAGCAGTCCGCCCGCACGCTGCGCGGCGGCAAGATGGAGGACGTGATCTTCCAGGGATCCTCGGCACGCCGTCCGGTGAACGTGACGGAGGTCTCGCTCTTTCTCGACAACACCGATGGTGATCTCCCGATCGCCTATCGCGAAGTGCAGATCACCCGCCGCCTCTCCCGGAGCGGTCAGTCCGACTATCTGCTCAACGGCACGGTCGTCCGGCTGCGCGACATCCAGGACCTGCTCCGCGGCACCGGCCTCGGCACCGACGCCGGCGTCGTGATCGAAGCCAAGATGATCGAGTACCTCCTCTCGGATCGCGCGGAAGACCGTCGCTCACTCTTCGAGGAGGCCGCGGGCATCGGGCTGTATCGCGATCGGCGGCAGACCACCGAACGGCGCCTCGAGGAGACGGCCGGGGACCTGCAGCGGGTCGAGGATCTCATCGCCGAGGTGCAGAGCCAGATCCGCAGCCTCGCGCGGCAGAAGGGCAAGGCGGAGCGCCACGCCCGCCTGATGGAGGAGAAGTTCGCCGTGCAGCTCACCCTCGCGAAGCGCCTGCTGAGCGATCTCGGCGACCACATGGAAACCTCCGAGCGCCGGCACGCCGAGCTGGAGCAGGAACTCCCGGTCGCACGGGAGTCGCTGGTACAGCTCGAGGAGCGGCGCGACGAATGCGCCCGCAATCGCGCCAGCACCGAAGCCCAGCGGACCGAGATCGCCCGTCGCCTCGGTGACGTGCGTCTCGAACTCGGCAAGCTCGACGGCGACCTCGCCCTCGCGGCCGAGCGGCTCGCCAACGCGGCCGCTCGCAAGCTTCGCGCATCCGAAGAGCGCGGGGTCATGGAGACCCGGCGCCAGCAGGCGATCCGCGACCGGGAAGCGGCCATGGCGGAGCACGTCGCGTCCCTCGCCGAACGGGAGCGGATCCAGGCGGAACTGACCGCCCGCACCGCCGCCGAGCAGGATGTGCGCCTCAAGCTCGGCGAGCAGCGCCAGGTTGTCAGGCAGCTCGAGGAGGAGATCCAGAAGCGGATCCAGACGCTGCGGTCACTCGCCGGGGAACGTCACTCCCTGGAATCCGATCTGGCATCCCTGCGGGAGCAGGCCGCCACGGCGGGAGCACGGCGGCAGGCCGCGCAGGCGGAGCAGGAAGTGGCCGAGCGCCGCCGCGCGGAAGCGACGGAAGTCGCGGAACGCCACGCCGAAGAGGCCAAGCGCCGCGCCTCGGAAGCGGAGCGGGCCCGGCACCTCGTCGCCGAACTGCGCCGCCGCGAGGCGCTCGAGCGCGCCGACCGCCGCACCGCCGAGGAGAGCCTCGCGCAGCTGACCGCGCGGCGTCAGGCGCTCGAGGAACTCGAGCGGGATCGCGTCGGGCTCGCCCCGGGTGCCGCGGCACTGCTCAGCGCTCGGGAGCTCTTCGGTGACGTCATCCTCGGACCCCTGAGCGACTTTATCCGGACCGGCCGTGAGGATGCGGAGCTGGCCGAACGGCTGCTCGGCGAGTGGGTCCACGCCGTGCTGGTGCGGAACAGTTCGGCGGTCAGCGCGATTCAGGAATGGCACGCGCGGGAGCAGCCCGGCGCGATCGTGCTCCTGCCGATGGATGTCGCTCCCGCGGGTGCCGCGGGAGACAGCCCGCTCCGCGACCGCCTCTACGCGCAGGGCCCGGCGGAGTCGTGGGTCCGCTCGCTTCTCGGTGGCTCCGAGGTGCTCGAGCCAACCGGCAGGGCACTCCGCCGACCCAACGGCGCCATCCTCCTCGCCGGTGCCCCCAGTCCGTCGGGCCCGCTGCGGCGCCGGGCGGAACTGGAAAGCCTCGCGAACGAAGTCGGTGAAGCACAAGCAACCCTGCATCGCGCCGACCTCGCCCTCGGTGCCACGGTCGCGCGGCTGGCCGAGGCGGAAGCCGGTCAGGAAGCGGCGGGCCACGCGGCGGATCAGGCCCGCGACGCAGAGCGTACCGCGGTGGCTGCTCGCGAGGATGCGATCCGGCTTGCCAATGCCGTCAGCCGCGAACTCGGTGAGGCGTCGACCCAGTTTGCCTCACTCACGGAGCGGATCGAGCGCTCCGAGCGCCGCCTGCAGGAAATCGACGCGAGCCTCACGGAAGGGGACCTCGCGCGCGCCCGGCTCGACGAGAATCTGGGCCAGAGCCGTGCCCTGCTGAGCGATCTGGAGACCCAGCAGGAGGCCGCGCGCGACGCGCGCGTCCACTGGCAGGTACAGGAGGCCCAGCTCGCGGCCCGCCTCGAGGCCGCCCAGGCGGCACTCAACCGTGCGGAACGCGTGGGGACCGACGCCGACCAGGTCGCGGTCACGCTCGCCGGCGAACTGGGGAAGATCGAAACCGACACCGCGGAGCTGGCGGCACAGCAGGCGCAGTGGATCGAGGCGCGTGGCGAGCGCCGCGTGGCCGTGGCCGAACTGGAGACGGCCGCGACCGAGGCGGACCAGAGCGCGTCGCAGGCCGGCCTGGCGCTTACCGAGGCGGAAGCGGGATTGCACGAGACCCGTGAGCGGGTCGAGCGGCTGACCGCCGAATACCATCGGCTCGAGATCGAGATGACCGAAGCCACGGGGCGCCGGCGCGCGATCGTGGAGCGGGTCGAGGCGGAGTGGAAGAAGCCCCTCGACACACTGCTCGCTGAAGCGCCGATGCTCGACCTCGATCTCGAGACCCTCGAGAACGAGTCGAAGCGGATCGTCGAGGCACTGGAGAGCATCGGGCCGGTCAATGCGCTCGCCGTCGAGGAGCACGCCGAGGAAGCCAAGCGGCTCGACTTCCTCACCGCCCAGCGCGACGACCTCGTCTCCGCCCGCGGGTCGCTGCAACAGGCGATCCGGGAAATCGACGGCACGGCCCGGACCATGTTCATGGAGACGTTCACCGCCATCCGCGGCAACTTCCTCCACGTCTTCCAGACGCTCTTCGGCGGGGGCGAGTGCGATCTCAAGCTTTCCAACCCCGACGACCCGCTCGAGAGCGAGATCGACATCCACGCGGCCCCGCGGGGCAAGAAGGTGCAGCGCATTCACCTGCTGTCCACCGGCGAGCGCTACCTGGTCGCGGTCTCGCTGCTGTTCAGCATCTACCTCACGAAGCCGAGTCCGTTCTGCCTGATGGACGAGGTGGATGCGCCGCTCGACGACGCGAATGTCGGCCGGTTCATCCGGCTGCTCGAGGAGTTCAAGAAGTCCACGCAGTTCATCGTGATCACCCACAACCCCCGCACCATGCAGGCGGCGGAGGCGGTGTACGGCGTCACGATGCAGGAGCCCGGCGTCTCCACGATCGTGGGCGTGCGGCTCGGAGAGCTCGAGCGGGTGTCCTGATGCTGATCGTGATGCACACCGATGCGACCGCGGAGCAGATCCAGCGCGTCTGCGACACCATCGAGGAGATGGGCTACACTGCTCGGCCGATGCCCGGCAAGCAGCGCACGACCGTCGGACTCGTCGGGAACGACGGCCGCGTCGACGGCTCCAGGATGGAAGCGCTCCCTGGCGTGCAGGAGGTCATCCACGTCTCCAAGCCCTACAAGCAGGTCTCCCGGGAGTGGAAGCCGGAACCGACCGTCGTCAGGCTCGGCGGTGGGCTCGAGATCGGTGGCGAAGCGGTGGTCGTCATGGCGGGTCCCTGCTCCGTCGAGAGCGAGCGGCAGATCCTCACCGCCGCCGAGCAGGTCCGCGAGGCCGGAGCGGCAGTGCTTCGCGCCGGCGCGTTCAAGCCGAGATCGTCCCCCTATTCCTTTCAGGGGATGGGGATCGAGGGCCTCCGCCTGCTCGCCAAGGCGCGCGAGCAGACGGGACTGCTGATCGTCACCGAGGCAATGGACCCGGAAGGTGCCGAGCATGTGGCCGAAGTCGCCGACATCATCCAGATCGGCGCGCGGAACATGCAGAACTACTCGCTGCTGAAGAAAGTGGGCCGGCTTCCCAGGCCCGTGCTGCTCAAGCGCGGTCTCTCGGCCACGATCCAGGAACTCCTTCTCTCGGCCGAGTACATCCTGGCCGAAGGGAACCCCAACGTCATCCTCTGCGAACGGGGCGTCCGCGGATTCGATTCCGCCACGCGCAACCTTTTCGACCTCTCGGCCATCCCCGTGGTGAAGGGGGCGAGTCACCTCCCCATCGTCGCCGACCCGAGTCACGGGACGGGACACCGGGATATGGTCATTCCGATGGCGCGGGCGGCGGTCGCGGCCGGCGCGGATGGCCTGCTGGTCGAGGTACACCCCAATCCTGATCGGGCGCTTTCCGACGGGGCGCAGAGTCTCTATCCGGAGCAATTCGCGCGCATGATGCAGGAAACTCGACTCATCGCCCAGGCCATCGGTCGGACCATCGCGGCGCCGGTTGGGAGCCACACGTGATCGGACCTCGCGTCCTGCTCGCGCTCATCGCGTGGCTGGCACCCGTGCAGCGCTCGCAGGATCCCGATCCCTCGGCGATCATCGAGAAGGCCGCGCAGACCTACCAGAAGATCACATCCTTCCGCGCCGATTTCCGCCAGGTGATCGCGGACTCGATGATCGGCACCTACGAGAGTCGCGGGAAGCTGGTGCAGGCGGGAGAGGCGAAGCTGTCGATGCGCTTCACCGACCCCGCCGGCGAGGCCATCGTGATGGATGGTGAGCGGCTTTGGGTGTACACGCCGAGCACGACACCGGGTCAGGTCCTTCGCCTGAAGATCCCGAGTGACCCGACCTACGGGCCGAACGTGCTCGCGTGGATCCTGACCCGCCCCGCCGAGCGATACCGGGCGAGATACCTCCGCGCCGACGCCGTCGCGGGGAGAGGGGTGGACGTGATCGCACTGACGCCCAACGACCGCAGCCTCCCCTTCAGCGAGGCGGTGGTCTGGATCGACCAGTTCGACAACCTTCCCCGCCGCCTCGAGATTCGTGAGCGCAGCGGGCAGCGCCGGACCCTGGTCCTCACCGCCGTCGAAACCAATCGTCGCGTCTCCGACGCGACGTTCCGATTCGATCTGCCCAGCGGGGTCCGGGTGGTCGATCAGTAGTCCCGCAGCACCCGCTCCACCTCACCCGCCTTCCCTTCGTCCAGCCCTGCTTCCCGGGCGAGCTTCAGTGCCTCGAGACCGAGCCTCGCGTAGAGGCGGCGATCCTCCAGCGGGATCGCCTCCAGGTGCGCCTGCAGAGTGGCGACGTCGCCTCGACGGACCGGACCAGTGAGCGCCTCGACCGGGGACTGCCGCTGAAGGTTGTCGGCCGCTCCCCGCAGCATCGGCAGGTAGATCTGCGCCGCCAGCTCCGGCGGCACGCCGGCGCCCGCCGCGAACCTGGCGGCGATGCTGGCCAGCACGACGACGTAGTTGGAGGCGACCACCGCCCCCGCGTGATAGGCGGCCTTGGCTGGTCCCGGGATCTCGACGGCGGTCAGGCCAAGGAGCCCAGCGAGACGGCGGCCCTCCGCGACGGCCCGGGGGTCCCCCTCGAGGGCGGCGAAGGCTCCCCGCCAGCTCGAGGCGGCGGTGGCGGGATCCGAGATCGTCTGGAGCGGATGGAAGGAACCGAGCGCCGCCCCACTCCCGTCGAGCGCCCGCAGCGCACGCCGATCGTGCAGGCCGGAGAGATGCAGGACCGTCTGGGATGCATCGATGGCAGACGCCGCGTGCAGCTGCCTGGCAATGTCGGCGATCGCATCATCCGGCACGGCCAGCAGCACCGTCGCCGCGCCCGTCACGGCCCCCTCGACCGCGCCCACCGCCTCGCGCCGGGACCAGAGGGAGACGATCTCCCCCGCCTCACTCAGCGCTCCCGCGAGCCCGCGCCCCATCCGGCCCCCACCCACGATGGCGATCATCGGTTCATCCGTGCAGCCAGCTCCAGAGGATCGACAGGCCGATCAGCGCAAAGGTGGCGGCGAAGGTCCAGTAGAGTGCCGGTCCACTCGACTTGCGATTCACCCGCACCCCAATCGGCACCGTCACGGCCGCACCGAGCGAGAGCGGCAGGAGCATTCGCATGTCCATGAAGCCGGTCATCCAGCTCGAGACCGCCGGTCCGGGCCCGGCCGTCAGATAGCCGAGCCCGCCGGACAGCGTGGTCAGGCACACTCCGGCGAGCGCCGTCGGCGCGACGGCCTTCACTGGCAGCCGGCCGACATAGATCAGCGCGGGCACCGCGATCAGGCCGCCGCCGATCCCCAGGAGCGCCGACATCCCCCCGCCGATCACCCCGACTCCAGCCAGCCACCACCAGGAGTGGCCGGTCACCCTTGAGGCATCGATTTCCGCGGCCGCATGTCGAGCCCGCCGGGCCATGTCCAGTCCGGAGAGCAGAAGAAAGACCGCGAAGGCGGCGCGGACCCAGTGTGCGCCCTCGGTCTTTGTCAGCACGCGGGCGACCAGGAAGGCGGAGAGAATGCCGGGCACCGCATAGGTCGCCGCGGCACCCCAGACGATCGCCTTCGCCCGCGCATACCGCCACGTGCCGATGGTGGAGGTGACAAACGCGACGCCCAGACTGGTCGCATGGGCGACGACGGTCTGGGCGGAGACGGGAACACCCGTGGGAGCGTAGACGACGTAGAGGAACGGCACCATCAGCACACCGCCACCGATCCCGGCCAGTGCGGACAGCAATCCGACTGCGAGTCCGGTGGCGAAGGCCGCAGGAACTTCCAGCGACGGAGCGATCGCTAGTTCCTCGCCGGCGTCCCCGCCGCCTCAGTCACCGCAAGCGACATGAGCGCCTTGGGGGTCTGCGCCCGGCGGAGCAGATCGAGCGCCGTCTGCATCTGCTTGTCATCGTGCGCCCGCCGACGGAATTCCGCCGAGCGTCCGAAAACATAGCGGGCGATCTCGTACCCGAGCTGGTCGTTGACGAGCGGGGTCGCCTGCGCGTAGGTCTCGTCCGTGATCACCACGCCCTTGGCCCGCATCCGGCGAAGGACCTCGGCGCGCATGGCCGGAGTGACCGTGAAATCCTCGGACGTGACACTCTTGTCGTTCTTGAGCTGCAGCGCGGTCGCGGTGAGCGCGTCACGATATTCGGCGAACTTCGAGGCGAGCGCGGTCGCGAACGCCCGCTCCGGGGCCGTGAGCGTGTCCTGGCGGATGATGAGGTCGGGCACGATCCCGCCGCCGCCCCGGACCTGGCGGCCGCTGTCGGTCTTGTAGACCGGGCGATTGATGGTATCGCTCTTGACGGAGTCCTTCACGCCATCGGCCTCGTTGGCCGCCTGACGCATCTGGTCCTCCTCGTTGCGCGCCTTCCGCTGGATGGTCCGTCCGCTCGGGGTGTACCAGCGCCCCGTCGTGAGCTTGAGCGCGGTGTTGTCGGAGAACGGGAACAGGGTCTGCACCAGCCCCTTGCCGAAGGTCGGCACCCCGACGACCACCGCCCGGTCGTGGTCCTGCAGCGCGCCCGAGATGATCTCGGCGGCACTGGCCGTCCCGTCGTTGACCAGGACGACGATCGGCAGCGACGGCCACTCCTGGCGCGCGGCATCGACGAAGTTCTTCGTCGCCCCGCGAGCACGGCCACGGGTCGCGACGATTTCCTGGTCCTTGTCGAGGAAGAGGTCCGCGACCTTGACTCCCTGGTCGAGCAGCCCGCCCGGATTGCCGCGCAGATCGAGGACGAGACTCTTCATCCCCTTGCCCAGCATTGCGGTGATCTCACTGCGGAGTTCCTGCGTCGAGCTCTCCGCCACCGGACTCAGCGAGATGTACCCGATCCCGCCGGAGAAGAGCGTTCCCGGAGGCACCGAGCGCACGTGGATCATGGCGCGGGTGAGCTTGTAGACGATCGGGCTCTCGAAGCCGGCGCGACGCACCCGGAGTTCGACATCACTTCCCGCCGGTCCGCGCAGCGCCTTGACCGCCTGATCGCTGTTCCAGCCTTCGGTCGACTTGCCGTCAACCGAGATGATCTGGTCGCCGGTCTCCACACCCGCCTTCTCCGCCGGCGTCTCCGGCAGCGGGGCGACCACCGTGATCCAGCCGTCACGGACGTCGATCTGTATCCCCAGACCACCGTAGTTGCCCGTCGTCGTCTCGGTCAGCTGCTTGTAGTCGTCGCCCTGCAGGAGGACCGAGTACGGGTCCTTGAGCTGTTCGAGGAGCCCGGTGGTGGCCTTCTCGTACAGGTTGCCCTGAGGGATCGAATCGACGTAGTAGGCGCTGACGTGGGAGAGGACGTCATCGAAAAGACGCGCCTGCTGATAGACATCGCCATCACGCGCTGCGCCGCGCTGCAGCAGCCAGCCGCCGGTGAAGAACGAAATGACCGCCACAAGGACGACGAGACCCCAACGCTGCCGCATGACTGCCTCCAGATTGGCCCGGGCCCACCGCTCGACGGGAGCGGGGCGCCGTGCCGCTAAAGCTAATGGCTGCCCTCGCCCGGTGCCCGAGGGCGCCGGGCCTCCACAGCCTCCCAGGCCAGGCGCAGGACCTCCGCCTTCGGGAGTGTCGCATCCAGGTGGACGACGTTCGCTCCGCTGGCCCGCCGGAAGACCTCGGCCACCCGGGCGTGGAAGGCGGCGCCGGCCTGCTCGATCCGGTCGAGAGGCTGGCCACTGGTCCGAATCCGCTCAAAGCCCAGGTCTGTCGGGAGATCCAGTACCAGGGTCACGGCCGGTTCGAGCCCGCCGGTGGCCGCTCGGTTGGCCACACGGAACAACTCGAGGTCGAGGCCCCTCCCACCGCACTGGTACGCCTCGGTGGAAAGCTGGAACCGGTCGGCGAGCACGACCCGGCCAGCCGTGAGCGCAGGCTGAATGACGCGGGCCACCAGATCGGCTCGCGCCGCCAGGAAAAGAAACAGCTCGCTCACGGCCTCCATGGGATGGGCCGGATCGAGCAACACGGCACGAATACGCTCCGCCACCGGGGTTCCCCCCGGCTCGCGCACCAGCACCGGCTCGATCCCCTGGGCGCGGAACTGCTCCGCGAGCCCAGCCCTGAGGGTGGACTTCCCCGCCCCTTCAGTGCCTTCGAGGACGAGGAAGAACCCGTGGCTCATCCGAGCGTGATGATGCTGCTCTGAGCGCCCTTCTCCATGCCCTGGGCAATCAGCTGGTTCACCTTGATCATCACCTTTTCGAAATTCGCCCGCGAGACCGCGTAGGCCTGTCCGCTGGGACTGATCTCGAGTTCGCGAACCGCGGTCTCATACGTTTCCGCGGTCGCCTGGTCGGGCATCTGGCCCGTCGCCACGAGCTCATCCATTTCACGGGCCAGTCGCTGGATCAGCTCCACCTTGGCCTGCGCGTCCTGATCGTCCCTGAGCCCGGTCTCGGCCCGCCGCAACGCCTTGTACTCCGGCATCTGTCCGATCAGTCTGCCGAGTTCCTCCGCCTTGTCCCAGATCACAGCATCTCGCTCCTCCGCGCGAGGAGATACCGCGCGCGGCCGAAAAGGTCGTCGTGTACCACGATGTCACTCCATCCAGCCACATCAGCCGCCGCCGCGGTCTCGCTCCGGCGGCTGGCGTCGATCTCGAGCGCGATCCAGCCGCCAGGCCGCACCACGCGAAGCGCATCGTGGAGCAGGCGGCGGGTCGCCTGCAACCCGTCGGGTCCGCTCGCCAGCGCGAGCGCCGGCTCCCAGGCCTTCACCGAAGCATCCAGTGCAGCGTATTCAGCATCGGAAAGATAGGGTGGGTTCGAAACCACGGCGTCCAGGGATTCCGTCGCGAGTGCCTCGACGAGATCCCCGAGCACGAGGTCGATGCGGAGGCGCGTCACCCCGCAATTCTCGGTTGCCAGCGCGAGGGCCTCTCGAGACTGGTCGACCGCCACCACCTGATCGTAGCGTCCCTCGTCCGCCAGCGCGAGGGCGATGCAGCCGGTGCCGGTGCCGATGTCGGCGATCCTGCCGCCGGGCACCCGCGCGAGCAGCAGCTCGACGAGGCCTTCGGTTTCCGGTCGCGGAATCAGCGCCCTCCGGTCCGAATGCAGGGTCAGTTCCCGGAAGCCCGCGAGGCCGGTGACATAGGGGAGCGGCTCACCCGCCGCCCGCCGGTCGACCGCCTGCCGGAATCGCTCCGCCTCGCCACCGGGCACCGCTTCCTCGGAGAGAATCGACCCGGTGTGCGAGGAGAGGCCCTTGAGATCGGCCCAGATTCGCCATGCTTCACGCCGCGGCTCGGCCACGCCGGCCGCCTTGAGTCGCAGTCCGGCGTGGGCCACCAGACGGTCCAGCGTCGGAACCGGCTCAATCACCCAGTTGCTCCTGGCGGCTCGCCATCCGGAGACCGTTGATCAGCTCGTCGAGCTTGCCGTCGAGCACCCCGGGCAGGTCGTGCAGTGACAGGTTGATCCGGTGGTCGGTGACCCGGCTCTGCGGGTAGTTGTAGGTCCGGATCTTGGCCGACCGGTCGCCGGTTCCCACCATCGAGCGGCGTTCCCTGGCGCGGGCGGCTTCCTGCTCCGCGATCATGCGGTCCAGCAGCCGGGCCCGCAACACCTCCATGGCCTTCAGCTTGTTCTGGAGCTGCGATTTCTGGTCCTGCTGCGAGACGACGAGTCCGGTGGGGAGGTGCGTGATGCGCACCGCGCTGTCAGTCGTATTGACGCTCTGCCCGCCAGGGCCCGAGGCCCGGAAGACATCAATCTTGAGATCGTTCGGGTGAATCGTGACATCGACGTCCTCCGCCTCAGGCAGGACGGCGACGGTCGCGGCCGAGGTGTGGATGCGCCCCTGCGTCTCCGTGGCGGGCACGCGCTGCACCCGATGCACGCCCGCTTCGCGCCGCAGCAGGCCGAACGCCTCCGGCCCGCGGACGGCGAAGATCGCCTCCTTGATTCCGCCCGAGGTCCCATCGCTGAAGGAGATCGGCTCCACCGTGAGCCCCTTCCGCTGCACATAGCGCTGGTACATCCGGAAGAGATCGGCGGCGAACAGCGCGGCCTCATCCCCGCCCGTCCCCGCGCGAATTTCCACGATGGTATCGCGGTCATCCAGCGGGTCGCGGGGCAGCAGCAGTTCGTGCAGTTCGGCTTCGAGGCGAGCGATGTCGGCGGGGAGTCGTGTCAGGTCGGCCTTGACCATGGCCGCAAGCTCGGGATCGGCTTCATCGGCCATCTCCCGAGCCTGCGCAAGTTCGTCTTTCAGCTTGTCGAGTCGTTCAGATAGCTGAACGATCGGTGCCAGCCGGGTGTGCTCCCGCCCGAGGGCCCGCAGTTTGGACGGGTCGCCTGCGGTCGAGGGGTCGGCCAGCTCGTTGGCGACCTCCTCCGCCCGGGCGAGCGCCTGGCGGAGTCGGGCCTCCATGGCTCAGCCCTGGGTCGCGCCGGGAGCGGCCTTGTCGGACGCGTACTTCTTCCGGAACCGATCCACCCGGCCCTGGGTGTCGATCAGGCGCTGCTTGCCCGTGTAGTACGGGTGGCACTTGGCGCAGATTTCAACGTGCACGCTGGTGCTCGTGGAGCGCGTCTCGAACTCGTTCCCGCAGGCGCACTTCACGGTGAGCTTCTTGTAGATCGGATGGAGGTTGGCCTTCACGATCGTCTCCTTGCCGCCCCGCTGCGCGGGGCGATGATAAGTGCCTAAGCTTGGAAAGCCTGCAAATATACACACTTACCCCACGCCGCATCAACTGTCGGACTTCCGGTCCTTCAGGGAGGCCGGACCGGGCCGCCGTCGAGGTTTGACAGGGGGCCGGTGGCATAACTATCGTATTGACTGATACTTCCACCACATAGAGGGCCCTTTGCCGCTAAGTCCGCTCGAGGTCCTGAAGAAGGTCCCGCTCTTCGCCAGCATGCGTGAGGGCGACATCACCGCCTTCGCGGAGCTGGTCCGGGAGCGGACCTACCCCAAGGGCAGCGTCATCGTCTTCGAGGACGACCCCGGTGATGCGCTCTACCTGGTCGCCGCCGGACAGGTCAAGGTCGTCCTGATCGGAGAGGACGGCCGCGAAGTCATTCTCTCCGTGCTCGGTGAGGGCAGCTTCTTCGGCGAGATGGCGCTGATCGACGATCAGCCGCGTTCGGCCACGGTCATCGCGATGACCGACGCCGCCGTCCTGGTGCTCCGGCGTGAGGATTTTCAGTCACGCCTGCGCACTTCCCCCGAGGTCGCGATTGCGCTGCTCAGAGAGCTGTCCCGGCGCCTTCGCCGGGCCGACGAGAAGATCGGCAGCCTGGTGCTGCTGGATGTGAACGGCCGGGTGGCGGACCTCATTCTGCGCCTCGCCGAGGAGGAGGGGGGAGACCGGGTCACCAAGAAGATCACCCATCACGTGATTGCACAGATGATCGGCTCAAGCCGGGAAACGGTCTCCCGCACGATGCGGGATTTCTTCGAGCGCGGCCTGATCCAGGTCACCCGCAAGGACATCACGATCCTCAATCGTTCCCTGCTCGAACGCGCCGCCGGCCGTTCGTGAGCCCGCAGGCCATCTCCGTGTTCCGCAGCGCGGCTTCCGGCGGCAGGCTCCCTGCCCGTGTGAGTGCCATCCTGTGAGGGGTGATGTGACGTACACGGCCACGTTCTGGGGCACCCGAGGCTCCATACCGACGCCCGGCGCCCACACCGCCCGCTATGGAGGCAACACCTCCTGCGTCGCCGTGTCCGGGAACACCGACCAGCTCGTGATCCTCGACGCCGGCAGCGGCATCCGGCTGCTCGGTCGGGAACTTTCGAGGCTCGCGACGGCACCGATGAACCTCGATATCCTGCTGTCGCACACTCACTGGGACCATATCCAGGGGCTGCCATTCTTTCAGCCGCTCAACACCAAGGGGAACAGCGTACGGATCTACGGTGCGGCACAGGCTGGCGTTCCGCTGGAGGAGATCCTGGACCGCCAGATGGATCCCGTCGTGTTTCCGGTCCCCCTCAAGGCACTCGCGGCCGACCTGAAAATCACCGAAGTCAGCACGGGAAGCTTTGAAATCGACGGATTCCTGGTGGAGGCGTTCCGGTTGCGGCATCCCGGGACGACCCTCGGCTACAAGCTGGTCCCCGTGAAGGGTGGCCGGACTATTGCTTATGTAACGGATAACGAGCTGGGTGATGGTGGGAGCTACGACGTCCCGCCAGACTGGCGGGCCCAGCTGGTGAGATTCCTCGGGGGGGTCGACACGTTAATCCATGACGGGATGTACTCCGAGGCCATGATCGAGGCGCGGGCCGGCTGGGGGCACTCGACCCCGGAACAGGCCATCTCGCTGGCGCACGACGCCAATTGCCGGCGTTTGGTGCTGTTCCACCACGAGCCGGAACACGATGATGCCGCCATCGACGCGCTCGTGATCGGAGCGCGCAGCTTTGCAGCGACACGAGCACCCGGCCTGCAGGTCGAGGCCGCGATGGAAGGGATGTCCCTGACTCTCTGACGAGGTCTGACACCATGCGACACCGTTCGTTGGCACTCTTCGCCGCCCTGGCGACCCTGTCCACGGCTCCCCTGCTCCGGGCCCAGGACACCCGGCCTGGCATTGCCGTGATGCCGTTCCAGAACGGCGGGTCCTACGGGCAGGACAAGGAAAACTTCGAGGCGCTCGAGAAAGGGCTCGCCGGCATGCTCATCAGCGAGCTGGCCCAGAACCCGGGCGCCCGCGTAGTCGAACGCGAGAACGTGCAGTCCCTGCTGAACGAGCAGGACCTCGGCAAGGACGGCCGCGTCGACGCCGCCACCGCCGCAAAGGTCGGCAAGCTGGTGGGAGCCAAGTACATGGTGCTCGGGAGTTTCGTGGACCTCTACGGCCACTTCCGGGTCGATGCCCGGCTGGTCGATGTGGAGACGAGCGAGATCCTCAAGGTCGTGCGCAGCGACCCCAAGTACGAAAAGCGGGAAGAGATGTTCAAGCTCATCCAGTCCCTGGCCGAGCGACTGATGGCGGAGACCAAGCTGCCCCCGCTCAGCGCCGAGGTGAGCCGCGCGGTGAAGGCCCGCAACGTGCCGACCGAGGCCCTGACCTACTACAGCCGCGCCTTGCTGTATCAGGACCGTGGAGACAAGACCAAGGCGGCCGAGTTCTTCAGCAAGGCCGTGGACATCTTCCCGGACTACTCCGAGGCGAAAGCCGGCCTGCAGAGGGTCCGCGGCAGCTGACCGGTGGTCCGCTTCTTCGCCGCGATCGGTCGAGGGACGGCGCGCTGGCTCGCCCAGGTGGGCGCGCTGGCGCGCTTCGCGTTTGATGGCGTCGCCTCGCTGCAGAGTCTCCCCGGTGCGGGGCGACGGGTGGCGACGCAGGTGCTGCTCAACCAGCTCCGCTTCACCGCCCTCGAGGCCGTAGGGCTGATCGTCCTGCTGTCGGGCGTCCTCAGCTATCTCACCATCTCCGCCACCGTTGCGCAGCTCGACAAGGTCGGTGCATCGGAACTGATCGGCCGGCTGATGATCGTGGTGATCGTGCGCACCCTCGGCCCGCTGCTCACCGCGATCGCGGTCGTCGGACGGAGCGGGACAGCCATCACCGCCGAGCTCGCGACCAATACCGTCCTCGGCGAGGTACGGGCGCTCGAGGGCATGGGTATCGATCCATTCCACTACCTGGTGCTGCCCCGACTGTTCGGCTGTGTGGTCTCGGTCTGCACGCTGATCGTGCTCTTCGATGTGATCTCCGTGTTCGGCGGCTACCTTGCGGCGGCCTTCATCGCAGGAATGAGCGCCTCACGATACCTCGGCATTGTCCTCGCCTACCTGACGACGCAGGACGTGGTCCTCACGGTGGTCAAGGGGCTGATCTTCGGCCTCATCATCGGGGTGATCCCCAGTTACGAAGGGCTGTCGGTCCGCCGGGGCCCGACCGAGATTCCGCAGGCCGTCATTCGCGGGACCGTGCACTCCATCACCCTCATCTTCGTGGTCGCAGCGCTCATCGTGGGAGCGCTGCAGTGAGCGAGCCGCTGCTGGCGTTCGTCGACGTACCCCTGG
This sequence comes from Gemmatimonadales bacterium, assembly GCA_044229445.1. GTDB lineage: Bacteria > Gemmatimonadota > Gemmatimonadetes > Gemmatimonadales > GWC2-71-9 > JADJOM01. The sequence continues at coordinate 20,515 of JBGASX010000041.1, read as the reverse complement.
GCCGGGTCCGCCGCCGTACCATGAGCGGGATGCCGAACACGGCGACCGAGGCCGAGGGGGCGTTCAGCCTCGACGTGGACGCGCACCGCACCATCGTAGTCACCGGCGACGAGGCGAGCGGGGTGGACCTGCTCGGCGGACTGGCGATGGGGCTCGAGCGGAGCCCCGGTGGACGCGTCCGGACCCTGGGCGCGGACCTCGCCGCGATGGAGCGGCGGGCCCAACTCGCCTTCCGGCGAAAGGTCGGATACCTTCCCGCGCGAGACGGTCTCTTGCAGAATCTCACCCTGCGCGAAAACATCCGATTGCCATTGCGATTCGGCAGCGACTTCCGGCCGAGGGATATCGAGGGGCGCGTCGACGTGATCGTGGCCCAACTGCGCCTGACCCGCGTCGCGGATCAGCGGCCGGCGCAGGCCAGTGCGGAGGACCGGCGCCGGGCCGCCCTCGCGCGAGCGCTGGCCTTCGACCCGGAGCTCGTCATCCTCGAAGAACCGTTCGACGGGCTGACGGATCGTGCAGCGGCCGAATTGCTGGAGGCAGCGCGAGGGGGCGAAACCGCAGAGGGCGGGCGCCGAGCCGTCTTCATGACGGGCGCCGACCTGCCCGCGCTCTTACGTACGCGCGTGGACCGGCATCTTCGCCTGGTCCGCGGGCGTCCCGAGGAGGTTCGATGAGTCTTCGTCCCCGCACCGCGGACGTGCTGGTGGGACTGCTGGTCGTCAGCGCCGTCGTCGTGACCCTGGTCGCCTTCGTGGTGACTCGGGGCTGGACCGAGCGACGGATCACCCTCTACATGCTGAGCCCCAACGTACAGGACCTCAAGCAGGACACGCCGGTGTTCCTGCAGGGTCTGGCGATCGGTGAAGTGGCCTCGATCTCGCCGCTGGCCGACACCGGCCAGATGATCGGTGCGCCGGAGTTCCTCGTGGCGCTCCGGCTCCGGGAGCGCTACGCCAATGGTGTCCCGATCCGGCTGCCGCTCGGTACCCGCGCGGAAATCAGCTCGACGGGTCTCATCGGCGCGGCCTCGATCGCGCTCCAGGTGCCGAAGAACAACATCAGCGCGGTGCTCGCTCCGGGCGATACCATTCGCGGAGAGCTGACCCAAGGGTGGACCGACGTCCTGAAGGAGGTGGCCGACACCCTGAAGACCCAGGTGTCCGACATCCTGAAGGACACGCGAAGACTGCTGGCGACGCTCGACAAGACCGCGGGCGCGACCCAGACCGAGATCGCAACGACCGGCCCGGAACTCCGCGCCACGCTCGCGAGCGCACGCCAGGTGCTCGACCGCCTGGAGCCGATGATCGCGCAGACCAGGACTACCCTGGCCACCACTGACACGACCATCGGCGTCCTGCAGGACTCGCTCGCGCTGCTCCTCGGGGATACTCGACGGCTGGTCAACCGGGCGGACACGCTGACCTCGACCGTGTCGCAAACGGCCACGGACGTCACCCCCGACATACGCCAGACGCTCAAGAACGTCTACATCCTGAGCGCAAAACTTGAATACTTCATCGACCAGGTCAGCCGTCGGCCCCACCGGCTGCTGACCGGCATCCGCCCGCTCTCACGCGATTCGATCGCGGCCACGGCCCCGTGAAGTACCTCCTCTTCCACCCGCCCTCCTGGTCGCCGGCCCCGTTCACCGCAGCGTTCGCCGCGGAACAGGTCGAGGTCCGCGAGGTGGCCAGTCCGGGAGAGGTGCGTGGTGATGATCGCCCCACCGCCTACCTGCTCGACGCCACGACCCGGCGCGAAGTCACACCGCAGTTGCTCGCGGGGCTCCGGGATGCCGGCATCGCGCTGCTGGCGCTTGGTGAGGCGGGCGAAGCCGACGTGCCGTCAGACCTCCCGCCCGAGCTGCTCGCCGGATTTCTCACCTTCCCCACGGGACCGCGACAGCTCCTGGTCTCGCTTCGTTCGGCCTTCCGGGTGTCCGCCGCCCATCGGGAGCATGCCCGCGCCCGGGCCGAGTCGGCCGCGCGGCTGCACGAACTCACCGAGCTGGCCGAGATCGGCGTCCTGCTCACGACGGAGAAGAACCTCGACACCCTGCTTGGCCTGATCCTGACGCAGGCGCGCCGGGTGACCCAGTCGGATGCCGGGAGCCTCTACATCGCGGAGACCGACGACCTCGGGACGCGGCGGCTGCGGTTCAAGCTGAGCCAGAACGACAGTCGCCCCGACATTCCGTTCGTCGAATTCACGATCCCGATCGACCACACCTCGCTCGCGGGTTACGCCGCGACCGAGGCGGATCCGCTGGTGATCGAGGATGTGTACATGCTCCCGCCGGATGTCGAGTACTCGTTCAACCGTTCGTTCGACGAGCGGTACGGATACCGGACGAAGAGCATGCTGGTCATCCCGATGCAGAACCATTCGGGCGACGTCATTGGAGTCCTGCAGCTCCTCAACCGCAAGCGGGACGCGGCCGCCGTACTGGCGAGCCCCGAAGATGCGACCCGGCAGATCATCGCCTACAGTCCCCACACCGTGAAGATCGTGAAGGCGCTGGCCGGCCAGGCGGCCGTCTCGGTCGAGAACAGCCAGCTCTACGAGGCGATCGAGCGGCTGTTCGAGGGCTTCGTGAAAGCCGCGGTCAAGGCCATCGAGCAACGCGACCCCACGACGTCGGGTCATTCCGAGCGGGTCGCCAGCCGCACGGTGGCGCTGGCGGAAGCGGTCGACCGGGTGCAGGACGGGCCATTCGCGCGTGTCAGCTTCTCGCGCGAGCAGGTGCGTGAAATTCGCTACGCCGGTCTCCTCCACGACTTCGGCAAGGTCGGCGTACGGGAGCAGGTTCTGGTGAAGGCGAAGAAGCTGTACGACGGAGAGCTCACGATCATTCGCCAGCGGCACGCCTTCATCCGGCGGACCGCGGAGCTGGCCTTCGAACGGGAACGCGCGGACTATCTCCTTCGGAACGGCCGTGACGGCTACGAGCATTTCCTGGCGGAGCTGGAGGCGCGCCAGCGGGAATCGATCGAGACGGTGGACCGGATGCTCAAGGTCGTCCTTGCCTCGAACGAACCGACGGTGCTCGCCGAAGGAGACTTCGCCCAGCTCAACGAATTCGCCGGCATGGAGTTCCTGGACATCGACGGGAAGCCTCAGCCCTACCTGGCCGGTGTCGAGGTCAAGCACCTCAGCATCCGCAAGGGAAGTCTCGATGACCGCGAGCGGCTCGAGATCGAAAGCCATGTGAGCCACACCTTCGATTTCCTGCGCAAGATCCCCTGGACGAAGGGGCTGGCGGGAATCCCCGACATCGCCCGCGGGCATCATGAAAAGCTGGACGGGACCGGGTACCCTCGGCGGGTGCGGGGGGAGGCGATTCCGCTGCAGACCAGGATGATGACGATCGCGGACATCTTCGATGCCCTGACCGCACAGGACCGGCCCTACAAGCGGGCGCTGCCGACGACCCGCGCGCTGGACATCCTGTCGGACGAGGTCAAGACTGGCCAGCTCGACGCCGATCTGTTCCGGCTGTTCGTGGACGCGCGGATCTTCGAGGATGTGGTGCCCGAGCGGAGAGACAGCCGGGGCATGGTCCGACCCTGAGGCGGATCATGCGGTGAGTGAAACGCGGGGCCCCGGCTAGGCGGGGCCCTTTTTCATGCGGGCGACCCAGGCCAGCACGCCGAGCATCAGCCCGAGATTGGCCGGGACGAAGAGGGCAAGGACCTGGCCATTCACCTGATTGAACGCGGGCATGAGCTTGAGGGCGAGCCCGAGCAGCGACAAACCACCGACACAGAGGGCTAGCAGCCGGGCCGCGCGGGTGGCACCAGCACGGGCGGGCGACACCAGCGGCAATACGACGGCGAGTGCAAGCGCAAACAGGGAGCACTGCAGCACGTTTTCGTTGCGCGCGGCGATCACATGGTCGGTGAATCCCCAGAGCCCGACCAGAATCAGCCCTGCCACCCCGGTCACCAGCGCCCACGCGGTGCCGAGCCACTTCAGGGTGCGTCGCGCCGCGGACGAACCCGCCGCCGCGACCCCCGCCCCGCACAACAGGCCACCGAGCGCGAGGCCCGCCAGCAGAAACCCCAGGCCCCAGGAGGGCGGAGCCTCCGGCACCGGGTACCTGTCGCTGACATAGAGCGCGCGCTCCGCACGAACCAGTGGGACGAGGGCGCCGGTGCTGTCGGGCACGCGGACCGTGTCGAGGTATTCGCGGAGCTTGAGCGGGAGAAACATCTCCTCCCAGCGCGTGATCGGCCGATCCGCGCCGTGTCCCAGGGCGAGCAGGAGGCCGGTGTACAGGGGAAGGCTGTTGGTATTGAGCCGCTGGGTGTGGAAGCGGAAGCTCCCTGACGCCGGCCCCTGCATCTGCGCCTTGAAGGCGCCGCCGAGGACCCGGTCAACGGCGTCCCGGACACGGGTGGAGCAGTTGTCGAGATAGTAGTCGTAGCGGTAGAACTTGTTCTCTTCGAGCGCATTCTGCTCGAGCGCATCGCGCATGGCCAGCCGCTGCGCCGGTGTCAGGTTGAGTTCCTGCTGCCAGACCGAGCGTTCGGCGGCGATGTAGCGGGGAACATCATCCTCCGTCGGGTAGCCCGCCATCCAGTACCACATCCGCCCCTGAATGAAGCGAAGCAGGAAATTCTCCTGGCGAAAGGAGAACATGCCGTAATTGTAGGCGACGCTGGTGCCATGCCGCCGGTCCTCGACCACGATGGCATTGTGGCCGAAGCGTTCCCAGACCTCAGCCCCCACCCCCATCGTCATGATCGAGATCGTGAGTTCCGAGCCGGGCTCGGGCGCCCGGGTAACCGGCTGCTGGGCCGGAAGTTCCTGCACCCCAGCGAGACTGGCCACCAGGAGCGCCGCGGCGCGAAGCAGCCTCACAACTCGACGTCCTTGCCGTCGGAGGCGGCGGACTTGTAGATCGCATCGATGACCCGATGCAGCGTGCTCTGCTCCTGGTTGTCGAAGCCTTTGGCCTCGCCCCGAAGCACGGCAAGGAAGTGCGCCCACTCCGCTCGATAGGATGCCGTGAAGGTGTTCTCGCGGCCGATCGCTCCGGTAGGCGCGACGTCGGTCGGGACGCCATTCAGCTCCTTCCAGACGTTCAACGGATTGATGCCCGCCGAACCCTTGCTGGCGCGGAGGCCGAGGCCGAACCGCTCTCCCTCGCCCACGTGATGCCAGGTGACATCGACGAAGAGCGAGAAGCCCCCCTCGCAGATGACCATCGCGCTGCCAGAGTGCTCGACCCCACGGACCCCTTCCCCGCCCTGGAGCACCGCGCTCACCCGGATGGGCTTGGGGTTGTTGGAGAGCCAGAACCCAAGATCGAGGATGGCGTGACCGAGGTCGAGAATGGCGCCGCCGCCCGACTCGTCGCGGCGCTGGCGCCACCCGAGCTGGGTCCGTTTGGGGCGGAAGACATGCCAGCTGCCGCGGATGCTCTCGATCTTTCCGAGTTCGCCGCTCTGGACGAAGCTGCGGACCAGCTGGACGTCGGAACGGTAGCGATGATTCATGCCGACCATCAGGACACGATCCCGCTTCTCGGCCTGCTTGAGGATGCGCTGGGCGCCCGCGCCGGTCAGTGAGAGCGGCCGCTCGACGAGCACGTGCACCCCCGCGGTGAGCGCGGCGAGCACGTGCGGCTCATGCAGATGGTTCGGGGTGCAGATGGCGACCGCGTCGAGCTTCTCGAACTCGAGCAATTCCTCGATATCACTGAAGGCATCGCGAACCTGGAATCGCGTGGCGAGCGCCCGGGCCTTGGGGAGGTCGGTGTCGCAGATGGCGACGACCTCGACCCCTTTCAGCTTCCGAAGGACCGGAAGGTGGGCGACCTGGGTGATGGCCCCGGCGCCAAGGATGCCGATCTTGAGCGGTTCCGACATGCCCTCTCCTCTGGAGCGAGACTCAGTAGGCACGGCTGACAGCCGTGCCGGGAAAGTAGGCGGCGAGGATCGTCGGCGCATCCTGCCCCGCCCGGGCGCGGCCGACCGATCCCCACTGGCAGAAGCCGACTCCGTGTCCAGCACCGGAGCCGTCCGCGATCAGCGCGCGCAGCACTCCACCCTGACGGACCTCCCGCAGGCGGAAGAGCGCACTGCGGAGCGAAACTTCCCCGACGGGGTGCAGCGCCAGCCGGACCGCGGGTCCTTCGACTGAAACATTGCCCCGGTTCAGGGAGACCGTCACCCGGGACACCCGGTCCGACCGGGTCCGGCTGGCCACCTCGACCCCTGTGACCACGCCGAGCTGTTCGGCCGGGGTCCCCGTGAGGGGCGGGAGCGACTGGCGGAGCACTCCCCGGAGCTGATCCGCCGTCCACTCCTCGTGCCACTGATAGCGCGGGGAGATGCGGCAGTAGGCCTGGCCGTCGGCATCGGTGTCAGGCAATGACGTCAGGTAGGGGCGGTCCGCCCCCGCGAAGACTTCGGTCCCGTCCGCCGTCCGGCCGCCACAGGTCGAGTAGAAGAAGGCATCGATGGGGACGCCCTGCCAGGTCACGACGAGTCCCGCGGTGTGGGCCACAGCCCATCGGGCCAGCGGATACTCCGCAGCGACTCCGCCGTACACCTGGTCCGCGACGGTGGCGTAGAGATCGAACCCCTCCGTGGCCCGCTTGCCGAGATTCCGGATGGCGAAGGTCCGCGAAATGATCGCCTGCGCCGCGAGCGCCTCCGCCTCGCTGGAATCCCGGCGTCCCATCTCGGCGCCGACCACTCCGGCGAGGTAGTCCTCGATGGCAACCGTGTTGATCGCGGTGAGTCCGGACCGGTCGCGTACCACGGCGACGGACCCTCGGTAGCCTCTCCCGCCGACGAACACGAGCCCCCCCTCAACCCTTGGCGCCACCGTGATGGATCGGGGCTGGCTCACCACCCATCCCTTCGGCCCCTCCGCCCGCAGGCTCGGACCGGCCACGGTGACGCGCCAACTCACGGCTGGCTCGGCCGCTGCGATCGCCGCCCCCTCGGGGTCGCTGAGCGTCAGGCCGCTGTCCCCCATGAGTTCGAGCCGCGGGACGCCGGTCGCCAGCCCGATGCGGATGTCCGGGGAGTGCACCTCGGGACCGGGTAGGAGCTGGGGAGCCTCCGGTGGCGCGCAGGTCGAGAGCACGGCTGCGAGGAGGCACAAACCAGCACGGCGCCAGGGCGAGTTCAACTGCGGTAGTTCCCGAACTTGAGCTCGATCTCGAAATCCTGGGTGCGAAGAAAGGCGATCACCGACTGCAGTTCGTCCCGCGATGGGGCCGTCACCCGAACCTCTTCCCCCTGAATCTGGGTCTGCACCTTCTTGAAGCCCTGCTCCTTGATCGCCTTGACGATCTTCTTGGCCGTCTCCGAGCTGATCCCCTGGGTGAGCTTGATGACCCGTCGCACGGACGTCCCCATCGAGGGGATCAGCTCGCCGCGATCGAGGTTCTTCACCGGCACACCCCGCTTGACCATCTTGCCCTCGAGGACGTCGACCAGCTGCCCCATGCGGAATTCGTCGTCGGCGAGCAGGCGGATCTCGGCCTTGGTGCGGTCGAATTCGATGGTGCAATTGGTGCCCTTGAAGTCGTACCGCTGGGCGACCTCCTTGAGGGCCTGATTGACCGCGTTGTCGACCTCCTGGAGGTCGGCGCCGGTCGAAATGTCGAAGGATGGGTTGCTGGCCATGGGTCGCGAAAACCTCGAACTGGTGTAAGCGCTGATGCTGCTTGAGGTTTCAATCTAGCCCCGGCCCCTAAAGTTTTCACCGCCCCCACCCGATGACTGGAAGGAGACCCCCTCAGGAACCTTGAGCCATGATGAAGAATCGCATCAGCCACTTGATGAAGGACTGGACCCCCGAACTGCCTTCGGCGGAGACCCGGCCCCAGCCGCCGGCAGAGCCAGCCAAGTCCGGCTACCCGCTGCCCCGCGGCATCAACATGCTGATGCCGGTCGAGCTCTGTATCAACCGTGACCTGCTCATCACTCTCCTGTCGGCGAGCATCCAGGAGATGCACCGTCACAAGCGGATGAACCCTTCGCCAATTTCGGACCAGGCCATGGCGGAGCTGGAGGCGGCGCTGCAGCAGCAGTTGACGTTTCGCTCCTGGGCCCGGGAACATCCGGCGACGTATATCTGCATCGCCATGTATCCGACCACCGAAGCGGACACGGTGGAGGACATGGAAGATCTGGGCGACTACTGACCTTGGGCGGGGCACCTCCCCGCCCTACTTGACGATGCTCGCCCGGCTTCTTAGCTTGGCATCCGGCGGACGGATTTAGGGCCACTTGCTACCGCCTGGGGCTGTTGGACCCCGAACCAAAGAGCTAAAGAGCCGTGGGATATCCCCCGCGCTCGTGGCCGCGGGGGTTTTTCGTTTCTGCACCGCCGCACAACCCGAGGGAGACGTTGCGCTCATGACGCGCTGCCCAGAGATGTGTCGCTGCAAGTGCATGTGCACCCCCCGCGGGGTGGACTGCGCCAGCGCGCGTCTCGGTCAGGCGATTCCGTGAAGTAACGCCGCGATTCCGACGACCAACGCCCGGCCCGGTTCACCCAACGTGAATCGGGCCGGTTTGCATTCTGGCAGCCGGCACAACCACCGTTGACCGACAGGAGCACCACCCATGACGTACCACCCCGACACCCTCGCCATCCACGCCGGGCAGGTCCCCGACCCGACCACCAACTCGCGCGCCGTTCCGATCTACGCCACGACGAGTTACGTGTTCAACAACACCGAGCATGCCGCGAACCTGTTCGGTCTGCGCGAGTTCGGGAACATCTACACTCGCATCATGAACCCGACGACCGACGTGTTCGAGAAGCGGGTCGCGGAACTCGAGGGCGGCGTCGCCGCGCTGGGGGTGGCGAGCGGACAGGCGGCGGAAACGCTGGCGATCCTGAATCTGGCGCGTGCGGGTGACAACATCGTGTCGTCGCAGACGCTGTATGGCGGGACCTACAACCTGTTCGCATACACGCTGCCGAAGTGGGGCATCACGACGACGTTCGTGGACATCCACAACCACGACACCGTCCGCAGGGCGATCAACGACGGGACGCGGGCGCTGTATGTCGAGACCATCGGGAACCCCCGCCTCGACGTCCCCGACTTCGAGGCGCTCGCGAAGATCGCCCACGAGGCGGGGATTCCGCTGATCGTCGACAATACCTTCGGCGCGGCCACCCTGGCTCGGCCCATCAAGTACGGCGCGGACATCGTGGTGCACTCCGCGACCAAGTGGATCGGCGGCCATGGAACCTCCATCGGCGGCGTGGTGGTGGACGCCGGGACCTTCGACTGGGCCAGTGCGAAGGCCCGAGTCCGCTTCCCGGAATTCTCCTCACCCGACCCGTCGTACCACGGCCTGGTGTACACCGACGCCTTCAAGAACCTCGCGTACATCATCAAGCTGCGGGTGCAGCTGCTGCGCGACCTGGGCCCCGCCCTGTCCCCCTTCAATGCGTTCCTCTTCCTCCAGGGGCTCGAGACGCTGCCGCTCCGCATCCGGCGCCACTCGGAAAACGCACTCGCGCTCGCGCAGTGGCTGCAGAAGGATGCCCGGGTGGAGTGGGTATCGTATCCCGGGCTGGAGAGCCATCCCGAGCACAACAATGCTCGCCGCTACCTGGAGGGCGGTTATGGTGGCGTGCTGACCTTCGGGATCAAGGGAGGCCATGCTGCCGCTCGCGCGCTCATCGACAAGGTGAAGCTCTTCTCGCTGCTCGCCAACGTGGGTGACGCGAAGTCGCTGATCATTCACCCCGCGTCCACCACGCACGAGCAGCTCACCCCCGAGCAGCAGAAGGCGACGGGGGTCACGCCCGAACTGGTCCGTATCTCCGCCGGGCTGGAGGATGTTCGCGACCTGATCGCCGACCTGGATCAGGCACTCGGCGCAGGACCGGCCTCCGGCAAGACCGCGGCGAAGGCAGGCGCCGCCTGATGTCGTGTCGTCCCGTCGTCGTCAAGCTGGGGGGAGACGCCCTCGCCTCCCCCGAGCGCATCGCCGCCGAGGCGCACCGGCTGGCGCGCCTCGCGGCGCAGGAGCCGGTGGTGGCGGTCGCCAGTGCCCGTCGTGGAGTGACGGACCACCTGCTCGGGCTCGCCGCAGAGGTCCGTCGCGCGGCTGAGTCCGGTCTGAGGAGTGACCGCGCCGGCCGTCCGAGCAGGGCGACGACCGGCGCCGAGGCCGATCGCGCCGTCGCGACCGGCGAAGTGGTGACGGCCTCCCTGCTGGCCCTCGCGCTCAACCAGATCGGCGTCGAGGCGGTGTCACTCGACGCCCGGGAGGCCGGTATCCTCGGGAGCGGGAGGTTCGGCGGCGCGCGCATTCATTCCATCGCCGGTCAGCGGCTCGAACGGCTGCTCAAGCGCGGCGTCATTCCGGTCGTCACCGGGTTTCAGGGCTGGAAGCGCGGCCGAGTGGCGACCCTCGGGCGTGGGGGCACCGACACCTCCGCCGTCGCGCTAGCCGTGGCGCTGAGGGCGACCCGGGCCGCGTTCGTGAAGGACGCCGACGGCCTCCGCACCGCCGATCCGAAGCTGGTCAGCGACGGCCAGCCGATCAGCGCCGCACCGCATGCATTCCTGTCGGCGCTGACCGCGGCGGGCGCCAAGATCGTGCACGTGGACGCCGCCCGGCTTGCGGAGCAGCACGAGCTCCCGCTCACCTTTCATTCGCTCCGGAGCGATGCTCCAGCGACCAGCGTCTATCGTGAGGCGCCCTCCGCAGAGCTCCGGGCCGTCGCCACGCTCGTGCTCGAGAATGGCATCGCGGAGATCACGGCGATCTCCGCGGTGCCAGGCGATGCCGCTGCCGCGACGGATTCGCTGCGCGACGCCCTGATCAGCGCGGGCATCACGCCTCGCGACATCCAGCCGGCCGCGAACGGCCCGAGATTCCTCGTGCCGGCCGCGGACAGCGTCGCAGCCACCCGCATCGTCCACGCGGTGTTCGTGCTCCGCCAGGGCGCCGGGGCCGCGCCCGCGCTGCGCGCCTCCTGAGTCCCGGACTCTCTATCGTGCACTCCCTCCTCGACGCGCCGCCAGCCGACCTGCCCCTCGGTGACTTCCGCACCGAGCGCGGGGGGCTCATCCGTGACGCTCGACTTCGCTACCGGGTCTTTGGCGACCTCGCGCTCGCCCAGCGGGAGGGTGCGCACCTGGTGTTCCACGCCCTGACCGGCAGCGCCGACATCGACTCGTGGTGGGAGCCCGTCTTCGGGCCCGGCCGATGTCTCGATACCAGCCGGCATCCGGTGATCGCGGCGAATCTGCTCGGCAGCTGCTACGGCTCATCCGGCCCGAGCGAGGTTCCCGATGGCAGCTTCCCGGAACTGACCGCGGGCGATCTCGCGCGGGCGCACATCCCCCTCCTGGAATACCTCGGCATTCCCCGGCTGATCGTTGCCACCGGCGGCTCGCTGGGCGGAATGGTGGCCCTGCACTGGGGCCGGATCTCCCCGGTGCCGATCGAACGTCTCGTGGTCTTCGCCGCCCCCGCCCGTACCACCGCCCAGGCGATCGGCTGGAACGCGGCGCAGCGCATGGCGATCGAGGCCGACCCCGCGTGGCAGGGCGGGAAATACCCGCGCGGTCTCGGGCCCACGGCGGGACTCGCGGCCGCCCGCGCGATCGCCATGATCACCTACCGCTCGCAGATCGAATTCGAGGAGCGATTCGGGCGGCGGCAGAGCCGCGCGAAAGGCATCTTCGATGTCGAGCACTATCTCCGTCGGCACGGCGAAAAGCTGGTGGCCCGTTTCGATGCCCGCAGCTATGTCGCGCTGATGCACGCGATGGACTCCCACGACCTCGGAGATCTGGCGACGGCTGGCAGGACGACCGCGGAACGGGTGAGGCAGGTGATCGGCGTCGGCATCGACACCGACATCCTCTATTACCCCGCGGAAGTGAGAGAATGGGTGGCGGGGTACCGCTCGGGTGGCGCGGAGGCGCAGTACCGGGAGATCGCGAGCCGCTACGGTCACGATGCCTTCCTGATCGAGTTCGACCAGGTGGAACGGATCCTCCGCGGCGAGTAGCCCTCCGCCGGCCGGAGGCCCGGATGTGACACGACCCTCTGCCGGGCACCGGCAGAGGGTCGAGGCGTTTCGGGGTGGTGAAGCTGGACTACGAGAGGAACGACTCCAGGGCCCGGGCCCGGCTCACATGGCGCAGGCGGGTCAGCGCCTTCTCCTTGATCTGGCGGACACGCTCGCGGGTGATGCCGAGCAGGCTGCCGATCTCCTCGAGGGTCATCGGCTCCGGGCCGTCGAGGCCGAAGTAGAGCCGGAGAATCTTCGCCTCGCGCTCCTTGAGCGTCGAGAGAACCTCTTCGATCGACTCGGTCAGCGCCTTCTCGAACGTGTCCGTGTCGGCACCGGAGCCGCTGGTGTCGGCAAGGTAGTCCAGCAGCTTGTTGTCCTCACCCGGAGTGAGCGGTGCATCGAGCGACAGATGGTTCTGGGAAATCGAGAGGGTCTTCTGCACCTCTTCGAGCGTGATGTCCATCCCTTCGGCGATTTCCTTCGGCGTCGGCTCCCGCCCGAGTTCCTGCAGCAGCGCGGCGGAGCGCTTCCCGATGCGATGCAGCGTCCCCGCACGATTGAGCGGGACCCGGACGATGCGGCTCTGCTCGGCGAGGGCCTGCAGGATCGCCTGCCGGATCCACCACACCGCGTAGGAGATGAACTTGATGCCCTTGGTTTCGTCGAACTTGTGCGCCGCCCGGATCAGGCCGAGGTTGCCCTCGTTGATGAGGTCGGAGAGGGAGACGCCCTGATTCTGGTATTTCTTGGCGACGGAGACGACGAAACGGAGATTGCTGCGGACCAGCTTGTCGAGTGATTCGGGATCACCGGTGCGAATGCGCTGGGCGAGGCGGACCTCTTCCTCCTGGTTGATCAGCGGATACTTGCTGATCTCCCGGAGGTATTGGTCGAGCGAGCCTTCGTCGAACGACGACGACCCTCGCTTGCCGGTACCCACTCGCATTGGACGCATTGACGGTTGCCTCACCGCAGGCAGGAAGGAGCTTCTACCAGAACCTTAGCCTCGCCCAAAAAGCGGCGCAAGCGGGGGTCAGCCCTCGCCGTAGTTGTCGATCTGCGCGCGCTGCAGGGTCCCAGAATAGTCCACGTACCCCACCTTCGTTTCCGAATAGAACTCGTAGACTTCCCAGCCCCCTTCCCGGTGTCCGTTGCCGGTCTGCTTCACCCCGCCGAAGGGGAGGTGGGCCTCGGCGCCGATCGTCGGGGCGTTGATGTAGGTAATCCCGTTGTCGAGATCCTGCATCGCGCGAAACGCCGCGTGCACGTCCCTGGTGTAGAGCGAACTCGACAATCCGTAGCGGACGCCGTTGTTGACCTGGATCGCTTCCTCGAGCGACCCGACCCGCACCACACTCAGCACGGGGCCGAAGATCTCCTCCTGTTCGAGGCGTGAGCCGGGCTTCACGCCGGCGAAGATCGTCGGCTGGTAGAACCATCCGTGCGCGAGTGCGGCCCCGCTGGGACGGCGGCCCCCGGTGACGAGTTCGGCCTTTTCGCTCCGGCCGATGTCGACATACGAGAGCACCTTCGCGAGCGATTCCTGGTGAATCAGCGGTCCCACCTCGGTCCCGGCCTTGCGCCCATCGCCGAGCCGGAGGCGGGAGGCGCGCGTGGCCAGCCGGTCGAGGAACCGATCGTGCACCTTGCGGTGCAGCAGCAGCCGGCTGGTGGCAGTGCAGCGCTGTCCCGTCGTGCCGAATGCGCCCCAGAGCACACCCTCCAGAGCGAGATCGAGGTCGGCATCGTCCATCACGATCATGGCGTTCTTGCCGCCCATCTCGAGTGACAGCCGCTTGTGCATCCGGCCGCACGTCTCGCCGATGCGCGCGCCGGTTGCGGTCGAGCCCGTGAACGAAATCACCGGCACGAGCGGATGCTCGACGAGCGCCTGGCCGGCCGTCTCCCCGCGTCCATGCACCAGATTGATGACACCGGGCGGGAACCCCGCCTCGAGTGCCAGCTCGACCAGGCGATGCGCCGTGTGCGGGACGTCCTCGGACGGCTTGAGTACGACGGTGTTCCCGCACACGAGGGCGGGAAACATCTTCCAGGTGGGGATCGCGAGCGGAAAATTGAAGGGGGTCACGAGTCCGCACACGCCGATCGGCCGGCGCCAGCTCATCGCCCACTTGGCGCGGAGTTCCGACGGGACCGTGCGCCCGAAGAGTCTCCGCCCTTCGCTCGCCGCGTACCAGGCCGTATCGATGCCTTCCTGCACGTCCCCGCGGGTCTCGGTCAGCACCTTCCCCATTTCCCGGGTCATCCCCTGCGCGAGTTCCTCCTTGTTCTCGCTCAGCAGCTCGCCCAGCCGGCGCAGCAGATCACCCCGGGCCGGCGCCGGGACCAGACGCCATTGCTCGAACGCTCGGCGTGCGGCGCGGACCGCCCGGTCGACATCGACCGCGCCGGAGTCGGGGAACCGGCCGATGACATCGCGCGTATCGGCGGGGTTCCGGTTCTCGAGGTAGCGGCGGGTGCTGGGCGCGAGCCACTCGCCCCCGATCAGATTCTTGAAGGTGGTCGTCATGCTCGGATGCGGCCCTCAGCGGGCCGGGGCCAGGGAAGTCGTCAGGCAGCGATCAGGGGGCTTCAACGCCGGCGTCGCAGCTCCAGGTACGGGCATGCCGCGCATAGCCGACGCGGGGCAGGACCTCGCGGGCGGTCAGCACGAGGCCCCAGAGCAGCACCAGCAGCGAGAGAAAGTGGGCGAAGCCGAGGCGACGCTGCCACGAGGTGATCGAACTCCAGGCGCCGGCGACCACGACCGTGACGATGGCACCGAGATACATGGCGAGATTGAAGCCGCAGGCGTTGTGGTAGGGCCACTGCGTGATCGCCACGGCGAGGAGCAGCCCGAGACCGACGCGGAGCCAGGTCGTGAACACTGGAAAACGGCCACCGGAGGCCGGCGCCGACATCCGTCCCCCGCCCCCCTGCGCCGCCGGCGGTGCGCCGCGGCTCCCGGGCACGGGGGCCGGAGATTTGGCGATCACCTTGTCGATGTCGGCGAGTTCCTTGTCCCAGTCGCGTGGCTGATCGCTCATTGGCCATCCCGGGTAAGCTCGAGTCGTTCAATCCGCTTGTAGAGCGACGAGCGCGACATCTTGAGCGCGCGCGCAGTCTCGGTGATGTTCCAGTCGTACTCATGCAGCTTGGCGGCGATGTACGCCCGCTCGTGCGCACCCCGGATCTCGAGGAGGCCCTCTTCGTTCTCGGGCCACTCCTCCGGCTCTGGATCCGTGACGCCATCGTCCCCCAGCAGGCGGCGCACTTCGGCTCCGCTGATGTTCTTCACCGGCGAGAGGATGAGGATCCGTTCGATCGTGTTGCGAAGCTCGCGCACGTTCCCGGGCCAGGAACGGCGCTGCAGCCGCTCGATGGCGGACGGATCGAATCGCTTCCCGGCGGCACCCGCGCCACCCGCCAGCTGGCGCGTGAAGTAGGCGACCAGCGCCGGAATGTCTTCCCGCCGTTCCCGCAGCGGTGGGACCTGGATCGGCACGACGTTCAGCCGGTAGTAGAGGTCCTCGCGGAACCGTCCGGCGGCGATCTCTTCTTCCAGGTTGCGGTTGGTCGCGGCGATCACCCGGACGTCCACCTGGATCGGCTTGGTGCCGCCGACGGGCGTCACCACGCCCTCCTGCAACGCGCGCAGCACCTTGGCCTGCGCCGAGGCGGACATGTCGCCGATCTCGTCGAGGAAGAGGGTCCCGCGATCGGCCTGCTCGAACTTCCCCTCCCGGTCCGTGACCGCACCGGTGAAGGAGCCCTTCATGTGGCCGAAGAGTTCGCTCTCGATCAACTCGGAGGGAATCGCGGCGCAGTTGACCTCGACGAAGGCCCGGGCGCGCCGGGGAGAACTGTCGTGGACGGCACGGGCGACGAGTTCCTTGCCCGTTCCATTCTCCCCGGTGATCAGCACCCGACCGGTGGTCGGTCCGACCCGGGCGATGGTGTCACGCACTCGCTGCAGCGCGGGGCTGTCGCCCACCATCTGGAAACGATCGGCGGTTTCCTTGCGCAGCCGGGTGTAGTCCTCGGACAGGTCGGCGTGCTGCAGTGCGTTGCGCACGGTGACAAGCAGCCGGTCGGAGTCGAGCGGCTTCTCGAGGAAATCGAAGGCCCCCCGTCGGGTGGCGTCGATGGCGGTGGCAATGGTGCCGTGGCCGGAGATCATCACCACGACCGCATCGGGGTCGAGGTCACGCAGCCGGGTCAGGGTCTCGAGGCCGTCCAGCCCCGCCATCTTCACATCAAGGAAGACCAGGTGCGGCCGGAACTCGGGATAGAGCGTCAGCGCCTCCCCGCCCGACGCCGCCGTCCGGACCTCGATGCCCTCGTATTCGAGGATCTGCTTGAGCGCGCTGCGGATTCCGGGCTCGTCGTCGACCACCAGCAACCGATGACTCACGGCGCCTCCCGCCGATAGAGCGACACGCCGTCCCGGCGGATGCGCAGGCCCGCGACACCCTTCGGGAGCGTGAGGGGGACCACACCATTCTTGGTGCCCGGCAATGCGCGCTCCACGAGTCGCCGGCTGGCCTCCTCCGGCAGCGTGAAGCCACGCAGCGTCAGGGCATCCACCCGCCACTCCGCCTGCCCCGTCTTCACGACCCGGACCGCCCCGGCGGCCGTCACCCGCTCCCAGGGGTCCACGGCCCCCGCGAGGGGACCGAGCGCATCCTTCGGAATCTGGGCCGTCTCGAGGCGCGCGGACACCGTCACCCTGGCCTCCCCCAGTTCAACCGTCATCGAGTCGAGATGCGCCCGCGCGTCCGTCGGCAGTCCGTCGACGAGCAGGGCGGCCATCTCATTCGCGGTGAGCACGACCGAATCGGCCGCCCATCCATGCAGGCTGTCGACCTTGTCCTTCGCCCGCGCGAGCGCCGCCGGCCCGGGCCGCCCGGCGCCATCTCCACCCAGGGACTCGGTCACCCGGGCCACCTGGGGACGCACGAGCCGGAGGATCTCGAAGCGGAAGAGCCACGCGCCACTGACGATGACCGCGAGGACGAAGATGCCTAACAGGCGGAAGGGAAGCGTCCAGAGCCGCATCAGGTACCCAGTGAAATGGTCACGAGCGGAGTGTATGCCGCGCGCGCCGGGCCGGTGACACTCTCGTACAGCACGAGGCGATCCGCGACGAATCCGTGCAGCAGGGTGCGGGACTCCAGGACGTCGATCGCCGCGTGGGGGAGGCCGCGCCCGTCGCGCACCCGGCCCAGCGTCACATGCGGCCGGAAGGGGCGCCCCTCCACCGGAAACCCGAGTGCCTCCGCACCCTGCTCCACCCGATGCACCAGCAGCTCGAGGGTACCCTCTGCCTCATATCCCGCCCAGAGCACCTTCGCCGTCGTGAACCCCGGAAAGGCACCGAGCTCGCGCGGGGCCAGGGAAATCGGGGCCACCCCGCGCGACGCCTGCCGCAGCACCATTTCGATCTCCGGTACCAGGCCAGGCCGCACTTCCCCGAAGAACTTGACGGTCAGGTGCAGCCCCTCCGAATCCACCCAGCGCACAGGCCAGTCCATGCGCTCGTACTCGCGAAGCAGCCCGGTCAGCTCCGGCGTCGCGTCGCCGGCGACCGGCAGCGCGGCGAACAGCCGCATCAGACGCCCAGCACCGGCAACTCGGCCAGCAGTCCGCCTCGCCGGTAGCCTCGCGGGTCGAGCTGCACCTCCCGGAATCCGAGACCGCGCAGTTGCGAGTCGATACGCGCCCAGTCCGCCTCGATCCGCGGGCGCATGGCCTCGACCACCTCGATCGAGGCCAGGTCGCCCCGATGCCTGACACGAAGGTCCCCGCTGATGCCGAGCCGACGGAGAAAGTCCTCGGCGGCCTCGACCTGGCGCAGGCGCTCCGGGGTGACCTCGATCCCATACTGGAGGCGGCTCGAGAGGCACGGCGCCGCCGGCGCATCCCAGATCGGAATCTCCGCCTCCCGGGCGGCCGCCCGCACCATCGCCTTGGTCCAGCCGAGCTCGAAGAGCGGCGAGCGGACCTGGTGCTCCCCCGCGGCGCGGGCGCCGGGCCGATGTTCCTTCAGGTCATCCGCGTTGGTCCCGTCGATCACGGTATCGAATCCGCGCGCGCGGGCGAGTTCGCCGACCCGGCTCCACAGCTCCGTCTTGCAGAAGTAGCAGCGGTCGGGCGCGTTCGCGCGATAGTCGGGGTTCTCGAGCTCGCGGGTGGTCGTCTCGAGCAGCGGGATGTCGAAGCGGCGCGCGGTGTCGAGCGCGGCCTGATACTGGACGGCAGGATAGGAGTCACTGCGGCCGATCACGGCAAGGAAACGGTCGCGTCCGAGCGCCCGGCGCGCGGCGACTGCGAGCAATGCGGAATCAACGCCTCCCGAGTAGCCGAGCATGACCCGGCCGAGGCCGGCGAGATGGGTTTCGAGCGCCGTGATCGAGGTCATGGCGGTAACGTAAGCGGGCGACCCGGGTCCCGACAGCCATCCCCTTCCACCCCGGGCCCGACGGCTCCAGACTTCCGCGCATGACGGAACCCGCTGCACTCCGCATCACGCCAACGGTTGCCATTCCCTTCGCCGAACTCTCGTTCCGGGCGACCCGGAGTGGCGGGCCGGGCGGCCAGCATGTGAATACCTCGTCGACGCGGATCGAACTGTGGTGGGATGCACGCACGAGCCCGAGCCTCCGGGAGGATCAGCGAAGCCAGGTGCTCGCTCGGCTGGCCACCCGACTCACCGCCGACGGGCTGCTGCGCATCGTCGCGAGCGAGACCCGCAGTCAGGCGCAGAATCGGGAACTCGCGCTCGAGCGCTTCCAGGAGGTACTGGCCCGTGCGCTCGCGGTGACCAAGCGGCGGAAGGCGACCCGTCCCAGCCGCGCCGCCAAGGAACGCCGGCTCACCGAGAAGAAGCAGCGCGGCGCCCGGAAGCGTGAACGGCGCCCGCCCCGCGGAGAGGATTGAATCGGCGATGACGCACGTCCAGCCCGTCGATCCGGTCCACCCCTCGCCGGCGATCCTCGCGCGCGCGGCCTCCCTGCTGCAGCGGGGCCAACTGGTCGCGTTCCCGACGGAGACGGTCTATGGTCTCGGCGCCAACGCGCTCGATTCCGCAGCGGTGCAGCGGATCTACGAGGCCAAGGGGCGCCCCGCCTACAACCCGCTGATCGTCCATGTGGCGGATGCCGCGTCGGCACAGCGGCTGGTAACCATCTGGCCCGAGACCGCGGAGCGACTCGCGACCCGCTGGTGGCCGGGGCCGCTGACGCTGGTGCTGCCGAAGGCCATGGGGATCCCTCCGGAGGTGACGGCCGGCCTCGGCACGGTCGCCCTCCGCGTACCTGCCCACCCCGTGGCGCTGGCCCTCCTCCGCGCCTGCGGATTCCCGCTTGCCGCGCCGAGCGCCAATCAATCGGGGCAGATTTCGCCCACCAGCGCGGCACACGTCGCCCAGGGGCTCGGGGACAGGGTGCCCCTGATCCTCGATGGCGGTCCGACTTCGGTGGGCATCGAATCCACCGTCATCGATCTGTCTGGTTCCCGGCCCGTCCTGCTCCGGCCCGGCATGATCTCCCGCACCGAGCTGGAAGCGGTGATCGGCCCAGTCGATGTGGCGCAGGACCCGGAGGCACCGGAGGAGGCACGACCCTCTCCCGGCATGCTGGACCGCCACTATGCCCCCCGGGCCCGGCTGGTGTTCCTCGACTCGGGCGTCACGCCTGCGGTCGCGCCCCGCACCGGGGCACTGATGCGCTCCGCCGCGCCTCCCGCCGGGTGTTCCGCCTCGATCACGCTGCCTGACGACCCCGCGGCCTACGCCCGCGGTCTTTATGGAGCGCTCCACGAGCTCGATGCGGCGGACGTCTCCGTGATCCTGGTGGAGCCACCGCCCCCCTCGCACGCATGGGACGGCATCCGCGACCGTCTCCGGCGTGCGGCGCAGCACTGACCCTCGATCCCACAGGACCGATGAACGAGACCTCGCCGACTCCGTCCCCCCCGACGGCTCCCTCCGCCCTCGCGCGCGTCCTCGGAGGCAGCCGGTACATGATCGTCATCGCCGTAGTGGCGATCCTGGTGGCCGCCACCAGCCTGCTGGCGTACGGAGCCTTCGAGACCTTCGACGCGGTGCGGAGTCTCCTCACCGCTGACGGCAACGGCCCGAAGGGCGCCAAGGGGTTGATCCTCACCTTCATCGAGATCACCGACCTTTTCCTGCTCGCGACCGTCCTGTACGTCATCGCGATCGGGCTCTTTGAGCTGTTCGTCGACGACCGCATGGTGCTACCGCACTGGCTGGAGATCCACGACCTCAACGACCTCAAGGAGAAGCTGATCGGCGTGGTGATCGTCGTGATGGGAGTGGTCTTTCTGGGGCAAGTCGTCACCTGGGACGGCGAGCGGCAGCTGCTCGGCTACGGCGCCGGCATCGCGCTCGTCATCGCGGCACTCACCTACTTCCTCAGCCAGAAACCCAAGAAGGCCGGCTGACGGCCTGAGTCTGAACGCTCAA
>JBGASX010000040.1:0-42833 GCA_044229445.1 Gemmatimonadales bacterium | reverse complement strand
CGGAACGCGCCCGGCGGATCGCCCGTGCCACGCGCTGCATCGCGCTGGCGCAGCACGAAGAGCGACACGACGGCGAGGCCGAAGAAGATCCAGTCGCAGAAGACCACGTAGTCGAGGAGCTGCCCGTACTGCCCGGTCAGCAGCAGCACGACCGCCCAGACGCCCTGCACCAGGATCGCGGTGCCGGGCGTCCGGAAGCCGGGGTGCAGCCTGGCAAAGGCGGGGAAGAAGAGCCCGTCCGCGGCCATCGTCTGGTAGACCCGCGGCGAGACCATGATCACGAGATTCAGGAACCCGAAGGTCGACGCGGTGATCCCCGCGCCGATCACCGTCGCGCCGACCGGTCCGAGGCGCAGGCGGAGCGCGTCCGCCGCGGGGGCGGTGCTCGCCGCGAGACCGGCCGGGCCGAGCATGCGGAGGTAGGTGACATTCGCGAGCAGATAGACCACGACGACGATCAGCACGCCGAGCACGAGCGCCCGCGGCAGATTCCGCTGCGGATCGACGATCTCCTCGGCGATGAAGTTCGTCTGCTGCCAGCCGCCATAGGCGAAGAGGACCGGGACCAGCGCCGCGGCGACGGCGAGAAACGGTGAGCCGCTGACGGCGACACCCGCCGTGGACGCGGCCGGCTCCCCATGCAGCGGCCCGAGCCCGACCACGATCAGAAAGACGAGCGCGGCAAGCTTGAGCAGGGTGAAGATGTTGGTGGTGATCGCGCCGGGCCTGATGCCGACGTAGTTGATCGCGGAGAGCAGCACGATCGCGGTGCCGGCGAGCCAGCGGCCATCGGCACCCGTCACGCCGGCGAGACTGAGCGCGTAGTTCGCGAAGGTGACCGCCACGGCGGCGATCGCCCCCGTGGCCATCACCAGCAGGAGCGCCCAGGCGTAGAGAAACGCGGGCAGAGGACCGAGGGCCTCGCGGATGTAGACGTAGCTGCCTCCCGCCTGGGGCCGGCGCTGTCCCAGCTCCCCGAAGCAGAAGGCCCCGATGAGAGCCACGACTCCGCCCAGGACCCAGACCCCGAGGGTCAGGCCGCCGGTGCCCACCCGCTGGGCGACGATCGCCGGATTGTTGAAGATGCCCGAGCCGATGATGCCGCCGACGACGGCCATCGTGCCCGAGAAGAGGCCGAGGGTCCTGCGATAGCTGACGGGGGTGGACATCGCGAGAAGGTAGCGCGCCCGGCCCCGACTCGATAGACGTGCTGGGGAGCGGGTGATGCAGTCCGCTCAGGCGATGACGGGGACTCCGGCGACCGACGGGCGGCGGAGCAGGCGGCGTACCCGGGCCGTCACCTCGCGCATCGAGAAGGGCTTGAGCACGTAGTCATCCGCCCCGAGTTCGAAGGCGCGCACGATGTAGTTCTCATCGCCCATCGCGGTGAGCATCATGACGGGGACATGCCGCAACTCGGGATGCTCGCGGAGCGCGCGCAGGAAGCCCAGCCCGTCGAGATTGGGCATCTCGATGTCGCTGATGATCAGCGACGCGCCGGACGTCGGGGCATTGGCCAGCGCCTGCTCGCCGTCGGGATAGGCCACGACGTCGAAACCTTCATGCTTGAGGTGCCGCGTCACCAGCCTCGTCACGTTCGGGTCATCCTCGGCGAGCAGGATGCGCCGGGAGGGAACGACGTCGTGGTTCCCCACGGTGACGACCCGGTTGCGCCCTGATGCCTTGGCGACGTACCGC
This sequence comes from Gemmatimonadales bacterium, assembly GCA_044229445.1. Taxonomy (GTDB): domain Bacteria; phylum Gemmatimonadota; class Gemmatimonadetes; order Gemmatimonadales; family GWC2-71-9; genus JADJOM01. The sequence goes on along the minus strand of JBGASX010000040.1, from coordinate 41,135 downwards.
AGCCGGTCGGCCTCGGCGATGGCATCCTCGATGTCCTGCCCCTCCGCGATGTCCATCACCCCCGCGGAGAAGGTGACGGTCAGCGGCGAGTCCTGTCCCGGCCGGAAGTCCACCCGCCGCAAGACTGCGAGCGCCTGCTCCAGCGCCACGCCGGCCTCGGCGGCGCTCCGCCGGGCGAAGAGGGCGATGAACTCGGCGCCGTCCCACCGCGCGAAGATCGCCGCCTGACGGAGCGCCATGGCGAGGCGCACCCCGGAGCGGCGCAGCACGTTGTCGCTGAACTGGCGTCCCCAGGTCTCTTCGATCCATCGGAAGTGGTCGAGGTCGAGCACCGCGAGCGAGAATCCGGTGCCGGCGGGCGAGGTCTCCCGCAGGCGGGCGACCGCTTCGAGGAAGGCGGCGCGGTTCGGCAGCCCGGTGACCGGATCACGCCGGGCGGTCTGCGTCTGATCCGCGTGGCGCTCGAGCCGCGCGCCGACCGCGACGGTGAACGCCTCGATGTCGAGCGGCTTGTCGAAGTAGGCATCGGCCCCGAGGGCGAAGCACTCCGCCTTGGTGTGTGTGCCGAGGCGAGCCGAGACGACGAAGACCGGCATCGCCGCGGTGCGCGGGTCCGAGCGGAGATCGAGCAGGATGCTGCGGCCGTCGCCATCGGGCAGAATCAGATCGAGGATCAGCAGGCTGATCTGCTCCATGCCGATCTTCTGGCGCGCCTCGGCGGCGGTCGGGGCAATCAGCACCCGGCACCCCGCCGCGGACAGCGCCGACTCGATCCGTGTGGCGAAGAGCGGGTCGTCCTCGATCAGGAGTACGGTGTCGTTGGCCTTGGAGGTCTGTGCCCGGGCCGCCCGGGTCAGCAGTCCCATGAAGTCGCTCAGGCCGGCGACCAGGCCGACGGCCGAGTCCTCGACCAGTCGGCCGGCGGCGATGAGCAGTTCGGGGCGGGATTCGAGCGCCCCGCCATCGATGAGCGAGCGCAGGATGCGGCGCGCCGATTCCACCGCCTCTTCGGCCAGATCGGGATCGCGCGCGCTGCGCACGACCGCCTCGAGGGCGGCCAGCGCACCGGCGACACCGGTGCGGCGGGCTCCGCCGGGGCGCGAGGCGGGCGAATCTGGGGGCAGGGGCGCGTTGCTCATCGTCCTTTAGTATCGGCTGAAGCCGGGCAGGGATGAGCGCCGCTTTATTGTCGCCATGCGGGATTGCAGACAGAATATTCGTCTGATTATCTTGCTACTTACCGAATAAACGTGGCTCTGCAGGGGGTTTGTCCGATGCTCGACGCCACCGATCGCGCGATTCTGGAGCAGCTGCAGGCCAACGCCCGCATCAGCAACGCCGACATCGCCCGGCAGCTGGACATGGCGCCCTCCGCCATCCTCGATCGCATCCGCAAGCTGGAACAGCGCGGCGTCATCCAGGGCTACATGGCCCGCATCGATCCCGTCGCGGTTGGCCTCGGCCTCACCGCGTTCATCAATGTCAGCACCGAGGAGCGGATCGGGTCCGGGGCCATCGGACAGGCCCTCTCCCGGCAGCCCGAGGTGCTCGAGGTCCATCACGTCGCGGGCGAGGACTGCTACCTGGTCAAGGTGCGCGTTCCCGATACCGAGGCGCTGAGCCGGCTGCTGCGCGAACGGTTCGGCCGGCTCAAGGGGGTGCGCAGCACCCGCACCACGATCGTGCTCTCCACGGTAAAGGAGGCGGCGGGGCTGCCGCTCACGCGCACAGCGGGAGTGACTGGTGACGCCTGAGATCGCCCGCCGGAACCGGCTCCAGCTGATCGCGGCCTTCGCCGCCGTCTACCTCGTCTGGGGGTCGACCTATCTCGCGATCGCCTTTGCGATCAAGAGCATCCCGCCTCTGCTCATGGCTGGCGCCCGCTTCGTCCTGGCCGGCCTCCTCATGTACGGCTGGGCCTGGTGGCGTGGGGCCAAGGCGCCGCGCGCGTCCCAGTGGCGCTGGGCCTTCCTGCTCGGGGCGCTCTTCTTCCTCGTCGGCAACGGCGCGGTCGTCTGGGTCGAACAGCATCTCTCCTCCGGCCTTACCGCGCTCATCGTCGCGATGGTCTCCGTCTGGACGGCGCTCCTCGAGTGGGGGCGCCCCGGTGGCGTTCGGCCTCCCGGGGTCGTCCTGCTCGGCATCGTGCTCGGGTTCGCCGGGGTGGCCCTGCTGGTCCTGCCTGGCGGCACGAGTGGCGAGCATGCCGATCCGGCCGGGGTGCTCCTGCTCATGTGCTCCACCTTTGCGTGGGCCCTGGCCTCGGTGGTGAGCCGGCATGCGGATCTGCCCGCCAATACCCAGCAGGTCTCCGGTATGGAGATGCTCGCCGGCGGGATGCTGCTCGTCGCCGCCAGCGGAATCGCCGGTGACTGGGGCCGATTCGACCCCGCCGCGATCACGGCCAAGTCGGTCGTCTCTTTCCTCTATCTTGTGGTCTTCGGCTCACTGCTGACCTTCACCGCCTTTGCCTGGCTGCTCACGGTCAGTACCCCCAACAAGGTCGCGACCGCGGGGTACGTGAATCCAATGGTCGCGGTCTTCCTCGGCTGGGCGTTCGGCGGGGAGGTGCTCGGGAGCCGGTCGCTGCTGGCGTCCCTGGTCATCGTGGCTTCAGTGGTCCTCATCATCACTGGCCGGAGCTTCAGCGGCCCCCGTGCCGCGGCCCGCCAGAAGCCGGTGGGTGATGGCGCAGGTCGATCACCGGCGGCCGTCGAGCAATAGACCACTTCGATGGCGACGGTTCCGTTACCCGGGGCCGGTTGACGATCCTGCCTGACGGACCTATGGTTGTCGTATGCTGACTCACGCCGCGCCCCGCCGCTCGACCCATTCCACCTGCTGCTGGAATAATCGGTTCCGCTGACCCGGAGCGCGGCCCGCGCGTAGTTGTATCGCTGAACCTGGGCCCGCTCCGATGGAGCGGGCTCTTTTTTTTCCAGAACTGCGAGGACCCGATGGAGACTTCGTCCGCCATTCGACTGCACCTTCCGTCCGCGCCGGCGGAGGTCCCGACGCTCGCGGAGCTCGGGACCCTGTACGAGATCAGTGAGGCGCTGGCCAGCGCGAAGACGCTCCACGAGGGTCTCGGCATGGCGATGCGTCTCCTCCGCCGCTATCCGGGAGCACTCCGGGGCTCGCTCACCCTGCTCGATGAAGGAACCAACGAGCTCTACATCGAGGCGGCCCTCGACCTGCCCGAGTCGGGGCGGCTGGCGCGCTACCGGATCGGCGAAGGCATCACCGGAGCCGTGGTGGCGTCGGGGAAGCCGATGGTCGTGCCGGACGTCGAGCGGGAGCCGCGCTTCCTGCACCGGACCTTCCGCCGAGCCGGGGGACCGGACGGCGCGGTGTCCTTCGTCTGCGTCCCGATCCTGCTGGATCACCGACCCGTCGGGGCGATCTCCATCGACCTGCCGTCGCGGGCCGGCCGGGACACCGCCCACCTGCTCAAGTTCCTCCACGTGGTGAGCGCGCTGGTGGCGCTGGCCCTCCGGACCCAGCGGCCCCTCGAGGAGGAGAACCGGAACCTCCGCCGGGAGCTGCAGGAGCGGTACGACTTCTCCCACCTGATCGGGACCAGCGGGCCGATGCGCGACGTCATGCGCCAGGTCTCCCAGGTCGCCGCGACCGGAACGACGGTGCTGATCCGGGGCGAATCGGGGACCGGCAAGGAGCTGATCGCCCACGCGCTGCACTACAACAGCCCCTGCGCCGCCGGGCCTTTCGTCAAGGTGAACTGCGCCGCGCTGCCGGAGACGCTCATGGAGTCGGAGCTCTTCGGCCACGAGCGGGGCGCCTTTACCGGTGCCCTGTCCCGGAAGAAGGGGCGCTTCGAGCTGGCCCACGGCGGGACGATCTTCCTGGACGAGATCGGCGAGCTCTCGCCCGCCACCCAGGCGAAGCTGCTCCGGGTGCTGCAGGAGCGGGAATTCGAGCGGGTGGGCGGGGCGGAATCGGTGCGGGTCGATGTCCGGGTGATCGCGGCCACCAACCGCGACCTCGAGGTGGCCATCACCGAGCGGGGGTTCCGGGAGGATCTCTACTACCGGCTCAACGTCTTCCCGATCTTCCTGCCGCCGCTCCGCGAGCGGAAGACCGACATCCTCCTCCTGGCGGATCACTTCGTCGAGAAGTACGCCCGGGCGGCCCGCAAGAATGTGCTCCGGCTGACCACCCCCGCGATCGACATGCTGCTCCGCTACCACTGGCCGGGCAACGTCCGCGAGCTCGAGAACGTGATCGAGCGGGCCGTGGTGGTCTGTGACGGGCCGGCGATCCACGGTCGCCACCTGCCGCCGACGCTGCAGACGCCGGAGGAGTCGGGCGAGCCCTCGGGCCCGCTCAAGTCCGCGGTGGAACGGCTGGAGAGCGACATGCTGCAGGATGCGCTCAAGACCACCCGGGGGTCGGTCACCGAGGCGACTCGGCTGCTCGCGAGCACGGAGCGGATCATCCGGTACAAGCTCAAGAAGTACGGGATCGATCCGGCTCGCTTCGCCTGACATTTGTGTCGGGCGGGATCCTCCCGCGGACATTCCTGTGGTGACCGATGGGCCGGGAGCTCGCCCGCGCCGATCATCCTCCAACCGCCCAACTCGCGCCCCGGCTGCGAGTTGGGCGGTTTGCGCTGGAGCCTCTCGGGTGCTCGCGGATCGAGGCACGCAACTTGTCTTACAGCGGGACGTCTCCAGCCGGGATCCAAGATGCGCCGCACCTCGATCGTGCTCTTCAGTCTGCTTCGACTCGCGTTCGTGCCCGACCTCTCCGCGCAGGGGAGTGCGGTACTCGCCATCGGGCCGAGGCAGGCGACCCCCCTGATCGAAGGTCCGGCGACCGGTCGCGGTGGAGACCTCGCGGCCAGCTACACCCTGAGCCTGGTGAGCGACTGGCCGCAGCTCGCCGCCGGCACCGCCTGCTTCAACGGCGGCCAGGAGGCGCTCGACGGGACGCTCACCCGGACGGCCGGCGGGAGCTATGCGGGCCAGCTCGAGCGGCGGGCCACCATCCTCTTCTGCGGGGTTCACGGAGCCGCCGCCAGCGCCTGTGCCCTCACGCTCCGCAGCCGAGGTCCGGTCGAAGCCCGCGGCGAGATCCTGCCGGATGCCGCCGGCGGCGAGACTCCGGTCGTCCAGCTCACCTGGGGTGCCGAGCCGGGGGCGAGTGAGGTCACGATCGAGGGCGACTGTCCGGCGGCGTTCAACGAGTCGCTCCGGCGGATGTACCTGGCGGTCTCCCATTCCCTCGAATTTCCGCTCCCCCTCGCGGGCGAAGCGGCACGCACCACCCGGCTCGAGGACTACGGCTGGATCGTGGAGGCCCGCTGATGGCCGTCCTGGTGCCGGAGTGATGCGGTAACCGGGCCCCAACTCAGGGCTACACCGCGTGCAGGTGCGCGCGCCGGCGCCGGCGTGCTGGCGCCAACCTGCCGCGGTCGCCCCGGGGAACGGGTCCGGTGCATGGCGCGTCTCCCGCCACGGTGCGCACCGAGTCACACCGTGCTCAACAAGTCATCCAAGAGCGATTGACCGGCTCCTCGGTCTCGACGATCTTCCCCCCTGATCGTCCCTCCAGGAGCTGTTCCCCATGCTGTCAGTCCGGGTCCTCGCCGCGGTGGTCGCCGCGGTCGTCGCTGCAGAACCGCCCGCGGTTCTGCAGGTTCTTGCCGCGTCTCCCACCGGTGACGCCCCGCTCAGCGCTCCGATCCAGGTGATCTTCGACCGGCCCGTCGCCGGATCGCTCGATCGCAGCGTGGACCCGGCACCGCTCTTCCACATCGAGCCGTCGGTGCCCGGTCGCGCCGAATGGCGTGATCCGGTGACGCTGCGCTTCCTGCCGACGGCGCCGCTCGAGCCGGGGAAGAGCTACACCGTCACCATCGCCAACAGCTTCGAAGCGATGGATGGGAGCCGGCTCAAGGAGCCGTACACCTACACCTTCTCGGTAATGGGGCCGCAGGTGCTCACCGGATTGCCGGTGAGCGGCGAGGAGCATCCGAAGTATCTCGGCCCCGACGCGACCTTCGAGCTGGTGGTGAGTGCGCCGCTCGACCGGAACGAACTGCGCGGGCTTGCCTATCTGGACTTCGACCAGCAGTGCCGGGCTCCCGGCATCATCAAGCTCAGCGTCACCGCGCAGCGGCCCCTCAAGGACAACGATCCGTGGCAGTACAAGGAGGCCGGCGGCTGGGAGCGGGACCGGAGTGCCGATCCGCTGCGCCGGGTGCTGGAACTCACCCCGGAGCGCAAACTGCCGCTCAATTGCACCGGCGACCTGGTGGTGCCCACGGTCATCGATCCGGAAGGGACGCGCCCCTTCTCGAAGTGGGGCTTCTCGACCTATGGCCCCTTCATGCTGAACGGCGCCGACTGCGCCAGCGGGGTGAGCTGCCCGACGGGCGGGATCCGGGTGACCTTCTCGACGCCGGTGAAGGGCGCCGAGATCGAACGGCACCTGACGCTCCTGCCGGCGGTGGACTTCAGCGTGGCGGACACGTCGGAGGAGTCGGACAGCTGGTATCTCGAGACGGAGCTGACGCCCAAGACGGCGTACGCCGTGGTCGCGGACAGCAACCTGCGCGACATCTTCGGGCAGCGGCTCACGGGGAATCCCGCGTCCGGATTCCGCACCACCGGATTCGCGCCGCTGGTGGAGCATGCCTACGGCACCATGACCGTCGAGCGGGCCTCCTTCCGGACCCTCGCGGTGAAGCATGTGAACGTGGACTCGCTGACGGTGACCATCGCGCCGGTGCCGGCGGCGCTCATCCCCGCGATGCTCCAGTACAGCCGCTGGAACCGGGACGACAGCGCGCTGGCCCGGGTGCTCAAGGGGGCCACGACCACCAGAGTGGCCGTCGCCGGACCGCCTGACAAAGTCCGCATCTACGGCGTGAAGCTGCCGCTGTACAACATGACGCGCGCGAGCGCGCCCCTGCTGCAGCTGGTGCGGGTGACGAGTCCCTCGCTGCCGCCGGCATGGCAGGAGAACCAGCCGTTCGCCGTGGCGCAGGTGACCGATCTCGCGGTGCATGCCCGCATCGGGCTCACCAGCGGCGCCGTCTGGGTGACGGGCGCGAGCGACGGCAGGCCGCGCGCCGACGCCCTGATCACCCTCTACGACGATCACGGAAAGCCCCGGGCCACCGCCCGGACCGGCGTCGACGGCATCGCGCTGCTCGCGAACTACGCCGTGGACACGGTGGCGGCGCAGGGATACGGCTTCGAGGGTTACGTCGTCGCGAGCCTCGGCAATGACAAGGCGCTCACCAGCATCAGCAGCTACGACGCGGACCTGAGTCCCTGGCAGTTCAATGTCCGCTCCGCCTACGGCACCGCCCGCTATCCGCTGGCGGCCGCGGTGTTCACGGAGCGCGGCATCTATCGCCCCGGCGAGCCGCTCTATGCCAAGGCGATCGTCCGCGCCGGTACCCTCGGCAAGCTGGTGGTTCCGCCGCGGAGCGACAGCCTGCGCTGGGTATTCCACGATCGCGAGGGCGGCACGCTCAAGTCGGCGACCGTGGCACCCTCGGCCTTCGGGACCAGCGACCAGACCCTCACGCTCCCGGCCGACCTCGCGCTCGGCAACTACTCGGTGGAGGTGCAGCAGCGCCGAGCCGGCGAGTGGCTGAGCCTCGCGAGCGCCGACTTCCGCGTCGCCGAGTATCGTCCGCCTGAGTTCCTGGTGAATGCGACGACCGATACGGCGCCACGTTTCCCGGGCGATTCGTCCCTCGCGACGATCGAGGCACGCTACCTCTTCGGCGCGCCCATGGCGCGGGCCGCCATGAGCTGGACCGTGCGGCAGACGCCGATCGACTTCTGGCAGCTCGAGATTCCCAACACCGACGGCTTCTACTTCGGCGAGAACGGCTGGTGGTGGGAAGAGAACAACGACGACCGTTCCACCGAGACCATCGGCGAGGGAACGGACACCCTCGACGCCCAGGGGCGCCAGGTGATCCGCTTCGCGCTCGGGCAGGCGACGAAGGGGCGTCCCGCGACCGCCACGATCGAGGCCTCCGTCACCGACGTCAACCGCCAGACGGTGGGTGCCCAGGCGCGGCTGACGGTGCACGCCTCTTCCTTCTATATCGGCGCCAGGCCGCTGGGGCAGTCGTACTTCTGGACCGCGGGACAGCCGCAGGCGGTGGGCCTCATCGCCGTCCGTCCTGACGGCAAGCGGGTGGCCGGCGCGAAGGTGCGGGGAACGATCGTGCGCCAGGAGTGGCACCGGGTGCACCGCACCCGGGGCGGCTACAGCGAGGTGTACGGCGAGTGGGTCTCCGACACCGTGGCGCATTGTCTGGCGACCACCACCGCCTCCGCGCCGGCCGAGTGCCGCTTCACGCCCCCGTCGGGCGGGACGTACATCCTCACCTTCGAGGCGGAGGATGAGGCCGGTCGTGCCGTGAGCACCAGCCTCTATCGCTGGGCCACGGGCAAGGACTTCGTGCCGTGGAATGATGAGAGCCAGTTCAAGATGGATCTGGTGCCCGACAAGACCCGCTATAGCGTGGGCGACACGGCGACGGTCCTGTTCGCCTCGCCGTTCACCAACGCGGATGCCTGGGTCACCATCGAGCGCGAAGGGCTGATCGAGCAGCGCCGGATCACGCTCACCTCGGGGTCGACCACGATCAAGTTCCCGGTGACGGAGGCGTGGGCGCCGAACGCGTTTGTCTCCGTGCTGGTCGCCCGGGGGCGGAGCGCGCCGCCGGGTCCGCTCGACGATCCGGGCCGCCCGACGATCCGGGTGGGATATGTGGAACTCCGGGTCACCCCGGAAGTGAAGCGGCTCACCGTGTCGGTCGCGCCGCAGCTCAAGGAGTACCGCCCCGGCGACACGGCGCGCGTGACGCTCCGGGTGAAGGACCGTGCCGGTGCGGGCCAGCGGACCGAGGTGACCCTCTGGGCCGTGGACGAGGGCGTCCTCTCCCTCACCGGCTACAAGACCCCCGATCCGATCGATCTGCTGTATGCCGCGCGCGGGCTCGGTCTCCGGCTCGCGAGCAACCTGACCACGGTCGCGCCGCAGGTGCCGGAAGGCGAGAAGGGCGGCCGGGCTCCGGGCGGCGGTGGCGGTCGCGGCGAGAGCGACATCCTGCGCTCCCGCTTCAAGACCACGGCCTTCTTCCTCGGCAGCGTGGTGACCGACTCGAACGGCGTCGCCACCGCGTCGGCGAAGCTGCCTGACAATCTGACGACCTTCCGGCTGATGGCCGTCGCCGTCACCGCGGGGGACCGGTACGGCCACGGCGAGTCGCCGCTCCTCGTGACCCGGCCGCTGCTGGCGCGGCCCGCGCTGCCGCGGTTCCTGCGCGAAGGCGACAAGTTCGCGGCGGGTGTGGTGGTCAATCAGCGGGCCGGCGGCACGCCGACCGTGACCGTCACCGCCGAGTCGAAGGGCACCCAGCTCGCGGGGGATGCGACCCGCACCGCGACCCTCGAGGCCGGCCGGGGCCGCGAGGTGCGCTTCGACTTCCGCCAGCCCGGCAACGGACCGTTCGGTACGGCGGACAGCGCCACCTTCAAGTTCAAGGTCACCGGCGCGGGCGATGCCGATGCCGTCCAGCAGCGGCTCGCGGTGAAGCCGGCCTTCCGGCCCCGTGCCTGGACGGTCGCCGGGGTGCTGGTGGATACGGCCACGGCCGAATTCTCGCTGCCGTCCGATATCGACCCCGATCGCTCGCGGCTGCAGCTCACGCTGGGGAGTTCGCCGCTCAGCGTGATCAAGGGGCTGACCTACCAGCTCCGGGTCTATCCCTACTACTGCACCGAGCAGGCGTCGAGCGCGGCGCAGCCGCTGATCGCGCTCTATCGGGCCCAGAAGGGGCTCAAGGGGATCACGCTGCTCAAGGGCGATCCGAAGGCGGATATCCAGCTCGCGGTGAGCCTGCTGAGCCGTCGCCAGCGTCCCGATGGTGGCATCGGCTACTGGAGCAGCGAGGATTGGACGACGCCCTGGCTCTCCGCCTATGCCGGCATCACCCTCATCGAGGCGCGTGCGGCCGGGATCGCCGTCGATGACAGTGTCCTCGCGCGCCTGGGCCAGTACCTGCGCACCTCGCTCGACGACCCCCAGCCGATCCGCGCCCCGGTCATCGGGTGGTACGACCGCATGCAGGCGAGCCTCAGCGACAAGGTGGCCGCGGCAGACTTCCTGAGTCGCCTCGGCCGGCCGCACGTCGCGGCAGAGAACGAACTGCTGCGAAACGCCGCGCAGCTTGCGTGGGAAGATCGGGTGCGGCTCGCGGAGGTCATGGCGCGCCGCAAGGCGTTCCGCGCCGCGCGGAGCCTGCTGCAGCCGATCTGGAGCAGCGTGAAGATCGAAGGCCGCCGGGCGAGCGTCCCGGAGCAGGCCTACAGCTACGACCATTACTTCACGTCGCGGGTGCGGCCGGTCGGCCGGCTGCTCACGGCCACGCTCGCCGTCGATTCCGCCAACGCGCTCCTCGGCCCGCTGGTTGAGACGCTGGTCCAGCAGTCCCGTGCCGGGGCGCTCTCGCCCTGGAACACCCAGGACTACGCGGCGGCGGTCTCCGCGCTCTCCGCCTTCGACAAGAAGGTGAAGGCCGGTGCAGCGCGGCCGTTCACGGTGAAGGGTGGAGGGAGGGCGCTCTTCACCTCCACGGGAGCCACCGCGGCCACCGCGCGCCTGACGATTGGTGATTCGAGTGTGGCCCTCACCGGACTGATGTCGGCCGGCGCCGAGGGGAAGAGTGCGGTGCGTCTCTCGCTCGCCGCCGATGGCGCCGGTTCGCCGATCTACTACTACCTCACGGTCAACGAGGTCCCGAAGCAGCGGCCGGTGAACCCCGAGGATCGGGGCATCCGGGTCGAACGGTGGTACGAGAAGTACGACGCGAAGCAGCCGATCGTGAGCGTCGTCGAGGGCGACCTGGTCCGGGTCCGGCTCCGGATCACCGTCCCCGAGGACCGCCAGTTCCTCATCGTGGATGATGCGCTTCCCGCCGGGCTCGAGGCGATCGACCTGAGTCTCCGCACCGCGAGCCTCTCGCCAGGCCCCGGCGTCGACGAGAAGAACCGGTTCCTGACCCCCGCGGAGGCCGAAGGGGAGGGTGAGGAGGGGACCTCACAGGAGAACCAGTGGTACTACGGAAGCTGGGACAGCGGCTGGTGGTCGCCGTTCGATCACAAGGAAATGCGCGACGACCGGGTGCTCTACTCCGCGACGCTGCTGTGGAAGGGTACGTACACGATGACCTATCTGGCGCGCGCCACGACCCCGGGCACCTTCATCCGTCCGCCGGCCCACGCCGAGGAGATGTACAACCCGGCGGTCTACGGCCGGAGCGACGGCGGCCTCTTCACCGTCACGCCGAAGTAGGGCATGGCTGGCAAGGCGGTCCGCTGGGTCGGAGGCGCGCTCGCGGCTGGAGCGCTGGCCAGCGGCGCGTGGATCGCCTGGCCACTGCCTGACGAGATGCTCGCGCCGAATCCGGCGCCGAGCTTCACGATCCAGGACCGGCACGGCGTCACCCTGCGGGCCACCCGCGCGGGCGATGGCTCGCTCGCGCGATGGGTGCCGCTGACGGCGATGGACCCCGACCTTCCGCGCGCCTTCGTCGCGGTGGAGGACCGGCGCTTCTACTCCCATCACGGCATCGATCCGCGGGCCGCGGCGCGGGCGCTCCGCGATGATCTCGCCAGCGGGCGCATCGTCTCCGGCGCCTCGACCATCACCATGCAGCTCGCGCGCCTCCTGCACCCGATGGGCCGTGGCTTCGGGGACAAGCTGGTGCAGTCGCTCTGGGCGCTCCGCCTCGAGGCCCATCTCGGGAAGCCCCAGATTCTCGAGCAGTATCTCAATCGGGTGCCGCTCGGTCAGGGAGCGGTCGGGGTCGCGGCTGCGACCCGGCTCTACTTCGGTGCGGCGCCCGAACAGGTGAGCCTCGGTCAGGCGGCGATGCTCGCCGCGCTGGCCCGTGCCCCGTCGAGCCAGAACCCGCTGGTGGCGCCGAGCCGCGCGGCGGAGCGCCGGGAACTGGGCCTCCGTGCCCTCGGCGCGGCGGGGTATGCCAGCGCGGACGAGATCGCACGCGCGCTCCGCGAACCGCTCGTCGCCTCGACCGGCGTGCCTCCCTTCCTCGCGCCCCATTTCACCAGCCGGATCCTGCTCTGGGCGGAATCGGAGCATCGCCAGCTCCAGGGCGCCTGGCGCTCCTCCCTCGATCTCGGCCTGCAGGAGCAGCTCGAAGCCGAGGTCCGCCATACCGTCGACCAGCTCAAGGATCGCGGCGCCAGTCAGGCGGCGGCGGTGGTGCTGGACAACCGGACCGGGGAGATCCTCGCCTGGGTCGGGTCGCCCGACTTCTGGGCCGACACCGCGGGGCAGGTGGACATGGTCGTGAGCCCCCGGCAGCCGGGCTCGGCCCTCAAGCCGTTTCTGTACGCGATGGCCTTCGATCGCGGGACGACAGCGGCCACCGTGCTGGCGGACATCTCCACGACGTACCAGACGGCCTCGGGACCGTATCATCCGAGGAACTACGACCGCCGCTACCACGGGCCGGTCCGGGCGCGCGAGGCGCTGGCCAGCTCCTACAACGTGCCGGCGGTCGAACTCGCGGATCGCCTCGGCTACGCGACGCTGCTGCACGGACTGCAGCGGGCGGGATTCACGTCCCTCGATCGCGGTCCCGAGCATTACGGGCTCGGGCTCGCGTTAGGCAACGGGGATGTGACCCTGCTCGAGCTGGCCAACGGCTACCGGGCGCTCGCCAGCCAGGGAGAGTGGACGCCGACGCGGTGGCAGGTGAGTGCCGAAGGAACCGGCGCGCCCCTCGGGGACCGGACCCGGGTCGTCTCGCCGCGCGCGGCGGCGCTCGTGCTCGACGTCCTCGCCGATCCTGAAGCGCGCGTGCCCGGGTTCGGTCTGACGACACCCTTTGACTGGCCGTTCCGGGCCGCCGTGAAGACCGGAACGAGCCGTCACTTCACCGACAACTGGGCCGTCGCGGTCACCGGCGGTTTCACCGTCGCCGTCTGGGTGGGCAACTTCAGCGGCCGGCCGATGGAAGGGGTGAGTGGCGTGACCGGAGCGGGGCCGCTGCTGCATCGCGCCGTGCTGGTGACCGCCAATCGCTTCCCCGCGGGCAATCTCCTCACCGCGGCGGATGCCGGCCTCGAAGCACACACGATCTGCCGGGTGTCCGGTCTGCTCGCCTCACCGGAGTGCCCGACGACCACCGAGTACTTCATTCCCGGGACCGCGCCGAAGGGACACTGCGACTGGCACGCGGACGGAATCGTCCACCTCCCGGCGGAGTTCAATGAGTGGGCCTCGACCGATCCGGAGACCATCGCCGCTCGGCGCAACGCGCCTCCAGTCAGGCAGGCGGCTCCGGCGCCAGTGCCGCATGCTACTCCCGCCGCGGCGACGCGGCTCACGATCACCTCGCCCGAGGACGGGGATCGCTATCAGATCCCGCCCGGCGTCGAGGGGCGCTACGCCACGATCGCCCTCAGGGCGACCGGGGCGCCGCACGGACAGCCGCTCCGCTGGTACGTCGATGACCGCCCCGTTCCGGGCGGCCGCTGGGCGATTCAGCCCGGGCGTCACCGGGTACGGGCACAGGCCGGCGCCCAGAGCGATGAAGTCGAGGTCCGGGTTGAATAGGCTCGTCATCGACGAGTTCGCTCTGGCGGACGGACGCTCGGCACTCGGGACGCGGTGGGTCGGTTTCACCGATACGGTGATGGGTGGGCGTTCGCGGGGAAGCGCCGAGCGAGTCGTGGTCGACGGCGTCGCTGCCCTGCGTCTCCGCGGAACGGTCTCGCTCGAGAACAACGGTGGCTTCATCCAGGCCGCCCTGCCGCTCGCGGCCGATGACGGCGCCTTTGACGCGAGCCGTTACGAGGGCATCGCACTCCGGACGCGCGGCGTTCCGGGGCCGTACTACCTGCATCTCCGGACCCGCGACACGATCCGCCCCTGGCAGCTCTACCAGGCGCCGCTTGCGGTCGCCGCCGAGTGGGCGAGTGTCTTCGTGCCGTTCACCTCCTTCCAGCCACAGCGGCTCGAGCGTGCGCTCGATCGCACCGCGCTCCGTCGTCTCGGCGTCGTGGCCTATGGCGCGGCATTCGAGGCCGACCTGCTGGTGACGAGTCTGGCTTTCCTCTCCAACGCGTGAGCGCGACGATGCTCCCAACCCGGACGCTCGGCCGTACCGACCTCTCTCTCACGACGATCGGCTTCGGCGCCTGGGCGATCGGGGGTGGGGACTGGGCCTATGGCTGGGGCCCGCAGGACGATGCCGATTCCCTCGGTGCGATGCGCCGGGCGCTGGAGCTTGGCGTCAACTGGATCGATACCGCGGCCGTCTACGGGCTGGGCCATTCCGAAGAGATCGTCGGTCAGCTGCTTCGGGAACTGGGCTCCTCGCGGCGACCGCTGGTGTTCACCAAGGGGGGACTCCCCTGGGATCCGGCGGACCGGCGGAAGGAGCCGGAGCAGAATCTCCAGCCGGCTTCGATACGCCGGGAGTGCGAAGCGTCGCTTCGCCGGCTCGGGATCGAGCGGATCGATCTCTACCAGTTCCACTGGCCCGATCAGACCGGGGTGCCGGTGGATGAGTCGTGGGCCGAGATGGGACGGCTGATCGATGAGGGGAAGGTCCGGTTCGGAGGCGTGTCGAACTTCAGCGTGACACTGCTCGAACGCTGCGAAGCGTTGCGTCACGTGGCCTCGCTGCAGCCGCCCTTTTCCCTCATTCGTCGCGGCGCCGCCGCGGACGTGATCCCCTGGTCCGCGGCCCATGGCACGGGCGTGATCGTCTACAGCCCGATGCAGACGGGGATTCTCACCGACAGCTTCAGTCTCGAACGGATCGCGCAGATGGCGCCGGACGACTGGCGCCGCAAGGGCCAGGAGTTCCAGTCACCGCGGATCGAGCAGAGTCTCGCGCTCCGGGATGCTCTGCGTCCCATCGCGGCGCGCCACCGCACCACGGTGGCGGCCGTGGCCGTCGCGTGGACGCTCGCCTGGCCCGGCGTCACCGGCGCGATCGTGGGTGCGCGGGTGCCGGCGCAGGTGGACGGCTGGATCGGCGGTGCCTCGCTGGTGCTGACGTCCGACGACCTCGACGAGATCGCCGCCGCCATCACGCGGACCGGGGCGGGGAAGGGGCCGCTGCGCCCCGGGACGTAGAACGCGCCACCGCGAGGCTCGGGACCCGCCACTGCTGGCGCCTTCGCGATTCGCGAGTGACTATTGTCGGCATGCCTACCTCCTCATCGGCCGCAGCGCGCGCCACTCCGCTCGCGGTGCTGCTCTTTTCGACGCTCTCCGCTGCTTCGGCCGCCGCACAGGCCCCGTCGCTCGACGAACTCGCCTACCGCCTCACGGCCATGACCGCGGTGTCGGGATTCGAGCGCGCGGCGCTGGACACCCTGCTCACGCTGCTTCCGGGGTCGGCGCGCGATCGCGCCGGCGACGTCGTGCTCACGCTCGGCAGCGGCGAGCCCCGAACGCTCATCGCCTGCCCGATCGATGAGCCCGGCTTCGTGGTCGGGGGCATCCGTCCCGATGGCTACCTCACGCTGCGACGTGCCGGGCCGAACCCTGGCCCGCTCGCGGATCAGCAGGTCGAGGGACAGCGCGTGACGGTCTTCGGCAGGAAACGGCCGGTGGAGGGCGTGGTCGGGGTGCGTTCGACGCATCTCACCCGGGGCCGGAATGTCGGAGAGGCACCCTTCACCTTCGATGATGCCTACGTCGATGTCGGCGCCGATTCCGCCTCACAGGTGGCGGCGCTGGGCATCGAGGTTCTTGCCCCCGTCACACGCACCAAGGTCCCCCAGCGCTACGGGCAGAAACTGCTCGCCTCTCCAGTCGCGGGGAGGCGCGCCGCCTGCGCCGCGCTGCTCGAAGCCGCCTTCACCGCCCGCCCGGCACGCGGGAGCGTCGTCGTCGCCTTCGTGGTCGAGCAGTCCTTCACTCGGCGCGGTCTGCTCACCCTGGGCAAGACTCGTGGCCCCTTCAGTTCCGTGGTGTTGCTCGAGGGGAGAGCCGGGGATCCCGCCAAGCCCCCGGCCTCGCCTGACTCGGCCAGCCTCGGGGGGTACGAGGTCTGGGGGCTCAGGGTCCGCTACGTCGGCACGCCCGTGGAGACCGTTTCCCTCGATGACGCCACTGCGCTCCGGCAGCGGATCGCCGCATGGATCGGAGGTGCCCGGTGAATCGCCGATCCTGGATGGCGCTCCTCCTCTGCATGACGCCCTCGAGCGCGGCGATCGCGCAGGCGCCCATCACGGTGCGTGATGCCGAACGGGTGCTGGCACCGCTGGTCGAGGCGTACGGCGTCTCGGGCCGCGAGGGACCGGTGCGCGACCTGGTACGGAGCCTGCTTCCGGCCTGGGCGCACGCCGAGACGGACACGGCCGGCAACCTCTGGGTGACCGCCGGGAGCGGTGATCCCCTGGTGGTCCTCGTCGCGCACCTCGACGAGATCGGCTTCGAGGTGAAGGGGGTGCGGGACGACGGCCAGCTCCTGCTCGAGGCGCGGGGTGGGTTCTTCCCCTCGCTGTATGAAGCGGAGCCGGCGCTGGTGCACACGCCGAACGGCATCGTGCCAGGGGTCTTCCCGCCGCGCGATTCGACCGTTGTCAGGCGGAGCCCCGGCGAGTTGCGTGTCGATGTCGGCACCGCGGACCGGGCCGGCACCGAGGCGCTCGGGATCACCATCGGATCGATGGTGACGATGCCCAAGCGGTATGTGCGGCTCGCGAATGCCCGGGCCACCGGGCGGTCGTTCGACGACCGCGTGGGTTGTGCCGCGCTCCTGCTCGCGATGCGCCGCCTCGACCCTGCGAAGCCGCATCATGCGGTGACCTTCGTGTTCAGCGTGCGCGAGGAGATCGGCCTCGAGGGCGCGGAGGCGGCGGCCAATGCGCTGGGACTCAGGCCGGCCCGCGTTCACGCGATCGACACCTTCGTGTCCTCCGATGCTCCGCTCGAGCCGCGGGCCTACGCCTACGCCCCGCTCGGCAGGGGCCCGGTGATCCGGGCACTCGATAACAGCGCCGCGGCGCCTGCGCCGCTGGTCGACTCGCTGCGCATGCTCGCCCGGACCCACGGCGTTCCGCTGCAGTACGGCACCACCAGCGGCGGCAACGACGGCTCCACCTTTCTCCCGTGGGGCGTCCCCGATGTGGCAATCGGCTGGCCGCTTCGCTACTCGCACTCCCCTGCAGAAACGATCGACCTCCGCGATGTGGCCCATCTCGCGGAGGTCGTGAAGCTGATCGCGGAGCGGTGGTAACGGCTTACTGCACCGTGAAGTCCTTCGTGCCCGCCGAGGTCCCGTTCAGGGTCACCTCGACCCGGTAGGTCCCCTTCGGCCACGCCGTGGCCTTGGCAATGTGGAACTCGGTGGCCGATGGTCCGGTGGTGGTGATCGTCTGCGACGATTCATTCACCGGCACCAGGCTGCCGTCCTTCTTCACGAAACTCCACCTCGCGCCGACGGTCGCGTTGCTGCCCGCGCCGGTGGTACTCACCGAGGCGTAGATCGTGTCCTTCACGCCGAAGGTCGCGGCGGCGGCGGTCACCTTCTTCAGCGAATCGACGCTCTTGCCGAGGTCGATCGACGCCACGGCGAGCGGGGCGGGCGGGGGAGCGGGCTGAACGGCTGCGGGTGGCTCCGCGGGCTTGGGGGCTTCCTTCTTGCCGCAGGCGGCGGCGCCGAGTGCGCACGCGGCGAGCAGGAAGGCGGTGGAGCGGCGGATCGGGTATCGCATGGGGGACTCGCTTGGCTCAGGCGTCGGGGATCTTGATGACCTGGCCAGGAAAGATCAGGTCGGGATTCTTGATGATGTCCTTGTTCGCTTCATGGATCTTCTTCCACTGCTTGGCGTCGCCGTAGAAGTGCTTGGCGATCTTCGAGAGGCTGTCGCCCTTGGCAATGGTGTAGGTGCGGCCGCCTTTGGCATCGGCGGTCGAGGAACTGCCGCCGCTCACATCGGAGAAATCGGGATCATCGGGGGCCATCGCTGTGCTCCAGGCCGGCCGAGCCGGCCACGCAGTGGGTGGGCGACGCGACCGGTGGCGACCTCCTGCCGCGCCGGCGCGTCGAGGGCAACACTATCCGGCAGGAGGCCGTGGGGACAAGCGCGGGGCGCCCTTGCGCCTGAAATTGCATAATGCATATTTACCCGCCATGAAAACTCTCGTCCTCGCCTTCTCGGGCGGCCTCGATACCTCCTTCTGCGTCCCGCACCTCGCGGAGCAGGGGTGGACGGTGCATACCGTCTACGTCGACACCGGCGGCGCCACCGCCCAGGAACTCACCGCCATCGCCGCGCAGGCCAGCGCGGTCGGAGCGGTCCAGCATCACACCATTGACGCGCGCCAGGCGGTCTTCGACCGCTTCGTGCGCTATCTCATCCAGGGCAACGTGCTGCGCGGCGGGGTCTATCCGCTCTCCGTCTCCGCCGAGCGGACCCAGCAGGCGCTCTCGGTGATCGACGCCGCGCGGTCGATCGGCGCCACCGCGGTGGCCCACGGCTCCACCGGCGCGGGCAACGACCAGGTCCGCTTCGACATCGCCTTCCGGGTGCTCGCGCCCGAGCTGCTGATCGTCACCCCGATCCGCGACCAGGCGATCACCCGCGAGCAGTCGATCGCCTTCCTCGAGGCCCGCAAGCTCCCGGTGCCGCCCAAGGCGGGATCGTATTCGATCAACCGTGGTCTCTGGGGCACCACCTGGGGTGGAGGCTGGACGCATGACACCTGGGCCGGTCCGCCGCCGGAGCTGCTCGATCCCCCCGCCACCGCTCCCGCCGCGCGCGAGATCGTGATCGGCTGGAAGCAGGGCGTGCCGGACTCCATCGACGGCGTGGCGCTCAGCGGGCCCGACCTGATCCGTCAGCTCGGTGATCTCGGCGAGACCTACGGCTTTGGCCGGAACATCCATGTCGGCGAGACGGCGCTCGGCATCAAGGGGCGGATCGGCTTCGAGGCGGGGGCGGCGCTGCTGCTCATTGCGGCCCATCGCGAGCTCGAGAAGCTGGTGCTCACCAAGTGGCAGGCCTTCTGGAAGGACCAGCTCGGCACCTTCTACGGTGACCGGCTGCACGAGGGGCACTACTTCGACCCGACGCTGCGCGACATCGAGGCCTACATCACCAGCAGCCAGCAGCGGGTGACCGGCGATACCCGAGTGCTCGTCGCCCCGGGGCGGTTCCAGGTGGTGGGGACCCGGAGTCCGTACTCGATGATGGACCGGAGTGTCGCCACCTACGGCGAGGAGAACCGGCTCTGGACCGGCGAAGAGGCGCGCGCCTTCAGCCGCGTCTCGGCGATCCCCGAACTGCTCGCGGCGAAGGTCGCCGCCAAGTAAGGAGTCCCGATGGTCAAGACCACGCGCATTCGCCTGGATCGCATTTCGTCGTCCACCCGGAACGCCCACCTCGCCTCCGAGGTGATCGTGGGGGACGAGATCGTCGCGGCGGAGGGATACGTCCTCGCCGTGCGGATCCTGCATGACAAGCCGAGCTACAACACGGTCGAGGATCTGAGCGGCCGCATGGTCTCGCTCCGGGCCGGCGACGTGCTCGCCGGCACGCTGGGACACCGCCGGGCGCTCCGCGGCTACGCCGGCGTGGTGCCGAGCACCATCGCCGTCGGTGATACGATCGAGGTCCTCAACCTCGGCGGCATCCTCGGGAAGTGCACCTCCGCGACGCCGGAGAACGGCGCCCCGTTCAAGGCCGAGGTGCTGGGGGCGATTCTGTCGTTCCCGGCGCTCGGTGACCGCATCGGACGTCCGGCGCATATCAAGGATCACTCGGTGCCGCTCGCCGACCGGCTCGAGGGGAACGTCCCCGTCGTCTACGTCGCAGGCACCTGCATGAACGCCGGCAAGACCGTGGCGGCCACCGAGCTGGTGCGCGGCCTCTCGCGCTCCGGGCTCCGCGTCGCGGCATGCAAGCTCACCGGCGTCTCGCTGATGCGGGACTCGCTCTCGATGCTCGATGCCGGTGCGGTCGCCTCGCTCACCTTCAACGACACCGGCATCGCGACCACTCGCGCCGGCCTCACCGTGACCGCCGCGAAGGGGATCTTCAACCGGCTCGGCGCCTCCAAGCCCGACGTGATCGTCGCCGAACTCGGCGACGGCATTCTCGGCGAGTACGGCGTGCAGGACATCCTGCGCGATCCGGAACTCACCGGCGTCGGCGCGGCCTATGTCATGGCGGCCCCCGATCCGGTCGGCTGCTGGGGCTCGGTGACGCTCATGCGCGACCTCTTCGGGCTGCCAGTGACGGTGCTGACCGGTCCCGCGACCGACAACGAGGTGGGACGCGACTACATCAAGGCCGAGCTGCAGCTCCCGGCGCACAATGCGCTGCGGGATGCGCAGGGGCTGGTCGAGGTGGTGCGGGCCGCGCTGGAGAGCCGGCAACCCGAGGCCGCTACCGTCTGATGTCGCTCCGGGTCGCAGTGATCGGCGCCGCCGGCTATGCCGGCGGCGAACTGCTTCGGTTGCTGCTGCAGCATCCCGAAGTCGGCGATGTCGTGGCCACCAGTCGAAGCCAGGCGGGTGCGCCGATCGGCGACGTACATCCGGCGCTCGCGCCGCTCACCGACGTGCGCTTCTCCGGGGCGTCGCCGGGTGATGCCGCTCGCGGTGCGGATGTGGTCTTCCTCGCCCTCGAGCATGGTGAGAGCTCCAGGGTGGCCGAAGAAGTGTTCGCCGCCGACCCCGCGCTGGTCATCGATCTCGCCGCCGATTTCCGGGTCAGCGACCTCGAGCTCTACGCCCGCTACTACGGGCAGCACCCCGCGCCGCACCTGGTGCCGAAGTTCACCTACGCACTCGCCGATGTGCTCGGCCCCGCGCTGCGTGGCAAGACGGCGCTCGCCGCGCCCGGCTGCTTCGCGACGGCGGCGCAGCTCGCGCTCTATCCCTTCGCCTCGACCGGGCTCACGGCGATCCCGTCGCTCTTCGCGGTCACCGGCTCGAGCGGCAGCGGGGTGCACCCCAAGCCGACCACGCACCACCCGGCCCGGGCCCACAACATGTTCGCCTACTCGGTGCTCAATCACCGGCACGAGGCGGAGATCCTCCACAGCTGGCGCACCTGGCGCGCCGATGCCGGTGCCCGCGCGCGGCTGATGACCCACTCCGGGCCGTTCGTGCGGGGCATCCATCTCACGCTGCACCTCGATCTCGGTGCGGCGCCGGCCACCGATGTACCGGCGCTCTTCCGCGCGGCCTACAAGGACCGTCCCTTCGTGCGCCTCGTGAACCAGGCGCCGGAGCTGACCCACATCGTCGGCACCAACTACGCGATCATCCAGGCGGCGCAGTCCACCGACGGGCGCGAGGCGCAGGTAATGATCGTGATCGACAACCTGGTCAAGGGCGCCGGCGGGCAGGCGCTGCAGGCCATGAATCTCTCGCTCGGCCTCCCCGAAACGGCGGGGCTCGGTTTCGCCGGAATGTTCCCATGCTGACGTCCGACTCCGCGCTGCTTCCCGTCTACGCGCAGTTCCCCGTCCGTCCCGTCTCCGGCCGGGGCTCCTGGCTCATCGATGCCGACGGCAACGAGTGGCTCGATGCCTATGGCGGGCACGCCGTCTCGTCGACGGGACACAGCCATCCCGCCGTCGTCCGCGCGATCGCGGAGCAGGCGGAGAAGCTGCTCTTCTATTCGACCGCCGTGCCGCATCCCAATCGGGAACTGCTGGCCGAGCGGCTGGCGCGGCTCTGTCCCGATCCGCTCGGGAAGGTCTTCTTCTGCAACTCGGGGGCGGAGGCCAACGAGAACGCGCTGCATCTTGCGCGGAAGGTGACCGGCCGGAAGGCGATCGTCTCCCTCGAAGGAGGGTGGCATGGCCGCACCGTCGCCTGCCTCGCGGTGACCGACGGCGCCAAGTACGAAGAGGGCGCGGTGCGTGCCGGGATGCCGCTCTCGCGCAAGATCCCGTTCAACCACTTTGCCGGCCTCGATCGCGCGATCAATCCCACCGTCGCGGCCGTGATCCTCGAGCCGGTGCAGGGCATGGCCGGCGCCCGCGCCTGCGATCCCGCCTTCCTCCGGAAGATTCGCGAGCTCTGCACCGAGCACGGCGTCCTGCTGATCTACGACGAGGTGCAGTGCGGCGTCGGCCGCTGCGGGGCGTTCACGGCCGCGGAGGCGTACGGGGTCATCCCCGACATCCTCACGATGGCCAAGGGGCTCGCCTCGGGGCTTCCGATCGGGGCGGTGGTGACGACCGACGCGGTGTCCGCCTCGATCAAGACCGGTGATCTCGGCAGCACCTTCGGCGGTGGCCCGGTGCCCTGTGCCGCCGCACTCGCGACCCTCGATGTGATCGAGAGCGAAGGCCTGATCGCCAACGCCCGCGAGGTCGGCGAGTACCTGCGCACCGAGGCCCGTCGCCTCTGCGGCCTCGCCATCACCGGGGTCGAGGGGCGCGGGCTCCTGCTCGGGCTCCGGCTCAACCGGCCGGCCGCCGAGGTGCAGAAGGCGCTCTTCGCGAAGCGGGTGATCACCGGGACGGCGGGCGATCCCGCGATCCTCCGGCTCATTCCGCCGCTCGGCTTCTCCCGCGCCGAAGCGGATCTGCTGCTGACGGCCCTCAAGGAGGTGCTGGCGTGAGCAAGCGCGATTTCATCACCGTCGAGGACTGGACCGGCGAGGAGATCGACGCCCTCCTGGCGCTCGCCGCGAAGGTGAAGCGGGGCGAGGTGCTCGGCGGACTCGAGCGGAAGGTGATGGCCATGGTCTTCATGGACCCGAGCCTCCGCACCCGCACCAGCTTCGAGACGGCGATGTTCCTCCATGGCGGGCATGCGGTGGTGCTCGAGCCGGGGAAGAGCAGCTGGAGCCTCGAGACCGAGCCGGGCGCCGTCATGGATGGCACCACGGTCGAGCACATCAAGGACGCCGCCCAGGTGCTCGGTCGCTACGCCGACGTCGTCGGGGTGCGGTCGTTCCCGCGCGGCAGCGACTGGAGCGCGGTGCGCGAGGACCGCATCGTCCGCGACTTCGCGCGCTACTGCGAGAAGCCGGTGATCAACATGGAGTCGGTGCGCCGCCATCCCTGCCAGCAGCTCGCCGACGCGATGACGCTGCGCGAGAAGCTGGGCGATCCCCGCGGCAAGCGCTTCGTGCTGCTCTGGGGCTGGCATCCCAAGTCGCTGCCCACGGCGGTGCCGGCGAGCGCGGCGCTCGCGGCGGCCCACCAGGGGATGGAGATCGTGATCGGCCGGCCCGACGGCTATGAGCTCGACGCGGAAGACACGGCCCTCATCCGGAAGATCGCCCAGGCGCGCGGGGGCGAGTTCGTGCACATCATGAACGACCCCGATGAAGCCGTGGTCGGCGCCGACGTGGTGTACGTGAAGTCCTGGGGAGCGGTGAAGCACTTCGGGCATCCGGAAGAGGAGTCCGCCTTCCGTGCCGGGCTCCGCGACTGGAAGCTCACGGCGCAGCGGCTCAAGTCCACGCGGGGCGGCCAGGCGACGGTGATGCACTGCCTGCCCGTGCGCCGCAACGTGGAGATCGACGACGCGGTGCTCGATGGACCCACCTCCGCGGTGGTGGACGAAGCCGAGAACCGGCTGCACGTGCAGCGCGCGCTGTTGCTGTCGCTGCTTGGCAAGACCTGAACCCACGACCGACCATGACCATCGATCCATCCAAGGGCATCACCGGCCTCAAGGGCGCGCTCCGCTACGTGCGCGCCTATCGCGACAACGTCTTCGTCGTCAAGCTCGGCGGGGACGTCCTCGCCGACACCGAGGCGCTCGACCGCGTGGCCCAGCAGCTCGGGCTGCTCTCCTCGCTCAGCATCCGCATCGTCGTCGTGCACGGCGGCGGCCCGCAGGCGACCGCGCTCTCGCGCCGCCTTGGCCAGGAGCCGACCATCGTCGCCGGCCGCCGGGTCACCGACGACTCCGCGCTCGAAGTCGCGAAGATGGTGTACGCCGGTTCGCTCAACGTGAACCTGCTCGCCTCGCTCCGCGCCCATGAGGTGCAGGCCGTCGGGCTCTCCGGCGTCGACGCCGATCTCATCAGCGCCCGCCGCCGCCCGCCGGTGAAGGTGGTGGACGATGCGGGCGTCTCCCGCGAGGTCGACTACGGCCACGTCGGCGACGTCGACCGCGTCGATCCGCGGGTGCTCGAGACCCTGCTCTCCACCCGCTTCATGCCGGTGGTGGCCAGTCTCGCGGGCGACAGCGACGGCAACGTCTTCAACGTCAATGCCGACACGGTGGCCGAGGCGCTCGCGACCGCGCTCAAGGCGCAGAAGCTCATCTTCCTCACCGGGGCGCCCGGCGTCCTGCGCGATCGCAACGATCCCTCGAGCCTGGTGACCTTCGCCGACCCCGACGATCTCGCCAATCTGATGCAGAGCGGCTCGATCGCGGGGGGCATGCGCCCCAAGGTGGAGGCCTGCATCCGCGCCGCCACCGGCGGCGTCGAGCGTACCCATATCATTGATGGCCGGTTGCCGGATTCCATCCTGCTGGAGGTCTTCACCGGCGCGGGATGCGGAACGATGATCGTCGGCCGCAAGGAAAAGGCGACCTATCTTGGCGTGGACCTCGCTCCCTGAAGTCGCCCTCCTCCGCGACCTCGTCGCGATCCACTCGGTCAGCGGGACCGAGGAGACGATCGCCCGGTGGCTGGAGGAGTGGGCGCGCGCGGCGGGACTCGCGGTCACCCGCGACGACGCCTCGGTAGCCATCACCATTCCCGGCCGGCGCCCCGGCCGGACCCTGGCGTTCGTGTCGCACCTCGACACCGTGCCGGCGGGGGAGGGGTGGACCCGTCCGGTCTTCGAGCCCACGATCGAAGGCGACCGGATGTACGGCCGTGGCTCGGGCGACGCGAAGGCCTCCGTCGCCTCGATGCTCATGGCGGCCCGTGATCTCGCCGAGTCAGGCGGGCCCGACGCCGGCCGGCTGCTCGTCATCCTCGGCTTCGAGGAAGAGACCAAGCACACCACGATGGGGACGGCGGTGGCCCGGCTCGAGCCGATCGACGCCGCCGTCGTGGGCGAGCCGACCAACCTGGAGGTCGCCATCGCCCAGCGCGGACTCATGATGGTGGACCTCGTCGCCCGGGGCGTGCAGCGGCACGCCGGGTACGCCGCGGACAACCCCGACTTCACCAACGCCATCGTCGAGCTCGGCCGCAACATCGCCAAGCTGCCTTCCCTCTTCCGCGACCGGGTGCATCCGATCCTGGGGATCGCCACCGCGACGCCAACCATGCTCGAGGGCGGCATCAGCCGGAATGTCACGCCACCGGTGGCCCGCGCGGTGCTCGATGTCCGCAGCACCCCGAACTGGAGCCACGCCGAACTCGCCGCGGAACTCGCGGCCGCGCTCGATGTCGAGGTGGTCGTGACCTCCGACCGGCTGGTGCCCTGCGAGACGCCCCCCGGCTCCCGGCTCCTGGCCCTGGCCACGGCGGCCCGCCCCGAGGGCAAGCCGTTCGGTTCACCTACCTGTTCCGACTGGGTATTTTTGCGCGACCGGGATGCCATCAAGTGCGGGCCCGGAACCAGCCGTCGCTCGCACACTCCTGACGAGTACGTCGATCTGCCGGAAGTCTCGGCGGCGCGCCTCTTCTACCGTCAACTAGCCCAGGCCTACCTCGCATGAGCCGCAAGCCGCCCAGGTCCCGTGCCGTTCCCGCCGCGCCGGCCGCCTCGCCGGTGACGACGACGCTCTGGGCGTCGAGCAATTCGCTCGACCGCCAGATGCTCGACTACACCGCCGCCGAGGACCGGTTGTGGGACGGGCGGCTGATCGCGTGGGACATCCTCGGGAGTCTCGGCCACATCGAGGGCCTGCGCGCGTCGAAGCTGCTCAGTCAGGCGGAATACCTCCGGCTTCGCGCCGGGCTGCGGCAGGCGCTCCGTGAGGTCGATGCGGGTCGCCTCGAAGTGACCCCGGAGCACGAGGACGTGCATACCGCCGTCGAGGACTGGCTGACCCGGAACGTCGGCCCCGTCGGGGAGCGGGTCCATACCGGCCGCTCGCGGAACGATCAGGTCTCCTGCGATCTCCGCCTCTACCTCAAGGACCGGCTGCTGCTGCTGAGCAGCGGGGCCCTGGACCTGGCCGAAAGCCTGCTCATCTTCGCGCAGAAGTACCAGCGGGTGCTCTGGCCCGGCTACACCCACACCCGGCGCGCCATGCCGAGTTCGGCCGGCCTCTGGGCCGCCGCCTTTGCGGAGGGGATCCTCGACACGGTGGAATCGGCGCCCGCGGTGTGGGCCAAGGTCGACCGCTCGCCGTTAGGCAGCGCGGCCGGCTACGGCGTACCCCTCCCGCTCAAGCGGGAAGCCGCGGCCAGGGCGCTCGGCTTCGGCGCGCTCGAGCACAACGTCGCCCAGGTGCAGAACGGCCGCGGCAAGCTCGAGGCGCTCGTGCTCTTCTGGTGCGTGCAGCTCGGCCACGAGCTCTCGAAGCTCAGCTCCGACGTCATCACCTTCTCGTCGGACGAGTTCGGCTTCCTGGTGCTGCCGCCCGATCTCGCGACCGGCTCCAGCATCATGCCGCACAAGCGGAATCCCGACCTCTTCGAGCTCACCCGGAGCCGGGCCGCCGCGCTCGAAGGCGACCTCTTCACCGTCTTCCAGATCAAGGGCAAGCTCGGCAGCGGCTATCATCGCGACTTCCAGCTCATCAAGGAGCCGGTGATGCGCGGCGTCGACCGGCTGGAGGGGATGCTCTCCATGCTCGCGGTCTCGGTCCCGCGCCTCGGCGTCGATGCCGCGATCGGCCGGAACATCCTGAGCGGCGGACCGCTCGCGACCGACGAAGTGATGCGCCGGGTGGAAAGCGGCCGGGCCTTCCGTTCCGCCTATCGCGAAGTCGCGGCCGCCATCAAGGAAGGGGACTGGTGGCGGGAGCCCGCGACCGAGGAGATCATCGGCCGGCGGCGGAGCACGGGCGGTCTCGGCAATCTCGGATTGCCGACGGTGCGCGCCCGGCTCCGTGCCTGCCGCGCCTGGGCCGCGCGGGAGCAGAAGAAGTTCGACGGCGCGATCGACCGGCTCGCCGGCCGCGGCGGGTCGCGCGGGGGCCCATGAGCGGCGACCGTCGCAAGCGCCATCTCAAGATTCTCGAGCTGATCAGCACCCGGCCGATTCACACCCAGGAGGAGCTGGCCGACGCGCTCTCGGCGGAAGGCTGGAAGGTCACCCAGAGCTCCGTCAGCCGGGACATCACCTCCCTCAAGCTGGTGAAGATCGATGGGGCCTATCAGCGCCCCGCCCGCGTCAGCGCCGAGCCGGAGCATCCGGATGAACGGCGGATCGTCGAGGGCGTGCTGACCGCGGAGGCGGCGGGTGACGCGCTCTGCGTGCTGCATACGCCGGCCGGGGAAGCCAACCGTGTCGCCGTCGCCATCGACCGGCTGGCCTGGGGCGACGTCATCGGGACGATCGCCGGTGACGATACGATCTTCCTCGCGGTCCGGAACGGACAGGCGCAGCACCGCGTGCTCCGGCAGCTCCGCAATCTGATCGAATCCCGGCGCTGACATGACGTCCGCCGGGACGCGCGTCGCCTCCGGCCACGCGGCCTCGCCGCGGTTCGGCATCTGGGTGCGGACGACCGCGGGCTACATCGCCGTCTATCTCGTCCTCCAGATCTTCCTGCCCAGTCCGAGCCCCTTCCGGGACGCCTTCGGACTGCTCGGGTTTCTCCCCCTCAGCCTGGCCACGACGGCGGCCTTCTACCGCGCCTCTCGCGCCGCGCTCGAGCCGCAGTTCCGTCGCGCCTTCCTGCTCTACGCCGGCTCCTTCGCCGCCACTTCGGTCGGGACCGCGATCTGGTTCTGGCAGAAGAGCGTGCTCGGCATCGAGCCGGAGTACTCGTGGTCCAACATTCCGTACCTGCTCAGCTATCCCTTCGCGATCGGGGGCATGCTCGCCTTTCCGATCCAGCGCGTCGACCGCGCGGGACGCTGGCGCATCGCGCTCGATGCCGCGATCACGATCCTCGCCGGCGGGGCGATCACCTGGCTCTACATCGTCGCCCCGCTCTCGCAGGCGGACGATCTGCTGTGGCACCGGGTGCTCCTGTACGCCTACCCGATGGGCGACCTGCTCATCTTCACGGTCCTCGTCCCGCTGCTGCTCAGTCAGCGGGGGGAAGGGGTCGGCCGGGTCCTGCGCATGGTGGCGACGGGCCAGCTGGTCTATCTCGCCGGCGACCTGAGCTATCAGCTCAGCGGGACCGTGATCACCTGGTCGAAGGTCGAATGGCCGGATGTGCCGCTGGCCATCGGCTACCTCATCATGATCCGCGCCACGGAGTGGTTCTGGGGGAATCCCGTCACGCCCGCCGACATCCAGGAGACCGCGACGCCGCACCGGGTGCCGCGCAACCTGATGCCGCTCCTGCTCGGCGTCGTGGTCTACGGCCTGGTGGTGATCGTGGCGCTGTCGGAGTGGACCCCGGTGCTGAGCGTGCTCGCGGTGACGGCGGTCGCGACGACCGCGCTCATCCTCGCGCGCGAGTGGATCACCGACCGCCAGAACTCGAGGCTCGAGCGGGCCCTCGAGGCCGAACGGGGGCAGGCGCGGTTCCGGAGCGTGATGAACCAGCTGCACGTCGGGGTCGTCGTGCACGACGCGAGCGGCCGGCCGACGATGGCGAATCCGGCGGCCCTGGCCATGCTCGGAGTCAGCGAGACGGAGCTGCTCGCGCGCAGTGCGTTCGATCGCGCCTGGAACGTGATCCGTGAGGATGGGTCCCCCTTCCCGGTGGAGCTGCACCCGGTGCCCCAGGCGCTCGCGACGGGACGGGCGGTGCAGAACGTCGTGATGGGCTTCAGCCGGCCCGGCAGCCGGGATCGGGTCTGGCTGCTGGTGAGTGCCGAGCCCCGGCTTCGGCCGGATGGAAGCACGGAAGAGGTCGCGTGCAGCATGCTCGACGTCACCGAGCGGCGCGAACTCGAGGCGAAGCTCCGCCAGGCCCAGCGGATGGAGGCGGTCGGCCAGCTCGCCGGAGGGGTGGCCCACGACTTCAACAACATCCGGAAGGCGGCGGACCGTGCCGCCGGGCTCACCCGGCAGCTGCTGGCGTTCGGGCGGCGCCAGCTGCTCCAGCCGGTGGTGCTCGACATGAACGAGGTGATTCGTGAGGCGGAGCGGCTGCTGCACCGCCTCCTCGGGGAGGACATCGAGATCCGCTGCGATCTCGCGGCCGACCTGGGGCTGGTGCAGGTGGACCGGGGGCAGCTCGAGCAGGTGATCGTCAACCTCGCGGTGAATGCCCGCGATGCGATGCCGCGGGGCGGGACGCTCTCGATCACCACGCGGAATGCCGCCCCCGACTCCACCGGCCTGCCCTCGGGTCTCGAGATCCCGACCGCCGGCGCCGTCCTGCTCGAGATGCGGGATTCGGGCGTCGGGATGGAGGAGGCGATCCGGCTCCGGGCCTTCGAGCCGTTCTTCACCACCAAGGAGATCGGCAAGGGCACGGGGCTCGGGTTGTCCACCGTCTACGGCATTGTCAGGCAGAGCGGCGGCGACGCCTGCATCGAGAGCCGGGTCGGTCAGGGGACCATGGTCACCATCTGCCTGCCCCGGATGGCGGCGGCCACGCTGGCGCCGGCCGCGCCGCCGCCGGCCGCCCCCGTCGTGGGGGGCCGGGAGCGGGTGCTGATCGTCGAGGATGAGCCCGCGATCCGGCTCGTCGTCGGCCGGGTGCTCTCCTCCCACGGCTACGCCGTCGTCGAGGCCGCGAACCCCGCCGCGGCCCGCGCGCTCCTCGCGGACGCGGGGCCGCCGATCGACCTGCTGATCTCCGATGTCGTGATGCCGGGCGGCAGCGGGCCGGAACTCGCCGCATGGACCCGGAGCCGCTGGCCGAAGCTGCCGGTGCTGTTCATCACCGGGCACGCCGACGAGGAAGTCCTGCAGCGCGGTCTCGACCTCGCCAACGCCACGGTGCTGTCCAAGCCGTTCACGCCGGTCGACCTGATTGCCGCCGTCCGGGCGTCACTAGATTCTCCGTCATGAACGCGCTCGAGCACTTCCTCCGCGATCTCGCCGTCGTCCTCGTGTCGGCCGGCGCGGTGGCCCTGCTGTTCCAGCGGCTCCGCTGGCCGGTGGTCGCCGGCTACCTGGTCGCCGGCGTCATCGTGGGCCCGAGCGTGCCGCCCTCCTGGGTGACGGACGAGCACATCATCCACCTGCTCTCGGAACTCGGCGTCATCCTGCTCATGTTCAGCATCGGGCTCGAGTTCCGCCTCGACCGGCTGGCGAAGAGCGGCCCCGCCGCCGGCCTCGCGGCGCTGGTCGAGATCGGCCTGATGCTCGCCCTCGGCTTCGGGGCCGGCCGCGCGATGGGCTGGAGCCCGCTCGCCAGCGCCTTTCTCGCCGGCGCCGTCGCGGTCTCCAGCACCATGATTCTCGCGAAGGTCCTCGAGACCCATCCCCTGGGGCCCGAGCTCCGCCCGACCGTGGTCAGCCTCACGCTGTTCGAGGACATGGGCGCCATGGTCATCATCGCACTGCTCACCGCCGCCGCCTCGGGGGAGGGGTTGTCAGGCGCTGCGCTCGCCGGGGTCGTGGGCCGGCTCATCGGTGTGCTCGCCCTCTTCCTGGTCATCGGCCTGGCGATCGTGCCGCGCGCCGCCCGCTGGGTGATCGGGCTGCGCAACCGGGAGACCATGCTCATCACCATGGTCGGCTTCGCCTTCGGGCTCTCGTTTCTCGCGGGGGCCGCCGGGTTTTCGGTCGCGCTGGGGGCCTTCCTCGCGGGACTGCTCGTGGCCGAGTCAGGCGGTGGCAGGATCGTGGAGGAGGCGGTCCGGCCGCTCCGCGACGTCTTCGCCGCGATCTTCTTCGTCGCGACCGGCATGCAGCTCGACCTGGGCCTGCTCGTGTCCGAATGGCCGCTCGCGGTCGGCGTGCTCGCCGTCGTACTCATCGGCAAGCCGATGGCGGTCACCCTCGGCGTCTTCCTCTCCGGGCAGAGTCTTCGCTCCGCGATCCGCGCCGCCCTCAGTGTGGCGCAGATCGGCGAGTTCTCCTTCATCCTCGCCGGCGTCGGCGCCACGCTGGGCGCGGTCCCCCGCGCCTTCGTCGCGGCAGCGGTCGCGGTCTCGATCGTGACCGCGTTCCTCTCGACCTGGCTCGCCGGGGTGGCGGATCGCGTCGCGGAACGGGTCGATCGCGCCCTGCCGCATCGGGTGCAGATGGTCGCATCCCTCTATGGCGCGTGGGTCGAGGCGCTCCGCACCGCACCGCGGGAACATTCCCCCTGGGTCCGGGTCCGCTCGGCGGCGAAGTGGCTCGCCATGGATGCGGTGGCAATCGCGGGTCTCGTCTTCGCGGGCTCCTATCTCCGCGGCAAGCTGGTGGGTCTCGCCCTGGGATACGGGATCAGTCCGGTGCTCGCCTCGTGGCTGGTGGCGTTCGTCACCCTCGCGCTGGTGACGCCCTTCCTGATCGGCATCCTGCGGGTCACCCGCACGCTGGGCGATCAGCTCGGTGAGATCGTGGTCCCGCTCTCCGCCAGCGGCAAGGTCGACAACGGCCGCTCGCCGAGGCGAGTGCTGAGCGTGGCGGTGCAGGTCGCCGCGATCCTCGCGACCGGCGGGCCGCTCGTCGTGGTCACCCAGCCCTTCCTCCCGCCGCTCAGCGGTCTCGCCGTGCTGGGGCTGGTGCTGCTCCTCTTCGGCATCGTATTCTGGCGCAGGGCCACCGATCTGTTCGGCCACTTCCGCGCCGGCGCCGAGCTCATCGTGGCGACGCTCGCCAAGCAGTCGCACAGCGAGACCGTCGAGTTCGAGCCGGTGCGCCGCATGCTGCCGGGACTGGGTGACTTCGCCCCGCTCCGCGTCGGCGAGCGTTCGGAGGGCGACGGCCGCTCGCTCGGTGAGCTGAATCTGCGCGGACGCACCGGGGCGTCGGTGGTGGCACTCCTCCGCGGCGACCGGCGGATCGCCTTTCCCGAGGCGAGCGAGCGGCTCACTGCCGGGGACCTCGTGGCCGTGACCGGCAGCCACGACGCCATCGCCGCGGCCGCGGCGCTGCTCGGTTCACACGGCGCGGCGGCGCACTAGCCGCGCTTCATTTCCATCCCGGACTGCGATGCCTCTCATGCGCCTCTCATCCGTCCTCACAATTCTCGCCGTCGGCGTGGCCTGCCATCGGACCACCGCCACGCTGCCCCCCGATCTGGCCAGCCGCTTCGAGGCCGAATCGATCGTCCACCGGGCCGACGACCAGGTCTTCCGCTACACCTACTACTCGCGGAGCACGCGCGGCAATCGCTGGGAGGACCGGGACGCCTCGATCCTGGTCACCAAGTCGAGCGTGTTCATTCACAAGAACGAGAAGGTCGGCCTCGACCTGACCGCGGCGACCCGCAAGGCCACGGACGTGAGGCGCGACGGCGACCGGGTGATCATCAGTGCGGGGAGCGGGCAGTCGAAGGTCTCCTGGTCGTTCCGGCCGCCCGATGACGCTGAAGCGTGGGCCCGGGACATCCGGGCGGTGATCGGGGAGGCTGGCGCCCAATAGCGAACCACTCCTCGCGCTCCTGTGGTGACCCCACGACAGAATCGATGACTCGGAACGGCGATTCCCTATCGGTGAATCGCCTTTTTCGTGGTACTCCCGCCGGACTTTCCCCCCTGCGAGTCGACCCAACTCTTCCATTTCCAACAAGTTGACCAGCGCAACCGGGGCCAGGGCACCCCGGCTGCGCGTGGACCTGTACCGAAACGGTACGATGGTTGCGAATTCATGAACGCGTCCGCCAACCATACTCCACAACGCCCGGTCGAGTCGCTCATGCGAAGGTTCTCGCGCGCCCTGTCACACGCCCCTCTGTTGCTCTCCGCCATCCTAGCCGCCTGCGATCGCGGCCCGATGACCCCCGACTCGGCGGCGAGCGCCCCGGTGATCCAGGCCTCCACCAACTCCGCCTCGGCGGCAGGGATGGCACTCGTCGGCGGGCGCATCTTCCGCGACAAGAACCTCTCGCTTCGACGCAATCAGTCCTGTGCCACCTGTCACGACGCCAATTGGGGCTTCACCGCGCCGAGTCCCGCGATCAATCGGGCCGGCGCCGTGATGCCCGGCTCGGTCGACTCGCGCTTCGGAAACCGGAAGCCGCCGAGCGCCGCGTACGCGACGCCGAGTCCGGTGCTGTATTTCAATGAAGAAGATGGGACCTACGTCGGGGGCAACTTCTGGGATGGCCGGGCCACCGGCGCGCGTCTCGGCAGTCCTGCCGCCGAACAGGCGCAGGGTCCCTTCGTGAACCCCGTGGAGCAGGCGTTGCCGGATCGTGCCTGCGTGGTCTACCGCATCGCGCGGTCCGACTATGCCATCGCCTATCTGACGGCCTTCGGCCGCAACATCCTGAATATCCGGTTCCCCTCGAACACCGACCGGCTCTGCGAGCGGGAGAACGTCACCGTCACCCTGTCCGCCGAGGATCGCGCCCGGGTGGACCAGGAGTACGACCGGATCGCGCTCGCGATCGCCGCCTTTGAGAACTCGCCCGAGGTGAATCGCTTCAGCTCGAAGCATGACGCCTTTGTCGCCGGACGGGCGCAGCTTACCCCGAAGGAGATGCAGGGCTTCGCGCTGTACGTGGGCAAGGCGGGGTGCGCCGGCTGTCATCCCAATGCGGGTGAGCGGGCACTCTTCACCGACTACACCTACGACAACATCGGCGTCCCCGCCAATCCGGCGAATCCCGCCGGTCAGCTCGATCCCTCGTTCAAGGACTTCGGGATCGGCGGGTTTCGGCATGAGCCGGGCGAGTACGGCAAGCAGAAGGTGCCGACGCTCCGGAACCTCGACAAGCGGGGCACGCCGGGCGGCGCCAAGTCCTACATGCACAACGGCGTCTTCAAGTCGCTGGAGCAGGTGGTCCACTTCTACAACACCCGGGACGTGCTGCCGAACTGCGCCGCCGTGAGCGCCCCGAAGTTCGGGGTGAACTGCTGGCCCGCTCCGGAAGTGACGGAGAACGTCAACGTCGACGAACTGGGCAACCTGGGACTGACGCCGGAGGAGGAGTCGGCGGTGGTGGCCTATCTGAAGACGCTCTCCGATGGGTACGGGATGCAGGTGGTCGCGCCGGGTCCGGTGCTGGCACAGCACTAGAGGCGGGAGGGCGGACAGCCGGACGGGCGGGAGGCACACAATGCTTCTCGCCCGTCCGCGCGTGCGGGAGCGCTCACGACGGTGGAAACCCTGCCTGGTAGGCTGTGCAGAGCGCCCGAAATGCTGTGCAGCGTGGCCAAAGGAGTGTGCAGGGCGCCCGAAAGGCTGTGCAGACCGGCCAAAGGAGTGTGCCGTCGGGCCGAAATGCCGTGCAGCCCGGCCCTGGGGCAGGAGAGCCCGCCCAGAATACTGTGCAGCGCGACCGAAGGACTGTGCAGGCCGGCCGAAGGAGTGTGCAGTCACTCCGAAATGCTGTGCAGCCCGGCCGAAACGGTGTGGAGTGCGACCGAAGAACTGCGGGGTGTGGAAAAAATACTGTGCACTCCGGCTGAAATGCTGTGCATCGCGCCTGAAATTTTACGGGGTGCGCCTGAAATGCTGTGCATCGCGCCCGAAATTTTACGGGGTGCGCCTGAAGAACGGTGCATCGCTCCCGAAATGTTACGGGGCCGAGCCGAAGAGGTGTGCAGCCTTATCTGAGTGCTGAACCGTGGGGCCGTGATTCATCGCGGCCTGGCCCTGGAAGTGTGCAGCCCCATCCGAGTTCTGAGCAGAAGGGCCGCGATCTCTCGCGGCCCGGCCGACGAATCGATGAGCTGGCCGGCAACCCACCGGCACCGGCCCCTAGTACCCCGCCGTCATCCCGAAGTCGAGTGGAATCGCGGCACCGGTGAGCCCCGCCATCCGGGGGGAGGCGATCGCGAGGATCGCGTCGGCGACCTCGTCGGCGCGGAGGAAACGGGCGCCTGCTTTCTGGGGATACCTGTTGAGCAACGCCTCGCGGTAGCCCTGCGGGTTGCCGCCCCCGTACCGCTCCGCCTGATAGGCGAGCATCGCGGTGTCGACGTCGACCGGACAGAGCGCATTCACCCGGATGCCGCGCGGCGCGAGCTCGAGCGCAAGCGCCCTGCTGAGCAGCACCACCCCACCCTTCGAGGCGGAGTAGATCGCCGCACCGGCATTGCCGACGAGCCCCGCATCCGAGGCGACGTTCACGATGTTCCCGCCGCTCTGCGCCAGCGCAGGGATCGCCCGGCTGCAGGCGAAGAAGGTGCCCTTCAGGTTCACGTCGACCACCCGGTCCCACTCTTCCTCGGTCATCGACTCGCTGGGGCCCTCCACCCAGAGTCCGGCGCAATTGATCAGGGCATCGAGCCGGCCGAATCGCTCGAGGGTCACCCGGATCATCTGCTCGCAATCGGCGACCCGGCGGAGATCGGTAGGGATGATCGCGACCGCCCCGCGGGAGGCGAGCGCGCCGGCGGCATCCTCCAGCCGCGCCTGGTCCTGATCGGCGAGCATCACCGAGGCACCGGCGTCGAGGAACTTCTCCGCCGTGGCGCGCCCGATCCCGCCCGCGCCGCCGCTGATCAGGACGACTCGGCTGGCCCACTCACTCATCAGTACCATCCCTCCGGCGGGCCCTTGTACTCCTGGATCGTGTTGCCGCCGTCGACCACGAACATCTGACCGGTCACGTAGCTCGCCTCCCGTGAGGCGAGAAAGCCGATCATCGCCGCAACCTCGTTCGGCGTGCCGGGCCGCCCTGCCGGGGTGTTGGTCCCGGCGGCAAGCTCCTGATCGGTGGACGAGGCCGTCGCGATCCAGCCCGGCGCCACCGTATTGACCGTGACGCCCTTCCGCGCCGTCTCGATCGCGAGCGCGCGCGTCAGGCCGACCATGGCCGCCTTGGCGGTGGCATACGGCGAGGAGCGCGGGTTGACCACGAGGGGGCCGGTCACCGAGGAGACGTTGATGATCCGCCCGAAGCCCTCGTCCAGCATGTCGGGCAGGAGCGCGCGGGTGAGCCCGATCGCGGTGAACAGGTTCCGCTCGAGGGTCAGTTCCCAGTCGCTGTCGGTGAGCGAGCCGAACTCGCCGGTGATCTCGGGACTGCCGACCTGGGTCATCCCGGCGTTGTTGACCAGGATGTCCACCGGCCCGAGCGCGGCCCGCACTCCCTCGACCAGCCGCCGCTGGTCGGCGGTGTCGGTGAGATCGGCGACGAGGCCACAGGTCTTTCCCCCCAGGTCGGCGAGCTCGGCGTTGCGCTCGTCGATGCGCGAGGTGGTGGAGGTGATCGCCACCGACGCGCCCGAGCGCGCCAGCAGCTTCGCCGTGGCGAACCCGATCCCGGCCTGGCTCCCCGCGCCGGTCACCAGGGCGACGAGTCCCTCGAGTGAAAACATGGTTGCTGCCTCTCTGGTCAGTGCGCTGACCCTGGTCCCTTCACCACCCGTCCCGCCTTGGCGCCGGTGTGTTCGCCATCCCGCAGCACCTGCACCCCGTTGACGAAGACCTGCTTCATCCCGGTCGCATACTGATGCGGCTGCTCGAAGGTGGCATGATCGCGGATCTCGGCGGGATCGAACACCGTCACGTCCGCATAATACCCCGGAGCGAGGAATCCGCGCCGGGCGATGTGCAGGTTGGTGGCGGGGAGCCCCGCCAGACGATGGATCGCGTCCGGGAGGGCGAGCACCTTCTCGTCCCGGGTGTACTTGCCGAGCACCCGCGCGAAGGTGCCGTAGGCGCGGGGGTGGGGATTCGACTTGAGGAAGACACCCTCGGGGGCGAGCGATGAGGCGTCCGAGGCGAAGCTCACCCACGGCAGCACGATCTGCTTCTTCAGGTTGTCTTCCGACATCGTGAAATAGATGCACTCGATCCGGCTGTGATCGGCGATGATCAGGTCCATCGCGGCATCCTCGGGGCTGGTCTTCCGGAGCGCGGCGACCTCGGAGAGCCGCTTGCCGGTGTACGGCTTGAGCGAATCGGTCTTGAAGCCGGCGAGCAGCACGCCCTCCGGTCCGCCCGACCCGATGAACGCTCCGCCCCGCGCCTTCCATTCCGCCTTGAGTCGGCGCCGCACCGCCGGGTCCTGCAGCCGCGTCCGCCAGGCGTCGAAGCCGCCCGCCCGCACCCAGCCGGGCATCACCGCATCGAGACCGGTGGCGCTCGCGGGATAGGTGTACATGTCGGCGGTGATCGCGAGCCCGGCGGCGCGTGCCGCCTCCACCCGGCGAATCACCTCATCCATCTTGTCCCAGTTGGGGCGTCCCGCCGCCTTGAGGTGATAGATCTCCGAGCGTGCGCCCGAGTTCTTCGCGATCGCGAGGAACTCGTCCACCGCATCGAGCAGCGAGTCGTTCTCGTTCCGGATATGCGAGATGTACATCCCGCCCTCGGCGGCCGCCGCATGCGCGAGGCCCGTCAGCTCCTCGGTCGTCGCGAACATCCCCGGTTCGTAGATCAGCGAGGAGCCGACGCCGAGCGCGCCATCCTTCATCGCCGCGGTGACCAGCCCCTCCATCTGCGTCAGCTCCGCCGCGGTCGGGGCACGGGGATCGTGGCCGAGCACGTACTGGCGGACCGTCGCCGCGCCGACGAAGCTGGCGACATTGGTCGAGATCCCCTTCGCGACGAGCGCGTCGAGGTACTGGGCCAGCGTCGTCCAGGTGATGTCGAACTTGATGTCGCCCTGGCTGTTCCGCGCCTCCGCCTTCATGCTGTCGCTGAGCGGTCCCATCGACTCGCCCTCGCCGAACACCTCGAGGGTCACGCCCTGGCGGAGGTCGCTCTCGGAGCGGCCATCGACCAGCAGCGCCTCGTTGGCCCAGCTCAGCATGTTGATGAAGCCGGGCGCGACCGCGAGCCCCTTCGCCTCGATCTCGCTCCGGCCCTTCGCCTTCGAGAGATCGCCGATGGCCGCGATGCTGTCGCCCATGATCGCCACATCCGCCGCGACGCCCGGCCCGCCGCGTCCGTCGTACACGGTGCCGTGGCGGATGACGACGTCGTAGGTGGGCCCGCCGCAGGCGGTGAGACCGAGGAGGCCGAGCATCAGGGGGAGGCGCATGAGACCGTCGCTTGGGGTGCGGGTGAGGGCGCGGCCGTGCGGGCCGCGCCGGGCTGGTGAATTGTCAGGCGCGTGCGGGATCCGACGCGCCTAGGGAGTGAAATAGCGGTAGTAGGCCATCCCGGAGAGGGTCGCGCGGAGCGCCTGGCCGTCCACGACCTGGTCGAATCGGAGCGTCTCTGCCGAACCGGCTTCGCCGATGCGGAAGCTCGTCGGTCCGGTCGGGGTGAGCGGCTCCTCGTTCCCTTCGGGGCCGATCCACCACAGGGCGCCCTTCCGGATGACGACCCGGAAGTTCGGCTCCCACGGCTGCATGATCCGGTAGTGGCCGGTGTAGGTCTTCCATGCCGCGGGAACGGTGAAGCGCCGCGGTCCCCTGTACGCCGTACCGGCGAACCACCGGTCTCCGTACCAGGCCTCCGTCACCCCCTTCGCGTCGCGACCGAAGCGGATGGGATAGAGCGCGAACTCCGGCGCCGGACCGAGAAAGCGGTCGCGGCCGTGCGGGAGCAGGAGGTCCCGCTGCGCACCGCGCACGAGCAGCAGCGAGTCGCCACTCGCCACGAAGGTGAGCGAGTCTCCAGCGGGCGACAGGAACCGGCCGGCATACTGCGCCGCCTCGTGCACCACCCACGGCGGTGTCTCCGCGGGGAGGTCGGGGAGCGAGTCTCCGCGACCCGCTGCCGCGAGCGTCTCGAGCGCGAAGCGGGCGACGTCATCCGGTTCGCCCGGTCCGTTCACGAACGCCACCGCCCCGATGCCGAGCGAGGGGACGCCGATCAGGTAG
Organism: Gemmatimonadales bacterium; assembly: GCA_044229445.1. GTDB lineage: Bacteria > Gemmatimonadota > Gemmatimonadetes > Gemmatimonadales > GWC2-71-9 > JADJOM01. The sequence goes on along the minus strand of JBGASX010000040.1, from coordinate 2,295 downwards.
CTGGTGTACCCGATCATGCCGCCGCTGTGATAGAAGACGGGCAGGCTGTCGAGCGTGCCGAAGAACATGCCGTACCCATAGTGATCGCCGCCGCGCTCGGTGAGAGCATGCGGCGTCATCATCGCGGTGTAGCCTGCCTCCGAGAGCACCCGTCCGTGCGGCCCCGCGCCACGATTGAGGAGCATCGTGAGGTAGGCGCCGAGCTCGGTCGAATTGGAGACGAGGGCGCCGTCCCCCGAGCCGTATTCGATCCAGGTGCCTTCCACCAGCGGATCGCCGGGACGCTCCGGCCGGTCGTCGTAGAGCGGCAGATAGCCGATCGCGAGCGTGGGCCGGGTCGCGTGGGTGAACTCCGCTTCGGTGGCGTCCATGCCGAGGGGCGCGAGAATCCGGTCCCGGATGATACCGGGATAGGCTCGGTGCTCGAGCCCTTCCAGCAGCACACCCATCACCTGGAAGCCGATGTTCGAATAGGCCCAGCGGGTTCCCGGCGCGGAGCCCAGGGTCCGCTCGCGCGCCATGTAGGCCTGGGCGCGGGAGGACGGGATGTCGTCCCGGTCGGCCGGGAGGCCGGCGGTATGGGTGAGGAGATCGTGCCCGGTGACCGGCCGCCAGCGGGAGGACGGTGTGAACCAGGGCAGGTAGCTTCGCACCGGCTTCGCGGGATCGAACTTGCCTTCATCCCGGAGCTGCATGAGCGCGATCGCGGTGAACGACTTGGAGATCGAACCGATCTCGAAGCGCGTCGCCGGGGTGACCCGGATCTTCCGGCCGATGTCGGCGTAGCCGTAGCTCCGCACCGCGATGAGCCCGTTGCGATCGACCAGCGCCAGCGACATCCCCGGCGTACCGGCACGCACCATCATCCCTTCGGCGTACTGGTCGATGAGCCGGAGCGCGGGGCGGAGGGGCAGGGTGTCACGCTGGGCGACGGCGGGCGTGGCGGTCCCGCCGAGGATCGTAAGGAGAAGCGGCAGGCCGATCCGGGGCGAACGCATCATGGTATCCGGCGGATGTGAGGAACGTCGAGGACGCGAAGCGCGGCGACCGGTTCTTCGATGGCATGGACCAGGGCCCGGATCATCTGGCCGATGGTGACCAGGCCGAGGCGGCGGGCCGTCTCGCGTGAGCCGGGCAGCCGTTCGGCGGCCCAGTAGACCGGCTGCAGCACCACGGGCCACCAGTGTCCCGGCCCGAGCACGTACCAGGGCCGGAGTATCGTCGCCGGCAATCCGCTCGCGCGCAGGATCTGTTCTCCCTGCATCCGCGCCGCGACGTACGCCTGCATGGTCGGCGCCGGATGCGCGACGCTCACATACACGAAGTGCCGGATCTCGGCGGTGCTCGCCGCAGCGACCGCGGCCTCGACCGACGCGAGATCGACGCGGAGGAACTCCCGCGCCTTCGCGGGACTCGGATGGGCGACGCCGACCAGATGCACGAACGTGTCCGCCGGCGCCACCTGCGCGGCATAGGAGAGGCCGTGCAGCGCATCGCCGATCACGGGGAGCGCGCCGGCCGGGAGCCGCGCGGCCGATCCCTGCCTGACGAGGGCCCGGACGATGTGCCCGCGTCCCGCGAGGGCGGCGACGAGCCGCCGGCCCATGTAGCCGGTTCCGCCCGTCAGGAAGACATGGCGCGGAGTGCCGGCAGTCCTGCCCGCGGCGCCGCTCACGCCGGGGTCAGTGTCCGGCCGGTCGTCCCGTACCGCACCATCGTCATCTCGGCGAGGATCGCGAGCGCCGTCTCCGCCGGGGACCGGCCACCCAGGTCGAGACCGATCGGTCCGTGCAGGCGGGCCAGGTCGGTGTCGGTGAAGCCCGCCGCGCGGAGACGCTCGCGCCGGGCCACCTGGGTCTTCTTTGCGCCGATCGCACCGATGTAGCGCGCGTCCGACCGAAGCGCGATGTCGAGGGCAGGTTCGTCGAACTTGGGGTCGTGCGACAGCACGCAGACGTAGGTCGCACGGTCGAGGCCGGCCTTCTTGAACGCCTCCTCCGGCCAGGCGAGCAGCAGTTCATCGGCGTCGGGAAAGCGCTCGCGGGTGAGGAACGACTGCCTCCCGTCGGCAACGATGGTCCGGTAGCCGAGCGCCCTGGCCAGCGGAACGAGAGCGACGGCGATCTGCACCCCGCCGAAGATCACCAGGCGTGGGCGGCGGGCGTACACCTCCAGGAAGACGGCCGCCGAGCCGCCGCCGGGCGCCGGAACCTCTACCGTTGTGCACGACTCCCGTCCGAGCGCCTGCTGGGCGGCGTCCGCCACCGCGGTCGCGAGCCAGCCATCGCCGCGCTC